>NZ_CP182421.1:0-124219 GCF_048270675.1 Paracoccus sp. TD-10 | reverse complement strand
GTCTGCCCCGATCCATGGGCGCGTTTTTTATGTGACCGCGCGTTATTTTTCGAGACTATTGCCCGACCAACCAGATTCGTGCAAGCACTTTCTAGATTTAGTGGCAATCGGTTAGGCCAACACAAGTGTGATCCTCAGAGGAGCCCCAGCTTTTCAGCACGCTCCAGCAGCATTCTGACTGAGGAAGGCTGCCAGCTGGTGCGACCGCGAGGGGTGCGCTCACGCATGGATTCCAGTCGGTCGCAGATTGCCTGCAAGGTGATCTCCGGGTCAGCACCTTTAATTGCGGCGACAATCGCAGGCAGGCGATCGTCGGTTTCGCGACGTCCAGCGCGTCCAAGCACTTCAGCAGGCAGGAATCCGTCCGCCACGTATGCCTTCACGGCGCGGAGCAGGCGGCTTTGCGTCCAGCGCCGATCATGGGGCAGGGGGCCATTGATGATCCGCAGGACGTCTTCCCAAGCCATATCGGGGCGCAAACGGCGCACATGGGGCACCCAATCCTGCGCAGTTTCGTTCAAGCGCTCCATGTAGCCGTCCTGTCGCGCCAGCCGCACCTTGCGCAGCGCTTCAGGGTCCTTGGCGCGAAGACCTGGGTTGCCGCCTACGCGGCCCTTTGAGCGTGCCGAGGCAAGTCCGGCTTTGGTACGCTCGCGGATCAGAGCGCGTTCGAACTCAGCCGCAGCGCCTAGAACCTGCAACGTGAACTTGCCCTGGGGCGAGGCAGTGTCGATCGGGTCCTGGAGCGAGCGGAAGAACGCCCCCTTGCCTTCCAGTCTTTCGATCACCTCAAGTAGGTGCGACAAAGACCGCGCAAGCCGGTCGATCCGCACGACGACCAGCGTGTCGCCCTTGCCAATCCGCTCCAGCACACGTGCAAGCACGGGCCGCGCGCGGTTGCCGCCCGAGGCGTGCTCTTCAAAAATCTCGGCGCATCCCGCAGACTGCAGTGCCTCAGACTGGGGCAGGGGGGTCTGATCCTCGGTGGAGACGCGCGCATAGCCAATCAGCGGCATGAAACTGGGCCGTTTGCAATTTTATGTATCACCAATAAACGACCATTTGTAAACGGAAGCAAGAGCGCTCTTTATGGCCGAGGTCAGCAAAATGCCCTTGGTTTCCTATGGCTGCGCGCGTTCAGAGATATCTCGCGAGCAGTCGCGCGCGCGTGCTATAAAGGGAGTACAGGCGCACCACGAGAAAACCCTTGGGTAAAAAGCAAAACGTACGTATTTTGCACATATGAAGCCTCACGTATCTGCTCCATATGGCATTTCTGACGACCCTCTGACCGGAGTGGAAGAGGCCGCGGAGAGATCCGAAGACGATCTGTGGTTCCTGCCTGGTCCGATCGAAGACGAGCCCGACGATCTGCCGCCCGTCCTCAGGGCCGAACCCCGCGAGACTGCAATCCTTGACGATTGGCGCAAAGCCGAGGCGGACAATGCCGCGCGGCTCGCCCGTGTCGCAGGTCGGCTCGGTGGGCTGGACGAGCGGTTGCGGAGGGGGCCTGAGGGTTGGCGCCACAGGCTCGCCCTGATCGAAGCGGCCGACCTAAGTTGGTTCGTAGGCGACCGCATCGGGGCGGATCGACTGGCGCTCTGGATCGCCCTGCGCCTGTCTGGAGTTCAAGACGATACTGCCGCCCTGGCACGGGTCGGATGGGCGGTGCGGCGTCTGACGGGAGGGCCAGGGCCGGAGGTGGACCTGGCCGCTTTTGTGGATCGCCGTGACCCCGAGAACTTGGCGGGTGAGGCGGAACCCTTTGCGGATCGCGCGGGCGGTTGGCTGGACCTGATGGCGCAAGCTGCCGATCTGCACCCGATCAGCCGTGCCTGCATGGGCTTTCACATTTGGAACTTGGCCGGTCTCGGGCAGCACGGAGACCGGATGGAAGCGGCTGTCACGTCCGCGCGGATCGCAGCCAGTGAGGGAAGAGGGGCTATCTTTGCGCCACTGGCCATGGGCGGGGCAGGGGGCCTTCGTGCCTCTGGCCGACCCGCCGACCGTTTGACGCGCTGGCTAGACGGGATGGAAACGGCTTGCCTGAGCGCGATCCGCCACCTCGACGACGTTGAGGTATGGGCTGCGCGAGCGGAGGTAGAGATGACCTCACTCTCGGGCAGAACGCCCAAAGCCTTGCGCGCGGCACTTACTGAATGGCCACTCGTCTCTGCCCCGATCGCCGAGACAATGACCGGCGCCAGTCGCGCCGCCGTTCAGCGTAACCTCGCTTGGATGGAGGCGCGACACCTTATCCGCGAAGTGACCGGGCAGGGTCGATACCGGATGTGGCGTATCGCTGAAGCGCGCGAAATCGAAAGACGGTCAAACACGAACAGGCCAAGGAAAGTTTCGCCGAATAGCTCTTTCGAGAAGAAGGCCGGATAAAGATGCGTAGGGGTATTGAGTCTTGCTCGCAGCATTCAAGAGATAGATCGTGTCAAGAGGTGGGCAAGATACGCTGTACTCTCGTAATTTCTTGCGACGCAGGTTGCGTCGATTAATTGCTTTGGTTTTGAGGATTTTATGCGCGCACTGCACACCGCCGACTGGCATATTGGTCAAACCCTGAACTGAACTGGCCCCCAATTCGACCGGACACTTGGGCATAACCATGGAGGCTTAGGCATATGCCTAGGTGATGTTGACAAAAGGGGTTCCACCGGCGTGCGCGCTGTGATTCAAGCTGCTCTCTACGTAGGAGATGAGCTTGGCACGCAACCTGATGTCCGACGACGAATGGGGATTCTTTGAGGGCTTCATCCGAGCCGTCCGGCATCCGAACGGGCGCAAGCCTGCGGACCATCGTCTTGTTCTGGATGGCATTTTCTGGATCGCAAGGACTGGTGCGCCGTGGCGCGACCTGCCCGAAGAGTTCGGCAAGTGGTCCTCGGTCTACCGGCAGTTCCGCCGTTGGACCCTTGCCGGGCTGTGGGAGGATATCCTGGACGCGCTGAACCACGCTGGGATCGCGCCGGACAAGCTGCAGATGATCGACAGCACCGTGATCCGCGCCCATCATCATGCGGCGGGCGCAAAAGGGGGACTCCGAAAGAGGCTCTTGGCCGTTCGAGAGGTGGCTTCTCGACCAAGATCCATCTCCGCATCAACGGCGCTGGCCTCCCGATGAGGACCGAGATCACGCCGGGGCAGGATTCCGACTACACCGGCTATGATCTGGTGATGGCCGACAACCTGCCGCAGCCAGCCGTCCTGGTCGCAGACAGGGGCTATGACTCTGATAAAATTCGGGAAGACATCGAGAGCCGCAACGCCCTCCCCATGATACCGATGCGAAAGAACCGAAGGGTGCGCAAGGCTGTCGACATGACCATCTACACCCTGCGCAACATGGTCGAGCGCTGCTTCAACAAGCTGAAAAACAGCCGTCGGCTGGCAACCCGCTACGACAAAACCGCAGAAAGCTTCCGCGGCTTCATCGACATCGCATGCATCAAGCTCTGGCTCCGCCATTTGTCAACATGACCTAGCATTACAGTTGCGTTTTCAGTTTGATATGAGCCTGTCTTGCTGCGGCCTGATGCGCCCTTCGCCACATTGACCATGCGATGATCTGTGCGGGCTGGATTTGACGCTGTGCCATGCGATTGGCGATGCGGCGGATTTCCTGGACAGACCATCGGATCAGGGGCGGAGGCACGGGTTGCGCATCGTTTTTGGGGGCGGTGCGGTGTTGGCATGATGGCGGATGGTCGCCATCATGGCGAAGGCCAGCATGACCAGGGAGACATGGCGGTGCCAGCCATGCCACGAGCGCGTCTCGTTGTGATCG
The DNA here is from genome assembly GCF_048270675.1 of Paracoccus sp. TD-10. Classification (NCBI taxonomy): domain Bacteria; kingdom Pseudomonadati; phylum Pseudomonadota; class Alphaproteobacteria; order Rhodobacterales; family Paracoccaceae; genus Paracoccus; species Paracoccus sp. TD-10. Next base: position 120,423 of record NZ_CP182421.1, on the reverse strand, counting down.
AGGCCAAGCTCGTTCTTCGCGGTCTCGAAGCTGTCCTCGATCGCCCATCGGTGGCCCTCGACCCGTGCCAGTGCTTCCATAGACGTGCCTTGTGCGCACCAGGTCGAAAAGAAGGCCAACTCTCCGTCTGCGATATTGCGGCGGATCAGCAGGCCTCGTGTCCAGGTCCCGCTCAAGGCCGCGTTGTAATCTGCGGCATTGAGATCGGCCAGCTCGATGTAGGCCCAGTCATGGAGCCGCTCGCCCTTTGTGCCCGTGCCCGCGGACAGGCGTTGCCATGCCTCAGGGGGCAAGTTCGCGGCAATATCCCTGGCGGTTCCCGCAACGGCATAGGGCTTGTCCCAGGAGTTGAACGCATGCTTTGCGCTGACCCCAAGCACATATCCCTTGCCGGCACGCCGCAGCGCCATCTCGATATCGCCGACCCCATAGACGCTGTCTGCCGCCACCCAGGAAAACGGCATCTCGGTTGCCAGCGCCCGCTCGATCATGGCACGGGCAAGCGCGGGTTTGGTGGCGAAGCCGGTCTCCTGCGGCACATGGGTCTTGCGGCGCCGTTCGGGATCGTCCGCCCAGGCCTTCGGCAGATAGAGCGCCCGGTCGATGAAAGCATGCCCATGGCGCGAGACATAGGCGGCAAAGACCCCGATCTGGCAATTGGTGATCTTGCCCGCCGAGCCGGTGTATTGGCGCGCCACCCCGCAGGAGGCATGACCCTGCTTCAGAAAGCCGGTTTCATCGATGACCAGCACCGCATCCGGATCCGCCAGCGTTTCCAGCGCATAATCGCGGACGATGTCGCGCAAGGCATCGGCGTCCCAGGGCACCCGGCCGAGGATCGCCTGCTGCCGCCAGGGACCCTTGTCGCCGGCGGCTTCTGCCCGCATCCAGCCGGTCTTGCGCCGCTCGTCCCCCAGCAGGCCATCGAGAAACTGACCGGCCGATGCCGCAACCCGTTCCTGTGTGAACAGCACCCGCATCCGCGACTTCACGTCCCGAAGCGACGAAGCCCACAGTTCAAGCGTTTCCTCCACAGCCAATCCCGACATCCATGACCTCATCAAAATCATGGTAACACATTGATTCAGAGATGAGATAAAAACGCAACTGTAAAGCTAGGACGTGGCTACAGACGCGAGAAACTCTCCCGGCAACCAAAGTCGCATTTGGGCTAGCGCGACCAGGGGCCTGCAAACCGTGAGCCGAATGCCAAGAACGAGCAAAGATGACCTTCATCTATTTCTCCATCGAGCGCTTCAACAATTCGGCACGTTGACGGCCAGCCCCCCCAGCGAAGTTTCCTTGTACTTGTCCGACATGTCGCGCCCGGTCTGGCGCATCGTCTCGATCGCCGCGTCCAGGGGCACGAAATGCGTGCCGTCGCCGTGCAGCGACAGGCTGGCCGCGCTGACCGCCTTGATCGCGCCAAGCCCGTTGCGCTCTATGCAGGGCACCTGCACCAGCCCGCGCACCGGGTCGCAGGTCATGCCCAGGTGATGCTCCAGCGCGATCTCGGCGGCGTTCTCCACCTGTTCTGGAGTGCCGCCTAAGACCGCCGCCAAGCCTGCGGCAGCCATTGCGCTGGCACTGCCGACCTCGGCCTGGCACCCGGCTTCGGCCCCCGAAATGGATGCGTTGTGCTTGACAAGCCCGCCGATGGCCGCCGCTGTCAGCAGGAATTCGGGAATGTCGCGTTCTGACGCGCCGGGCACATGGTCCAGCCAGTAGCGGATCACGGCGGGCACCGTTCCCGCCGCGCCGTTGGTGGGCGCCGTCACGACCTGGCCGCCAGCCGCGTTCTCCTCGTTTACGGCCATGGCATAGGTGGACATCCAGTCGTTGATGACATGGGGGGCGGTCAGGTTCATGCCGCGTTCGGCCAAAAGCTTTTCGTGAATCGCCTTGGCGCGTCGCTTGACCGACAATCCCCCGGGCAGGATGCCGTCGGTCGTCAGTCCTCGATCCATGCAGTCGCGCATGACCTGCCAGATCCGCATCAGCCCGTCGCGGATCTCGGCGTCCGAGCGATAGATGCGTTCGTTGTCATGCTTCATCCGCGCGATGGACTTGCCCGAGGCTGCAGCCATCTCCAGCATCTCGGCCGCGCTTGCGAAGGGATAGGGCACGGCAGGCGCATCGTCGCTGCGTTTTTCATCGCCCTTGCGGGCCAGTTCCTCGTCGGTCAACACAAAGCCCCCGCCGATCGAGTAGTAGATGCGGTGGAAGATCACGTCGCCCTGTGCATCCGTGGCCGACAGCGTCATGCCGTTGGCATGCCCCGGCAGTGCATGGTCGAAATCGAAGCGAAGGTCGCGATTGGGGTCGAAGGCCAGGGCGCCCAGGCCCTCGGGCGACAGAAGATGCGTTTCGCGGTTCCGGGTCAGCGTAACTTCGGCCGCCTCGGCGTCCAGCGTCGCGGGCACGAAGCCCGCAAGGCCCAGGATGGTCGCGCGGTCGGTCGCATGGCCCTTGCCGGTAAAGGCCAGGCTGCCGTGCAGGCTGGCCTTCAGCCCATGCGCCTTGAAGGGCTGCTGGCGCAACTCGTCCAGAAAACGCGCACCGGCGACCATCGGACCCATGGTATGGGACGACGACGGGCCGACCCCAACCTTGAACAGATGGAAGACCGACAGGAACATGGGCTAAATACTCACGCTGCTAGCGAAGGATACCGTCAAGTCATTCCCCACGATCAGATTTGGGCGCAGCCGCGACAGATAATCAGTCACGTTTTTTGGGGGCAACTGATAGGCTATCGCTATTCGGTGTCCTTCATCTCCTACGCCGTCTGGATCTGTCATTGTTTTCTATCACTTTATGCGACGCAGAGTGTGCAATTGCTGCTGCAGGTAGTTTAGCCTCAGCTGATTGGAGGAGTGGCTGTCAGGTGATGCAGTTCTGTGATCAGCGTCTGCACCCGCGCGGCATGGCGGTCGCTCATTTCGGCCTGTGTGGGGTTGGTCGATGTGGCGATGCCCGCCAAGATCGCGGCCAGTTCGGTACAGGTCTCGGTGAGGCGGGGATTATCTGTCGCTGCATGGCGAAGAGGCGGAACCGGCGGATCGGTTAGCTGTTCGCCACGCGCTTTCAGTTCCTCGGCGATCACCAGCGCCTTGGCGCGCAGCCAAGCATAGCTCAGGTTGTTCAGCAGCGCAGGAATATCCGTCGTCTCGCGAACGCCGCCGATCCAAGCGCGAAAATCGCCAGGCATTCCCGGAAAGGCGTTCAGATAGACCGCCGCGCCAAGCCCCGCCTCATGCCGACCGCCCGGATGGGTGATGCCGCTGTCACCCAGAAGCTGCTTGGCGCGGGCCAGGATGCGGGGACGCAACTCCTCGAATCCGGGGTCGTTGACTTGCAGCAGGGTGACCGCTGTGCCGCGCTTCTCGGGATCGGCGACGGCTAGGTTGAACAGCGGATTTTCTGCCACCCATGCCTCGACCGCGGCACGATTCGCGGTCGAGCGCGCGTTCAGCGCAGTCACCGGGCCGATGCGGCTTTCGATCTGGCGCAGGCCGAAGGTGGTCTCGGCGAAGGCCAGCAGGCTGAAGGTGTTGATGACACCGCCGGTCATGCGGTCAGCCTTGGCGTCGTAGAACGGCCCCTGCGCGACCGAGCGCGGGCCGGTGACCGGGCGCGCGGGATCTTGCGGCACGGTCAGGCTGAGCTGTCGCGGAATCGCCCATGACGGCGCGGCGATGTTGCGATCGATCTGCGCCAGCGCCTGCGGCGTGAAGCTGGCGGTGAAATAGCCCGAGACCCCGCCGATTGCCTTCTGCAATGGCATGAAAAGGCAGCATTTCGCCATAAGCCCGGCGATCAGGTCATCCGGCCAGGGCATCGCGCCCAGAAGCGAGGTCGCGTCGATGATCGCATGGCGGTTCGCAGGGTCGCGGTCCAGCCATTCCAGCAGCCCGGCGATCTCGGCGGCGGTATAGGCGGTCGCGCCGGTGGTTTCGTGGCCGACGCCAATGAACAGGCGGATGCCCAGGGCCTCCAGAGTCTCGGCAGGCGGGATGCTTCCTTCGTCGCTGGCGAAATGCAGCCGCTCGGTGGTGCCGTTCTTCGACAGGCGGCACAGGTCTATGATCTGCGCGGCCCATGATTGACGGAAGAAACCGGCGGGGCCGTTGCGGGCGCTTTCGGGGCGGGGCGTGTCGATATAGACTTGCTGCTCGGGATCGTTCAACGTCATCAGATGCTGGATGCAGGTGGTGAAGCCGCTATGACCGCCACCCAGGCCAACCGCCAGATGGTTCTGCGCGGGCAGGCCGAAATAGCGGTGGATGGCCCGCATCATGTCCCGCAGGATGCTGTCGGCAGGCTCGCCCCGGTGCATCGAGCGCGCAAGTTCCGAGGCCGTATAGCCGCCGATATCGCGGCCCCGGTCGTCGGTCTTGCGATAGGTCGCGTACAGCCAGCGCTCGAATTCCAGGCGGCGCAATCGGCGGTCCACCTCGTCGGTCGATCCGTCGCTGATCGGGCCGACGCCGAAGAAGGGATTGGACGGGCGCACGGGCGGCCCCGAACGCGTGGCGTCAAGGGCAGCCTCGCGGGCCGCGCGCAGGATATCGGTGGCAAGCATGGGGGATCCCTTCAGGAAGGGGGCGTCGGAACGCCCCCGGTGGTGCGGTCAGGCCGTGCGCGTGTCATAGGCGCCGACGTAATGGCCCGCGGCGATGCCGCGCAGGATCTCTTCTTCCCTGGCCGATTGCGCGCGGGTGGCCTCAAGCAGGGCGGCGGCGATGGACTGGGGGAAGGCCACGACGCCATCGGCATCGCCCACGACGATATCGCCGGGATTCACCACCATGCCGCCGATGGTCACGGGGACGTTGATCTCGCCCGGCCCGTTCTTGTAGGGGCCAAGATGGATGCCCGCGCGGGCAAAGCAAGGAAAGTCCGATTTCGCCAGCGAGGCCACGTCGCGCACCGCCCCGTCCAGCACGAAGCCCGCCGCGCCGCGCATCTTCGCGACCGAAGTCATGATCTCGCCGATCAGAGCGCGGCTGATATCGCCGCCGCCATCGACCACGATCACGTCGCCGGGGCGCAGCAGGTCCAGCGCCAGGTGGATCGCCTTGTTGTCGCCCGCCCGCGTGCGCACGGTCAGCGCGGTTCCGGCCATCGGCGTGCCGTCATGGAAGGGCCGTAGCCCGGCCGCGCCGGACAGGCGGTGCAGGTTGTCGCTGATATTGGCGACGGGCAGGGCGCGGAAGGCATCCACCAGCGCGGGATCGGCCTGCAACGCGTTGGGATTGTGGCGTTCGTCAAGCATCTTGGTTCCTTTCAGGTGAGGGCGGCGCAGGCTTTGGCGATCAGTGCGCAGCCGTCGGCGATGGTGTCTTCGGATGTGGCGAAGGATAGGCGCAGGCAGGGCGACATGCCGTAGGCCGCGCCGTCCATTACCGCGACGCCCACCGATCTCAGCAGGTAGAGCGTCAGATCGGTGTCGGTCTTGATCACCTCGCCCTCCGGCGTGCGGCGACCAAGCAGGGCCGAGACGTCGGGATAGATGTAGAAAGCCCCCGCGGGTCGGACGCAGCTCATGCCAGGGATGGCGTCAAGGCGCTCGTGCATCAGGTTGCGGCGGCGTTCGTAAAGCGTGACCATCTCCCGCACGGGGGTCTGGTCGCCGTTCAGCGCCTCGACGGCCGCCGCCTGGCTGATCGAGCTGGGACAGGTCGTCGATTGCCCCAGCAGCTTGGTGATTGCGCCGATGACCTCGGACGGCCCCGCGGCATAGCCGATCCGCCAGCCGGTCATCGCATAGGCCTTGGACAGTCCGTTGATCATCAAGACCCGGCCCGCAAGCGAGGGATCGACGCGCAAAAGGCTGTCGGCGCGGGCGCCGTCATAGACCAGGTGCTCATAGATATCATCCGTCATCACCGCGACATGGGGATGGCGGTGCAGCACCTCGGCCAACGCGGAAAGTTCATCGCTGGAATAGACCGAGCCGGTCGGGTTCGAGGGCGCGCAAAGGATCACCCAACGGGTGCGCGGGGTGATCGCGGCTTCCAGCGCCGCGGCAGTCAACTTGAAGTCGTTCTTGCGCGCGCAGGGCACGATCACCGGCCTGCCGCCGTTCAGCGCCACGATATCAGGGTAAGAGACCCAGTAGGGCGCGGGCACGATCACCTCGTCGCCGTCATTCAGGGTGGCCGCGAAAGCTTCGAAGATCAATTGCTTGGCGCCGCAGCCTACGACGATATCCGAAGGGCTGACGGTGATCCCGTTGTCGCGCGCCAGCTTGTCCGTGATCGCCTGGCGCAGCGCCGGCGTGCCGTTCGAGGCGGTGTAATGCGTGTCCCCCGCCCGCATCGCGGCGATGGCGGCCTCGATGATATGGGGCGGCGTGTCCAGATCCGGCTCGCCGATGGTGAAATCCACAATCTTGCGCCCCTGCGCCCGCAGGTCGTTGACGATGGCCTTGGCTGCGATGCTTGCCGAAGGTTTCAGCGCGTTCACACGGTTGGATAGGGTTATGCTCATCGGTTTGCCTGTAATGGGGCAGACGGCCCGTAAGGACGGCCTCTGATGGAATTTCTTGCATCTTAAGTCAGGGTATCATAGAAAAAACCGATAAATATTTATCTTATACCATTCCTTGTGAGAATGAATATGGAGGCCCCATGCCTGCGCCGACCACGCTGAAGCAGCTGGAAACCATCTACTGGATCGCCAATTTGGGTACGTTCGAGCGCGCGGCGCTGAAGCTGAACACGACGCAATCGGCGATTTCGAAGCGGATTCAGGAACTGGAACTGGCTGCGGGGGCTGAGTTATTCGACCGCAGCCTGCGTGGCGCGCGGCTGACTGAGAAGGGCGAATACCTGGTCGGCATCGCCGAAGAAATGCTCGAGCTTCAGAACCGCATCCATGCCCTGCGCGACGGCGCCGCGCCCCCAGTACGCAGAATTCGCTTCGGCGTGACCGAGTTGATCGCGATGACATGGCTGCCCCGAATGGTCACCCTGCTGCGCGAGCAATTCCCCAATGTCGTGCTTGAGCCCGAGGTAGATATGAGCCGCACTCTTTACGAGGGGCTTCTGGACAACAGCCTCGACCTGATCGTGATCCCCGAGACCTTCACGGCGCCCGAGGTCACCTCGCAGGTTCTGGCCCAGGTTCGCAACGACTGGATGGCGCGACCCGGCTTGGTCGCCACTGCCGAGCGGGGGTCGCTGCCGCTGTCGGACCTAGTGCAATATCCGATCCTGTCGCAGGGCAGCCGCTCGGGGTCTGGGCTGCATTTCAGCAAATGGCTGCGCAACCAAGGGATCGTCTTTCCGCGCCAGGTTTCCAGCGACAGCATGACCGCACTTCTGGGGCTGACCATCGCGGGTCTGGGCATTTCATACATGCCAAGCGCCTGCTTCCGACCGCTGATCGACGAAGGCAAGCTGGAGATTATCCTGGCCGAGCCGGCCTTGCCCTCGGTTCCCTATGCCGCGATGTATCGCAACGACCGGCCTTCGGCCATCGCAGCCTCGGTGGCGCAGGTGGCGGCAGAAGCCTGCGATTTCACCCGGCAGTTCCAAGAATGATCCACTTTGGGAATGCATCAATATAAAATTAAATCATTTTTCTTCAAGCAAAGGACAGGTCAGGATGGCCAGGAAGGCGGATGCAAATCGCCTGTCTAAATGGGAAGATAGCATGGACTTCGCGGAGATCAGGCGAATCGTAGATGAACTGGCCGGATCGGCGGCACGCGAGGTCAAGGTCGAGACCGGCGGGATGAAGATCCACCTGCGTCTTGCTCAGGCCGGCGCAGCCCCCGTTGCCGTCCCCGGGTCCGCCGCAACGCCCCGCGAAGGGGCCGAAGCCGTCACTGCCCCCATGCCCGGGGTGGTCTATCTTTCGCCCTCGCCCGCCGCCGCGCCTTTCGCCAGCACCGGCGCGCGGGTCGCCTCGGGCGATACGCTGCTGCTGCTGGAGGCGATGAAATCCATGCTGCCGGTATGCGCGCCCTTCAATGCCATCGTCGATGAGATCCTGGTCGCCGACGAATTCCCGGTCGAGATCGGGCAGCCTCTGATCCGCCTGCGCCCGGTATCTGCATGACCCATAAGCTGCTGATCGCCAACCGGGGCGAGATCGCCCTGCGCATCCAGCGCGCCTGCCGCAAGCTGGGCATCCCCCATGTGCAGGCCTGTTCGCAGGCCGATCAGGAGGCGCGTTATGTGCGCGAGGCCGACCAGTCCATCTGCATCGGCCCAGCACGGGCGCGCGACAGCTATCTGAACATCCCCGCACTGGTCTATGCCGCGCGGGCGACCGGCGCGGACATGATCCATCCGGGTTATGGCTTCCTGTCGGAAAACGCCGATTTCGCCGCCGCCATCGAGGCCGAGGGGCTGATCTTCGTCGGCCCGCCCGCCTCGGCGATCCTTGCGATGGGCAACAAGGTCCGCGCGCGTCAGGCGATGATTGCAGCGGGCGTGCCCTGCATTCCCGGCTCTCCCGGGCCGCTGCCCCCCGATGCGGGCGAAATCCGCCGGATCGCGCAAGGGATCGGCTATCCGGTGATCGTCAAGGCCTCGGGCGGGGGCGGCGGGCGCGGAATGCGCGTTGTCGCAACCGAGGTCGAACTGGACGATGCCGTCGCCCTGACGCGCGAAGAGGCGCGCACCGCCTTCGGCAATCCCGAGCTTTACATGGAGCGTTACCTGACCACGCCGCGCCACGTCGAATTGCAGGTGCTTTGCGACGGGCAGGGCAATGGGGTGCATCTGGGTGATCGCGACTGCTCGATGCAGCGCCGCCACCAGAAGGTGATCGAGGAGGCCCCGGCCCCCGGTGTCCCGCGCGCGCTGATCGAGCGGGTGGCGGCGCGCTGCCTGGATGCCTGCAAGGCGATGGGCTATCGCGGCGCGGGCACTTTCGAATTCCTTTACGAAAACGATGAACTGTTCTTCATCGAGATGAATACCCGCCTGCAGGTCGAGCATCCCGTGACCGAGATGGTCACTGGCGTCGATATCGTCGAGGCGCAATTGCGCATTGCCATGGGCGAGCCGCTTGGCCTGACCCAGGCCGACGTCGGTTTTTCCGGCCACGCCATCGAGTGCCGCATCAATGCCGAGGATCCGGCCACCATGCTGCCCTCGCCCGGTCGAGTCAGCGAATGGCAGCCGCCGGCGGGCGAGGGGCTGCGCGTCGATACCCACCTGCATGAAGGCTACGAGGTGCCGCCGCATTACGATTCGCTGGTGGCGAAGCTCATCGCCCATGGGCCGGACCGCGCCACCGCCATCGCCCGGATGGAGGCCGCGCTGGCCGCCACCCGCGTCGCCGGCATCGCGACCAATATCCCCCTGCAAGCCCGTCTGATGCGCGACGCGGCATTCCGCGCCGGTGGCGCCGGGATCAACTATCTGGAGACCAAGATGAAGGCGGAGGCGGGGGCGTGAGCGGGCCGGTCTTTTCCGAACTGGGCGAGGCCGCGCTGCTGTGCGAATACGCCCCGGGCGCACTGGACCTGGCGCGGCAGCGGCGGATCTGGGCGGTGGCCTCGGGCCTGGGCGGGGTGCCGGGCGTGCGCGAGGTGATTCCCGGCATGAACAACCTTGCTGTGGTCTATGACCCCGACGCCTTCACCCCCGCGACGCTTGCCGCAAGTATCGAGGCGCTGTGGTCCGCGCCCGTCCCCGATGCGGCGGGCGGGCGCATCCATGAAATCGCCGTCACCTATGGCGGCGAGGCAGGACCCGATCTGGCCGCCTTGGCCGAGGCCGCGGGCATGAGCCCCACCGACTTTGCTGGGCTGCATGCAGGCGGCGATTATACCGTCTATGCCTTGGGCTCGCAGCCCGGTTTCGGCTATCTGGGCGGGCTGGATCCGCGCCTTGCCGCCCCGCGCCGCGCCGCGGTCCATCCGCGCGTCGAAGCGGGACGGGTCATCATCGGCGGCGCGCAGACGGCGGTGCAGTCGTGCACCACGCCCTCGGGCTGGCACATGATCGGACGGACCGAGGCGGTCTTCTTCGACCCCGCCTCCGACCGCCCGGCGCTGCTGGCACCCGGCGACCGGGTGAAATTCAGATTGCTGGAGGTGCTGGCGTGATCGAGATCGTCTCTCCCGGCGTCATGGCCTCACTCCAGGATCTGGGCAGGCCGGGCTGGCGCAATCTGGGCGTCGGCAGCAGCGGCGCGATGGATGCTTTCGCGCTGCGGATCGGCAACATGATGGTGGGCAATCCGCAGGATCTGGCAGGGATCGAATTCACGCTTGGCGGCTTCCGGCTGCGTTTCCGATGCGATACGGTCTTTGCCCTGACCGGGGCAGATGCCCGTGCCACGCTGGACGGGGTGCCGGTGCCCGCATGGTGGGTGCGCCCCGCCCGCGCGGGGCAGGTGCTGAGCGCGCAAATGGCCGGGCGCGGGATGCGCAGCTATCTGACCGTTGCGGGCGGGATCGATGTGGCATCCGTCATGGGCTCGCGCGCGACCGACCTGAAGGGTGGTTTCGGCGGGCTCGAAGGCCGCGCCCTGCAACCCGGCGACCTGCTGCCGGTGGCCGTGGCCGAGCCGCCGCGGATCGGTCCTTGCGGCTTCGGGCTGGACGCGACCCGCCTGGACCTGCTGCCCGCGCCCGAGCCCGAAATCCGCTTCATCCCGGCGAAGGAATGGGACATCCACGGCCCCACCTTGCAGGAGCGCTTCCTGACCAGCGCATGGGCGCTGCAACCCGACAGCAATCGCATGGGCTATCGCCTCTCGGGGCCGGAAATGCGGCGCGAGAAACCGCTGGAACTGCTGTCCCATGGCATCCTGCCAGGGACGATCCAGCTTCCGCCGGGCGGGCAGCCGGTGATCCAGCTGAACGACGCCAATACCTGCGGCGGCTATCCCAAGCTGGGCGTGGTGATCGAGCCCGACCTGACCGCGCTGGCGCAGGTGCGGCTTGGCGCGCAGCTTCGCTTCCGCGCGGTCAGCCGCGACGAGGCGCTGAAAGCCCGCGCCGTCCGCGAAACCTTTATCGAGCGGCTGGCGACCCGGATCGCCCTTGCGCGCGACTATTCGATGCGGAGCGGCTGGAATGGATAGGAACTTTGCCACCGGACTGCGGTCGCTGATCGACCATCTCGCCCTGCGCGGCGTCGCCATGCTGTCTGTCCGGCAGGGGGATGAGCGGCTGCGCATCACCCTTGGCAAGGGCGCAACCCCGCGAGCGCGGGCAGAGGCTGTCACCATCGCCGCCGCCGGGCCGGGCATCTTCCACGCCCGCCATCCCGGCGGCGCGGATCTGGCCTGCATCGGGGCGGGCGATTTCCTCTTTCCTGTCGCATCCCTCTGCGACGACGACGAGATACTGGAACAGGAGGGCGCGGTCGTCGGCTTCGGCACCCCGCTGATCCGCAAGGGATGCAAGGCATGACCGAACGCGCAATCGACCTGAATTCCGATCTGGGCGAGGGCTACGGCGCGTGGCGCATGGCCGATGACGATGCGATGCTGGGGATCGTGTCCTCGGCCAATATCGCCTGCGGCGCCCATGCGGGCGATCCGGTGGTGATGGCCGACACGCTGGCGCTGGCCTTGGCGTGCGGTGTCGCGCCGGGGGCGCATATCGGCTATCCCGACCGGCAGGGCTTCGGACGGCGGTCCATGCAGCTTGACCTGCGCGAGTTGGAACTGCTGGCCCTTACCCAGCTTGGCGCGCTGTCGGCGCTGGCTGCGGCGGCGGGGGTGCGGCTGACCCATGCGAATTTCCACGGCGCTCTAGGCAACCTGTCCTTTGTCGATCGCGACGTGGCGCGGGTGCTGATCGGCGCGGTGCGCAGCTTTGACCCCGATCTCGGCTTCGTCGGCCTGCCCCATACCGCCGCCGCCGACGAGGCCGAGCGGCAGGGGCTGCGGCTGGTGCGGTCCTTCCTTGCCGACCGGGCCTATAATCCCGACGGCACGCTGGTTTCGCGCCAGAAGCCGGGTGCCGTGATCCACGACGAGGGTGCCGTTGCCGCGCGCATCGCGCAGGCGCTGACCGAAGGCACCGTGCAGGCCATCGACGGCAGTCTGGTCGCCATGCCGGTCGATTCCATCCTGATCCACAGCGACACTGCTGGCGCGGTCGAACTGGCGCAGGTGATCCGCCGCACGGTCGAAGAGGCGGGCTTCGCCGTTGCCCCCTTTGCGACGCCCCGGCCTCGCTGAAACCGGTGGCGCAAGCTGTTGATATGGCATGGTCATGGGCAGGTCTGATCGTTGAGCATCAATCCTCTGCATTCCGATGAGGAATGAAAGACCATAATTATATATCGCTATAACTTCTCAACCCTCTGCGCTTTCATGGAATGAGAGAGCGCGCCAGTCGCAATCGGCTCGGCAATAAACATCACATGACAGGGAAAACTCACATGATCCGCTTCCAGAACTTCGGCCTTGTTTCGGCACTTGCCCTTGGGACCGCCGCGCCCGCGATGGCGCAGACCGCATGGGATCTGCCGGTGGTCTGGCCCGCCGAGAACTACATCACCGTCAACACGCAACGCTTCGCCGAAGAAGTCGCCGCCGTGACCGATGGCGAGGTGCAGATCACTGTCCATCCCGGCGGCTCGCTTGGCTTCAAGGGGCCGGACATGTTCTCGGCCGTGCGCGACGGGCTGGTGCCCATCGGCGACATGCTGCTGCAACAGCAGACCGGGGACAACCCGCTGCTGGGTCTGCAATCGCTGCCCTACCTGATCGACACCTATGAAGACCAGGTGGCATTCCAGGAATTCTACCGCCCGGTGCTGAACGACGTCTTTGCCGAGAACAATCAGAAACTGCTGTTCACCGTGCCTTGGCCGCAGCAGCAGATCTATACGAAGAAAGAGATCAATTCGATCGACGACTTCGCCGGGATCAAGATCCGCTCGTCCGATTCCTCGGCGACCGAGATCTTCCGCGCCGCCGGCATGATCCCTGTGCAGCTTCCCTGGGGCGAGGTCATCCCCTCGCTGGCGACGGGCGCCATCGATGCGGTCGGCACCTCGTCGCCCTCGGCCGTGGATGGCTCGTTCTGGGAGTTCCTGACCCATGGCTATGCGACGCGGCACACCTGGAACCTCGACGCGATCAGCGTGAACGCGGACGCCTGGAACCAGCTTTCGCCCGAGCATCAGGAGGCCATCGCCGAGACCGCCGCGCGGCTTGAGCCCGAATTCTGGCAATCCGCGCAAGATACCGACGCGGTGCAGCTTCAGAAACTGGCCGATAACGGCATCACCAACGCGGAACTGGACGACGCCACCCGCGAGGAACTGCGCCGCCGCGCCGCCCCGATCCGCGAGGCCGAGATCGCCCGCATGGACCCGCGCGGCGCGCAGGTCGTGGAAGCATTCGAGAGCCGGTGATCCATCCCCAACCGGAGCACGGTCCCATGTGGCAATCAACCTACCGCGCTGTCGATGCGCTGTCGCGTGCGATGGCATATGTCGCGGGCTTTGTCGTCCTGATCATCGCGCTGATGCAGGTGGTAGAGATCGCTCTGCGCAACCTCATGGGCATAAGCCTGACCTTTGTGTGGGAACATGCGGCCTATATGCATATCGCGGCGATCTTTCTGGGGCTGGCCTTCACGCTGCGGACAGGGGGGCACATCCAGGTGACCCTGCTCGCCGGGGCTTTCCCGCGGCTGTTCGACTGGCTGTCAAGCACGGTGGGGCTGATCATCTCGGGCTATCTCAGCTTCGCGATGATCCGGCTTTGCTACAACTGGGGCAGCACCGGGCGGACCTCGGGGACGGTCGATAACCTGCCGCTGGTCTATCCGATGATCTTCGTGGCCTTCGGCGCCTCGATGCTGACGCTGCAACTGGTGTTCCGGCTGATCCACCTGGCGATGGGGACACGGCTGCAAGAACCGTGGATCGCCACCGTCGCGGCCGATTGAGGAAAGGGAAACCACCCATGCCGCTTTCCGTCATAACCCCGGTCCTGCTTCTGCTCGTGCTTCTGGGCAGCGGCGCGTGGATCGGCCTCGGCCTCATGGGCGTGGGCATCGCCAGCCTCGAGATCTTCCGCAACATGCCGGTGGACCGCGTGCTGGCGCAGACCGTGTGGAACGGGCTGTCCTCGCCCGAGCTGCTGGCCTTGCCGCTGTTCATCCTGATGGCCGAGCTGGTTTTCCGCTCACGCTTCATCGGCGGGCTGTTCTATGCACTGGAGCCTTGGGTGCGGCGCTTTCCCGGTGGGCTTCTGCATACCAATATTCTGGGCTGCGCCTTCTTTGCGCTGATCTCGGGCTCGTCGGCGGCGACGACCAGCGCGATCGGCAAGATCACCCTGAGCGAGCTGCAAGAGCGCGGCTATCCCAAGTCGATCTCGATGGGGTCGCTTGCAGGGGCGGGAACCTTCGGTTTCCTGATCCCGCCCAGCATCATCATGATCGTCTATGGCGTGCTGTCGCAGACTTCGGTGGTCAAGCTGTTCGCAGCGGGGATCATCCCTGCAGTGATCCTTGCCTCGATGTTCATGGGCTATCTGGCGGTTTATTCCTGGGTGCGGCCCTTCGATGTGAAGGTCGAGCCGACTACGCATATCTGGAAAGAGCGCTTCTCGCGCCTGCCGGTGCTGGCGCCCTTCCTGGTTCTGATGGCATCGCTCCTGGGATCGATGTATTCGGGCCTTGCCAGCCCGTCCGAGGCCGCCGCGCTGGCCGTCGTCATGACCATGCTGATCATGGCGGGCGAGCGGACGCTGAACTGGCGCAACCTCGTCGACGCCTGCATGGGCACGGCGCGCACCGTCAGCATGCTGGGGCTGATCATCGGCGCGGCCTCGTTCCTGTCCACCGCAATGGGCTATCTAGGCCTGCCGCAGCAGATCTCGAGTACGATCAATGCGATGAACCTGTCGCCACTGATGCTGATTGGGTTGCTTTTGCTGATCTACCTTGTCCTCGGCTGCTTTCTTGAGGGGATGTCGCTGATCGTAATGACGCTGCCCATCGCCTTGCCGCTGGTCCTGGGTGCGGGCTATGACAAGATCTGGTTTGGCGTCTTCCTGATCATCGTAGTCGAGATGGCGCAGATCACCCCTCCCGTTGGGATGAACATCTTCGTCATCCAGGGACTCACGGGCGAGAAGCTGGGCAGCATCGTCCGGGCAACACTCCCCTTTTTCCTGCTGATGGTCGCCTTCGTCGTGCTGATCGCGATCTTCCCCGGCGTTGTAACCTTCCTACCAGACATGGTTTGAACTTGTGGAAGCCGTGATGAAGGTAAGCCTCCGGTCCGACCGCTACCCGTTCCAGTGCCATGGCAGCAGATCATCGACTTTGGTGATCTTGTAGCCGGGGATACGGGCGAGCGTGTCCGTGAGCCAAGCCTAGGGCGTGTTGACAAAAGGGATTCACCGGGCGCGGTGATCGTGATTCAAGCTGGTATCTGCAATGGAGACCAGCGTGGCACGAAACCTGATGTCGAACGACGAGTGGGCGTTCTTTGAACGCTTCATCCTGGCTGTCCGTTCTCCGAACGGCCGCAAGCCCACGAACCATCGGCTTGTTCTGGATGGGATTTTCTGGATCGCCCGAACGGGGTCGCCCTGGCGCGACCTGCCGGAAGAGTTCGGCAAATGGTCGTCTGTCTATCGGCAGTTCCGGCGCTGGACGTTGGCGGGGCTGTGGGAACAGATCCTGGAGGCGCTGAACGAGAGCCGGATCGTGCCGGATGCGCTGCAGATGATCGACAGCACCGTGGTTCGCGCTCATCATCAGGCAGCGGGCGCAAAAGGGGGACTCCGCGCCAAGGTTTCGGCCGCTCGCGAGGTGGCTTCACGACCAAGATCCATCTGCGGGTCAATGCGGCAGGCCTGCCCATGAGAACCGAGATCACGGCCGGGCAGACATCGGACTACCTCGGCTTCGATCTGGTCATGGCTGACAACCTGCCCGAGCCAAGCGTTCTGCTCGCAGACCGCGGCTACGACTCCGACAACATCCGCAAGACCATGGAGGTGCGCGACGTGGTGCCGGTCATCCCCATGCGCAAAACCCGGAAGCTACGGGTCGCCGTTGACCGCAGGCTCTACCGCCTGCGCAATCTCGTTGAGCGGTGCTTCAACAAGCTCAAGAATGCCCGTCGCGTCGCCACCCGCTACGACAAGACCGCCGAAAGCTTCCTGGGCTTCATCGACATCACGTCGATCCGCCTCTGGCTCCGCCATTTGTCAACATGACCTAGGCAGGAGCGGAACAGGAAAGCTGCGGATCGGCGGCTTGGCTCGCGATACGCGCTGACGCGCTGCCTCTGCGGATAAACCAGATGCGACAAGTGCCTCAACGATCCGTGAGGAACGTGAGGGACCATGTTCGGAAAGGTACTGCGCAACGCTGGTCATAGGGCATGTCACACTACTTAATTTATTAATTCAACTACCTACATGCCCCTCGTTTTCAACGAGGTACTCAGAGTTGTTTTAAATCAATGTCTTAGATGGCTGTTTCCGGGCCCGATTTTTTGGCCTCTGTCACAATGGTTTTTGGAGTCATGCTTTTGGCCTGCTTTCGCACCCGAAAATAAGTACTGGGCACTGCCATATTCCGTAAAGCGTTACTTTACAGGCAACGTTACGTCCGATACGCTGCATCCGAATCAATGAACATTCAACGGGCAACGCGCGATGACCGACGAGGATGACCTTCGGCTGAAGACGCCCGCCCATCCGGGTGGCTTCGTGAAGCAAGAGGTCTTGAAACCGCTCGGCCTGTCGGTGACAGAGGCGGCGGATGCGCTAGGCGTCACGCGACCGGCACTGTCGGCGCTCCTGAACGAGCGCGCGCACCTGTCGCCGGACATGGCGATCCGAATTGAAAAAGCCTTCGGCGTCTCGATGGAGACGCTGATGCGCATGCAGAACAGCTACGACATCGCCCAGGCCCGCAAGCGGGAAGCGGAGATCAAGGTCGAGCGATACACTGGAATGACGATGAAGGGGCGGGCATGACGGAGCTGAGTTTCAAGGGCAAAGAGTTTGTTTATAACCACCATCTGGCGGTGCCCTTCCGTCCGCTCGTGCCCGATGAAAGCAAGGGCATCGGTCCTGTCGCGCTTGACGGCAACCTCGTCATCCACGGCGACAACCTGCACGCGCTGAAAGCGCTCCTGCCGCTCTACGCGGGCAAGGTGGACTGCATCTTTATCGATCCGCCGTACAACACCGGCAACGAGGGATGGTGCTACGACGATAACGTCAATGCGCCAATGATCCGGGAGTGGCTGGAGTCCAATCCGGTCGGTGTTGAGGACGGCCTACGTCATGACAAATGGTGTGCCATGATGTGGCCGCGCCTTCGGATGCTCCATGAGCTGCTGGCGGACCATGGCGTCATCTTTATAACCATCGATGATAACGAGGCGCACCGCCTCACAAATATTTGCTGCGAAATATTCGGTGAGGAAAATCATGTCGCCACCTTTATCTGGCGGAAAGTTGATAGCCCGAACGATAACAAGGTAGCTATCACACCCGACCATGATTACGTCCTCTGCTTTGCGCGCGATATTGGCTCTGCAAAGTTCAAGAGGATGATCGCCCCGTCCATCCTGAAAGCTTATCCGAACCGAGACGAGAACGGACGCCCTTTTAGAGATCGCCTTCTGAAGAAGAACGGACGGGCGAGTCTCCGCCGTGATCGGCCGACCATGTTCTTCCCGCTTGAAGACCCCGATGGAAATGAGGTTTTCCCCATACATGATAACGGGGAAGAAGCGCGATGGTCGATGGGGAAGAAGGGCATCAAGAAACACAAAGATGCCGGTACATTGATCTGGAAGAGGATCGAAAAGCTCGGACGTGAAGTGTGGGAGCCTTACACCCGCGAGTTTGCGCCCGAGGACGATCCCACGCGGCCGTTTCCAACGATTTGGAGCGACGTGGATACGATGCGGCAGGCCAAGGCCATGCTCAGGAACATATTTGGCACGTCTGATTTGTTCGACACGCCGAAAACCGTGAAGCTTCTGGACAGGATCATCGACATTGCTGCCGATGATGACGCAATTATCCTAGATTCCTTTGCGGGTTCTGCAACAACGGCTCACGCCGTGCTCGAAGCCAACAAGCGCGACGGCGGCAATCGCCGCTTCATTCTCGTGGAAATGGAGGAATATGCCGACAGCCTGACGGCAGAGCGCGTCCGGCGTGTCATCAACGGCTATGATTTCGAGGGCACACAGCGAACAGAGATGTTGCGGGAGCGGCTGAACTGGCGCGCGCTCAGCAATGCCGGAGAGCTGGCGCACAAGGTCGAAGGCATCGAGAACCTGCACGGCCACGAATACGACCGCATCAAGAAGGAAGTGAAAGACGGCGAGCTGATCGTCACCGGCGAAAAGACGGTGGCGGAACGTGCAGAAGGTCTTGGCGGCACCTTCACCTATTGCACCCTCGGCGATCCCGTCGAGCTGGACAAGGTGCTGAGCGGTGAAACCCTGCCGCCCTATGCCGGCCTCGGCGCGGCGCTGTTCCACATGGCGACCAATCACGCGCTCGATCCCGCCGCCGTGCGCGAGGATGATTTCTATCTCGGTGCCATGGAAGGCCAGCATGTCTGGCTGATCTACAAGCCCGATCTCGACTGGTTGAAGTCGCCGGAAGCGGCGTTGACGCTGGCGCGCGCCAAGGCATTCGCCGCGTCCGATCCGGACAAGCGCCACCTTGTCTTCGCCCCGGCGCGCTTCGTGAGCCAGAAGATGCTGGCGGAACAGAACATCCCCGTGGAGTTCGTGCCGCTGCCCTTCGCGCTCTATCGGATAGATCGGAGCTGACGCCGTGTTTCGCCAACTCGATTATCAGGACCGCGTCATCAAGACGCTCGATGACTATCTCGACCTTTTGAAGGAAAAGAAGGCGCGCGCCGACAAGGTGGCGGCGCTCGCCGCGCAAGACCCGGACCTTGGCCTTGCCATTCCGGATTTCGCGAAAGAGGCTTGGGAAGCGATGAAGACGGCAGGCAAGCTGCCTGCTTCCCGCGCCGCGATACCGTTCTCGCCGCGCATAGACGGCTGCGAGCGGCCCGTACCTAACGCCGTGCTGAAAGTGCCGACCGGCGGCGGCAAGACATGGCTTGCCGTCTCCGCCGTCTCGCGGGTGATGGGCCGCTATCTCGACCGCAACACCGGTTTCGTCCTGTGGATCGTGCCGAACGAGGCGATTTATACGCAGACGCTCAAGCACCTGAAGGATCGCCAGCACCCCTACCGTCAGGCGCTAGACCGCGCGGCGGCGGGGCGCGTGAAGATTATGGAGAAAACCGACCGGCTCGATGCGCGGGACGTGGAAACCAACCTCTGCGTCATGCTGCTGATGCTGCAATCCGCGAACCGCGAGACGCAGGATTCCCTGAAAATGTTTCAGGACCGGGGCGACGTGCACGGCTTCTTCCCGCCCGAAGGCGAACAACAGGCGCATCAGGCCGCCATCGACCGCACGCCGAACCTCTCTGCCTATACGGGCATGTTCGCGATGGTGAAGGATTCCCTCGGGAACGCCCTTCGAATCATTCGGCCCGTGGTCGTGATGGACGAAGGCCACCGCGCCATTTCCGATCTCGCCTTCGGCACGCTCTACGGATTCAACCCGTGTTTCGTGCTGGAGCTGACGGCCACGCCGCAGGATGTGCAGCCGCGCGGCGGCCGCAATCCGCGAGAAGGCCGCTATGCCAATGTGCTGGTGGAAGTGACGGGGCGCGAGCTGGACCGTGAGGGCATGATAAAGATGCCGCTCAACCTCGATCCCCGGCAGGGCAATGACTGGAAGGCGACGCTGAACGCGGCGCTTGCCAAGCTCAACGCGCTCGATGCCGAAGCCCGGCAACTGCGAGCCGATACGGGCCGCTATATTCGCCCGATCATGCTGATCCAGGTCGAGCGCACGGGCGCGGATCAGCGCGAAAGCGGCCATATCCACGCCGAGGACGCGAAGGAATGGCTCCTGACGGCAGGTTTCGATCAGGCGGAAATCGCGATCAAAACCGCGCAGCAGAACGATCTCAACGATCCGGAAAATCAGGACCTCTTGTCGCCCACCAACCGCGTGCGGGCGATCATCACGAAACAGGCCCTGCAAGAGGGCTGGGATTGCCCCTTCGCCTATGTGCTGTGCAGCCTTGCGGCCAGCGCCAACCTCAAGGCCATGACCCAGCTTGTCGGCCGCATTCTCCGCCAGCCCGGCGCGCTCAAAACGGACGTTGAAGCGCTCGATGAGTGCCACGTCATCACGCATCACGCCGATACTGCGACGGTCGTCGGTGCCATTAAAGACGGCCTCGAACAGGACGGCCTCGGCGATCTGGTCCTGCGCGTGACGCAGGACGACAAAAGCGGGACCGGTAAGACTGCCCGCACGATCAATCGCCGCCCGGCTTTCGCCTCCACGGAAATCTACCTGCCCAAGGTGATGGTGGTGGAAAGCGGCGACGCGCGCGAGCTGGACTACGAGACGGATGTGCTTTCCGCGCTCGACTGGCGGGGCTTCGATCCGCAGGACATCGCGGATCGGGTGCCCGAAAACGCACAGGCGGCGGAAAGCCAGCTCCAACGGATCAGGCTTGCCGAGGACGGCGACGAATTGTTCGTCGGCGAGACTGTCGCCGCCAACGCGGAAATCCTCGCCTTCGATCCGGCGCATGCCGTCCGGATGATTTCCGACATCGTGCCGAATCCCTTCGTCGGCCGCGAGATTGTCGGCGCGACGGTTGCGGCCCTGCGGGCGCGGGGCTTCGATGACGCGAAGCTCGGCCTGCTCGCTAGCCTGATCGTGGAAGAGCTGCGCAAGGGCCTCGAAGCGGCGCGGAACGCGCGCGCCGAAGCCCTGTTCAAGGCCGAGGTAGCGGCGGGACGCATCCAGTTTCGCTTGCGGCTCGATGGCCGCAACTGGCGAATGCCGTTCAGCATCGAAACGACGGAACCGGAGAACGCGCGCCAGCTCCTGAACCGCGCGGGCGGCCCGCTCGAAAAGAGTCTTTTCGCGCCGGTCTACG
The DNA here is from genome assembly GCF_048270675.1 of Paracoccus sp. TD-10. Taxonomy (NCBI): domain Bacteria; kingdom Pseudomonadati; phylum Pseudomonadota; class Alphaproteobacteria; order Rhodobacterales; family Paracoccaceae; genus Paracoccus; species Paracoccus sp. TD-10. The sequence continues at coordinate 99,446 of NZ_CP182421.1, read as the reverse complement.
AGAACGAGCTGAACAGCGACGAGCGGGATGTGGCGGTCTATCTCGACGGCGAAAAGGCGCTGGCCTGGTGGCACCGCAATGTCGCGCGGACGCAATACGGCATTCAGGGATGGAAGAAGGCCAAAATTTATCCGGATTTCATCTTCGCCGTGCAGCGCGATGGCGAAGCGAAGCGGATCACGGTGCTGGAAACCAAGGGCGACCAGCTCGACAACCTCGACACGGCCTACAAGCGCGAGGCGCTGTCGTTCCTCTCGGAGCATTTTGAATGGGACGAAGCAACGCCGGTCGGCGAATTGGAGCTGGTCAAACACGGCGAGACCGTCGGAGGCACCTTGATCCTGATGAGCGAATGGAAGGCGAAGCTACCTGCGTATCTCTGACTGAACAGAATTTGTCTGATGGTGTAGTTACCGAGCCGCGAGGGATACGCGCTGCTTGCAGTAATCCCTTGCGTTCTTACAATACACCACCACAACGGCGTGCAATTAAGATTCCGACGTGGGTTATCATCCGTTAGACTTCGTGGTGGGGGAACACGATGCACCTAGGTCGTGTTGACAAAATGGATTCACATGGCGGTCTGAACGTGATTCAAGCTGGTATCTGCGATGGAGACCAGCTTGGCACGAGACCTGATGTCGGACGAGGAGTGGGCGTTTCATGAACGCTTCATCCTTGCCGCCCGCGCCCCGAACGGACGCAAACCCCTGAACCATCGTCTTGTTCTGGATGGGATTTTCTGGATAGCTCGAACAGGGTCGCCCTGGCGTGACTTGCCCGAGGAGTTCGGCAAGTGGTCATCCGTCTACCGTCAGTTCCGGCGCTGGACCCTGGCGGGGCTGTGGGAGCAGATCATGGATGCGTTGAACGAGAGCGGGCTGGTCCCAGCCACCCTGCAGATGATCGACAGCACCGTCGTCCGCGCCCATCATCAGGCAGCGGGCGCTAAAGGGGGACTCCGCGACAAGCTTTCGGCCGTTCGCGAGGTGGCTTGGTAATCCTCCCCATGGTTAGAGGGCTGCGGACGTAGAATTTTCTCGGCAAGATGGACGAGGAGATTCCGATGAAGAAGAGCCGTTTCACCGAAGCCCAGATCATGGGCGTGCTGCGTCAAGCGGAGGGCGGTTTGGCCGTGCCCGAGCTGTGCCGCGAGCATGGGATCAGCAGCGCGACGTTCTACAAGTGGCGCGCCAAGTATGGCGGCATGGATGCGTCCATGATGGGCCAGATGAAGGCGCTGGAGGAAGAGAACCGGCGGCTGAAGCGCATGTTCGCGGACCTGAGCATGCAGGCTGACCTGCTCCGAGAGGCTCTGGGAAAAAAGTGACGCGGCCAGCTCAGCGCCGCGAGCTGGCCGCGAAGGCGGTGGCGACGAAGGGGGTCAGCATCGCGCTGGCCTGCCGGGCGTTTGGTGTCAGCGAGACCTGTTTCCGCTACAGCCCGAAGCGCGACGAGGAGAACGAGAGGATCGCCGACCTGCTGGTCGGGTTGACCAATGTTCACAAGACATGGGGGTTCGGGCTGTGTTTCCTGCATCTGCGGAACGTCAAAGGGCACGTCTGGAACCATAAGCGGGTCCATCGCATCTACTGCGAGTTGGAGCTGAACCTGCGGATCAAGCCACCCACCAAAACACCTCACCTTCAAGCTGCACTCGCCATGCTGATTCCACATCGACAGCGCAATCCTGGACGGCCCAATCGGCATCTTCCACGAAACGAAATGCGACCTTGACGAGAGGGTTGGTCTGCTCGCTGCATAGGGAATAATACTCATCCTCTGATAGCAGGCCCGGCGGCCCCATCCTCCAGGTTCCGATGATTTCGCCGTCTTCTGAGAATGCTTGAAAGTCCATGGTGTCCAGGTAAATCCTACCTTCCGGCTGCTGCTTGGCTTGAAGCAAAACTGGCATTTCTATCCTCTTTTCATGATTTTCCAAATATTTTCCATTGCTTCAGCCGGATCAGGCTGCCGTGCAGGTTCAGCCCACTCCTGGCGGCGATCCGGGTCATAGCGCAGAGCATCGCGCCCGGCTTTCTGACAGGTTCGACAGAGCGGAACCTGTTGGCGTCGATCACCAGCACGGTCAGCGCCGCGCCCAGATTGCCCATCACTTCCGCCGCGTCTTCCCAAGCAGAGGGCCGGATGCCGAGATCGACCAGGCTCGCGATCGCGGCACTGATGAAGTCGCGATCGGTCAACTGGTCTGGGCTATGACCTGAGCTATCAAGGTAGAGCCGCATGTCATCGGATGCCATGGCGTAGAGCTGATCCGGGGTGAAGGTTTCGGTCAGTTCGGGCTTGCGTCCCTGCCCTGGCCGCAGATCATTTTTTTCTGAGCATCCGGGCGGGCCCTTAGGCCCGGCCGTATATGGATTGGTATCGGCCCGCTTGCGGGCCGTCCGATTGTTGGCGGAGGAACCGCTACAAGAAACAGGATTCTTTAGGTTTGTATTTAGTATCGCCGGAATCCTGGATTCCGACACGCCGGAAGAATCTGCACGACATGACAGGATCTCGGCCAGCTGGTCATAGACGGATCGAATATCCGCCAGGTGACCCTCAAGCTGTGCAACGGTCCGAAAACCGGCGTAGCGCCTCGGCCACGCCGCGAAGGCTTGAAGGAGCGATCCAAGCGCAGGATGCCGCGGCTCCAGTTCTACCAGGCGCTCGATGGCGCGGCGGACGTCGCGTTTCAGCGCGGAGCATTCGAGGCGCAGGGTCTGTATCCTACGGCCCTCGGCCTGGCGGTCGCGGTCACAGGCGATCAGCTCGCCCACACGCTGGATGAGGGGCCGAAAATTGATCCCCAGGCGCCGGCCGCCGCTCAATTCCGCCCCGGAACGGTGCCCATCGGCCGCTGTGTCGATCAGCACCAGGCCAAGCGCCTCCAGGTGCCTCTCATGGGCGCGCAAGGCGCGGTCCGTGATGCCGATCTCCGCTGCCATGTCCTGCTGCGCGCGATAGCAGACCGGGTCGCGGTGCGGATCGGTCCAGTCACTGACCGATGTGGATCGCATCATGCGCAAGAGCGCATCACGCCGGGCCAGGCCGATCCCGAATGCACGGCGGGCGTGCCGCTCGATCAGCTCTACCAGGTGCCCGAAGGTCATGCCGGACGGCAGGCATGGATATGTCGGTTGGGCGGCCAAAGCCGCGAATCTGCTCATAGTTTTCTGCTCCTCGATCTTGTGAGGCGCAGGGCCGCGGGCATAGCACATCCGTTCGCACAAATGCGTTTTTGCTCTTGATTTTCGAGGCCGGGGAAGTAACTATGCTCGTAACTGATGGAGCAATGCAGGTCGCCAAACCTGTGTTACTAACTCAAGCCCCCTCGTGCGGTCCCCGCGGGGGGGGTTTACTTATGGGCCGTATGTCTCTGATTCTGCTCTGGCTCCTCTACGGGGGCATTTAACCCGGAACCCTACAACGACTAGGGCCCCGCGGCAATTCTTAGTATGTGCGCCAGCGGGCACCCGCTAGGTTCAGTAGCGGATCGCCTCGACGTGGTAGCTGCCATCCCATTCACGATAGCGCATGAAAACACCTCGGATATGACCGCGGTGGTCGTTAGTTGTCTCGATCTCGATAGGTTCGCAGCCGCGCCCGTAGACAGAGTGGCGATCATCATCACATCCAACGGTCCGAGTGACAGTGTAGCCGCCCGTGGCCTCTGCCAACCACGAGGGCCCGTGCTGGTAGCTGCCGGCCGCCCACTGGAAATTGCCGTCTTCCGTATACGTGCCGACCGAAGTTCGATCCGTGATGTATTGGGTATCGCCCGTGCGTTTGTGGAAATATCGTTGAATATGATAGATTTCGATCCCATCGCGGATCGCGCGGGTCTCCGGGTTCAACCCATCTGGCCCGACCACCATTGACACGCCGATCTTCGCGGCTGTCGAGGCGTCCAGGCCCATGGGGCAACGCCAGGGCTGGAGGGGCGGCTCGACGGGGATCGGGGTGATGCGTCGTATGACCTCCGCCTTGGCAAGCGCGCACTCGGAACTGGCTGGGAACCCTCCGGCCATGCAGAGCAGGATAGCGCAGTCGATCGGGTGAGCCTTCACCGGAATTGCAGGCACTATTGACAGTGAAAAAGCGATTGGTATTAATGACTTACTGATCTTCATATCTACATCCTTGCAAGGTCAGAAACGATCTTACAAGATTGTATAGCGTCTAAACGGCCCTTGGGGCAAGAGAAAGCCCCGGTCTGCTCAAGATACCGTCCCAAGACCGTCATTCGCGAAGGAACCGAGCCCGCGGGGTCAGAAGGCTGGATTAGCCACACGACCCCCGTGTCGCCTGATGCCGTCTCATACCGAAGACCGATCCCATCCCGTTCACGCACTTCACCGATGAATCGGTTGGTAGGTCGCATGGCGCCTTGTGTTTGCATCGCAACTTATCCTTCAACCAACTGCAGTCTGGCGAGGACGTTGGAAGCAGGCAGCAAGACAGGGAAGAGGAAAGGGCTCCGATTTAAACTTTGGGATAAAATTTTCTTAGATGAAGCCCCTGTCCTTGGCGATCGACACGGCTTGCGTGCTGGTCCTCGCCTTAAGTTTGTCTTGGGCCTGCTGGCTTCGGTACTTGATCGTTGGAAGGGATACGCCTAGCCGCTCTGCGGCTGCCGCTTGGGACAGGCCATCCCGCAAGCACTCCAAGACGGCGATTTCACCATCTGTCAAGGAAGCCCTATTGTGAAGCAAATCAACCCAGTAGAAGAACTTTTCGGTGACCTCACGAACCTCGGAATCCGAAAATTCACGGTCTGCTCGTGACAGCGATATGAAGGAGTGGATGCTGTTCACATTGCGGGTCGCAGCCATGCCATACCTCATCCCGTGCGCAGCTGCTGCCTTTAGAACGCCTTGGCTATCGGGAAGGTCGATCTCCGACCACCGTGTCGCGCCACTTTGCTCCTTCACGATCCAGCGGAACACCGGGTCATCCAGGAAGACGCCACCACGGACATACGCCTCCTGCCAAACTGCAGGCATGGTGCTGTCGAGCTTCTCGGCACCAGCGGCAGTATAGTTGAACGACAGCACCCATCCAGCGGGTGCAAGTTCGGTCAGCCAAGCGCGGTCAATGGTGTAGTTTTGCAAGCTGTTGATGAGCATGGATTATCCGAAAGCATAAATTACCTTATCCCAAAGTATAAAATCTGCCGATCATGCTGGAATGTCCAGTCCCCGGGGTGTTGATGGATCGAAAGAGGGATTCATGTATGCTTCAACAGAGGGCCTCTGAGGCCAGGACTATCGTCGAGGCGAAGGTTGGCTTCACAAAGGAGATGGTGGCCAGCCTGAACGAGAACTTTGATGATCTCGCCACCGGCGGGGTGGTGGTGGTGGAGGTGTTGGAAGATGGCTCGTGGCGCGCGAACCCAGATGACACCTGCTCCCAAAGGACGCCAGAATTTACGAAGGATATGGTGAAGACCCTGCACGAATATTTCGACTTCTACGCGATCGATGGGGTTGTGACCATCGAGGTGTCGAACAGAGGGCTTTGGCTTCCCAACCCTCTCGCCGGCCGTCAGTTTCTAGGGTTAGCAAGGTTCCCACATGGTAAGGCTCACTGAAGCTGCGTCGCAGACCTCCAGTCAAGAAAGCAACAGACGGGACTTCGCTGTCAGTGTGCTCTGGAGCAAGTCGTTCAGTTCTCCCTCCGAGGTCGCGAAGGGATGGGCACTGATCATGAAGTTCTGGGATTTGCGCCGGGAAGTCTTCATCAACCAGAAGAACTGGGGGCTCAAGACAGCCGATGGTCTGGAGTTTGATCAGTATGACAACATGGGAGCTCGCGGGGTCATTGGCGCCATCTACATCGTTGCCCACCGTGATGGAGAAGTCTTGGGTGGGGCTCGGCTGCTTAGGACCGATAACTTCGATGGGGCCAAAAGCTCCTACATGATCCGCGACGCATGCTTGGGCCTGTTGTCAGGAATGCCGACAGAGTTGTGTGAGTCTGCTCCCCCTGTCTCAGATGAGATTTGGGAATTGACGCGCCTGGTGGCAAAGAAGGAGCCTGGCGTCGGAGAGGCCATTCTCGCGGCTGCTAACCGCTTCCTGTTCAAGATAAGTGCCCGCAGGTGCCTGTTCCTCGGCCCACCGGCGTTCATGCGCATGGCGAAGAAGATGGGTTTCGCGCCCGATCCACTGGGGAAGATCCAAGGCAACAAGGACGGCCGGTTCCTGGCATTCGGTTGCGACGTCATTCCTCCAGAAGATGTTACCGACGAATACGGGCCCTCTGCGGCCAGGCTGCACCCCGGGCAGTCCGGTCACAGCGTTGGCGAACACGGCCGGTAACCCGAAAGACACTCTTCCCGACCTCGCATCCTGTTGGCCCCTTTAAAAAATCGGGCTATTGGTAGGGCGTCCGCCGCTTGGCGGATGAACAATTTTGTAAGGTCGCCAACAACTTTCTACGGTTGGACGAAATTATAAGGTTGTTGTCGATCTTATAATGTCGTATTCCTGCGGTGTCAGTAACCGCGGGCTGTGCGACCGTCAATGGAGACGGACCGTGTCATCGCCTGCCTTTATGAAGCCACCTTACTTTGTTCTGGATCAGGCAAAAGAATTCATGGAATACTTGCGCGATGGCTGGCACTTCGAAGTGCTGTGCCGCTCCGACGCCTACCTGCGCAGCTCATACTGGTATGGTGAGTGGGTCGTCGTACTCGTCTCACCTGACGGCAAGCAAGAGATCCCACTGCTCAAAGCACGGCGCGGGGGGACTGCTGAGGACATGCGCCTCTTCAAGACGGTCAACGGCATCTACAGCTTCTGCAAGCAGTATTGCGTGCGGTCCCCAATCATCCCGTCTATCGCCGGCGAACGCGAACGGCAAAGAGTTACGCTATCCGACTGGTCAGAGTCGACGGATAGGGCTCAGTAACCCCGAGCATACCGCACCATTTTGCACCGCTCTGTGCGCGCAGGTGCGCGGAGCTTGGCGACGGGCCCGGCTGGCTTTCCCAGCCGCTCTCACCTCCATCCTCCTGGCAACGACTTGCGCCCAAGCTGATGTGATCCGCTTTGGCGCCACGGCCGAGGCGGCGAAACCCGAACAGCGCCCCCGTGCAGTTTTTCGTTATGACCGCAACGGCAGGCTGATCCTCCCTCCCAAGCCAGATGAGCCGGAAGGCAACGACATAGAGCTGATGGCGGCCTCCACCAAGGGAAGCGGCGACATCATCGTCGGCCGTGCGCCCGTTGGTGAATACCTGGGCGCCCTCCCCAGCGTCAGGCAGACGGCGCTCCGCTACCAAAACCATCCCGCCATCATTGCCGCCGGCCTTACGAAACAGGAATGGCTGTCGCTCTTCGAGGCAATGATCTGGCAAGAATCGCGCTTCAATCAGCGTGCCAAAAGTCCGAAGGGCGCCCTCGGATTGGCACAGTTGATGCCTGGCACGGCCTCGCTCCTTGGGGTCGATCCGTCCGATCCGATGCAAAACCTGGACGGAGGCGCGCGCTATCTCCTCACGCAGCTTCAGAATTTCCGGAGTCCGACGCTGGCGCTGGCAGCATACAACGCTGGCCCGGCGGCGGTTCGGAAATATGGCGGCGTCCCTCCCTATCGGGAAACCCGCGATTACGTGGTCAGGATTCTTTCCCGCCACGAACAGATAATGGCACGAAATTGAAAGGGAATTTGCCATGACGAAACCAAATCACATGCAGATGGCGTTGTTCGTCGTCCTGCTACTCTGGGCTGCGATGTTCGCGACCGATGTGCTTGCCCAGGCCACTGCGGGCGGGGTGCAGTTCTCGAAGATCGACACGCTCGGCAACAGCTTCATCACCTGGATCAAGGGTAACCCGACGACGATCTTCTTCACATTGGCGCTGGTCATCACCGGCTTTCTGGCTGCCTTCAACCGGATCAGCTGGATGTGGGTCGGAATGATCTGCCTTGGTGCGTTCTTTGCCTTCGGCGCCACGAACATCGTAACCCAGCTCAAGTCGATCTTCACCTGATGGTCGAGCGCACTCCGGTCATCCTCGGGCTGTCGAGGCAGGCCAAGATGTATGGCCTGCCGATGCCCTACTTCCTGGCGGTCGGCGGCCTGACGATGTTGCCGTTCATCTGGGTAAAATGGCTGCCTTGGCTGCTGACTGCACCGCTCTGGTATGGCCTCGCCAAGATCGTGACGATTATCAACCCCAACGGTCATCGGGTTGTGGCCGTGATCTGGACCAAAACACGGCCTGTCATTTCTCTCAACAAAAAGAAGAGATTCCGCCGCTATGTTTAGCCCCCGTGATTTGAGCGAAGTCAGCGAGCGTGCCCGCACAATCCTTCCGGCCGATCTCAATCTGTATCGGCACATGCCTTATGCGATCGAGGTTGACGATGAGGTCGTGCGGACCCGAGAGAACGGTCTGCTGATCGCGCTCGAAATCACGGGCATTGACGGTCTCACTAGCTCGGACAGTGAAATACACGAGCTGCGCCGGGCATTCGCGCATGTCCTCGACGGTCTGGACGAGCGGTTCACCGTCTACATCCATCGGATGATGCGCCCGGCGCAGTTCGGCCTGAAAGCGATCCACGGCGACGGGTTCGCCGCGGACCTTGACCGCAAATGGCAGGCGCATCTCGCCAGCAAGAACCTCCATGATTTCGTGCTGGTCATGACTGTCGTTCGCAACCTGAGCCAACCTCTAAAGCTGCCCTTGTTCCAGAGGGCTGCGAAGCGGCTGCTCGATGGCGACACGACCACGCGCCTTCACGAGCTGCGCGAGGTCGTGTCGATCCTGGAAACCAGCCTTTCGCTCAATGCCCGGCGGCTCAAGATCAGCGATGGCAGCATGCTCGGCTTTCTCTCGGCGATCAACACGGCCGTCCTCGGCAAAAGCTATCGCGGCCGGCGCACGCTGATCGCAGAGGATGTGGCGAATATTGCGGTCAAATTCGACCACAAGCGCGGCACGATGCTCATCGAGGAAGGGTTCGGGCGGCCGCGCTATGCCGCGACGCTGGCGATCTGGAAATATTCGGAGACGACCTGGCCGGGAATGCTGGACGCGCTGGACACGTCGATCGACATGGTGATTTGCCATTCGTTCACGCCCATTGCAAATCACAAGATCTCGGGCCGGGTGAAAACCCGCATCGACCAGATGCGTGCCGCCGGCGATCTGGCCGCTTCCGTGGCCGAGCAACTGCTCGATGTGGCTGATGACGTCGAAACCGGCAAGGCGGGCGTGGGCGCCCACCAGCTTTCCATCACCGTCTATGCCGACAGCCAGGCCGAGCTGGACCAACGCGTGTCACATATTCGCGGCGTATCGGAGCGGATGAAGGTGACGCTGAGTCGCACCGAACGCAGCCTCGAAGCGACGTTCTTTGCACAGCATCCTGGCAACCAGGATTATCAGTGCTGGGACATGACGGTCAGCACCACGACCTTCGCTGATCTGGCCTCACTTCACATGGAGAATGCGGGCTCTCCGGCAAGGAAATTACCTTGGCAGACGCCGATTACAGTTGTCGAGACGGCAGGCGGCTGCGCGCACAGGTTCAGCTGGCATGAGGAGGGTCCGCCGGCGCCCGCCGATCCGACACTCGGCCATACGCTGGTCCTCGGCCCGTCGAACTCGGGCAAATCGACGACGCAAGCCTTCCTTGCCGCCCAAGCCATGCGTGTCCCGGGCTTGCGGATCGTGCTCTTCGACAAGGACAAGGCCCTGCGCCCGGTCGTCGCCGCACTTGGGGGGCGCTATGCCCAGATCCTCGCCGGGCGACCGACAGGGCTGAATCCTCTGCTGACCGAAAGCGGGCCTCGCGGCGAGGCGTGGCAGATGGATTGGCTTTCGGCACTGGTGGAACGGGCGGGCGGGCATCTGACACCACAGCAGTCCGAGGCGCTGAAATCGGCCGTGCGGCAGAATGGCATTGCCCCGGCGGAACTGCGGAACTTCGAGAAATTCCAGGAGCTGATCGGCGATGTGAACGATGACCGTGATCTTGCGCTGCGCCTCAGCGAATGGGGTCCGCGCGGTCGATACGGCTGGGTGTTCGGCGAGGCAGAAGAGCCGGTTATCGACTTCAGCCAGAAATCCAGAGTCCTTGGCATTGACCTGACGGAAATCCTTGATCTGCCGACTGAGCGAACGGCGGTGTTGTCCTTTATTTTCCGGCGGCTCGAACTGATGTTCGAGGACAAGGTGCCAACCCTGGTGATCATCGACGAGGCCAGCACGGTCCTTGACGACGATTATTTCGCCCGGCGCATCCCGAAATGGCTGGCCACGGTCCGCAAGCAGAACGTGGTCATGATCCTGATGACGCAATTTCCGTCGCATATCCGGGAAAGCAAGGCGAAGTCGATCCTGGAAGGCCTCCCGAACCGGATGCTCTTCCCGAACAGCAAGGCCGTCACCAAGGACTATACGGGCTACAACCTGACCGAGAACGAGTTGGGATTTCTGCTCGACGGTTCCCGGGGCAAGCGCGAGGTGCTGTTCAACGGCCATAGTGGTTCGACGGTGTTGAACATGGACCTGTCGGCCGTCGGCCCTCTGCTCGCCGCCCTGGGTAGCGATGAAGCCGCCCGCAAGATGTTCGGTGAAGATTACGAAACCAAACCGCAATTCTGGAGGAATTTCAAACATGATTAAGGCTTTTTTGCTGCTTCTCGCCGTCCTGCCCATCCTTGCGGCCTGTGGGGGCGAGACGCCGATCCGCAAGACGAATTGCTGGTCCACCATGGCCCTGGTCCCGATGGATGATTGCGAGTTCGAATATGTTCCTGTGGCCCGCTGAGCGCCTGATCCCCGTCAGGGCGGCGACGCTGGCGCTGATCCTCGGAACAGCGTCCGTTCCGGCGGCAATCGCGCAGGGCGTGCCGACCCTGGATGGGCGTGGCATTGCCGAGCTCCTGATCCAGATGGACCAGGACCGCGACGAGCGCGCGGCCGAGGTCGATGAAAACGCGAAGCGCCAGGACATCCTCGACAAGCAGGATGAACAGCTGGCCGCCCTCGATGAGACACTTGAGTTGCTGACGGGCACGAGCGCCTTCATCCCCGACCTGGAAGGCGGCGGCGATGCGGGTGAGGTCTTCGCGGCCTCGACGGTCTATGCGATCGACGACAACAACCCCTATGTCGATCGGATCATGGGCGACGCGCCGGTGACGATCGAGCAGATGATTGCCGAAACGGCGGTGAAATACGGCAATCACCCGGCGCTGACGAAAGCCGGCATCAACGCGGTCGAGTTCCGCTGCTGGTTCCAGGCGCTGGTAAAACAGGAATCGAACTTCTCTATCGGGGCGAAAAGCCCGAAGGCGGCGTTCGGCCTGACCCAGATCATCCCGGACACGGCCAAATACCTCGGCGTCTATCCGGCCTATTATGACGACCCGCGCCTGCAGCTGGACGGGGGGGCCAAATATCTCCTGGAGCAATTGAACCGCTTCGGATCCATGCCCCTGGCGCTGGCGGCCTATAATGCCGGACCTGGCGCGGTGCAGAAATATGGCGGCATTCCGCCATATAAGGAGACGCAGAACTATGTGGTCAAGATCAGCGGCTATTACGACCGCTACGCGGCACGCATGAATGGCGCGGCCGATGCGGTCGGCACGCTCGATCCGCGCGACATGGCTATTGCCGAGGCATCAAACGTAGCGGACGCCGGCTGGCATTATGCAGCGCACAGCATTGATACCATGAGCGCTGCCGCTACTCGGCTGCGCTCGATCCTCGTCCAGATCGAAAGCACCGGATCGGTCAAGGAGGCGATGGATCTGAACACCTATGCGCGGGGCGAGGTCGCGCGCATGGCGAATATCCTGGTCCGGCTGGCCGCTACACGGCGCAAGGTCGAAGCGGCCCGCAACGCGCTGCTGATCCAGGCTTACATCGAGGACGAAAAATATCTGCAAGTGAGGATGGACGAATGAATTTCCCGCAGAAAATCAAATTCCTTCTGGCCGCCTCCGCGCTGGCCGTGGCGACAGGCGCCCATGCGCAGGGCGTGCCGACGATTGACGTGACCTCGATCGCCAAGCTGCAAGAGATGATCACCGAGTCGAAACTCCAGCTCCAGGAGCAAGTCGCACAGAATCTGAAGCTCGACGACCAGACCTTGAAGTTGATCGAGCAGATCAAGACCATGCAGGCCCAGCTGGACGCACTGAAGAACGGGCTGTCGCTTGCCGATCTCGGCCTCGATCCCGAAAGCTTCCTGCGCGACATTCTCCCCGATTTCTCGAACCTGACCGCATCGCTCGACGCGGCCAAGTCGGGCAACTGGTCGGGGGTGCTGTCCGGCACGAGCTCAATCGGCGGCGGCTCTGTGGACAGCTTCGTGAGCAAGACCTTCGAAACCGCGGGTATCAAGAAGACGGAAGTGGACGAGTTGGCGAACAGCGAAAACGCCTCTGCCGCGCGGATCGGCAACCAGGCGAATGTAAACGCCTTCATGTCGGTGGCGGCGGAAAGCTCGTCGCAGGCGGCCCGTGAAAGCCTGACGCGCATGGACGGGTTCATGCAGCAGATCGGCGAGACGCAGAATCTGAAGGAGGCCATTGACCTGAACACGCGCGTCACCGGCGAGCTGGGCATCGCCCTGGCCAATATCTGGGCCATGGAAGCGGTTCAGACGGTCGGAATGGGCGAGGCCGGGATCATGGACGCCGCGACGGCGGCCGAGGAAGAAAAATACCTGACAGTGAAGCTGGAGGAGTGAGATGAACAAGCGGGTTCTTCTGGGCGGGGCGGCTGTCGTGGTGATTGCAGTAGTGGTCGCGGGCGCGCAGATCTTCCCGCGAGGCGATCAGACCCCGGATGGCCTGGTGACACAGGCGGACGACAACCCCTTTGCCGGGCTGGACAAGGTCTTCATCGAGGAGGGTCCTGATCTTGGGCTGACCGAGGAGCAGCGGAAGGCTGAGGAGGACTACCTCGATCTTCGGCTCGACCGCTCCGACACCAGCGCCGTCCTGCCGATAGAGGGTGCCAGGAATGAGCCTTACCGCACCTGCGAAAAGGTGCCGGAGCTAAAATCAACAGTCTACAACGACCGGGTGAGTGATGAGGGTTTTGCTACCCGTTCGATCTACGATTTCGTGAAATATAAGCATGCTCTCGACAAGCGCGACTGCACTTGCGCCGGCAAAGTCGCGCCCTTCCAAGGGGTCAACCTGATCAAAGCCGAGCTGACTGAAAAGGAAGGTGAGGATTGGAACCGCTTTAAATGGGGCGAGCACTATCAGACCGAGGGACGCAAGATTCGCGATCAGGTCGAAGCCATGTGCGGAGGCGAGTTCTGATGGGCATCGTCAGTGACATCATGGGGACAATCGACACGAGCATCGTGTCGGCGGGGGAAAAATTCTTCGAGGCCTCAGCCTCGGGGATGCTGCCGGTGATGACGATCGCCTGCACCATCCTGCTGATCCTGATCGGCATCAATATGGCAGTCGGCTATTACCAGATGAGTGGTCGCGATGCGATCCAGATCGCGACCCGCATCGTGATGATCTACATATTCGCCTTCAGCTGGTCGAATTTCAGCGTCGTCTATCAGGCTTTCGCCCATACCGGCGAAACGCTGGCCATGGAGTTCTTCAACGTCGCCAGTTCGACCAGCACGGACAGCATCTATGGCGCGATGGACAAAATGGCCGTCAATATGTCGGACGCCGCTGACGGCGTGGCCAGGTCGCAGGGCTCGATCATGCGCGGGGTGCTGGGCGCATTTTTCTATGCAATCCTCGCTCTACTGATGGCGGGCTATGTTCTGATCGTGGCCTTCGCCAAGATCATGATCGCGGTTCTGCTCGGCGTTGCGCCCTTGGCTATCACCGCCACGATCTTCGAGCGGTCGAAAGGCATGTTCGAAGCATGGCTCGAAAGTCTGGTCGGCTACCTGATGTATCCGATCGCCGCCTCGGCCGTGATCTCGGTCATCATAGTCGTAGCACAGAAGCAATTTGTGCCGCAGGAAAATGTTGAAACGATCAACCAGCTCCTTGGATTTTGCGTCGTGGTTTTCGTCGGCATCTTCGCGCTGAAGGCGATCCCGGACGCGGCCGGCCAGATGACCGGACATTTTCGTTTGTCCACCATCGCACCGGAAGTCCTGCGCCTCGGGCAGCGCGGCGCTGCCGCGACGGCAAAGCAGCTGCCGGGCGTGAAGCAGCTGCAGCAATACCGCCAGGACAGGCAGTTGATCGCCCAAGGCTTCAAGAACGGCACGGCCGACAGTCCGGAACAGGTGAAGAAGGATCGCGACCGCGAGCTTCGCGAACGTGGCGCCATGCTGCGCCAGAAGCGCGACGACATGCGCAGGCTGCGCGGCGGAAATTAATTCAGACGGCTTAATTGCCTGAAATCAGGAGTTAAATTCATGACAGACCAAGAGTCTGAACAGAGGACGATTCTCGAAAACGAGATTATTTTCGGCGTCCCCCGCCGTGAGCGCATGGGGTGGATGGTGGGCATCGTCGGCAGCCTGGTCGGCCTGGGCGGGATCACGGTGGCGTTGATGACCCTGCCGCTGAAGGAGACGCAGGCCTTCCTGACCATCGTGGATCGCAACACCGGCCAGGCCGAGCGGGCGGTGCAGATCGAGCGGGCCAGCATCGAGCATGCAGACGCGGTGAAACAGAGCCTGCTCTACAACTACGTCATGAGCCGCGAGACCTATGACGTGAACGATAACGAGGACCGGATTCTGCGGGTCTATCGTCAGTCGGCCGGCCAGGCGCAACAGTCGTTGCGCGAACAGTGGACCGAAGGTCACGAAAACTACCCCCTGACGCTTTACGGCCAGTCCGGCAAGGTCAGCATCGAGGTGCTGTCGATCAACCAGATCAACCCGAACACCGCAACGGTCCGCTTCGTCAAGACGCTGACCCGCCCGGGCGAGGATGACCGGATCGGCAATTTCACCGCCACCGTCACCTATCAGTTCGTGCCGAGCCAGCAATCCGCACTGGAGCTGGTCTGGCAGAACCCATTCGGCTTCACCGTCACGGATTACCGTTCCACCCCGGACTCGCTGGAAGCGCAACAGGAGGGCCTGAAATGATCAAACCCATCACCACCACCGCCGCCCTGGCCTTGATCCTGGCGATACCGGGGCTGGCGCTGGCCGAAGCCCGGCCACAGGCCGGCTCGCGTGACAGCCGCGTGACCTATGCCAATTATGTAAGCGGTCAGGTCTATCACGTTCAGACCCGGGTCCGGAACGTGACGCTGATCGAGCTGGGTGACGGCGAGAACATCCAGTCGATCGCGATCGGAGACAGCGAGAGCTTTCAGATCGACAAGCTGGAAGGTTCCAATGTCTTCACCGTGAAGCCGGTGGTCGAAGGTGCCTCGACCAACATGACGGTCGAAACGGACCGCCGCTTCTATTTCATGCAGGTCACCGAAACAGCACGTGGCACACCGTCCTGGTCGGTCAAGTTCTCAGTCCCTGGCTCGGGCCGTTCGACGCGCAGGGCTTCCAGCGCGGCCGCCGAGGCCTCCGCGACCCTGCCGCGTATGCGTTATTCGGTTTCGACCAGATCGACGGGCGCGGAGTTTGCGCCAGTCGGGGTGAGCGATGACGGCACCAAGACCTACTTCAAGATCCCCGCCGGCGCGCCGATGCCCTCGGTCTTCAGGGCAGATGCGAAGGGCCAGGAATACACGGTCAACACCACGACGAACGGCACCATCATCACCGTTGCCGGCAGATCCGAGCGTTGGGTGCTGCGCTATGGCGACAGCTACGTCTGCGTCACCGGGGAGCCGGCTTCGGTGGTCAGGTAAAGGGGTATCGCGCCATGGCGAACGAAAACGACGACAACAGCATCCAGGAACGGTTGAAACGCATCCAGGGCAAGGTCAGCAAGCCAAGCCGGTGGCGGCCCTATGCCATCGGCGCGGGCACCTTCATTGCCGGAGCCGCGCTGACCAGCTACGCCTTCCTGGCCGCGCCTGATGCCACCCTGCAGCAGCCCTCACTGAATCTGCCCACATCCGAGGTGAACGAGTTCCAGGACAATTCTGGTCTGGACGGCTTCACCATCTCGCGGCCGAGGCCGGAGAGCCGGCCGGCACCGCAGCCACAGGCACAGCCCGCGGTTCAGCAAAGCGCGATCAGCGACGAACAACTGAACGGGATGATGGCTGAGATTGCCGAGCTCCGAAACCAGGCCAGTGCCAGGGCCGGTGAGATGGAAAAGCTGCAAGCTGCTCTTGAGGCCGTGCGGAAGGAGAGCGAGGCGAAGGACGCCCAGGTGGCGGAGGCCGAGCGCGAGCGGATGCGCCTTCAATCGCAGCTCGACAACCAGGCCGAGATGTTCGCGCAGCAGCAGGACGAGGCGATGTTCGAACAGCAGCGTCTGGCCGAGCTTCAGGCCCGGCGGGCGGAAGAAGAGGCCCGGCGCCAGGCGCAGATCCAGTCGCCGATGGTGGCCTTTCGCGCCAGCGGAACCAGTGCGGGTGGCGGCGAGGGCGAAGAGCGGAAATATGAGGGCGACGAAGCGTTCCTGCGCGCCGGCGCCCAGAAATCCACTGTGACCCGCAGCCAGGTGATCGCCAATCCGAGCAACACCATCATCCAGGGCACGATGATCGAGGCCACGCTGGAAACCGCGATCAGCTCGGCGCTTTCGGGGAACGTCGCGGCCAATGTCAGCTATGACGTTTGGTCGATGGACATGAGCCAGGTGCTGATCCCTCGTGGGTCAAAGCTCTATGGCCGCTACAGTTCGGATGTGGATCGCGGCCAGCGCCGGGTGTTGATTGCCTGGGACCGCCTTGTGACTTCGGACGGGCAATCGGTCCAGCTGGAAGGCTATGGCACGGACCGGATCGGCCGCTCGGGAATGCCCGGCCATGTGAACAATCACACACTGGCCCGGTTCGGGGCAGCCGCCGCCGTTTCAGTCATTGGCGCGCTGCCAGAGATCATCACCGCTGCCATGGAGGACGACGACGAAAACGGGAACAGCAACAATGACGTGGCTTCGACCACGGCGGCAAATGTAGGCCAGGGTGCATCGACCGCGCTTGGTAATGTGATGCAGGGCTACCTGGACGTGCCGCCGACGATCTCGGTCGATCAGGGCGCAGTCGTGCAGGTTCGGGTCAACAATGATCTGGAGCTGTTCTGATGAACGGTTATCTCGACCATTACCTTGCAAAGCTCGATGGGCCGCTGACCGATCCTGCAACCATCGAGCTGGCGATCAACAGCGACGCCTTGATCTGGGTCGAAAAGGCCGGTGCAGCATCAATGAAACCGCTCGAAGGGCATGCGATCTCCGTTGAAGAGGTCACGGACCTGGCAAAGCAGATTGCGAATACCGCCCAGCTGAGGCTGACGGACAGCGAGCCGATGATTTCGACCACCGTGACCTACAAGGGGGTCACGCTGCGCGTCCAGGCGATGATTCCACCAGCGTCATCGGGCGGCACCTGTGTATCCATCCGGCTGTTCCGTCGCCGCAGGGCGGAAGAACAGCCGAAGCAATTTGCCGTCCTGCGCCAGCAGGGATCATCGCTGGAGGCAGAGCGGCTGGAGAAGATACGGGGCATGCGCGAGCTCGTCGAGGCCACCGAGGCCGGGACGATTGCGGATGAGTTCCTTGAGCGGTGCGTGCGGGAGAAGCTGAACATCATCATTTCAGGCGGCACGTCGACCGGCAAGACCGAGCTGGCGCGCAGGCTGCAATGGATGATTGACGATTCCGAACGGCTGGTTCTGATCGAGGATTCGGCCGAGTTGCTGCCGCATCAGCCGAACCATGTCAGCCTGATCGCCTCGCGTTCGGAAAACTCGTCCCGCTCGGCCGAGAAGCTGTTGCAGGCGACACTTCGACTTCGGCCGGACCGCATCATCCTCGGCGAGTTGCGTGGCGCCGAGGCGATGACGTTTCTGGAATCAATCAATACCGGCCATGCCGGCAGCTTCACGACGATCCATGCGGAAACAGCCCGCAAGGCCATGGACCGTCTAGCTTTCCTGGTCCTGAACACGGGTATCAGGCTCAATTACGCCGAAATCCTGCGATACCTGCGCGGGTCGATCGACCTGGTGATCCAGACAGGGCGGCAGGGCGACCGGCGGGGCATCATGGAAGTCTATTTCCCCGCTCTGGATGAGCATCTTACCTGATTACCCCCAGATCAGCCCGTCAAACGGGCCAGAAAGGATTTTTCAATGGCACAGACTGATGAAACGAATAAGGCGCTTACGCCCGATGAACTGCGTGAGAAGGCTGACGCGCTGATCGAAACCGGCCGCCAAGTGTTGGTCGAGGCAGAAAAGATGGAGCCCGGCGAAGCCCGCACTCATCTTGAGGATACAGTGATGAATATAGTCGAGAAAATTTCGCAAAACGAGATTAGCGAAGATTTGCTTGCCGAGGCGGGGACGGACTATCGGGCAGGTGTTGACCGCTTCAACGAACTCCTTGAGGCCCAGGGCCTCGCCACATCAGTCGATGTGAGGACCGATGCCATTGCAGATTATGAGGCGCGGTTCCCCGATGGCGATACCAGAATGGCAGACGAGATTTCGGACGACGCGCGCCGCGCTCAAGAGCAGGAGGATGCGGAGCTGGATGCAGCGTTCGAGGAGATGCGCCAGATGCACCTCGATGAGCTGGAGCTGCGAGCAAACAGCGGTGAACTGCACATTCCCGTGGTTACTGGCGACGGAGAGCAGTTGGAAATGACCGAGGGGCAGATCAGGGAGGCAGCATCACGCGATCCCGACCTGCGGCTGGAAAGCCCCGACGACGAGGCCGACCTTGAGCCGACCGATGAGAACATTGCCGCCTTGCGCGAATACCACGAGCAACATCGCCGTGATAACGAGATCGACTATGACGCCGCCGGCGATCCTGACTATCTCGGGGCGCAGGCCGAGGCGCAGTTTAACCGCACCGAGGAGCAGCAATCTTGGGAAGATCGACAAGCTGATCTTCTACGCCAGCAGCAGGAGGCTGTCGCGGCTGGCCGCGAAGCGGAGGCGAGGGGCGAGCGCGTTATCTACGTCAACGGCAGGCCCTACGTGGACCCCGGCAACGAGCACGAACCTGGTGCGGATGCAAATGCGGCGACGTTGCAAAGGATCGAGAGCTCATCCACCGACATGATGATGAGTCTGGTGGATCGCATGAAAGACGACATCACCTTCGTCCGCGAGAACATCAGGGAACTGCCCGCACGTGATCGCGGCCCGGTCACAGATGCATTTCGGCAGGTCGTGACCGAAGCAGCAGCGCAGGTTGAGCAGGACCAGCAAGCCGAACGGCGCCATGAAGCCGGAAGCGACCTGGAATTGTGAGGTAGGTCATGAGCCGCACCCTTATCGCACTGCCCATCGGTATCGTGGCCGGCGCCATAGTCGGGCTCATGATCGGTGGCATGTGGGTCCAGCATCAGCTCGGTGCCAATATTTCCACAGCCGACCCCTTCATCCTGGTGAATGAGTTTCCCGGTTGGGAACGGATCATGCTGCAACCCTGGCGCGCCGGCTACCAGATCGTCGGGGCGGCCATTGGTGCCACGGTGCTTCTGGTGCTGGCCCTATCCTTCACGCAGCAACTGACGGAATACGGCAAGGCGCATTTCCAGACACGCGCCGAAATCCGCAAGAACGGACTGATGAAGGCCATCGGCAGCGGCCTGGTCTTTGCCCGTCACAACCGCTGGGGGCTTCTCGGTCGGATCCTCGGCTTGAATCGCTTCGTCGCCGCCGACTGGAACAAGTTTCCACATTGCCTGATGGTGGCGCCGACACGGGCGGGCAAAGGCGTCGGTTATGTCATCCCGAACACGCTGCTTTTCCCGGGATCATGCGTGATCCTTGATGTGAAGGGCGAAATCTTTGAGGCCACAGCCCGTTACAGGCAGGCGCAGGGTGACAAGATCTTCTATTTCAGCCCCTTCGACTTCGAGCATCAGTCTCACCGCTACAACCCCCTGGAACGGATCGCGCGGTTGAAGAATACCGACCAGCAGTTCACCGAGTTGAGCAAGCTCGCGACCTATTTTCTGACAACCAGCGAGAAAGGCGGCGCAGCCGACTTCATCGTGGGCGCACGCGAACTGTTCGTCGCCGGTGGGATGCTGGCCATCGAGCGCGGCAAGCCGACGATCGGCGAGATCACCCGGATCCTTTTCGGCGGTGCCGACAAATCAGCCGAGTATAAGAATCGCGCCGCAGAGACCCGCCACCCACAAACCAGAGACATTTTCACCGATTTCAGCGGCTATGCCGACCGCACCCTGTCGTCATACGTTTCCGTCCTGAAGGGCGCCGGCCTCGGTCTTTGGGTCAACCCCCAGATCGACCGAGTGACCAGCGGCAATGATTTCAGCTGGCAGACGCTGCGCTCGGAACTGCAATCCGTATATCTTGTGGTCAATTCCGACGACATCATCACGCTCGCGCCTTTGCTGCGCCTGCTGTTCGGCGAGTTGATTGCGACCTTGCGCGCGACCCTGCCCAACCCCAAAACGGAACCCTGGCCGGTCATGATCCTCATGGACGAGTTCGACCAGCTCGGCAAGATGCCCATCGTAGTCCAGTCCCTGAAGCAGCTGGCCGGCCATGGTGGACGTGTTTCCATCATCACGCAGTCGATCCCCGGCCTGGACAAGATCTACGAGGAAAACGACAGGCTTTCCATCGAGTCGGCCGCCGGCATGAAGCTGTTCATCAGCCCGAACGAGAAAAAGACCGCCTCCGAGGTGTCGCAAGCCCTGGGCAAGACGACTAGGCTCTCGGTCAGCGACAGCTATTCCTCGGATGGCAAGGGGATGCGCCGACGTTCCGTCTCGCGCCGGAATGAAGAGCGGCCCCTGCTCACCCCGGACGAGGTAAAAAAGCTTGACCCGACAAAGGTCATCCTGATCCCCGAGCGCCAGCACGCGATCCTCGCAGACCGGATCGTCTATTTCAAAGATCCGTTCTTCCAGAAGATCATGGAAGCTCAGAAAGGACCGCTGCCCTACCCGGATGAGCGTCACGCGATGCAGGCCATGCGTCAGCAGATCGAGCAGCTTCAATCTCGCTTCGAGCAGTTCCAGCCCATTTCATACACGAAACAACAACCGCAAAACGGCAACCAACAACCTACAGCACAGAAAACCGCAGCCAGGTCGGTCATGGCAGAAGTTGAAGGCTCGAAACCTATCCTGACCGATGAAGAGGCCCGCGAAGCCCTTCGACCAGACGACCAGGCCAGGATAGAGAAGGCGAAGATGTTCCAGGATCGGCTGAAGGCCAAGCTGAGCAAGTAGGCCAGCACCACGACCGGCGAGATGAAAACAAGGCCCGCGCGCTGCGCGGGCCTCTTTGCATCACACTATATAGAATGGCTCTCAGAGCTCGTGTCCGAGATCCTTGTTGCGGGTATGATCCAGCTCTGCACTTTCCTGCTCTGCGAACCGCTCGTTGGCTTGCTTAACCTGCTCAAGCGTCAGTCCGACCGGCTGATGAACGCGGGCGGCGGCGACCACGGCCTTGGCGACGTCGCGGCGGCGGTTCTCGTCAGGGAAATCGACTGCCAAAGCACCTGTATCGCCTTCGGCGATCCGGTTCATGCTGTCCTGACCATACCGCTCGCGGAAGTCCTGGCCGAAACGTCGCGCGTCATCGTCATTCTGGAACTCGACCTTGCCGTGCTTGCCCAGACTGTCGGCCATGTGGCCAAGGGTCCGCGTCAGGCGATCGTTCTCAGGCGTCAGATCAACCTGAATGGCCTGGGATAGGACTTTCGCGGCGGCGTTGTAGAACCCGTCCACAATGTCAGCTGCGCGTCCCCTGCCCTCTTCGCTGGACAGGTCGATCTTCTTGGCGTCGGCGACGGCAAGAAGATCCTCCTTGATCCACTCCCGCTCCTGCCAGGCGTTCGCCGCGCCAAGGCTCATGCGTTCGCTGATCTTTGCCCGATCCAGTCCCGCATCCTCGGCCAAATGCTCGATCCTGGACTTCATCTCGCGAGCGCCGTCTTCCCCGACCTGCTTCTCCTGGCCGATCCCGGACACGGTGTCGGACGTGATCTGGGTCTGATACAGCGCGGTGCGGGCCTCGTGGTGCATCAGCTGCGCACCGCGGTCATCCCCGAGGTCGCGCACGATTTCAGCGGCGATCTGATAAAATTCGCTGCGCATCTCGCGCTGCTCGGCATGTGGCAACCTGCTGATGTCCTTCTCGGTGTCGTCCAGCCATTTGCCAAAGGATGAGGCTAGGTCTCCACGTGTCTTGATGGTCTCGGCATCCATGATGATCTCCTGATTTCGGGGGTGGATGATACCGCCATTCTCAAGGGTCTCGGCGGCCGTTTCGATTTTCAGCGCCAGGTCCTCGTCGCTGATGATCCACGCGAAGGATGCCATGCTGCGCAGCATCCGTGCGTTCTCTTCGACCTGTTCCATGGCATCGGCAAGCGCCCTGCCCTGCCTGGGCCGCTCAACAGGCGCGCGGCCCTCGCGGCCGGCACGCTCGATCTCCGCGCGCGATGGCCCATAAGTCATGATACCGCGGTCGACACGACTGCTCTTGTCCAGGAACATGCCGTGATCGGCTGCAATCTCGACCAATCGCGTCTTCATGTCATCAAGATCAAAGGCATGGCCCTTTGCCATGTAGAACCAGGTGTCTCTTTCCAGGCCACGGTTGTTGATGACGATATGGACGTGCTTGTTGGCCCTGTCGGTATGAAGGGCAGCGACATAAGCCCATTCTTCTCCTTCGACGCGACTGCCCTGCTGGAACAGCTCAGCGGCCCATTGCTCTACGATCGGCGGGATACGCCTGGCTCCAACATCGGCCGGGAAACTGATGAGAAGATGAGTGGTATGGCCATTCTTCGGATCGCCGGTCCATTCATCCGACCACTGCTCAACGATTGCCTTTCGCTCATCCGGTGACAGAGTGCGTGCGTCCGGGTCATGATCGACCATGTTGCCGAAGATCGTTGACGCCTTACCGAACAGGTAATCAAGCTGGTTGGACAATTGCTTGGCTGTATGGGTGCCACCATTGTGGATCTTCTTAAGCACCGCAGAGTTCGACCCCTGCGCGACTCTCCAGAGGTTTTGCGCACTGGCTTGGAGGCGAAACTTCTCACGCTTCGCCGCGACCATGCGGTCCCGCTCGGCTCGATAAAATTCGAGCTCGGTATACGACCTGCCCCAGTTCCGGCCCGACAGATCGAGTTCGCCGACGAGGATACTGGCGATCCCGGTCACTGGTTCGTCTCCACGAAGGCCCGGAACAGTCTGATGCCACGCCGGCGTTGCTCGCTTACGACAGCCTGAAGGTAGGTGCGGACCTGGGGCAAGGCTGCGCGCAACTCGTCGAGCGCACCCATGTGCCCCTTCGCGAGCTTGATCTTTTTCGCGTTCGCGGCGAAGGCGATCTGGTTGATGTTGACGCCGATCTTGTGAAGCTCGTGCCTGATTTCCTCGATCTTCGCGGCCTGGTCCGGCGGAAATTCGATCATGCCGACACCTGATCGCAGCAAGCTACGCAGAACATCGGACCGGGAATCCGTTCCGAGGACGGCCTTCAGCCCGTCGAGCTGACGGACTTCTTCAGGCGAAAGCCGGACAGTGACGACGCTTCCATAAGTCGTCGTGGCCTCTGACTGCCTGACGCGCAGGGCCCTTTCCTTCGAGATAGTGGCAGCTGGTGCACCCACGGCATCGGCGACAGTAGATACTGCGCCCCCCGCCTTAAGCTGGCGAAGAGCTTCCTCCTTCTGGGCCTTGGTCAAGGTCTTTCGAGCCAATCGAAACCACTCCGTCACCTGGGCAGAAAAGCTTGTATACATCCCGCATTTCCTGCCATTTCCTCTTTGTGCCAAGATAACTCTCTCACGCCCTAGAAACAACGACAAATGCGCTGCCGCAGGCAGCCCCTTGTCAGGCGTGAGAAAAGTTGTCTGGTACGGCACAAAGAGACCGGTTTCTGCCCAGGCGACAGCTTGCCGCATCGCGGCACCGCCTCAAGCGACCGTAGGACGCGCCTCTTGCCTCTCCGAAGGAACAAAAGGTCGGCGAACAAAGAAGCCGCTCTGCGGCCCCTCTGTGCGCCTCCTGGCGCTATTCGTTGGTTTCTGAGTTGCCGTATGTCGGTTGTGGTATGTTTCTTATTGCATGCTGGATGCAGTATTTTGCACCACGTTTGCCGGTTGCGCTTTGTTGGTTGTCTCAAGCTGGGTTGCAGATGCTGTATGACGCTTAACGGTTGTCGGTTGTGCGCCTCTGTTTCCCGGTTGCTGGTCATCGGTCGCTGTTCATCGTATTCCGTTTGTCGTTTTACGTTTTATAGTTGTCGGTTGCACTATTACCGTTGGCGGTATTCGGTTTGCGCCTTTCGGTTGCCGTTTGTTGTATTTTGGTTGCAGCATTGCAGTTGCAGGTTTGCGCATGTTGCGCTATGGTCGCGGGATTATGGTTGCGGGTTCCCGGTTGTCGGTGCCTAAGATCGAATGTAGAGGGACAGCTGATGGCGAAAAAGGTGGGCAGACGGATCATCTCCGTCATGAACAAGAAGGGCGGTTGCGGCAAATCGACCCTCGTGCGCGGCCTAGCGTCCGTTGCCATTGACCGCGGCCAGCGCGTCACAATCTTTGACACTGACGACAACGCCGGCATCTACCATTGGAAGAACGATGCAAGTGCACAGGGTTACTGGCATGATAGAGCAGAGGTCATCGCAACACTCTCGGCCGAAGAGGTCATTTCTGCAATCAATGCGATCTATGAGAAGCCTGAAGAGGATCACCTGATCCTGATCGACACGTTCGGCGGCGGCTCCGAAGCGCAGGACGAAATGGCCATGGAGTCGCACCTTATCGTCGCCCCATGTCGCCCATCGTCCCAGGACGTGCGCGACACCACGGAGACAGGTATGTGGCATGTCAGGCTCAAGGATCGCGTCACCCGCCCGGAAAACGTCCCACCTTTCCGCGTCATCGGCAGCCATGTTCCACAGAAGATAACCGAATCCGCCAGCCAGCAGTTGGGAATCATGTTCGATAGCCTACCGATGCTTGATGATTTCGTGCTGGTGCGGGCTTGTTATGAACGCATGAACGATAGCGGCTTGCTCGGTGTCGTGCGCGACAAGCATCCAAACAGGTCGCTCGCAAAATCACTACAGGACGGTATCAAGGAGATGGGCGATCTGCTCGATGAATTTGACCGCATCATCAAGGAGAACGAATAATGGCGAGGTTGAAGGATCGCGGGATCATCGCAAAACGTGACCCGAATTTTGCGCGTCGCCTCGAAATCACGGCGGAACCGCACGACACGTCAAAGCCAGCAGCACCGGTTACGAGCCAGAAGCCAGGCGCGGCCGATCCGAACCCGGCCTCGACCGTCGCGAAGAAGCCTGAACGCCTGGTCCCGACTCCCGCACCAACTGAAAAGCCTGCAAAGATCGAGCCAGCTGTGACACCAATGGAACAGACAAAGCCTGTCGCCGAGGCGACGAGCGAGGCGCAGCGCGAAGCTGAAGCACCAATACCGGGTGCCGCAATAGCATCGCAAAAAAAGAGGGCAGGGGGGAAAGATGCTGAGAGGAAGAAGATCCGGGTCACCTTCCGCATGCCCACCGATCTTGTTTCGCGTGCAGAGGTCTGGGCGACAAAGGCCCGCTGCCCGGTGGGCGCGGTTATCCGCAAGGGCTTTCAGGAGCTTCGCCCTGTGCTGATCGAGCAGATCGAGCGAGGCATCCGCTATACCGAAATACCGCATGAGCGCATTTCGGATGCCAGCTACAATTTCGATACGACGATGATGGTCAGCGCAGAGGCTTATGCCAAGCTGGCGGCCGAGATCGACCCCGAGGACATGACCGGGCTGGAAGCGCCTATGTCGCGATGGACGCGTGTAAAGTTCATCGAAAGCCTGGACCGTTACCTGACACAGAAAGGCTACTGAACTTGCGCATCCAGAGGAACGCTCCCGATTGAATTGTCCACCCGAGGCGCGAAAGCGGCTTGGGCTTGCAGCCGACCGAACGAGACGTGCCATCATGGAGCGAAGGAACGTGAGGGAGTGCTGTGGACAATTCAGTGCTCGTGCCCGGCTTTGACATTTCCGCCCTGGTCCCGCCCAGGGCCTGCGTGGCGAACGCAAACCATCACGCGGCGCGGCATGCCGCGCCTCAATTCAGCCGGCGGTAGCCGGCCGGCCGCAGGCTAGGAAAAGTCTTCGGCAATCCTCAGATTGCCGGCAATCTGCGGCCTTCCGGAATAACGCTTTATTTCAATGAACAATTTTCCTTGCCGCAATGGCCTGGCCCGGCGGTCGATCCGCCGGGCCAGGCCGTTTGAGGGGCCGAAAGGGCAGAAGCCTTCAACAACATACAAGCTATTTATTTGGCATGGTGAAGGGGCCAATCTTCGCCCCGGGTAGCGCCAGCCTTTCGATCTCGGCCACGATCTCGTCTTGTCGATCTGCGGGAACGCCCTTTTCGGTCCAGATGGAACGCAGCTCATCAACAGGGTCAATTATGCTATCGGACCTTCTGTCTTGTTGGGGGCCGCTCATGCGGCCGCCCTTTCCTCGTTGGTGGTGCCTGCGGCCTTCAACAGCAGCTCGGCCGCCTTCTGCGCTTCGGCCGCCGCCTTGAAGATCAGCCGCTTGTCATCAGCCAGCGCGCGCAACCAGCCTTCGACATAGGCGCCCGATTGTCCGAAATCAGGGGTCAGGCCCAGGCTGGCGCAGGTCATGCAGTTCCCGATTTCCGCAACCAGCTCCTCGAACGCATAGGCTTTGCGGTCGGTGAAACGGGAAAACCGATCCAGCCGGGACTTGTGGCCGGTCCAGTGGCAAGCCTCATGGGCAAGTGTGGCGTAGTAGCGGCCGGCGTCGTGGAAGGTGGCGATCGGCGGCATGTGGATGAAGTCCTGCGCCGGGTGATAGTAGGCGCGCGGATCGTCGCTGGTGCGAATGTCGGCGCCGGTGGCGGCAAAGAAGGCGTCAAGGCGGTGATCGGCCTCGGTGCCAAGATCACGGGCCGGCTCGGCCGCGGCGGCATGGAATTTCTCGGGAAGGCCGTCGATCTGCTCGGCGTTGAAAACCGTGTAGCCTTTCAGGTAGGGGATTTTTCTATCCTCGCCGGTCTCGGCATCTTCGCGGTCAAATGTGCCGTATTTCACAACCATAGCGCCCTTTTCGCCCTTGCGGACCTGCCCGCCATGCTCCTGCGCCTGACGGTAGGTGAACCAGTGCGCCGCCCGATAGCCCTTTTCCATCGCGACCAGCCACAGCATCAGGACATTGATGCCGCGATAGGTTTCGTCGTTGGCGCGGCGCGGCATCTGCATGGTGGCAGCCTCGCCCGTCCAAGGCTTGCGCCACGCGGGGGTGCCCGCCTCGATGCTGGCAATGATCTGATCGGTGACATGCTGGTAGAGGTCGAATTTCACGGCCATGGTTCATTCCTTTTGCGATGGCGGCAGGGTCTTGGTGCCCCTGTCCGCGATGGGCGTGGCCTCTCCGGTTTGATCTGGAAAAAGCCCCGTGCTTTTTCCGGAGCGAAGCGGGGAGGGCGCAGCCCTGCCCGCGGCCGACTGGCGGACTGTCAAGGGTCGGGAGGCCGGGGTGGTGCGGCCCGCAGGCGCGCAGCGCCGAGGACACGGCCCGGCTGGACGACGACGCGCGGCACGCGCGGCGCTTGCCCATTGACCGGCCGGCAGGCGGGTGCTGGGCGGACAAAAGGAAAAGGAAAAGGCGTCGGCCGGGGGGTGAGCGCGGGCCTGGCCCGCGTCGATCCCCCCGGGCGGCTCCTGGATCAACCGGATGCCGGCGCCAGCCGGGATCTCCGACGAACCTTCTGCCCAGCTTCCCGCAGGCGGGTCGCTCGATACCTGGGGTCTCGCTCGCCGCCTGCTCGCGCCGCTCTGCATCCGGCCAGGTCGCCGCGGTTGCAGGGCAGGGAAAAGAAAGGCCCCCGCCGAAGCGGGGGCAAGTGTTCCTCATCGCAAAAGAGGAAGAAGCGTTAGGTAGCTCACGCTATCGGTTCGGCTTGCGCAGCGTCAAGACAACCGTGTTGATCCGCACGCCCACCTCGGCAAAGGACTCGGCGGGAAGATCCCGCCACATGCCGCGCCATCCTGGGCTGAAGGTTTCGGCCCATGCCCGGAATTTCTGGTGCGCCGGCGTTTCGTTGACCTCGGCCGAGGCGGGCAGGATGGCGCGCAGCTCGCCGCCCGGTTTCAGGAAGTCGAAGGCATGGCGAACGTGGTTCATCCAGTGGGTGCCGGCGAAGGGCGGGTTCATCAGCACGGCGTCATAGACGGGCTGCGGCTTCGTCTGAAGGAAATTGGCGCAGCTGACCTGGAGCCGGTCCGAGGCAATGCCGCGCAGCACATCGGCCCGGCCGGGATGGATTTCGACGGCATCGACGCTGACGGGGCGCTTCAGCAGCTCGCGCACGATGTTGCCGATACCGGCCTCGGGTTCAAGCACGCGCTGGCCTTCCCGCAGATCGAGCCCGTCCAGCAAGACGGCGACGGCCTCGGCCGGGGTCGGATAGAAGGCCAGGACGCGGGCGACGGCGGTTGACGTGGGGCGGTAATCCTCGGGGCGGTCTTGCCTCGGGGCTGCATCGGCCAGAACCTCGCCATAGTATTCGGCCAGCGTCTTGTTGACCTTCCGCACCAGCTCGTCATTGACCATCCATAGATGGGCATTGCCGTTCTTGAAGCAGCGCACCTTGAAATAGGTGGTCTCGATCTCGTCCTGGCGCGGGCCGATGGTGTTGCGGCGGGCTATGCTGATCGCGCGCTCCAGTTCGCCGGCACGGTCGGATTGGCCGTCCAGGATCGAGAAGGCGCGCTCGATGTCATAGAGAACCTGGCGGATTTCACCGTAGGTAAAGCCGCCCCATTCGTTGAACACCCGCGTCAGGATGATGCGCGATCCGATTTTGAATCCGTCATGGCTGCGGAACCGCCGGTCCAGTTGGCTGAAGGTCCGGGCGACCCCGCGCCGCCAGATCATGCCGGCATCGCCCATCAGCCGCTCGATGGTGGCGGTGATGTTGTCCATCGTGGCCGGCGGCACGTCGCCCTGCATGGCCGCGTCCAGATCATCGCGTTCCTTGGCATCCATGATCTTGCGCAGGCCGGATTCTTCGAGAAGCCGGGTCCAGATCGCGGCATCGAGGTCGCGCCGAAACGCCTCGATGCTTTCGGCAGGATCGAACCGGGCGGGGAATAGCCGGTCCCGTGCCGATTCCTCGCCCCGGTCGGTGCGGGGCGAGTGCCAGCCTCCATGCGCGCCCTTGGCGGTTTGGGCGGCTTCCTGCGTCAGATCGAAGGCGGCGCGCAACGCGGCCGCGCCTTCCTCTATCCGGGCAAGGGCTGCGTCGCGGGCGGTGCAGATGGCGGCAAGGTTCAAGGGTGCAACCAAAGCGCCCGGCTTCATCGGGGTGTCGTGGAACATGGGAAATCCTCGGGGCAGGGGGCCGCGCCTCAGGGCGCGGCCATGTCGATCAGGCACGGCGCTGGATGGCTTCCAGAATGCGCTCACGCAGATCGGTCAGGGGGTGGGCGTCTGCATCGTCCGCCCGGGCGGCCGGGTCGTCCTGATCGGGCACTTCGTCAAGTATGCGCTGGCCGATGATCTCGGGCAGATCGGCCAGCCGAGTGTTGGCATAGGCTTTTCCGGCGTCCCGATATTCGACCAGATGGCCGGTAAGCTCGACCAGACGGGCCAGAATTTCGCCTTCCTCTCCCGCCTCGCAATCGTGGACCAGAAGCCATTCCCGCGCCTCGGCATGAAAACCATAGACGGACCAGAACGCTTGTTCGCCCGGCTCGCAAACCTCGAAACAGGTGCATTCGGGATCATTGGACTCGTTGCGGACCGGCGAGATGCGGAAGCCCGTGAAGTCGAAAGGGCTGTCTCCCTTGCAAAGCCCGTTGAAACGGGTCGCAAGGGCGGTTTCGTCGATGCGCTGGCCGGCGCGGCGATACTGGACGGCGCTGATCCATTTGCCTTCTCTGCTCGCCATCTCGTGGAGTTGGTCGAGGGTGAAGGTGCCGAGATATTCGGCGGTCAGGTCGAATGCGGCCCAGAGGTTGAGCCAGCGGCCTTCGCCGCGGGTCAGGTCGGGATAATTGCGCAAGGTCATGCTCTGCCCTCCCTCACTGGCTCAAGTCGCGGCAGCGTTGCGGATCTTCGTAGCGGATGACGGGCTCGCCATCATGGGTGTAGGCGCCCCAGAACGGGCCATAGAGGCCGGCGATCTTGGGCTGGCCTTGCAGTTCCTCGCGCTGGCGGGGGTTTTCGTTGTAGCCTTGGATTTCAAGGCCCATCTCATCGAGCCATTCGTCCAGATCATCTGGCCGGAAGGTGACGGGTCCGTCCTCGGTCGTCATGGAAATCTCATAAACAGCCATAGCGGCATCCTTTCCTTTTGCGATGGCGGCGGGGTCTTGGTGCCCCTGTCCGCGATGGGCTGCGCCTCGGCCGGTCTGATCTGCCGGAAACGCATGTTTCCGGCGGAACAGAGTGGGTGAGGGCGAAGCCCGGCCCACGGGCCGGATCGGCAAAGTCATAGCCACCCCCCGAGGGGGGCTTGTCGCCGTGACGGGCTTGGAAACCGTCATTTTCGACGCAGGAGAAAATTACGGAGGGTCCGAGCCCGTCACGGCGATGGCGTCTATTGACTTTGCAGAGCCGGTCTGTTGGCGGACAAAAGGAAAAGGAAATGGCGTCGGCCGGGGGGTGAGCGCGGGCCTGGCCCGCGTCGATCCCCCCGGGCGGCTCCTGGATCAACCGGATGCCGGCGCCAGCCGGGATCTCCGACGAACCTTCTGCCCAGCTTCCCGCAGGCGGGTCGCTCGATACCTGGGGTCTCGCTCGCCGCCTGCTCGCGTCCGGCCGCCAGGCCGGACTAGAACGCGGTGCCCGCTTGCGGGCAGACGCCCATTATTTCTTTCTGTGCTGCATAGCCTCGTAGATCAGGCAGATACCAACGAACATCATCGTCGCTCCTGCGCCATATCCTCGCGCCTTAGTTGGAAGTAGCGTTAATCGCCGCGACAGCTTCCTCAATGCTCTCTTTGACGATGAAGGCTGCATAGTTCGCACCATTGGAAGTTTCCCGGCCCGTGGTCACAATTTTTGTCGCCCCATTCTGATCAGGTTGGACCGCGATGATATGTTGCCGCGCGATGTAAATAGGGTAATTACCTTGTGTGAACTTGATCATGTCGAACCTTTTTGAAATGTGTTTACTTGACGCTCACTCTTCAGTGGCGCCTTAGTTGGAACCTCGCAGGCCAGTCAACCGCTGCGATGTCCCGCAGGACGGGCATGAAGGCATAGGCGGCGACGCTGGCGATGCCGAGACGGAAGATCAGACCCATATCATCCTCCTTACAAAGGTATATACCTCAATCGACCAGAATGCCAACGAACGAGGGCAGATCCTAAGCCCTGTCAGGCGACCGATGGGCTCTCCTTGATTTCAGGAAGTGCTTTTTCAGACTCCCAATTGCGATTGAGACCATGGCACAGCCGAACAGGTAGACCCAACCGAGCAGGAAATAGCAGAATGATCTCATTACTCCTGTTCGAAACCAATGAGCAACGGGATCAAGACTGGAGAAGGCAAGCCAATGAGCGTAAAGGAACTCCGCTTGCATAGGCAAATACATCCACATGAGCAGAACGGTTGCCAGCAGCAGCGTGAGATTCGCAAAAGTGCTATAGATTGAAATAGTTGACTTCATTACCATGTGCATTCCAATTGACAATGATGTTCCTAATCGGCGGAAGCGGCTTGCGCTAGTGTATCCCTTTCTATACATACGGTGTATACTATAGGGGATACACTGATGGCAATACACATCAAAGGGGATGAGATCGACGCTCTGCTCGTTAGATATTGCGCCATGACGGGGCAGACGAACAAGAGCGAAGCGGTCCGGCAGGCCCTGATGGCACAGATCAATGCCCTGTCGGCGCGCGAGAGCCTTTCCACCCGCGTGGGGAAGGTGCAGGCTAAGGCCGCGGCGGCTGGTTTCGTCAGCACGGGCGAAGACCTGAAGCCGTTCTTTGACGAGCAATGGGGCGAGAACTGATGTTCCTGGACGCAAGCGCGGTGGTCGCGGTGCTGCTGAACGAACCGGAAGCGCCTGGGCTGCTGAAGGCGATGGAGGCCGCGCGTGGCACGCTGCGGTTCTCGCCTGTCGTGCGGATGGAAGCGACGCTCGCCCTGGTCAGGGCCAAGGTGCAGGCCCGCGGCAAGGGCCCGGCGGCAGCCGAGGACTTTGCCGCGGCGGCCGAGCTGGTGGACGGGTTTTTCGAGGCGGCCGAAGCGCAAGAGATGCACATCACCACGGGGATGGGGAAGGAAGCGATCCGGGCGCTGTCGGTTTACGGCAAGGTCGTCGGACACGCGGCGCAGCTTAATTTCGGGGACGCGCTCTCCTACGCCTGCGCGAA
This sequence comes from Paracoccus sp. TD-10, assembly GCF_048270675.1. NCBI lineage: Bacteria > Pseudomonadati > Pseudomonadota > Alphaproteobacteria > Rhodobacterales > Paracoccaceae > Paracoccus > Paracoccus sp. TD-10. The sequence goes on along the minus strand of NZ_CP182421.1, from coordinate 66,975 downwards.
AGCTTACCATGTGCCCTTGCTCTACAAGGGCGGCGATTTTTCTGAAACGGATTTGGCTTGAAGTTCCACCATGGAAAAATAAGGCGATTGTATATTTGACAAACCCATGTCGCACAGGCCATCATCAACCTGCGTGACAGGCCGGATCAGTCGGACGATTTCTTGTCGTCCGGCTTTTGCTTCACGATCCGTTTGAGCCGTTCCTCAAACCGTTCATCGTCGTCGTCCGTCTCTAGCTGTCGGGCGGCTTCCTTGAACTTGTCGAGTTGGGATTTCTCATTTGGCAAGGTGCAACCTCCCCTGACTGGCTGGCTGAGGTTCACGAATTAGAAGCAGTGGCGCCCCGACAGACCCGCTTTTCCCAATCAGCTTTCCGTCGAACGTTTCCAAAGCGTCTGCCTTAAGGTTGATCGCAGTGGCGACGTGGATCGCATCCTTTGGCCTGATGTCATTGTCCCATACAAGCACCTGCGCAGACTCGGATATTTTTCGTGTGACGTTGTAAACACGAATATACGAGCGGCGGAAAAACTTCTGAACCAATGCGGCCTTGTCGGCCGCAATTCTAGGGCCGTCTCTTAACCACAATACCTCTGCCAGTGTGAGCGCAGACGTTACGATTAGCACATCACCACGCTCGGCGCGTTCAATCACACCGTCACACTTGTCAGCCTTTCCTGACTCCGCCTGAAAGTGTCCAAGAAAGCAGTCGCTATCCCAGTATATCTTTTCAACCGCCATTAGATTGCCATGATTCCACGAACGTCTGCAGCTGTAGGAAGTTCATCATCCTCCGGTAGCACTTCAATATGATGGGCATCTATGCTTATTGGGGAGCCGTCACCGCGATAGTGAACTATTCCTTCAATCTCGACTCGGCGCCGAAAACTAGCGAACACATGCTCGATCAGCTTTTCAGGAACAGAACATTTGATCGCGCGTGGATAAAGAAAATCCTTAACCCGTATTTGCAAGGAACCTGCTGCGTCCTGAATCGCCTCAAGTCGGCCCTCCAGACTTCCAAAGTCCCGGTAGTCGGCATTCGTATCTTCACGAATTGCCTGTGCTAAAGAAGCCCCGATGGGAATCTGCTTGCGCTCGACCCAAATGCTTACGCCTTTACTATTACCATTTTTGCTGGCGAGTTCAGATAGGTTCTTAAGGTGGACTATCCCCTTCTCCGTCAGGCCGGCGGAAGAAATATCGCCGCGCGCGATAGCCCGGGGTGCATATTCCGCCTTCCGATAGATCATCGCGAGGCGAGATGTTGGTGCGTCAGCCTGGGGCTGCACGCCAACCAATGCGCTCCCCTCCCTCACACGGACAGTCCAATGAATATCGGATCCATCGCCAGCCTGAGATTCGGTGATCTCGTTAACGAACCCGACGAAATTCCGGACAGCAGCAATGAACTCTTCGGGGGATAGATCATCCCCCAAGTCAATTGTCAGATCAGTAGGTATCTGGTCAGCTGTTGCCATCATATGTGCTTTCTGCGCCTGTGGCGCGGATTCTACGCTTCCAACGAGTCCCGGTAAAGCACTCGCTTCCCCAAGATTCCGTTAAGAGCGATCTGCGCCCGTTCGGCATCGTTGATGCCATTGCCTGCGCGGTTGTTGTAGCGAAACTCGAACTCCGCCGCGTAGCGGTGCAGGTGCTTCTTGCCACAGTGCTGATAGACGCCCTTCATGCCACGCTTGAAGATGCTGAAATAGCCCTCAATCGTGTTGGTGTGGACCACACCACGACCATACTCGCCCTTGCTGTGGGTGGTGAAATCGTGCTCGGCAAAATCCTTGTCGATGCCGGTGTATTGCTTCGCTTCGTCGGTGTAGACCGTGGCTTCCTTGGCGATGTTCTCGCGCAGGATCGGCAGAAGCGTTGCCTTGGTCACATCATCCACGACGATGGACTTGGCGCGGCCAGTGGTGCGATCCACAAGGGACAGCATGGCGTTCTTGTGGGCATAGCCGCGCGCGCCTTTGGCTTTCTTCTGCTTGGTGCCGATGAAGGTTTCATCAACTTCGACCACGCCGCCACCGTTACCGAAATTCACTGCACCATCGCTGCGCATGGCTTCGCGGATGCGGTGAGACATGAACCATGCGCTCTTGTGGGTGATTTCCAGAACGCGGTGGAGTTGATGGCTGCTGATGCCCTTCTTGCTGGACACCATCAGGTGAATAGCTTGCAGCCACTTGTGCAGCGGAATGTGGCTTTCCTCAAAGATCGTGCCAATGCGCACGGTGAACTGCTTGCGGCACTCTGCGCATTTCTTGAGGCCGTAACGCTCAACGCCTTCCGGGTTCTTCTTGGACGGCTTGGAGCGAACGCCGACCAGCGCATAGACCTTGCCGCAGTTTCCGCAGTGCGGGCAGACCGGACCATCTGGCCAGATGATGCTTTCGACATGCGCAAAGGCTGCGGCTTCGTCGTGCATGTAAGGCTTGGACAGAACGGACATGGCGGCTTCCTCAACTCTATGACCTCAATATAGGGTCACGAGTTGGGTTTGTCAAATATACAATCGCCAAAAATAAGGATGATACGGCAGAGGACCAAGTTGAGGTCACGTTCGGCGTGAAGGTCACGTTCGCCCGAGCCAAGCTTCCTGAGGTATCTGATATGAGCGAGCAGGACCGCGACGAGGTGCGGGCGCTTCTCATTGCCAGCGCAGGTATAAGGATGCTGCCGTCAGGAGAGGAATCATGAAGTTCTACGTTGCGACGTTCTGGACGGGCCATGCCTGGGCCGATCTGCACGATGATCCGCGGCCGTTCCGCGCCGCCTCGTCCGCGGCCGATTCCGCATTGCTGGCGGGGAAGATAATGACCAGGCTACGCCCGGCTGAAGTAAAAGCGGCCCCCGAAGGGGCCGCATAGGTCAGAGACCGAAAAGCTTGATGATGAAGGCCGTCAGGCCGGCAATGGCGCCCACGAGGCCGGTCGCGACGGCCAGCGGATACCAGCGGGCTTCGGCATTGATCTTCGAGGTTTCCGCGATCAGCTTGGCGATCTCGGCCCGCATCTTGTCGTCGGCAAGGGACTGTTCAGCGGTGGTCATGTCGGCGTCGCTCATTGGATGCTCCTTGTGAAATGTAAGCGATGAGACCGAAGATTGCGAGGCTCTAGCCGCCCCGCACGGTCGCAGGCATGCGGACACGCTGAGTCAGGGACGGCCCGGCACGGGCCGCTTGCAAGGCCGCGCTCGCGCGGCCGCCGTCCTTGACCAGGGTGGTAGAATGACAAGATCCGTGTGGTGGTGGATAGGTCCGGCCCCGGCCTGCGCCTGGCGCTGGCCGGGTTAACAGCCGGACGCGACCGATGGCGCGACGGTTCTGCCGCGCAGCGGGCCCGGCGCGGCCTTAGCGCCGCGCCGTCCCCGGCGTTCTGGCTTGCCAGGGCGACGGCGCCGGCGAACACTAGGAACAGGGCAAAGAAAAAAGCCGCCCCGAGGGGGCGGCCACGCTGCGCCTGGTCTGATGGTCCTGCGCGGATCCTCCCGAAACTATCTGCCGCTTCTCAAGGTCCTGAATGGACGTCAGCTTTTGGGTCGATCATCGCGCCGTGCGCTTGCTGCTTTATACACCTCGCTTCGTTCTCGACGACCAACTGCGACCACAGTGACGGTAATTTCTGCATTCTCCACGCGATAGACGAGTCGGTAGCCGGCGCTGCGGAGCTTGATCTTGTAATGATCTTCCAGACCATGCAGCGCATCAGCAGGAACACGGGGCTGCTCCAGACGTTCGGCCAGCTTCTTCCGAAACTGCTCCCGAAGCGTGGCACCGAGCTTTTTCCACTCCTTCAGTGCGGATGGCAGGAACTTAAGCTCAAAGGTCATCGAGGCCCACGCTGATCGGCGTTTCATCCGCCCGGGCCTTAATAACATCGACAAGCGCCAGGTCGTCCAGCCGCTCCATCATCGCCTCGTAAACATCGGCCGGGACCATATAAGCCATGACGCGATTGTGGTTCAGCACGGCGACGGCCTCGCCTTGCGCCTGATCCATGATGGCGGTCGGGCTTTTCTTCAGATCAGAGACACTGACCGCAATCTGGGCTTCAACACGTTGCATGTTCGATCTCCACAAGGTCATTCATTGAGCGATGAGCAGGCTGACCGAGGCAGCGATCATGGACAGCAAGACCACCCCTGTTTGCCATATCGGCAATTCGGCGAGCACATCGTCCGGCAGCCAACTACCCGGAGCGAAGCGCACCAGCATTTCCAGTGCGATCTGGGCGAGGACGCCCACGATCAGCGCCGCATTCGCCGCGCACCCCAGGATCGAGTCAAACCTCCAGCCGTCAGTATACGTCAGGCGAAGGATGGCGAATGCTCCAAGAGCAAACAGCGCGAGCTTCGCTAGTGCACCTTTTTCAGAATCCGTCATATCACCCTCTATTCATGCTAAAATATGATACCATATTTAGAACCAAATGCAACACGGCAATGCCCTGCTTCTGGCCGCGCAGCGGGCCCGGCGCGGCCTTAGCGCCGCGTCGGCGCCGGCGTTCTGGCCTGCCAGGGCGACGGCGCCGGCGAACACCAGGAACAGGGCAAAAAAAAGAGCCGCCCCCGAGGGAGCGGCCAGTCATCCTCACCACAAGGATATTTCAGGGGGTGTTTCGGCGCTCGATGCGATCGAGCCGGGCAAGCTGATTATTCACGTCCATCAAGGCGCGGGTCGTCCAGTCCTCGGCGCGAAAACCCCTCCCCGGCCTGCCGAAACGGTTGGGGTGTCCATCAAGGATGAGCTGGCGCAGGGACAGCAGGACGGCCTTGTCCAGCTCGACCGCGACCAGCTGGCCGGGAAACCGCAGCACATGTCGATTGCAGGCGCCGTAGTGCTGCCGACTGCATCGCAACGTGCGTTCGAGCTTCCACGCATGTTCAATCCAATCGGGCAGGGTCCAATCGAGGCGTCTCCAGGGCTGCATGGGCATGTTCAATCTCTGGCTCGCCCTCGGGGATCGACCTGCCAGCCGGTCGCCATGCGGATGATCGAGGCATCCGGGCCGTGCTGGTCGATGAAAACCCGGTCGGCCTCGATGCCGCGCGCGCGGTGCAGATCGGCTGCGCGATGGCCGCTCGGCCGGCGGCACCAGGAGCCTGCGGCCGCGCCACAGGCCGGGCAGGCAACAGCGAGGACCGGGTGTCGGAAGGCGGTGAAGTCAGCCATGGTCAATGTCCTTGTGCTGGTCTGCGATCTGCCGGTGCCCGTGCTTGTTGCGCGGCACCTGGTCGAAGGGGATTGTGTCCAGCGTGAAGCGCCCGACCGAATAGCCGTGCAGGAAATCCAGCAGATATGTGGGGTCGGCGGGGTAGGGCGCGCGGTTCCATGCGGCCAGCAGGACCGCGCGCTCATTGTCGGTCAGGGCGGCAAGCCTGCGCCGGGCCTCGCGCCAGCGGGCCGCGCGCCAGGACCGGGTTCGGGCCTGCGATTCCGCCCATTGCTCGGCGCGGGCCTGCATGACCTCATCCTCGCCGGGCTGCGCTGCCGCGATCTGTTCGGCGAAAAGGGGCAGGGCCTCGCGTTCGAGGCGCTGCTTGCGGCGCAGCGCAGCGCGCTTGCGGCTGGTATCGGTGAATGGGTGGCGGGGATACCTGATAAAGCGCATGTCTGTCTCCCTCGATGGGCGGGGCGCAATCGCGCCCCGCGCCTCGGTCACTCCATACCTTCAGGCAGCCAAGCGTCGATCCGCGCGGCCTGCGCCTCGGTGACGCCATGGGCCTTGCGGGTGGCATCGTCACCGAACAGGGCTTCCAGCTTCGCGGCCTTCTCGGCCTTTTTCAGCTTGGCGAAGGTAGTTGCGGTCGGATGATCTTCCGGCAGGTCCAGCAGGTCGCGCCAAAGTTCGTTCAGGTAAGGCCCGCCGACGCGGCCGAAGAAATTGGCGGCGGTCGGGGTCCAGACTTCGCGGATTTGCGGGGCTGTGGCCTTGTCGATCAGGGCGGAGAGCCGCCTGACGTCAGTGCAGCGTGGCAGACGCAGCAACCTTGTCAGAGCGGCCGTTCGGACGGACTGCAGCGAGATCTCAGTCGGGACCGCCGCCAGGGGCGGTGAGCGGCCTGACGGCGGTGCGGCAACGCACCTGCGGCAGGCATTGGAAAGCGGTCCTCCCCGTTCCGAAGCTCTCTGAGCGAGAGACGTAGATCGGCAGCCCGATCAACTCGAGCAGCGCTTTGATTTCGTGTTTGATTATTGTGCGTGGGCGGGTGATAGCAGTGGGTCTATGACGGTTGATATTTCCTCGGCGCGGTGAACGGCAATGCATATTAAGACAAGCGGGACTGCCATCATTCGACATAAGGACACCGGTCAGGTGTTCGAAATCGAAGCCGATGAAATTTCAGACCTTTGGGATAGTGTCGGAGCCGATGAGGAGCCGATGGGCACCCGCACTACCTGGGAGGCATCCATCGAACTCCCCGATTTGGGCACCTTGACTTGGCAACTGTGGGAATACCCCGAGGGCGCTTTCAATGGCACCGATACAGACGTCGATGGCCATGAACTGGTGTCGGACTTCCAGATCACCTTGGAGCACGATCCGGAAGACAGCGATGCTAGAGAAGCCGACGAAGCTGCAATCGAGGAAATGATCGCATGGTTCCACCAGAACTATGAGGATCCGGCGAACCGGGTGCCCTACGAGTCAGCGGAAGGCGGCTATCAGTGGATATATGGAGGGCCGGAGACGCCAGAAGAGGCACTCGGCGATAACTTTGGCTCTGTGTATCGCGACGGCCTAATCGAGCAGGCAGCCACAAAAATCACAGACGAGTCCGGGATATATGACTGGAGTCCTATTCCGGGTGCCGACTGGGCTGAAGACGATCTCGATATCGCCCCGACTCCCAATGTGCCGGAACCTGAAGCACGGGCCGCCGTCCTCCTGCGAATTGAAGTCTTAGAACAGCTAATCCGGCCGTTGGTCGAAGAACACGGGCCGCCTGATATGCTGCCGGGAATTGGCCATAACCAGCCTCCGCCCGAGTTTGCCATCGAGGAGGCGGTAAGTCGTGGGGAGTGGCGAGAGGTCCAGGCGGCCATCGAAGAGCTACGTGCCGAAGCCACCAAACCCGAGCCGGAGCTTGAGGTCGTCGAGCGTGGACAGAACGTTTTCGTTCGGGTGCTGCGGGCCGTCTGCGGGTGGGCCCGTGATCGTATCAACGCCGGAATTGACGCTGGAGGCGCGGTCCTGATTGGATATGGCCTTGCCGATCCCCAAACTGTCATTGGCGCCCTGACCAGCGTCGCGCAATCTGTGGCAACGTGGATCAGCTCCATGCCTTGGCCCTTTTAGGAGGAATACATGACCCATGCGAAGCGGTAGCGCTTACGCATAACCCGGCCCTTTACTGCCATTCGATATAGTCTCGGCGCCACTATGTGGCGTCACCAAACCAGCCATACATGTTCGTCGCAGCAATTCTTGGCCGGTGGAAGTCATTGATCTGTGACCTTGATACCGCTCGTCGCGGGTGCGGAATCAGCACAGCGGTTGCGAGGGCTGAAGAAGGTCGGGGGAGGTGCGGAGGTCGGCGGTGCAACGCATCAAGTGCGGCATTGTTCGGATGCATCCTGCCATTCGCAGCCGTAGCATAACAGCGAACCCAAAAACGATAGAAATCAGCGGGGTTCGCAATCTTCGCGAGCAATAGGCGGAAACGAGACCAGAACGCGCAGGCCCGGATGATTATCGTTCAGTGTCAACACCGCGCCATGCAATTCGGCAATCGCCCTGACCATGCTGAGTCCCAAGCCATTGCCCGGGGTCGTGCGACTCTTCTCGAGGCGATAGAAACGGCGGAAAACCTTGTCGCGTTCTGCTGTGGGGATGCCCGGACCATTGTCGGAAACCTGAAGCAGGGCGCTGTCATCCACCCTCGACAGCGTTACCTCGATCCGCGTACCTGATGAACAGTGACGCAGGGCGTTTTCAACGAGATTTGCGATCATCTGGGTCAGGAGTTGCTGATCGCCCTGAACCATCGCGTCCTGATCTTCGATGTCAAACCTCAGCGTTTGACCGTTTTCTTCGGCGACGGGGCCGTAGGCGTCTTCGATCCGGGCGAGGATCGGGGCAAGCGGGGCTGCGGTAAACCGACCTGACCGCTGACCGGATTCGATCTGCCCGATCCGCAGCAGGGCGTGGAATGTCTCGATCAGATCGTCGGCGATCTCCACGGCTTGTTCCGCATCTTCCCTGATCTCGGAAGTCAGGTCGGGCGCATTCAGAAGCACATCCAGCCGTTGTCGCAGGCGTTGCATGGGCGTGCGAAGGTCATGGGCGATATCGGCCGAAATCTGTTTCTGGCTTTCGACCATCTGCTGAAGCTGTGCGATGGTGCGGTTGATTTCATCTGCCATACGGGCAAGGTCATCGCCATCGCTGCCAGTGACGGGGACGCGTCGATCCAATTGCCCCAATGCCACTGATTTCAGCGTCGTGGAGATCCGGGTCAGCCGCCGTTCGGTTCTGCGGCCGACAATGACCCCGGCCAGTAAACCGGTAAGCAGCAAGAGGATAAAACCTGCAAGGAATCCGCGACCTAAAACCTCGCGCAGCTCTTCAAGAAAATAGGTGCTTGTGCCCAATGTCAGCCGGTTCGGGCCGAGCTGTGCCGAATGAAGCAGGTAGCCTGTCACATCGTCATAACGGGGCTTTTCGGCTTGGATTGCATTGACCGGGACGTAGCCGCTGCTGCCCTGCCAGTCGATGGCATCGACATTTCCGGTCAGAACGTTGCCATCCGCGTCCTGAAGCAGATAGATCCGATAATCCTCGAAATTGAACCCGGCAAATCCGCCAAGCTTTGCCTGAACCGCGTCCAGACCTTCGCTTTCGTAAAGATTGGCAAAACCGGCTGAATCGTCCGCAAGTTGGTCTAGTACCCATTCGCTGATTTCGCGATCCGCGAAGTGGTAGGTCAGACCAAAGACGAGGGCAGTGATGATGGCGTAAAGTGCGGCAAAACGCAGAGACAACCGCGCCGAGGTCGAGCGCAGGAAGCGAGACATGCCGCCGGCCCTAGCCATGCAGGCTATACCCGGCACCGCGGACGGTATGGATCAACTCGATCTCGAAGGGCCTGTCCACTTTGTTACGCAATCGACTGATATGGGTCTCGACGACGTTGGTCTTGGGATCGAAATGGAAATCCCAGACCGATTCCAGCAGCATCGTGCGGGTCAGTACCCGGCCGGCATTGCGCATCAGATATTCCAGCAGGCGGAACTCGCGTGGTTGCAGGTCCAGAGAAATGCCCGCCCGCGTGACCGTACGGCGGATCAGGTTCATTTCCAGGTCGGCCACCTGTAAGACGGTTTCCTCGGCTTTCAGTGGCGGCCTGCGAGTCAGCGCCGCCAGCCGCGCTGATAGTTCCTGAAACGAGAATGGCTTGACGAGATAGTCGTCCGATCCCGCCTCAAGCCCCTCGACCCGGTCGTCGATCCCGTCCATCGCCGAAAGGATCAGGATCGGCGTCTCGACTCCTGCGCCGCGCACGGATTTGATCAGGGTCAGCCCATCCAGACCTGGCAACATGCGGTCAAAGATCATCACGTCATAACTGTTGTCCAGCGCCGACAGGAAACCTTCGCGGCCATTGTCGCAATGATCGACCAGATGCCCCTGCGCCCGGAGGCTGGAGGCGATGTAGTCGGCCGTTTCGGCATGGTCCTCGACCACAAGGACGCGCATGGCTGCTGCTTTCCATATCTTGTCTGCCCGCAGGGATAGCCCGCTGTGCGTTTGGGTCAAGACGTCGGGACATTACGGATTGGTATAGTTCCGGCAACACCCCTGACAGATCGTTCTTGATAGATGGCGGCTGACACGAACCGTCAGCCTATCGAGCAGGACAAAATGACAATAATAGATGAGGCCCATGTGCCTCTCCACGCGGCAGTGGCCCGAACCCGCCCAAATGTGCGACCGACGCTGCGTGATATGCAGTTGGATGGCCCGACCCGCCGGTTTCTGGTGGCAGTTCTGACGGGATTCGGGCTCCTGCGGCTCTGGGCAATGTTTGCCGTACCTTTCACCGACACGACCGAGGCCCGTTACGGCGAAATCGCCCGCAAGATGGTTGAAACCGGGAACTGGCTGACACCGCAATTCGACTATGGCGTGCCGTTCTGGGGCAAGCCGCCGCTGCATACCTGGCTGTCGGCAGGGGGGATGCAGTTGTTCGGCGTGAACGAAGTGGCCGCTCGGTTGCCGATCCTGCTGACCGCGCTGGCGGTTCTGTTTCTCGTCTGGCTGTGGGTGCGTGATACCGTCGGGCGCAATACGGCGTTGGTTGCCATGGCGGTGCTGGCGACGATGGCGATGTTCTTTGGCGCTTCGGGTTTCGTGATGACCGACATGCCGATGGTTCTTTGCACGACGCTCGTCATGGTCGGGTTCTGGCAGGCGGTCGGAGGTGGCAACAGTCGTTGGGGTTATGGCGTCTTTCTAGGGCTGGCAATTGGTATGCTGGCCAAGGGGCCGGTGGCGGTTGTGCTGAGCGGCATTCCCTTGATGCTGTGGCTGGCCCTGACATGGAACTGGCACCTGCTGCGCCTGCTGCCATGGGCGCGCGGCATGGTATTACTGACAGCGCTGGCCGCGCCTTGGTATGTCGCCGCCGAAATCGCCACACCCGGATTCCTGCGCTACTTCCTCATCGGAGAGCATGTTCAGCGTTTCCTAACCCCCGGCTGGCAGGGCGATCTGTACGGGTCTGGCCATCGGGAAGCCAAGGGCATGATCTGGCTGTTCTGGCTGATGGCAGCCCTGCCATGGAGCTTGGTTGCCACCTTGCTACTGACCCGCCTGGACAAGACGGTCACAATGTTCCGGCAGGATCGCTCGGGCTGGCTGGTTTATCTGTTGCTCTGGGCATTGTCGCCTTTGCTGCTGTTCACGCCCGCATCCAATATTCTCGCCGCCTATGTCCTGCCCGGCCTTCCAGCTGCCGCTGTCTTGCTGGTGGTGCTGTTCACGCAGGTGTTCGAGGCCCAACCGAGCCGTGCAACTCGAACAGGATTTGCCATCGCGACATCGGTAATCTTCGCGTTTTTCCTGGCGCTGATCTCGGGCGCGGTTTTCGCGCCGCAGAAGATCCGATTGAAATCCGACAAGCGGCTCGTTGCGGCCGCCAGCACAGCGATGCCCGATGCGCCGCTCTATACCCTCGGCGGGCGCAGCTACTCGGCCGAATTCTATTCGCGGGGCAAAGCGCGCGCCATTGATCCCGCAGATTTCGCGCGACTGGCCGGCAGCGGTGCATCGGCGGCTTTTTCGGTGCCTCCGACCATGGCGTTGGAGGCGGCGACATTGGGTCTTGAAAACTTGGGAGAATATGGGCGGCACGTCCTGTTCGTCACCCGACCGACGAACGAGGTGAAATGATGGGCCGCATGCAGGATATCAGTCGCGAAACGGCAAACATGAGGCCGCGCGCACTCGATTCAGGGCCATTGGCGCCCGATCTATCCTTTGTCATTCCGGCATATAACGAGGCAGAAACAATCGCGGAAACGCTGACACGGGTGTCGCGCAAGGCGCGCAGGCTGGTGCTGCATTCCGAGATCGTTGTCGTCGATGACGGCAGCAGCGACGAAACGCTGGAACTGGTCACATCCGGCCAATGGGACCTGCCGGTTCGCCTGCTGCGTCTGTCGCGCAATTTCGGCAAGGAACAGGCGATCATGGCTGGGCTGCGTCATGCGACGGGCAAAGCCGTGGTAATTCTCGACGCCGACCTGCAAGAGCCTTTGCGCTATGTCGATACGATGCTGGAGCGCTACCGAGAAGGCTATGAGATCGTCTACGCCGTCCGCGCCCATCGTGATGACGAAAGCTGGTTGAAGCGCCGCTGCACCGCCGCTTTTTACCGCTTCCTGAATATCGGCAGCGAGGTGTCAATGCCTGCCGGAGCGCGGGATTTCCGGCTGATGGATCGAAAGGTGGTCGATGCGCTTTGCGCCCTGCCCGAAAGCAATCGCTTCATGAAGGGGCTTTATGCCTGGGTCGGTTTCCGCTCGCTTGCCATCCCGGTCGAGTTGCAGCCACGCGGCGGGGGTAGCACCAAGTTCCGCTTCCGCGAACTGCTGAGACTGGGCATGACCGGGCTGACCGCTTTCACCGACTGGCCGTTGCGCATGTGGACCGGCATCGGAATGATCCTTGCCATGCTGTCGATCTTCTACGGGCTGTTTCTAGCCGGCCGCACGCTGCTGCTCGGCCATGCTGTGCCCGGCTGGTCCACGCTGGCAGTGGCGATCTTCTTTTTCAGTGGCATCCAGTTGATGTCCATCGGTGTGTTGGGCGAATATCTGGCGCGGGTCTTCAGCGAGGTGAAAGGTCGCCCCGGCTATCTGATCGCCGAGGATGTCACGATTGCCGCGTCATCCGAATGCTAGGCGCGGTCGCGCGGTTCGCCCTGACCGGGGGCCTGGCGACCCTTGTCCATCTGGGCGTCGCGATCGGCCTTGTCTGGTTTGGCATGCTTCCGCTGATCAGCAACACTGTTGCTTTCCTGATTGCCTTCATGGTCAGTTTCTCTGGTCACCATCTGTTCACCTTCGCCGGACATGGTTCGTCCGCGACCCAGACTTTCGGACGATTCGCTATGGTGGCGGCAATCGGATTTCTAGCAAATGAAATTGTCCTGTTCCTATTGCAGGGCATCGGGTTGTTTCGTCTCGAAGCTGCCGTTCTGATCTCGACCGCCTTTGCGGCTGCCTGTACGTTCATCCTGTCGCGCACTTGGGCGTTTGCAGGGAGCGGTCACGCACGATAGGCCACGCCGCGCCTGCCAGGGGCATTGGTGATGGCAGAATCAACGGCGTCGCGAGATCACGCGGCGACTGATACAAGTCGAGCGTCGCCTTGAATATCTTCAACATTCAGCGGTGTAAGTCCGGCCCTTTGCAGACGTTGGCGCGACGATCTGATGCTACGTCGCGGCTTCACCACTGCGGACATTCGGGGTGCCTGCAGCAATCTTCCTGTCCGAGCTTGAAGCAGGCTTCGCGCGGATTGCGGGTTGGCGTCGCGCAGAGTAAAAAATTCCGAGCAACACCGGGAGGTATTTATGGACCAGTCCGATCAGGAACTCGAGCGTCTCAGCGCGCTGTTGCATGCGCTGCCCATCGAGAACATGCCCATGACGCTCAGTGAACTTGATGGCTATGTAGTCGGTGTTCTTGCCTGCCCGGATATGATCCCGCCCTCGGAATGGATGTCCCATGTCTGGGGAGAGACAGGTGAGGCAAATTTTCCCGATCAGAAAACCGCCGAAGCCACGGTCGGTGCGGTCATGGCTCACTACAACTCGGTTGCGGAGGCGATGACCCGCTCACCTTGGATCGAACCCATCTACGAGGTTGACCCCAACAGTGATGAGGTGATGTGGGAGCCTTGGATCGATGGCTTCACTCGCGCTATGGGGCTAAGACCGGATGCTTGGGATCGACTGCTCGCTCAGGCCGACGAAGAGACGCGGACGACGATGATCTTCTTGATGGCGCTTCAGGAAATATACACTGGCCACAGCAAGTTCACGGATGAGGAGATCGACGAAATCGACCTTGAAGCACCCAATCTGATCCCGAACTGCGTTGCGACGATACTCTATCAGTCTCGTCCCGAGCTTTCCCGCATGGAGCCCGCAAATCGTTCCGAGATGCCGTTCAACGCCGGTCCCCGGCCCGGGCGGAACGACCCATGCTCCTGTGGGTCGGGCCGCAAATACAAGCAATGTTGCGGTCGGAACTGACCGATCGCCCAAGTCTCTCACGGCCCATAGCGGACATTGAGCAAGGTGACCTGATGCTGCGGTGCGGCACGTCGAAGCTGCCATTCGTTGCGAGTGCACATTTCACACAAGCGAGGCAGTCGATCCGCGGTTCGCGGGGAAGCAGGAGTCGATAGTCGCGCGGTTGGAGCCCGGGCGAGCGTCGGGTGATGAGCATTGGTTCCTCCGTTGATCAAGAGGAAGGAGCATCTGGACGCCGCCCTGGCCGCGCGTCACCGGAGCATAATTCCGCCATGTCATCCAATTTTCGCGTTGACCGCCCCGAAAATCACCGCTAAATCTCGGGGCAGCCCCTCTGCTGAACACTAGGGGTTGACTCCGGCCCCGAATCTGGTGGACCATTGGTTGGTTCAGCAGATTCGGAGTTAGCTATGGCGAGATCCTCTCCCAACGAAGAGTTCCTGATCACCGACCCGGAGAAGCAACCGGGCGTCGTTCTTGAGGTGGAGGCGGGTGCACGCCCGATACAACTCCTCGAACCCTATTCCGCCGACCACGACGTGCACTGCGCCTTTTGCCCGCAGAAGCAGTTGCACCGGCACGGCTACCTCGCGTTGCTCGAAGACGGTCGCCGCGCGCTGTGCGGCAATGTCTGCGCTGAGGAATACTTCGACAAGGCAACGGTCAGTTCGCTGGATCGGAAGCGGGATCAGTTGGCCGGTGCGCGGCTCAAGCGGCAGCAGGCCGCGGCGATCATCGGTAGGGCGGCGAACCTCCTGCCGATCATCGACGCCGACATTGCTCCGAACGAGTGGGAGGCCGAGGCCGCGATGGCAGGCCTCGGCCACTACATCCCGAAGGCCGTCAGGGAGCAGATCGTCGGTAGCGACGTTCAAGGCGTCGCCTACCTCGGCCAGCCTTGCCGCGCCTTCGGTGATGCGCGGGGCGGCATCGCCTGCATAGTCGGCCAAGCCGATGGCGTCACGGAACGCGAAGCGGAGAAGCTGATGGAGAAGCGCGCCGCCGTAATCGAGCGCATCGAGCATGGCACCCGATACCTGCACGAGGCGGTGGCGTTCTTCCGGCCCGACAACCTACAGCGCTTCCGGGTCTGGGTGCTCGCGAACCCAAGCCTGCACAACATTCGCGGCATCCACATCACGAAGCGGCACATGACGATCACAGTGCAGGTCGGTACGGATTGGATGGGCGAGCCACAGACCAACCGCTATCAACTCGATCTGCCTGAGATCGAAGCGCCGGACCTTGGCGAGATTATGGAGACGCTCGGTTGGTAGAGGCGTATGGCGGTGCGGAGAAGCAATCGGAACAGCAGGTGGTAATGACGGCTGACGCTCATGAGAATTTGCGCGCGGATGCGTCGGACAACCTGCCCGAACCTGTCGAAGCCCGACCGCAGCAGATGCAGGCTGCTGATCCGGTGCGAGTGCCATTGTATCGGCGTGACCTCAAACCTACCAACCTCGTCCTGTCAGCGGACGACCTCAAAGAGTTCTGCGAACTGCTCGCCGAGGTGAACGAAAAGGCGAAGGAAATCGAGTATAGCAGGCTCGATCTCGCCACATTCGACAGTCCGCAGCAGGCAAGGGCGCGCGTGAACGAGTTGATGCCCATCGAGTACAACTATGTCGCGGGCAATGGTGACTCTATGCAGGGCCTCGGCATTCCGAAGACAGATGAAAGGGCCTTCCCGGACGATTTGCAGTCGCTGTTCGCGTCAAACGCCGCTTTTGCTGAGCGGGCGATCAATCTCCGGCCTTTAAATACCGTCGAAGTGTTCCTCGGCTTCGAAAGGCCATCTTTGAAGATCGACCTGCAAACATTGCCATCCAATCCGACTGAGAACCGCAGCGTGATCAATGTCGCGGGGCGGGATGAGGATTGGGTGATCTCGACTGCGCAGAAGATCGACGACTTCTTCAAGAAACGGAAGGCAGCGCGCCCGATCATTCACGGGTCTGGCACATACGACTATTTCATCTACCTGCTGTTTCTGCCCGCCGCGATCTGGCTGTTCTATAAGCGGGGGGCATGGGTCGCGGAATGGCTGAGTAACCAATCTGTGTTCCTCAATGTCGTTCTTGGCGTCTATGCGATCCTGTTAACCCTGCTGCTGGCTCGGTTCGTCTTCCAGTACGTTCGGTGGCTCTTCCCGCCGATGGAATACTACAAGCGCAGCCGGTGGGGTGCGTTCATCCATCGAGGTATCGCAGCTGCTGTGGGTTCAGCGGTGGTCCTCGGAGCGGCATACGACTTGATTAAAGCGGCCGCGCTGTCCCTGTTGGGTTAGGCTCTCGCTCTTTCCGAGGCTCAGCCTAGGCCATCCGGTCGCCCGTTTCTCGTTGTAGTCCTAGAACAGAATTCGTTCTTCTGACGAGAGGTCGTCGCTCAGCGCGCCATTCGCAGCACGTCTTTCGCAATCAGCCGCTGCAACGCCTTGCCGTAGGCGGGCAACGACGCGCCATCGTGAATGTCCACATTCTTCCTTAAATACGAAGTGTTTCGCACTTGCAGCGCACTTCAGCTTTCCGCCCTGCGGGTCGATCCGGGTGCGATGTTGTGCTTCGTCGTGCGGCACCTGCAAACGGCAACTGGGTCCCGTATTGATACAATCATGGCTAGATCTTGCTGCGGCACCAACTGAGCGTCGGCTTCTGGGGGTGCGGTCACGCAACATGGGTCGAGGCCGACCGTCCGGTAAGGGCCGAGCTTTGCCTTTTCTCGCATCATGCCACCCGCTCGCGCAGTGCCTCGTAAAGCCGCCCCGGCCCCATCAGTGCCGCCTTCAGCCCATCCTGGATCGTCTGTGACTCCAATGCCTGACGACTCATCGCCGAATGTGCGTCCAAGGCGTCGATGACAGCATCCATGATTGCCGCTTTCAGCAACGGCGAGTTGTCGAACTGCTCCTTTTGGTTGCTGCCAGCCTGCTGGGAAAGCGTTTCGTTTTCTACCAGCTTGCCCTTGATCGCCATGGCATAAGAAAGCTGGTCGTTGTCCGTCACGCCGGTGAACAGATCGTTCATCCTGGCAAGGATCTCGGACAGCAGAGCCTTTTCCTTGTCTTGCACTTCCGCCGAGCCGGATTCGCTCATGGGCTTCAGCTTTTCAGCCGCGCTGCCCAAAGTCAGGTCCGCCTTGTCCTTCGCTGTCAGCTTGTGGTGCGTCAGCTCCACCTTGCTCAGGTCCACACCGTCCCGCTCGCGGCCGAAATCCAGCAGCGGGATAAGGCGACGGTAGAAAATGCTGCGCGCCTCGATGGCGGTCGAACCATAGTCGAAGATCTGCGACAGGAAGGCATAAAGCCGCAGGAAGGCGCCCATGTTGGCCTTGAACACGGTCAGGACATCCTGCGTCTGTTTGGCGGCAAGCGCCGCTCGGTCATCGCCAGCGGCACGGGCCGCGATCTCGGCATCCTTCGCCGCGCGGAAGGATTTCAGCAGTCGATCCGCCACCGGCTCGATGGCGGCGGACAGACTGGCGTGGTTCGCTCTGGGGTCCAGCTCCGCCCGAACCACGCGATCCACCTCGAAATCGTCATAATAGCCAAGCGCATCCAGCTTTGCCCGCAGGTATAGCACCTGATCCGGATCGGTCACCGCCTCCAGTTCCGCCGTCTCGTAATAGGTGCGGAAGGCGGTCAGGATGTCCTCGGCGCTGTTGGCGAAATCGAGGATATAGGTCGTATCCTTGGTGATCCCACCCGAGGACCACGCCCGGTTCAACCGCGACAGCGTCTGCACCGCCTGGATGCCCGCCAGCCGGCGATCGACATACATGCCGCACAAAAGCGGCTGGTCAAAGCCGGTCTGGAACTTGTTGGCGACGATCAGGACGTGGAACTCCGGCCCCTTGAAGCTCTCGCGAATATCACCGCGCAAGCCGGGGTTCAGCACCTTCGACGATTCGGCAAACGGCTCGGGGCCGCTGTCGGGGTCATTCACCTCGCCGGAAAAGGCAACCAGCGTGCCAAGGCCATAACCTTTTCCCTTGATGTATTTCTGCATGGTGATCTGCCAGCGGACAGCCTCCTTGCGGCTTTCCACCACCACCATCGCCTTGGCGCGCCCACCCAGCAGCGGCATCACCATTGAGCGGTAATGCTCGACCACGATCGCCACCTTCTGCGCGATGTTCCAGGGATGCAGCTTCACCCATTGCATCAGCGCCTTTTGCGCCGTGCTGCGCTCGACCTCGCGGTCGTCCATTTCCGCGCCGCCGTTTGCCAGTTTGAAGACCAACGCATAGGGGGTGTAGTTCTTCAGCACGTCGAGGATGAAGCCCTCCTCGATGGCCTGCCGCATCGAATAGACGTGGAACGGTTCGGGCAGGTTGCCCGGTCCGGCGGGCGCATCGACATCCGGGCGGCGGCCGAACAACTCCATCGTCTTGGCCTTGGGGGTTGCGGTGAAGGCGATGAAGCTGATCCCCGAAGATCCCGCCTTTGCCGCCATGTTCGCGGCCAGCACGTCCTCGGCGCTGATCTCGCCGCCATCCTGCAATTCGGCCAGTTCCTCAGCTGACAGCACCTGCTTCAGCTTCGACGCCGCCTCACCGGTCTGGCTGGAATGGGCTTCATCGGCGATCACCGCGAACCGCTTGCCGCTGGTCGCCGCCAGATCCTGCACCGCCTTCAGCGCAAAGGGAAAGGTCTGGATCGTGCAGACGACGATCTTCTTGCCGCCCGCCAACGCCTCGGCAAGCTGGCCGCTCTTGGCCCCGGCCTCGTTGGTGATCGTCGCCACCACGCCGGTGGTGCGTTCAAAGGCAAAGATCGCCTCCTGCAACTGCGTGTCGATCACGTTGCGGTCCGAGACCACGACGACCGAGGAAAAAATCTTCTCGTCCCGCTCGTCATGCAGATCGGCCAGCAGATGCGCGGTCCAAGCGATGGAGTTGGTCTTGCCTGACCCCGCCGAATGCTGGATCAGGTATTTCCCGCCCGGCCCTTCCTCCAGCACGCCCGCCCGCAGCTTGCGGGTCGCGTCAAGCTGATGAAAACGCGGAAAAATCATGCCAGTCAGCTGCTTTTTCGCATCCCGCATCCCGACCATGTACCGGCCGAGAATCTCAAGCCAGCTTTCGCGCGCCCAGATTTCTTCCCACAGATAGGCGGTGCGATGGCCGGCCGGGTTGACCGGATTGCCCGCCGCCCCGTGATCGTGGCGATGACGTTGGTGGTTGCCGGAAAGCTACCCATGGTCGCGACTACAATCTGATATCACCTCCGCAGTCGAGTTATCGCCTGCTCGGCCATGAACTCCTCGCCGACCGTCAGCGCGATGGCGCGAAAGGCGCGGAGCGACGGCATTTCGCGGCTCGTCCGCCAGGCCAACACGACGCTGACCGGCGGCGGGTCCTCCTGGATGCGCAGGAAGGCGACGCCGGAGACCTGCATGTTCTTGGCGGTCACCGGTACGATCGCGACCCCCATGCCGGCGCTGACGAGGCCCACGACGGTGTGCACTTGCGTCGCCGTCTGGATCGCCTGCGGGGTGAAGCCGGCCGCCTCGCACATCCTAAGGATCGAGGCGTTGAACAGCGGGCTGCTGGCGCGGGGAAAGAGAATGAACGGCTCGTTCGAAAGCCGCGCCAGCGGCGTGGACGCCGACGAGGCCAGCAGGTGATAGGCCGGCACCGCGACTACGAAATCCTCCTCCATGATCGACAGCGTCTCGATGCCCGGCGCATAGCGGGCCGGCCGCGTCAGTCCGACGTCGATATGATCGCGGGCGAGCGCCGTGGCCTGGTCGGCGATGCTCATCTCCCTGAGTTCCAGCTCCACGTCCGGGTAGAGATAGCGGAAACGCTGCAGCGTTCGCGGCAGGAGCCCGTAGGTCGAGGAATGGATGAAGCCGATGGTAAGCCGTCCGAGTTCGCCCTTGCCGGCGCGGCGCACATCCTGCTCCAACTGCTCGAGTTCGCGCAGGATGGAGCGGCTGCGCTCCAGCATCAGCGCGCCGGCGGCCGTCAGTTCCACCTTCCGCTGGGTGCGCACGAAGAGTGCGGCACCCGTCTGCTGCTCGATCTGCTGGATCTGCCGCGACAGCGCCGGCTGGGCGATGTGCAGGCGTGCCGCCGCCCGGCCGAAATGCAGTTCCTCGGCCACGGCCTGCACATAGCGCAACTGACGGATTTCGAGCATCGGCAATACCTCCAGGGCATCAATAGAAGGCTCATAATGTATTGGACGTCAATAGAAGGGCTGCCTACGATCCCCCACACGAACAAAAAACGCGACTGCGTTTCGGGAGGTTACATTGCTAGGATTTCGCGTAATGGAGGGCTTCGGTCGTCCGTCCAAGGAACTCGTCGAAAAATTTCGGACGATCCCCACCGCCATCGTCAGCGACAACATGCACCGCATCTTCGCCGGCGGCACGGGCCTGCGGCCCTTCCACGGTGATGCCGTGCTATGCGGCTCGGCGCTGACCGTGCGCACCCGCCCAGGCGACAATCTCATGGTCCACAAGGCGCTCGACATCGCCAGGCCGGGCGACGTGATCGTGGTCGACGCCAGCGGCGATCTCACCAACGCCATCATCGGCGAGATCATGCTCAACTACGCAATCACCCGCGGTGTCGCCGGCTTCGTCATCGACGGCGCGGTGCGCGATTCCGGCGCGATCGCAAAGAGCGGCCTGCCGGTCTATGCCCGTGGCGTCACCCATCGCGGCCCCTACAAGGACGGCCCCGGGGAGGTCGGCGTGCCGGTCACGGTCGGCGGCATGGTGGTCTCCTCCGGCGATATCGTGCTCGGCGACGAGGATGGCGTGCTCGCCGTTCCGCAGAGCCACGCGGAGGAGATCCTGGCGCTCGCGGTCGCCCAGCAGGCCCGCGAGACCGGCATCCTCGCCAGCATCGCCGATGGCACCGTCGACCGCACCTGGGTCGACCAGACGCTGCGCGCCAAGGGACTGTGAGCGCCATGGCCCACAGCGCCTCGAAACTCGTCGATTTTTCCACCAAGCTACTGACGGCGGCCGGTGCGCCGGACGCCGTGGCCCGTGCGGTCTCCGAAAGCCTTGTCGCGGCCGATTTGCGTGGCGTCAGTTCCCACGGCGTGGTGCGCCTCGGCGTCTACCTGAAGCGCATGGCCGAGGGCATGATCGATCCGAAGGCCGAACCTCAATTGGAGCGCGACGACGGGCCGGTCGGCCTGCTCGACGGCCGCAACAATTTCGGCGCCTATGTCGGCGCCCGCGGTCTCGACATCGCCATGGCCCGCGCCAAGACCCACGGCGCCTACATTCTCGGCGTCCGTCATTCCAACCACTTCGGTACCGGCGCGCACTACCTGCAGCAGGCGGTCTCGCAGGGGCTGGCGATGATCGTCATGTCCAACGCGTCCCAGACGATGCCGCCGACAGGGGGTGTGCGGCCCTTCATGGGAACGAACCCGATCGCCTTCGGTTTTCCGACCGGCACCGACGTCCC
The DNA here is from genome assembly GCF_048270675.1 of Paracoccus sp. TD-10. Classification (NCBI taxonomy): domain Bacteria; kingdom Pseudomonadati; phylum Pseudomonadota; class Alphaproteobacteria; order Rhodobacterales; family Paracoccaceae; genus Paracoccus; species Paracoccus sp. TD-10. The sequence continues at coordinate 45,759 of NZ_CP182421.1, read as the reverse complement.
CTTCATCCTCGACATGGCGACGAGCCTCGTCGCCCGCGGCAAGATCATCGTCGCGGCCAGCAAGGGCGAGGCGATCCCGCTCGGCTGGGCTGTCGATAAGGACGGCAATCCGACGACCGACGCCCATGCCGCTCTCGACGGCGCTGTGTTGCCGCTCGGGGGCGCGAAGGGTTCGGGCCTCGCCATGGCGATCGACATCCTGTGCGGCGTGCTGACCGGCGCGGGCTTCGGCCCCTCGGTGAACAACATGTACGACAACTGGGAAGAGCCCCAGAACGTCGGTCACATGTTCATCGTGCTCGACATTGCGCGCTGGATGCCGCTCGAAACCTTCATGGCCCGCCTCGATGATTACATCCGCCTTCTGAAGCTGGAGCCCCGGGCGGGCGGCGTCGAAGAAATCTTCTACGCGGGCGAGATTGAAAGCCGGCTAGAGGCCAGCCGCCTCCGCGACGGCATCACGCTGCCGGCCAAGGTCGAGGACGAACTCAACGCCCTCGGCGCGGCCTACGGCCTTTCGCTCAACGAACTTCCATTGTCCTGAAAGAACGAACCATGCGTGCATTCTCCTACCACATCCCGACGCAGATCGAATTCGGCAATGGCGCGATCGCCCGGCTGCCGGAGTTCGTCAAGGCCCTCGGCGGCTCGCGCGTGCTGGTCGTCGGCGACCCCGGCGTGCAGCGCGTCGGCCTTATCGATCGCGTCCAGGCGATCCTCACCGGCGCCTCGATCTTCAACGCGGTCTACGCCGACGTCGAAAGCGATCCTGCCACCCGCTCCGTTGACGAGGGCACCGTCCACGGCAAGGCGAACGGTTGCGACCTCGTGGTCGGCATCGGCGGCGGCAGCGCGCTGGACACCGCAAAGGCGATCGGCCTGATGCTGGTCAACGACGGCAACATCAAGGATTATGTCGGCATCGGCAAGGTGCCGAGGGCAGGCGCGCCGGTGATCGCCGTACCCACCACGGCCGGTACGGGCAGCGAACTCACCATCTGGTCCGTGCTGTCCGACAAGGTCGCGAAGGCAAAGATCAGCGTCGGCAGTGCGCTGAACTGCCCGGCGATTGCGCTTCTCGATCCGGAACTGACGCTTTCGCTGCCGCCGCAGATCACCGCCGCCACCGGCATGGACGCGCTGACCCACGCGCTGGAGTCCTACGTCAATACCGCGACGCAGCCGATCTCGGAGGCGATGTCCGACCAGGCGATGACGCTAATCGCAAGGAGCCTAAGCAAGGCGGTCGCCGACGGCTCCGACGTCGAGGCGCGTGGCGACATGCTGCTCGCCAGCACCATCGCGGCCATGGCCTTCAACAGCACGCGCCTTGGCTTGGTACACGCCTTCGCCATGCCTCTTGGCGCGAAGTTCGGCATTCCCCACGGCCTGGTCAATGCGATCATGCTGCCGGAGGTGATGCGCTTCAACCATCTCGCCAACCCCCGCAAGTTCGCCCGCATAGCAGAGATCTTCGGCGAGAAAACCGCCGGTCTTTCGGTTGAGGAGGCTGCCGCGCTCTCCGTCTCGGCCATCGAGAAGCTGAAGCTCGATGTTGGCATCACCGCAAAGCTCAGCAATTTCGGCGTCACGGAAGGCCGCTTCGACGAGATCGTCGATGAGGCGATGCTGTCCGGCAACGTGCCGGTCAATCCGCGCCAGCCGACCAAAGACGACATGAAGGCCCTGCTTAGGGCCGAGCTGGTCTGAGCGGCCGGGGAGGAGAATGACGATGTCCGACATGTTGAACTGGCTCGCCGGAGCCGTTGGCGGAACCTACGGAAACTTCATCGGCGGCGAATGGAAGCCTGCCGGCGACAAGACGTCCCAGATCTTCAACCCCGCAGATCGCGACCAGTCCCTCGGCCGTTTCGCCGACAGCGGCGCGGCCGAAGTGGACGAGGCGGTCGTCGCGGCCCACAAGGCATGGCTCTCATGGCGGCAGGTGCCGGGCCCGGATCGCGGCGCGATCCTGTTCCGCGCCGCCGACCTTCTGGAGCAGCGAATCGACGAGCTCGCCTTCATCCTCGCCGCCGAGCAGGGCAAGGTGCTGACGGAGGCGCGCGGCGAAGTCGGCCGCGCCGCCAAGGAGCTGCGCTTTTCCGCCGGCGAGGCGAGCCGTATCGACGGTGACGTGCTGCCCAGCGAAAAGCGCAACGGCTTCGCCATGACGCTGCGAGAGCCGATCGGGGTCGTCGCCGCCATCGGGCCGTGGAACTTCCCGGTCGTCACCCCGGTGCGCAAGATCGGCCCGGCGCTTGCCTTCGGCTGCAGCGTCGTCCTGAAATCGTCGAACCTGACCCCCTGGTCCGCCGTCAAGCTCATGGACGTGTTCCGTGACGCCGGCGTTCCGGCAGGCGTCGTCAGCCTCGTGCTGGGTTCCGGCCGCGCGGTCGGCGAGGCGCTGATCCGCCACCCGCTGGTGCGCGGCGTATCCTTCACCGGTTCCACCGGAACTGGCGTCGCGATCAACGCGGAGGCCGGCCGCCGTCTGGTTCGCACACAGCTGGAGCTCGGCGGGAAGAACCCCGCCGTCGTCCTCGACTACGACAGTGCTGCGACCATCGCCAGGCAGATCGCCGGCGCCGCCTTCGCCTGTTCGGGCCAGCGCTGCACGGCGCTGAGCCGCATCGTCGTGCTGGAGAAGGACGCCCGCGAGATCACCGAAGCGCTTGAAGCAGAAATGGCGGCAATCAAGGTCGGCCCTGCCTGGCAGGCCGGCGCCACGATGGGTCCGCTGATCACCGCCCAGCACAAGGCCTCCGTCATGGGGCATATCGCCAATGCACGGGAGGATGGTGCGACGCTCGCGCTCGGCGGCACGTCTATGGAGGACGGCGACTTCGCCAGGGGTCATTTCGTCGCGCCGACGCTGTTCACCGGCGTCGCCAAGACCTCGCGGCTCGCGTTGGAGGAGGTCTTCGGCCCGGTGCTTGCCGTGATTCCGGTCGGCTCGATCGATGAGGCGATCGAGGTGGCCAACAGCGTCGAATACGGGCTGGCGGCCTCTGTCTACACCAACGACGTCAACCTCTCGCTGCGGTTCGCCCGCGAGAGCCAGTCCGGCATGGTTCACGTCAATCACGGAACGGCCAGCGAGGCGCACATGCCCTTCGGTGGCGTTAAGGCGTCCGGCTTCGGCGCCTATTCCATCGGCCATTCCAACCAGGAGTTCTTCACGACCGTCAAGGCCGTCTATTTCCAAAGCTAGTGTTCAATCGGGAGGAGACCAACATGAACATGAAACTGAAAACGGCAGCCCTGCTGGCTGCCGTGGCTCTCTTTGCCACCAGTGCATCTGCAGAAACAGTCCTTCGACTCGGCCATGTCTGGCCGGAATCGGAAATCCACGCGGCGGCGGCGAAGCAGTTCGCCGACGACGTCGCGGCCGCCACGAACGGCGAGGTTAAGATCGAGATCCACGGCAACAGCACGCTCGGCAGCGACCGCGAACTGCTCGAAGGCATCAAGTTCTCGTCCAACGACATCTGGGTCGGCGGCGCCGGCGTGCTGTCCACGGCGTCCGAGGCCGCCCGTATCTTCACGCTGCCCTTCATGATCCGCGACGTGAACCATTACAACGCCGTCTATGGCGGCCCGGTCGGCGGCGAGATCACCAAGCGCATCCGTGACGAATCCGGTTACGAGGTCGTCGCCTACTGGCTGCGCGGCCCGCGCTGGCTGACGACGAAGGTCCCGGTGGAAAAGCCGGAAGATCTTTCCGGCCTGAAGATCCGCGTTCCCGACAGCCCAGTCACCGTGCAGTCCTGGAACCAACTTGGCGCCTCCGCGACACCAATGAACTTCGGCGAGGTATTCAACGCCCTCCAGCAGGGCGTCATCGATGGGCAGGAAAACCCGTTGTCGCTGATCCTCTCTTCAAAGTTCTCGGAAGTCGTGAAGTACCTCGTGCGCACCGAGCACGCCTACGAGCCGGTGGTGGTCGTCATGGATGCCGGCCGCCTCGCCGCTATGCCGGAAGACCAGCGCAAGGCAATCGTCGATGCCGCCAACGGCGTCGCCAAGGCCTATGCCTCGGACGAGGTGCAGAAGGGCGAGCAAACCTTCGTCAAGCAGCTTCAGGATGCCGGCATGACGCTGATCGAGCCGGACAAGAAGCCTTTCCAGGAGCGTGTCGGCACGGATTTTGTCCACAAGACGTTCGCCCCCGTCGCCGATCTCTACGACAGCGTAGCCGCTGTCGAGGCCCCGAACGGGCAGTAAGCCCGCGTAACCGAAAGATGCTTCGATGAAACCCTCGTCCAACGAGGCCGTTGTCGGCCTTTCGACGAGCCAGCAAGATCATCGCCCGAAATGGGCGATGATCCGATGGCTCGACATGCTCAACGCCCTGGTCCTCAATTTCCTGGCGGGCATCCTGGGCCTTCTCGCCTGTCTCGGAATCGCCCAGGTCGTGGCGCGCTACGTGTTGAAATCGCCTTTTGGCTGGTCGGAGGAGTTCATCCGTTTCGCGCTCATCTGGTGCGTTTTCCTCGGCGCAGGCGTCGTGGTGCGCCGCGGCATGTTGGTCGCCGTCGAGGCGATCTTCATCGCTGTGCCCGCCTCCGTGGCGCGGATCATAAGCGTCTTCAGCGTCGTCATCAGCATCGTCTTCTGGGCAATCCTCGTCTACTACGGCTGGACCGTCAGCGGCATGGTCGGAACCCTGATGTCCGGCTCGCTCGAACTGCCGATGCGCTACGTCTACCTCGCCATTCCGGTCGGCGCGCTCCTCGCCCTCGTGAACACCATCGCTGTCGCCTTCGATCCGCCGCCGAGCGTGATCGTCCAGGCCGCAAGCTGAGAGAATCGCCATGTTTCCCGTCGCGCTCACCGCTTCCATGCTCGTCTTCTTCACCTGCGCGGTGCCGATCGCCGTCACGCTCGGCATGGTCTCGGCCATGGCCATGTACGGCTCCGGCATCCCGCTCCAGGCCATGATCCAGCGCATGTTCGCTGCGCTCGATTCCTTCCCGCTGACAGCCATTCCCTTCTTCATCCTCGCCGGCGCGCTGATGGAAGTGAGCGGCATCTCTACCCGCCTGGTCAATTTCGCCCAATCGCTCGTCGGCCGCGCCACCGGCGGCCTAGGCCTCGTCGCCGTGCTGTCGGCGATGTTCTTCGCCGCGATTTCCGGATCGAGCGCCGCGACGACGGCGGCGATCGGCGGCATCCTCATCCCGGCCATGGCGGCGCGTGGCTATTCGCGGCCCTTCGCCACTTCCGTACAGGCGTCCTCCGGGGAGCTCGGCGTCATTATCCCGCCCTCGATCCCGATGATCATCTTCGCGCTGACCGCCGGCGTGCCGGTCTCGATCGGCGATCTCTTCCTCGCTGGTATCCTTCCCGGCCTGCTGGTGGCCGGCGGCCTGATGCTGACCGTCTACCTCGTCAGCAAGCGCAAGGGCTATGGCAGGGCGAAACCCGGCGCGTCCGGCGACGGGCTCGGCCCGCAGCCCGGCGTGTGGGAAAGCTTCAAGGCGGCCATCCTGCCGCTCATGCTGCCCGTCCTCATCCTCGGCGGCATCTACGGCGGCGTCTTCACGCCGACCGAAGCCGCGGCGGCCGCCGTCTGCTTTGCGCTGATCATCGGTGTCGTCGTGTTCCGCACCATCACCGTTGAGAAGCTGGTGATGGCTCTGCGGTCGTCTCTGCTGAACACCGTCGTCATCTTGCTGATCATCTCGTCGGCCAGCGTCTTCGGCTGGGTGCTGACGGCAAACCGCATCCCGGAGCTGATCTCCCAGGTCTTCGTGTCGATCTCCGACAATCCGCTGGTCTTCCTGCTGTTGATCAACTTGCTGCTGCTTCTCGTGGGCATGTTCCTGGAGACGGGTGCCGCGATCACCGTGCTGGCCCCCATCCTGACGCCGGTGGCGCTGAAGATGGGCATCGACCCCATCCATTTCGGGATCCTCATGATCGTCAATCTCGCGGTCGGCATGACCACGCCGCCGGTCGGCGTCAATCTCTTCGTCGCCTGTCAGGTGGCGGGGCTGAGGATCGAGCACATCATCCGCAGCATGCTGCCCTTCTACCTGTCGCTGCTCATCTGTTTGGCGATCATCACCTATCTGCCGGGCCTCAGCCTCTGGCTTCCGCAACTGCTCAAGTAGTCGTCACGCCGACCAGCGAAGGAGGATTTCCATGCCGACCGCACAGCAGAAGAAATCGATCTACGAACCCGATCAGGAAGGCCTGCACTTCCCCCGCGAACCGGTCTTCCATACGCTGGCGGAGGAACGCCAGCACCGCCGCGAGCGGCTGGCCGCCGTCTGCCGGATCTTCGGCCGCTACAAGTTCGAGTACGGCTTCGCGGGTCACGTCACGGTGCGCGATCCCGAGCACCACGACCTGTTCTGGACCAACCCCTTCGGCATGAGTTTCTCGCGGGTGCGAGCCTCGGACCTCATCCTCGTCGATCATGCCGGCAAGGTTGTGGAGGGCACCTGGGCCGTCAATCGCGCCGGCTTCGTGCTGCATTCGGCGATCCACGAAGCGTATCCCGACATCGTGGCCTCCTGCCATGCCCACACCGTCAACGGCATGGCGTGGGCGGCTCTCGGGCGTCCGCTCGATCCGATCACCCAGACCGCCTGTGGCTTCTACGGTCATCAGGCGGTGATCACCGAGGAGGCCGGCGCCGTGGTGGTGGAGAAGGGGGCCGGCAACAGCGTCGCGAATGCCTTCGGCAACGCTAAGGTCGCCATCCACCAGAACCACGGGCTATTCAGCGTCGGGCGTCACAGCATCGACGAGGCCGCCTGGTGGTTCATTGCGCTGGAACGCGCCTGCGAAATCCAGCTGAAGGCGGAGGCGACCGGCTCGCCGCTGAAACTGGTCGCGCCGGAAAAGGCCGCCCATTCCGCCAAGCACCTTGCGACGCCCTTCATGGGGTGGCTACACTTTCAGCCCATTTACGACTGGATCATCCGGACCGATCCGGATCTGGTGAACTGAGCCTGACGCACCGCAGCGACCGGCCGAGAGGAAGACGAAACCATGTATGACACTGACGCCCGCCGGACCTACCGGATCCTCATCTGCGACCTGGTGGGCCTGCGGCCGGGGCCTGACGGCCGGCCGGACTGCTCCGAGGTGCGCAGACACGTCGAGCAGGCCTGCTGCACGTTCCACGATGGCGACGGCATCGTCGCTGCTGACATCGGCGGTGGCGGTATCCACTTCGTTTACCGGCCGGACCTGAACACCGCCGAAGACCTCGTCGCCGAAGCGGGTGATGGCCTGTACGACGCGGTGATCGCTGCGGCGACCGTCGTGCCGGCAGACACCGTTTTCCCCGAGGGCGGCGTTCGGATCGGGGCGGGCACGGGCAACATGCACTCCCGCTCCTGGGGCGGCGGATCGGGTGCCGGCGGCGCGGCGCCGCTGATGAACACGCCCGGCATCAACAGCCGCGCCACCGCGCAGATGGTGATGAAGGCGATCCTGCGCTTCCTGCCGGATCTGCCGTTCGACCTGCTGCACGAATGCTCCGTGTCCGGCCGTTTCGATACGGGCCGCGACCTCAAGGATTTCCCGACCGGGAAGCTGGAAGGCAGACGCATCGCCGTGCTCGGCTACGGCAATATCGGCCGCGAGGTCGCGCGCCTTGCTGATGCCTTCCGCATGCGGCCTGTGATCTATGCCCGCGAGCGGCATCGCCGCTGGATCGAAGCCGAAGGCTTCCGTTACGCGGCAACGCCCGTCGAGGCGTCCGCCGGCGCCGACATCGTTTCCGTCCATCTCGGCCTCGGCGCGGCCGATGCCACGACCGGGCGCTTCGCCAATGCCGGCCTTGTCGGCGATGCGATCTTCGATGCGGTCAGCCCCGGCGCGACGCTCGTCAATTTCGATCGCGGCGAACTGGTCGACGCCGCAGCCCTCGACACCGCGATGGGCGACGGCCGCATCCGTTTCGCCGCGATCGACGCCGACATCTTCAGAGACGCCGCGACCGGCGCGGTCTCCGGCCCACTCGCCCCCTATCTGCCGCTGGTGGAACGCCATGCCGGCCGCCTGCTGGTTCTGCCGCATGCGGTAGCCGACACCGACCATCCGTCGCGGGTGGCGGGCGCGAAACAGGCCGTAGACCAGATCCTCGAGGCGATCCGCTTCCGTCGCGTGGGCAATCTCAAGGGTGATCTCCCCGATGGCTATACCGCCGTGCCCGGCCGCGCGATCCACGGCATCGGCGGCGTTTCCGCCGGCACGTTGGCGGGCGTTGCCGAGGATGCGGACGTCGTGAAGCAATTCGCCGATATGGCCGGTCGACTCCATGATTTCTGGACGCGCCTTGCCGCCGCGGCAGATGCAGAAGAGCGGCAGGCACTCTGCGCGGCGATGGGCGACGGCGTGATGCTGGACGTCAATCGGCAGGCCGCCCTGATAGGCGCACTCGGCCTTCATGGCCCCTTCACCGGCAAACCGCGGGACTGAGCGATGGACAAGCCTTTCCTCGCCGCCCTCTTCGACGTAGCCGTCCAGGCGGCCGATCCCCTGACCGGCATCCGCGCCCACCTGCCGGAGCCGCCGCCGAGCGGCCGCACGGTCGTTATCGGGGCGGGCAAGGGCGCGGCACAGATGGCGGCGGCGCTGGAAACGCTCTGGCCCGGCCCACTTACCGGCATCGTCGTGACGCGCTACGGCTATGGCTGCGAGACGCGTGGCATCGAGGTGCTGGAGGCGGCGCACCCGGTTCCCGACGAGGCCGGGCTTGCAGCCGGCGCGCGGCTCCTCGATCTGGTTTCCGGCCTGACGGAAAACGATCTCCTCATCGCGCTGGTCTGCGGCGGCGGATCGGCGTTGCTGCCGGCGCCGCCCGAAGGGCTCACTCTCGCCGACGAGATCGCCGTCAACGAGGCGCTGCTCGCCTCCGGCGCGCCGATCTCGGCGATGAACATGGTGCGCAAGCACGTCTCGCGCATCAAGGGCGGGCGGCTCGCTGCCGCGACCCACGCCCGCGTCGTCAGCCTGCTGGTCTCCGACATTCCGGGCGACAATCCTGCCGCCATCGCATCCGGCCCGACGATCCCCGACGCCTCGACGCGTGCGGATGCGCTGGCGATCGTCGCGCAGTACCGCCTCGATCTGCCGGCCGCCGTCATGACGCATCTGAACGGGCCGGCGGCCGACGCACCGATGCCCGACGATCCGGTCTTCGCCCGACACGAGCATCACATCGTCGCCTCGGCGCGTGTTTCGCTGGAGGCTGCTGCGGACGAGGCACGGGGCCGCGGCGTCATGCCGGTGATCCTATCGGATGCGATGGAAGGCGAGGCGCGCGACGTGGCGCTCGTCCATGCCGCGATCGCCCGCGAGGTGCTGGCGCGCGGCCGCCCGTTTTCGCGACCGGCCGTGCTGCTTTCCGGCGGCGAGACGACGGTGACATTGCGGGGAAGGGGCGGGCGGGGCGGCCGAAACGGTGAATTCGCGCTCGCCATGGCGCTTGCCATCGACGGCCACGCCATCGAGGTTCTGGCGGCCGATACGGACGGCATCGACGGCTCCGAGGACAATGCCGGCGCTTTCGCCGACGGAACGACAGTGCGACGTCTGCGCGCCGCTGGAATCGATCCGCGCGAAATGTTGGATCGCAACGACAGCTATACCGCATTCTCCACCATCGGCGACTTCCATGTGACCGGACCAACCGGCACGAACGTCAATGATTTCCGCGCAATCCTTATTCGCTGACCTCGGGTAGGTCTATCTTTCGCGTAGAACGGCGTGGTCGAGCTGCTGCTGAGCAACTTCACGGGTTCTAGCGCGCGCGGCAAATAGCGGCGAGCGTCGGTGTCGCGTTGCCCCTAAATCGGCTCTGCCTCAATCTGTGTGGCGCACTATCCTGAGAACGGGAAGATTCAGGAGGGATAGTGATGATTTCAAGGAAGCACTGGTCGCCCGGGAGCGATGTTTCCGTTCAAAGCGTTGAGCGGCGCGATTCCGGCGGGTGGACTGTATCCGGCAGTCTGACACCAAACGGCATCTGCCCAGACTGTGGATTGCAATCGCGACGTCGTCACGGCTGGCGGCGTAGGCGGCTGCAGGATTATCCCGCCCATGGTGACGGGGTTACGGTAACCCTCTGGGTTTGCCGTTGGCGATGTTTGGCACCCGCCTGCCCGCGCCGGACTTTCTCGGACCAGATCGGCTCGATTGCGCGTCCTTTTGCGCGGCGCACTTCGCGTGTCGGGGAAATTGTCAGCCATCTTGGGCACGCGACCGGCGGGCGGCCTGCCGAGCGGCTCTTGCACCGCTTGGGCCTTGGGGTCAGTGATGACACGGTGCTTAGGGAGCTGAAGAACCGTGCTCAAGACACTGCCGAGCCGCCGACCGTCATCGGGATCGACGACTGGAGCTGGCGGAAGTCGCAGACCTACGGCACGATCATCGTCGATCTGGAGCGTCGCGCGGTCATCGATGTTCTCGAAGATCGTGATGTGGTCACCTGCACCGACTGGCTGAAACGACATCCCGAGGTGGAAGTGATCAGCAGAGATCGCTGCGGTCTCTACGCCCAGGCTGCCCGGCAAGGCGCGCCGCAAGCGGAACAGGTCGCCGACCGGTTTCATATCGTGCAGAACCTGCGGCAGGCTATCGAGGAGCAGATGAACCTTCACGGCCGTGCGACCGGCAGGGCGCTGCTGTCCGACGCCGACAATATCACCGCAGAGGGAAGCCTTCTGAAGTCCCGCCTTGCGCACAGGACGTCTCGGGAAGAGATTTTCACCACCATCCATGCGCTTCGAAATCAGGGGCTTACCTGCAGCGAGATTGGGCGGCGAACAGGGTTCCCTCGTCGCAGCATCGCGAAATGGCTGCAGTTCGAGACGCCGCCGGACCGCAGGCGGGCAGCTTTGAAGCCGACTTCGCCGTGGTACTTTGGTAACCATCCGGCGTAGGCCGCGGACGGGTGTCCGTGCTCAGGGAGTGGGCTTGGGTGCTTTGGGCTTGCCGGGCCGCGGGGACCATTTCTTCGCGAGTTGGTCAAAGCGTTCGACGATCCTGTCGATCCTGGCATCTTCGGGATCGAAGGATGCACCTGACCAGCCGACCATGTCGTCGTGCTGCTCGTGGTCCGGATCTGCGAGGGCTTCGAGGAATTCCTCGTAGCCCGGAGCACCGCCGACATCCTCGGGCGGGCAGGCCCCGCTGGCCTTCAGAAGCCTTGGATAGGTCACGCCCGGGCTGGCCTCGGTGACCCGCTCGATCCGGATGCTGTGGTCCCAGTCATCGCCGAAGTCGTAGACATACTGGAGCGTCCTGACGCCGGTATCCTCGAGCACCTTCTGCAGCGTCGCCTTCTTCGCGGGCATCGGGCCGTCGTAGAATCCGTCCGGACCGGGCACGCCCCAGCCGGCGCCACCGGCCCGGAATTCGTAGAGATGGCTGTCCGTCCAGCCCATCGCCGCCTGGACCACCTCATGCAGCCGGTCGAGCCTGATCTTCAGCGGCACCTCGATATGGCGCATCGGCTGAGGATCGACGTCGTTCAGAAGGATCCGGAGGCGGGCGATCAGGGTCATGCGGCCCTCCTTTGCGGTATTTGCGACCAGTTCCAGGGAAGAAGTTCCGGCAGGCGCGACAGGGGTATGTCCGGCAGCCGGGCAAGGACATCGGCCAGCCAGGCCTGCGGGTCGACGTCATTCATCCTGGCCGTGACGATCAGGGAGTACATGAAGGCGGCGCGGTCGCCACCGCGCGGAGATCCGGCGAAGAGCCAAGCCTTGCGGCCGAGGGCAATGCCGCGGAGGGCACGTTCGGCCGCATTGTTCGTCAGGCAGATGCGGCCATCATCGAGGAAGCAGGTGAAGGCGTCCCAGCGGCCGTCCTCCTCGAACATGTAGTTGATCGCCTTGGCGACGGGGTTGTGCTTCGACATTCGGGCGCGTTCGGTCCGCAACCAGTTGTGCAGATCCTGGACCATCGGGCGCACCAGCCGCTGACGGGCGTCATGGCGGGCCTCGGCGGTCAGGCCGGTGATCTCGCGCTCGGCATCGAAGATGGCGTCGAAGCGTTTGACGGCCTCCAGCGCGATGGGCGAGATCTCTACGGCCACCTTTTTGCCCTTGCGGGCTGTGGCTTTGATATCCGCCAGTTCGAAGAACTTGCGCCGGGCATGCGACCAGCACAGCGCGCTCAGCACCGGCGCGGGCCTGTGGCTGGCATGGTAGAGGTCGTTGTAACCGCCATAGGCATCGGCTTGCAGGGTGCCGGTCCAGCCCGCCAGATGACGGGTCGGGTGTTCTTTCCTGCGGTCGGTTGAGAAGTAATAGAGCGCTGCCGGCGGCGCCCCACCGGCAAAGGGCCGGTCATCCCGCAGATAGGTCCAGAGCCGGGCGGTTTGCGTGCCACCTTTGGCCAGCAGCGGCACGGTCGTGTCGTCAGCATGCAATCGCTCGGCGCCGAGGACATGGGCACGGATCAGATCGTGGAGCGGCTGCAGCGCCACGGCACAGGCCCCGACCTGATCGGCCAGGGTCGAGAGGCTGATCTCGACGCCCTCCTTCGCATAGCGCTCGGCCTGCCTGTTCAGGGGCTGATGCTGGCCAAACTTCTCGAACAGCACCATGGCCAGCAGGTTCGGGCCGGCCCAGCCCCGGGGTGTCGGGTGGAACGGCGCTGGCGGCTGGCTGATCTTCTCGCAGTCGCGGCAGGTGAACTTCTCGCGGACGGTTTGCACGACCTTCCACTGCCGCGGGATCACCTCCAGCGTCTCGGTGATGTCTTCGCCCATCTTCACGATGCGCGAGGACCCGCAGCAAGTGCAGGAAGTCGGCGCCTTAACCACGACGCGCTCGCGGGGCAAATGCCCGGGGAACGGCTTGCGGGCTGGGCGGCGGCGTTCGAAGGCCGCGACCATCGCCCTCGGGCCCGTCGCCTCGGCTTTGGCCCGGTCATCGGCAATGTCGGTCTCGATGTCTTCGAGCTGCATCTCCAGTTGCTCGATCAGCCGGGCATGGCGTTCGGCACCATGGCCATATTGCTCGCGGCGGAGTTTGGCGATCTGCAGTCGGAGGTGCCGGATCATGTCTTCAGAGGCCGAGACGATCGCCTGAACCTGGGTCAACTCCCCCTTGGCGGCGACCAAGGCGTCCTCTGCGGCAGATGCGCGAGCCTCTGCCGCGGCGAGTGCGGCGCGCAGAACAGCGATCTCCGAGGTGGTCTCCGACATGCCGAAGACCTATCACGAAACCCCGGAATAGTCCAATAAAACAAGGGTATTTTGGCTATCAACCCGCCGAGGCAGGCCGCTGCGTCCAGCGCGGATTGCGCCAGTCGATTCCTTCCAGAAGATAGCCGAGCTGCGCCGCCGAAACCGGAACGGCTGAGCCATTCTGGCTCACCGGCCAGATGAACTTCCCCGCCTCCAGCCGCTTCAGATACAGCGACATGCCGACCCCGTCGTGCCACAACACCTTGATCAGGTCACCCTTGCGCCCCCGGAAGCAGAAGATCTCGCCACCGTGCGGATCGCGACCCAGGCCCTGCTGGACCTTCAGCGCCAGGCTGTTCATCCCGCACCGCATGTCCGTCACCCCGCCTGCAATCCACACGCGCGCCCCCGCCGGAAAGGCGATCATGCGCTGTCCAGCACCGGAAGCAGCCGCGCCAGAATGACCGGGTCAATTCCCGCAGGAACCACGAGGTGCCGGCCATTCACCAGTGTGATCGCGACTGTGACGGCATCGGAGATCTCCAGCTCTGCCGCAGGTGATACCGATACAGGCACAGGTTCGGCAGCAATCATCACCGGCGCAAAGGTCAGGGCAGGCTCATTTCCGAGAAGGCCCTCGCGATAGTCCTTCCGCCAGCGCGTCAGCAACGCGCGAGAGATATCGTGACGCCGCGCCGTCAGCGCCACGCTGCGCGGGCGCGACAGGCTTTCCTCGACGATACGGATCTTCTCGGCAGCCGACCAGCGACGCCGCCGACCACTATCGGTCACCGAGAGAACCTCGACTTGGGAACTGAAGCTATGGGTGTCCATAGCTTCAGCCTCCTACATCCATCCCACCTTCAGCGTCAGACGGTCCTCACCGGGAGCTTACGTACTTTGAAGAGTTCCTGAGCCAAAGCTGGAAGGGCGGAATTCGAACTGGAAGCGCCCTGTTCCGTCTGATCCGAGAGCGTGGCTACGAGGGGAGCCCGACGCATTTGCAGCGGCTGCTGGCGGGGTGGCGCAGAGCCGAAAAGCAAGCGAAGGGCCCTGCCTTGGAGCACCAGATCCTGGAACCGGTCCGGGACCCGGAAACGGGGCACGCGATCTCCCCGGTCATCGCGGCAGCGCTGTGTATCAAACCCCGCGGAAAACTCACCCCGGATCAGGCGCGGAAAGTCGATGCGCTCAAGGCTGGCTCTCCCGCCTTCGCAACGATGCGCTGCCTCGTCATGCGGTTCAACGGTATCCTGCGTGGCCGCGAGGCAGACCCGCTCCCTGCATGGATCGACGACGCGATCGAAACCGACCTGGCGCCCATCGTGCGCTTCGCACGCACATTGAACCGGGATTTCGATGCGGTAAAAAACGCTATCGAGATGCCCTGGAGCAACGGCCAAGCAGAAGGTCAGATTAATCGTCTGAAGACCCTCAAACGCGCCATGTACGGCCGAGCCGGGCCAGAACTGTTGAGGGCAAGAATGCTGCCCCTCCGCCACACAGATTGAGGCAGAGCCCATTTAAGGGCTACGCGACAGCAATCGATGACGAGGAGCGACAGACGGGACGACTTTTCCATTACGACGAATTCGCCGAGGAAGACATCGGCATTCACGTCGGGTCTCTGTTGGGTGCAACCTTGATCGGCATGAAAGCTGACACTCGGGTTCCATTCCTTCAGGCGGACGGGACTTTCCGTCGCGCGCATCTACTCAGTGTCGACAGAATTCAAGCCTGAGACACTTCCAAAAGGCAAAACATTGGGCCTCTTGATATCCCCAAAAACATGACAACCGAGAAAGATACGAACATGACAAAGGTTTCAAACCCTGCATCAACGCGGCTACCAAAGATCCATCTGGACAAGACTCTGGTCGGCCGCCTCGAGGCGCTGGCTGCCTCCGTGATGAGGCGCTCCCCCGAGGTTGGCGAGCGCCTGATCGACGAGATCGCACGTGCGAAGCTGGTTGCTCCGAACAAGATGCGTGATGATGTCATAACGATTGGAAGTGTGGTGACCTACCGTGATCTGGACATGGCTCGCGAGCATACAGTGTCGGTGGTCTATCCCGAGAATGCCAACATCGAGGAAGGGCGGATCTCTGTCCTCACCCCGGTAGGTGTTGCCCTGCTTGGCCTCAGTCCGGGAGCGACGATCTCGTGGGTCACGCGGGATGACGAAACACGGCAACTGGAAGTTTTAGAGGTTCGGCCGCCATTGACCCATGATTGACCGCAGAGTGAGTCGCGAGCACGCGAGGCGCCGAGCCTCGCTTGCTCAAGGTAAGTGCTTCAGACGAAGTGGTCGCAGCCCCCGGCGAGGAATGGAGGATTAGTCGCCATCCCAGGCGACATGAAGCGATCGTCAACGGCAGCGATCTGCCGGTGTGACCTATTGCGAGATGCCACCGCAATCTGCCCAGGTGTCGGGAAACCGGTTCCGATCGGGGCACGTCTTCACACCTCACGTCCCGTATGGTGGGACGGCGATGCCTGCCTCGGTCACGACGGCATCCAGCGCGATGTCGTGCGGTTGGGGGTAGATCGTCGCCAGACGGGCCGACTGAAAGCCGATGCCGATGGTGAAGGGGCGCGGCAACAAGGCCGCCAGCGTGCGGTCGAAATAGCCACCGCCATAACCCAAACGAAAACCCTCAGCCGTCCAACCCACCACCGGGGCCAGCGCGATTTCGGGCGGCGGGACGGGAATGTTCCAGTCGCCACGCACCATCCGGGTCTTGCGCGTCCAGCGCCGGAACACGAGCGGCGCGGCCTTCACCTCGACCAGCGGCAGGGCGACCAGGGCACCTTCGGCGTCCAGGGCTGCCAGCAGCGGGCGCAGGTCCGGCTCGCCCTTGATCGGCCAGTAGCCCGAGAACACCCGCCCCCGCATCGTGCCGAACCTTTTTCGCAGCAGGTCGGCCAGGTGGCCGACAATCGCCGCCCCGGCGGCCTGCCGATCGGCCACGGACAGGGCGTCGCGCTCGGCCCGCAGCCGCGTGCGCTCGGCGCGGCGCCAGCGCACGACGTCGCGCGCCTGTTCGGGGTCGACAGCCAGCGGATCGAAATAGGCCGGGTCGACCTCGGCCGCCATGCAGGGCGGCGAGGCATAGCGGCCCGGGGCTTCGGAGTCCGAGGTCATGGCCGCGGGCCGGGCCGGGCAAGGCAATCCCGCGCCTCATCGACGATCTGGCGCAGCCGGTCCGCCGCCGGCACCACGTTGCGGATCGTGCCGACACCCTGCCCGGCGTACAGCGCCATCTCCTCCAGCGCACCAGAGGTGTGCCGCATCGGAGAGTCGGTGCTGTAGCGTAGCAGCGGCTGACCGCTGTCATGGGCAATCACCACGCGCGGCAGCGTGGCGGGATCGTGGCCCATCAGTTGCCCGTCCAGCCCGGCGGTGACGCTGTTGCCCAGCACCCGCACCGCTGCGCCCTTGGGCCAGTTCAACACGAAAACATCGGTGAGCACAGTATCGTCGACGTTGGCGGCCGCCACCCGCGCCTTGTGGTAGTCATGCGCCCAGGATTCCTTGGTTGCCAGAAAGGCCGTGCCACATTGCACACCCTGCGCGCCCAGCATCAGCGCGGCGGCGAGCCCGTGGCCGGTCGTGATGCCGCCGGACACCACGACGGGAATCCGGGAGCCGTCCAGCACCGCCTCGGCCAGGGCGAAGGCGCCGGTGCGGCCATGGACGTGGCCACCGGCCTCGATCCCCTGCGTGATGATGACGTCGGCGCCGGCCGCCTCTGCCTCGCGGGCGGCGGCAAGGGTGCCCACCTGATGCAGCACGAGGCATCCCTCGCGCTTGACTTGCGCGATGACCTCTGGCCGAATATCCCAGAAGAAGGTGAAGGCCCGCACCCCCAGATCAAGGCATCGCGAGATCTGGGCTTGCAACAGCGCCGGATCGGTTGCAGACGGGATCACGTTGACGGCAAAGGGCCGGTCGGTCGCCGCGCGATAGGCGGTGATCTCGGCCTCAATCAGGTCCGGATCTTCACGCACCATCCCCAGCATGGCGTAGCCCCCGGCGCGGGCGACGGCCGCCGCCAGTTCGGCACGGGCGACCCCGCCCATGCCTGCCAAGAGTACGGGTACCTCGCATCCCAGGAGATCACAAAGGGGGGTGCGCAGGGCGGGTCTCTGGTCAGGGCCGGGCATCGGGATCCCCCTTGTTCGCAAGATGTTGTCGCAGGTGGTCACGCAACACGGTGGCGTTGTTGCGCGTCTCGGCGCTTGAGGCGAACAGCAGGGTCAGCACACCATCGACCGCCATGCTGGCCAGATCACGGGCGAGATCGTCCTTCAGGGTCAGGTCATGGCGATAGCGGGCCACAAAGTCCTCCCATTGGTCGGGGTGGGCGTGGTACCAGCGACGCAACTCATCGCTGGGCGCGATCTCGCGGCACCAGGAATGCAGGCGGGCGCGGTCTTTCGACATGCCACGCGGCCAAAGCCGGTCGACGAGTACGCGATTGCCGTCTGACACCCGTGCCGCCCGGTAGATGCGTTTGACCCGAATCCGGTCGGCGGCGGCGCCGGGGATGGGCGGAACCGCAGGCATCAGTCCGCCCCGTCGCCCATGGCTTGCACGGCCTTCAGCGCATGGGCATAGCTGGCCCCTGCCCGCATCTCGGCGGCGACCCAGATCGCCTCCATGATCTGCTCGGGGCTGGCGCCCTCGCTCCGTGCGGCCTTTACATGGCCCTCGATGCACCAGGGGCATTGCGTGACATGGGCAACCGCCACGGCAATCAGCTGCTTGGTGCGCTTGTTCAACGCGCCTTCGGCAAAGATGGCCTTGGAAAAGGCGCGGAAGGCATCTTCGGCCCCGGGCGCCAAGTTACGGCGGCGTTCCACCATCTCGCGCGTGGCGCGTGGCAGCGACGGATCAGACATGGGCGGCCTCTGTCTCGAAAGGTGGGAACAGCACGTCGTTCTCCAGCCGGATATGCTCTTCCAGATCAGAGATAAATTCGCCGAGGCCAACATAGAGCGCGGTCCAGCTGCGGCAGGCCCCCTCGGGCAGGCCAAGATCGCCAGTCAAGCGGCGGATCTCGGCCACGTCCTGGGCGTGGTCGTCATGGTCGGCACGCATCACCGCAATCGGCGTGCCGATCGCTGGGCCGCCGCCCTTGCGGATAGCCGGGAACAGGATCAGTTCTTCCTTCTTCATGTGGACCTCAAGCGCGCCGATCATCCGCTGCAAGAGGTCGGCCAGACCCTCGGGCACATGGTCGTCGCCGAAATGCACCGTCTCGACCTTTTCGGCCAGAGCGGCCAATGCGGGCAACTGCTCGCGGTGGCGGGCGTGGAACCGGGACTCGATGTGACGGGTCAGCGCGGCGGGATCGTCAGTGTGCAGGCCTTGGGTCATGAAGGGACTCCTTCCTTTCAGCGAAGCGACGGCGTCATCCCGGCGCCGCGGGCGGTATCTTCCACCGCCATGTGCAGCGATCGCGCTATGCGTTCCGCGCGTTCGATCACATGCGCCGCCCCGGCGGGCGGACAAACCTCGGTCGCGGTCTGGCGGAACAGGTCCAGCCAGCGGTCGAAATGCGCCCAGTTTACCGGCAGCGTGGCATGGGCCGGCATCGGCGCGCCGTGGTAGCGCCCGGTCATCAGCGCGACCGAGGACCAGAAGGTCACCATACGCTCAAGATGCGGGCCCCAGTCGGTGATGCGCGCTGCGAAGACCGGCCCCAACACCTCATCGGCCCGGACCCGGTCGTAGAAGCGATGGACCAGAGTGCGCAGGATCGCCTCATCGAGGCCGGTCTCTTCCATCAGCGCGGCGGTGATCGCCGGTCGGGCCGACGCGACGGGCGGCGGGTTGAAGGTCATGTCCGGAACTCCGGTTTGGCTTGCAATCCTGTCTAGGCCTGTTAATTGGTATTGTAAATACTGATTCAGGATCGATCATGCGCCTTACCTCGTTCACAGATTACGGATTGCGGATGCTGATGCGTATGGCGGGGGCGCCGGACCGGGGATTCTCGACCGCTGAGCTGGCGGAGGACTTTGGGTTGTCGCGGCACCACCTGACGAAGATCATCCAGAAACTTGCCCAAGCCGGCTATGTCACAACCCGGCGCGGTGGCGGCGGCGGGGCGATGCTGGCCCGCCCTGCTGGCGAGATCCGGCTGGGTTCCATCATCCGCTTGCTCGAGGAAGGGCAGCCGCTTGTCGAATGCTTCGCGGCCGGTGGCGGAGATTGCACCATCGACGGCCGCTGCCGCCTGAAGGCGCGGTTGCGCGCGGCCGAGGCGGCTTTCCTGGCCGATCTCGACCGCTCGACGCTGGCAGACATTGCACTGCGCCCAGACCTGCGGCTGGAAGAGGAGTTTGTCTGACCATGCAGGCCTCGCTCACCACGGTGGAACGGCGGATCGGCATTGGCCTTGCCGTCCTGCTGGCGTTGGGGGGGCTGACGATTGCTGCGGCGGCGCGGCACGGGGTGATGGCGGTCCATGGAGCCATGGCGCTGGCGCTTGGGCTGGGCCTGGTATTCCGGCTGGGCGGGGCGCTTTACGATGTGGCACCTGCTGGCCTTGACCGGGCCAGCCGCTACGACGATGGCCCAACCCGTTTCGGCATCTGGATGACGCTGACCTGGGCGATGATCGGCATGGTCGCGGGCGTCTGGGTCGCGGCATTGCTCTATTGGCCAGAGGCGACACCGCCCTGGCCTGCGACCAGCTTCGGCCGCCTGCGCCCGGTCCACACCACCGGCATCATCTTCGGCTTCGGCGGCAATGCGCTGATCGCGACCTCGTTCTGGGTGGTGCAACGCACCTCGCGCGCCCGGCTGGCCGATGCGGTCAGCCCCTGGGTCATCCTGATCGGCTATAACCTGTTCTGTGCCTGGGCGGTCACCGGCTATCTGATGGGCGCGACCCAGTCCAAGGAATATGCCGAGGCGGAATGGTATGCCGACCTGTGGCTGGTCGTGGTCTGGGTGATCTACTTCGCGCTTTACCTCCGCACCCTCGCCCGCCGGGCCGAGCCGCATATCTACGTCGCCAACTGGTATTACATGGCCTTCATCCTGGTCGTGGCGATGCTGCACATCGTCAACAACATCGCCCTGCCGGTCAGCTGGGCCGGGGCGAAAAGCTATACCGTCTGGTCGGGCGTGCAGGATGCGATGATCCAGTGGTGGTACGGCCACAACGCGGTGGCCTTCTTCCTGACGGCGGGCTTCCTGGGGATGCTGTATTACTTCCTGCCCGTCCGGTCGGGCCGGCCGATCTGGTCCTACCGCCTGTCGATCCTGTCCTTCTGGGGGATCGTGTTCTTCTACATCTGGGTCGGCTCGCACCACCTGCACTACACCGCCCTGCCCTACTGGGTGCAGACGCTGGGGATGACCTTCTCGGTCATGCTGCTGGTGCCCAGCTGGGCCTCGGCCGGCAATGCCATCGCCACGCTGAACGGTGCCTGGGCCAAGGTGCGCGACGACGCCACGCTGCGCTTCATGTTCGTGGCCGCCGTGTTCTACGGCCTGTCCACGTTCGAAGGCTCGTTCCTCGCGATCCGCCCGGTGAACTCGCTTTCGCATTACACCGACTGGACCGTGGGGCACGTCCATTCCGGCACGCTGGGCTGGGTCGCCATGATCATCTTCGGCGCGATCTACACCCTGGTGCCGCAACTGGCCGGGCGCGAGGCGATGGCCTGGCCCCGCGCGATAGAGTGGCACTTCTGGCTCGCCGTGCTGGGAACCCTCGTCTACGTCGTGGCGATGTGGAACGCGGGCATCACGCAGGGGCTGATGTGGCGGGCCTATGACGCGAACGGGGCGCTGTCCTACAGCTTCCTGCAGTCGGTCCAGGCGATGGCGCCCTATTACCTTCTGCGCGCCATCGGCGGGGCGATGTTCCTGACCGGGGCCGTGCTTTGCACCCTGAACTGCCGCGCCACCCTGCGCCAGACCCGCGCCCGCGACCTGGCCCATGACCGCCCGCTGGCGGCCCAACCGGCGGAGTAGCCCGATGGTCCTGCGCCTGCATTACAACCTGGAAAAGCTGTCGATGGGCCTGGTCGGCGCGATAATCGTCGCCGCGTCCATCGGCGGACTGGTCGAAATCGCTCCGCTTTTCACCATCGACGAGACGGTGGAGATCCCCGCCGACCTGCGCCCCCTGACGCCCCTCGAACTTGCGGGGCGCGAGATCTACATGCGCGAGGGCTGCTATGCCTGCCACAGCCAGATGATCCGCAGCCTGGCCGACGAGATCGACCGCTATGGCCCCTATTCGCTCGCTTCGGAAAGCGCCTATGACCACCCGATGCTCTGGGGGTCCAAGCGGACCGGCCCGGACCTGGCGCGGGTTGGGGGGAAATACTCCGACGCCTGGCAGGTCGCGCATCTGACCGACCCGCGGGCGGTGGTCCCTGCCTCGATCATGCCGGCATACCCGTGGCTGATGCAGCCCCTGGACACCTCGGGGTTGGCCGGCGCGCTGGCGGTGCTGGCCCGGCTGGGCGTGCCCTATGACGCCGCGATGATCCAGGGGGCCGAGGCCGACGCGCTGGCGCAAAGCCGCCCCGACAGCGCCGAGGCCGAGGCTTTCCGCACCCGCCACGGCGACCGCCCGGCCCTGCGCGCCTTTGACGGCGACCCCGCCCGGCTGACCGAGATGGACGCCGTCGTCGCCTATCTGCAATCGCTGGGCACCCAGACCGCCGCCGCCCATCTGGCCCAGGAAGGCACCGCGCCATGAGCCACGATACCCTTGTCCTGCTTGCCAAGACCTTCGGCCCGATCTGGATGCTTGGCTTCCTGCTGATCGTCGCGATCCGGGCCTATGCCCCCTCGCGCAAGGCGGCGCATGACCGCGCCGCCCGGTCGATCCTGCCGCAGGAGCAGTCGGATGGCTGACACCACGGACCCCCACGCCCTGCCCGGTGCCGACCCCCACACCGGCAACCGCCGCATCGACCCCGTCACCGGCTACGACACCACCGGCCACGACTGGGGCGGTATTCAAGAGCTGAACACCCCCTTCCCCAGGCTCGCCGCCATCGCGCTGCTGCTGACCTTCCTCTACTCGGTCGTCGCCTGGGTCCTGCTGCCCGCCTGGCCTACGGGCCGGGATTACACGCGCGGCCTTCTGGGGCTGGACCAGGGCCGCATGGCCCGCGACGGCTATCAGGCGGTGGACGCGGTGCGGCAGGGCTGGCTGTCCCGCTTCGCCCAGCCGGACTTTGCCGCCCTGGCCGCGGACGACCTGCTGATGGCCCAGGCCATGCCCGCCGCCGCCCGGCTTTTCGCCGACAATTGCGCCGCCTGCCACGGCACCTCGGGCAAGGGCGGTCCCGGCTTTCCGGCGCTGAACGACGCCGACTGGCTTTGGGGCGGCGACCCCGAAACCCTGGCCGAGACGATCACCCTTGGCATCAACGCCACCGACGACAGCCGGCTGGCCGAGATGCCCGTCTTCGACTGGCTCGCCCCCGCCGACCGCCAGGCGCTGGCCGCCTATGTCTCTGCCCTGCCCTCGGGCACGGCCCCCGGCGACAGCCCTGGCGCCGCCCTCTTTGCCGAGAACTGCGCCGCCTGCCACGGCGACGGCGGCACCGGCGGGCTTCTGGCCGGGGCGCCCTCGCTGACCGACCGATCCGCGATCTACGGCCAGGACGAGGCCACCATCCTGACCACCCTGCGCCACGGCCGCCGCGGCGTCATGCCGGCCTGGAGCCAGCGCCTTTCCCCGGCCCAGATCAACCTTCTCGCCCTCTACGTCTCTACCCTGCCACAGGCCAAGCCATGAGCCCCGCCCGTCAGCGCCACCTTGCCCTTGCCGGCGCCGCCGCCGTGGTCGCGGCCTTCGTCGCGGCGAATGTCCACCTGGTGGTCACCGCCATCGCCTCGCAGCCCGCCTGCACCGCCCTGCCCGACGGCCCCGCCCCCGCCCGGCACAGTTGCTGAGGTCCCGATGCTTGAACCCCTTCCCACCATTCAGAAACGCGCCCCGGTCGAAAGCCCCCACGCCCGCCACCTGCCCGCCCGAGTGGCGCTGGACTGGCTGGCCGAGGGCTGGCGCGACCTTGCGCGCGCGCCCGGGTCAAGCCTCGCCTACGGGGCTGCAGTCGTGGCGCTGTCCTGGGCAGTGATCTGGGCGCTGGCGACCTGGGGGCTTCTGTACCTGGCCCTGCCCGCGCTGTCCGGCTTCCTGATCGTCGGCCCGTTCCTCGCCGTCGGCCTTTACGAGATAAGCCGCCGCCTTGCCCAGGGCGAGCCGCCGACCACCCTGCGCCTGCCACCCGGCGCGGTGGGGCAGATCGCGATGGCTGGCCTTCTCCTTGGCCTCCTCGTCCTCTTTTGGCTCAGGGCGGCCGACCTCCTCTATGCCCTGTTCTTCGGGCTTCAACCCTTCCCCGGCGCGTCCGAGGCGTTCCAGAACGCCTTCACCACGCCACGGGGATGGGCGCTGATCGCGACAGGCCTGCTGGTGGGCGGGCTGTTCGCAGCCCTCGCCTTCGCGATCAGCGTCTTCTCCTTCCCCATGCTGGTCTCGTCCCGCCGCGATGCACTGACCGCGATGGGCCGCAGCTTCGCGCTGACCGCGCAGAACCTTCGCCCGATGCTGGCCTGGGGCGCCATCGTGACCGCAGGCACCGCCCTGTCGATCCTGACCGGCCTTACCGCGCTGCTTCTGGTCTTTCCCCTTCTCGGCCACGGCACCTGGCACGCCTGGCGCGCCATCGACCGCGAGGCCCTATGACCATCGGCTTCCTGATCCCGCTGTCGATCGGCATGGGCCTTGCCGGGCTGGTCGCCTTCTTCTGGGCGCTACGCAACGGACAGTTCAGCGACCCCGAAGGTGACGCCTGCCGCATCCTGATCCCGCAACCCCCAGCGAAAGGAGATACCCATGTCCGACTGGCTTCCCAGCCTTATCACGAAGACCCCGACCGAGGGCTATGATCTTGCGGTGAAACTGGCCCGGGTGGCGATCAAGCTGACCCAGCCCGATGCCGCAGTGCGCGACCGTCTGCGCCCAGAATATGCCGATGATGTCGCGGCGCTGATCGCAGTCAGCCAGGTGGTCGCGACGCATTTCGCCACCGTCGCCGCCGCGAACGACTACTGGCGCGATGCCACATGACTGGGGTGACCGTTACAGCGCAGGGGTTCGAGGTCGATGCGGTCACGATCGCCAACGCTTTCGGACTCGACCCCGCGCAGTTGCAGGAAAGGATGCGCGCCGGAGAGGTGACGAGCCTGTGCGAAAAGGGCGTTGATGCTGACGCAGGCCGGTTTCGGCTAACCTTTCGTCATTCCGGGCGGGTCTTGCGTTTAACGGTCGACGAAGGCGGGGCCATCCTCAAGCAAAGCACCTTTGACGCCAAAGGCACACGACCGGCCTCAAATTCTCACGGCTGAGAACGCACGAAGGGCCGCGAAAAAGATCTTCGGAACCCGGGAACGATTGGGACGCTGTCGCATCCAATAGTCGAGACCGCACGAAAGGGTCTCGATCAACCACGGAGACGACCATGTTCCTCAACCTGTCTGCCGCAACCCTTGGAATCGCCCTGATGCTCGCGGTCCCCGGCCTTGCCCATGCCGAAAGTGTCCCAGAGGACGCGCCGCCGCCTGCACCCTATGCCAAGGTCAGCGAACTTGTGCCGTTGCCTGACTTCCTGCCCGGACTCGGCACGCTTTTCGTCGATCCCGCGACCCTGCCGGCAGGGCCCTTTCTTGGCTATGATCGGGACGGAAAACTGGCCGCCACGATATTCATGACCCCGATCGAGGATTTGCAGGGCGGCACGTCCTACAACGATCTGGCCGTCGGGTCGAATGAGGTTTCATCCGTCGACATCTATTACAACGCCGGGCATCCCGGTGTGGAAAAGCCGCACGCGCATGTCGTGCTGTTCCACGGCGCGGATGCCAAGGCGAGGCTGGCAGAGTGATGCCGAACCGTCGGCAGGTGCTGGCGGTTGGTGGGGGCGGCGTCGTCGCTCTCATCGGGCCAGCCTTCGTGCTTGCGGGTCCGCTGGAAGAGATCAGGATGCAGGGCACGTCACGGGGCGAGCATGTCTGGTTCGCCCCGGTCGGGCTTGCGGTTGCCGCTGGCACGACGCTGCGCTTTGTAAACCTCGATCCCGGTAACAGCCACACCTCAACCTGCTATCACCCCACCCTGTTTGACCGGCCGCAACGCATTCCAACGGGGGCGGCGCCCTGGGATAGCGACTTCCTGCTGCCCGGCGACAGTTTTGAGGTCCTGCTGACCGTTCCCGGCGTTTATGACTTCTATTGCCTCCCGCATGAACACGCAGGGATGGTCGGCCGGATCGTTGTCGGAAGGCCGGGTGACGAAGGTTGGCAAGGGGCGGCAACCGAGGCGAGCGATCTGCCCGCCGTTGCACTCGACGGATTTCCGTCCGTCGAGGCCATTCTGCAGACCGGGCGAGTGATGCCTCCGGGTCGGCCATGACGCTCGCTCCACGTCCGCCCCCGGCCTATAGCCTGCGCGAAGTGGAGGAAGCGACGCTGGTATTGGCGGCGCGGGCGCAGGACGAGGCGGCGGTGCGCGAGCTTGTCCGCCGCCTCAATCCTCGGCTTTTCCGGGTCGCGCGCGGGATCCTCGATACGAATGCCGAGGCCGAAGATGCGGTGCAAGACGCCTATCTTGCGGCCTTCACCCGGCTGGATCAGTTTCGCGGCGAGTCGCGCTTTTCAACATGGCTCATTCGCATCACCATCAACGCTGCGCGAATGCGCGCCCGTGCTGCCCGGCCCCAAGAGGAGTATGATACTGTGCTTGAACGGGATGCGACCGACAGCGCCGTCGTGGTCTTTCCCGGCAACGGCTTTGAAGGCAGCGAAGAGGCGCTTGGCCGGTCGCAAATTTCCACCTTGCTGGAGGCTGCGGTTGCCGGCCTGCCGACTGAACTGAGACTGGTCTTTCTGCTTCACGAGGTAGAGGGACTGGGCCTGCTGGCCATCGCGCGGACCTTGTTACTGAACCCGATCACGGTCAGGACACGGCTTTACCGCGCACGCAAGCGCCTGCGCGCTGAGCTTGAAGCCCGTCTGATGGGCGGTTTCGAATCGATCTTTCCCTTCGACGGCGCGCGCTGCACCCGTGTGGCCGATCGCGTGATCGCAAACCTAATCCGCAGGAAGTTCTTTGCAAAGTGACCTTCGCAAAGTCCGCTTGGGAGAAATTGAGGACGGCTACCCTCTCCGGCTAAGTTCTTGATCCCACGGTTTCATGGTGCAATCCTTTCCCGGGAATGGGAGGAAGCAGTATGGGACAAGTTCGTCACGGCAGCGACACGACCACGCACCCTGTCAGAGCAGCAATACGGCGATCGTAACCTTCGCTCTCGTAGCTGAGCCGGGAGCTGGGATTAATCCGAAGACTGTTGCGAAGTGGCGGAAGCGGGCCACGGCTGAGGACATGAAGATCGGTCCGACGGAGCCGCGTTTGACGGTTCGGTCCGAGGCTGAGGAGGCAATTGTCGTCGCCTTCCGGCGGCACACCCTGTTGCAGCTGGACGACTGCCTTTATGCCCTGCAGCCCTCGATCCCCCACCTGACAGGTCGGCGCTGCACCGCTGTCTGCAGCGTCACGGTATCTCGCGCCTGCCGGATATCGAAGGCGACAAGCCGAAGCGCCAGAAGTTCAAACGCTACCCCATCGGCTTCTTCGAGTTCAACATCGCCGAGGTGCAGACCGCCAAGGGCAAGCTGTATCTGTTCGTTGGCATTGACCGCACAGCCAAGTTCGCCGTCGCTCAACTCATTGCAACTGCTGACAGAAAGACGGCTTCCGAGTTCCTTCAGCACATGCTCAAGGCCGTGCCATGCTAGGTGCACACAATTTTGACTGATAAGGGGATCCAGTTCGCAGATGTCGCGTGAGACCGTTCAACTACCGTAAGCGCGACGCTGATCCCCTCCTGCCGCTTCTGATCTGACCGGGCCATTCTCTGTGCGCATGAGTGTCGGAGGTGTTGGCTTGGAACGAGACGGCAAAGTTGGCGTCCATTTGGACGGCTCCTTGGGCGGCGGGGTTTCGCGGCTGGAGGTGATCGAGGGGCCGACCGGGCGCCGGCGGCGCACGAAGTCGGAGCGGGCGCGGATCGCGGCGGAGGGTATCGGCGAGGTAGTCGACGGGGTTCACGCCGGACAGCTTGCAGGTGGCAACCAGCGAGGCGAGCATGGCCCAGTTCTCGGCGCCGATTTCGTTCCCGGCGAAGAGGGCGTTCTTCCGGGTCAGCGCCATCACCCGTTCATTCTGCCCATGTCGGGCAATTTGTTGAGGTGCATTACCGGTGGCACGCGCTTTTCGGCCGACAGTTTCGGGTCGAGCGTGTCGACCGACGCAAGTCCGGTCAGTTCTTCCATATCGAGGTGCTGCCTGGGATATTTACGGTCGTGGCCGCATGGATGCTCGATCCGGTAGCCTGCGCGGGCATGAACCTCGGCACACCGCGCGTATCGCTCGCGGCCCTGTCGGATCTCGATGACCTTCTGACTCGGCGCGGTCTTCGGCGAAGCTCTTCCGGTGATGTCATCGCCGGAAAGGAACAGACCGATGCAAGACCTGCCCACCGGGCCGTCGAGCCCCAGGCAACTGCAGATGCAGTTCGACTCGGAGCGGTTGCGCGGAATGAGCCCACGGGAGCGCCAGCAGGTATTGACGCGCCTGGCCATTCTGCTGGCCGAAGCGGCGGGAACGAGCAAGTTGGAGCAAGACGATGATGGACGGTGATCTCCTTCCACCGGCCATCCTGCAGCGCAAGGCGGTGGTCTATGTGCGCCAATCGACCCCGGCCCAGGTGGAGCTCAACACCGAGAGCCGGCGACGGCAATATGAACTGGTCGAGGTCGCGCGTCGTCGTGGTTTCAGGACCGTGGATGTGATCGACGACGATCTCGGCCGCTCCGCCAGCGGCATGGTGGCCCGGCCCGGCTTCGAGAAGCTTGTCGCCGCCTTGTGCGCCGGGGAAGTCGGCGCCGTGCTCTGCTTTGACGCTTCGCGGCTGGCGCGCAACGGCAGGGACTGGCACCACCTGCTCGAACTGTGCGGGCTTGTCGAGGCGCGTGTCATCGACCTCGATGGCATCTACGATCCCTGCCTGCCGAACGACCGCCTGCTGCTCGGCATGAAGGGCAGCATCAGCGAGTTCGAGCTCGGGGTGATCCGGGCGCGCATGCTTGACGCCGCCCGGGCGAAGGCGCGCCGTGGCGAACTTCGGATCAGCGTGCCGATCGGCTATATCTGGCATCGCGAGGTCGGCCTCGGTCTCGATCCTGACTTCCGGCTCCAGCAGGTAATCCGGCTGATCTTCGAGCGGTTTCGCCAGCTCGGCAGCGCACGGCAGACGCATCTGTCGCTGGCGGCGGAGGGGGTGTTCTTTCCACGCCCCTCGGACGGCAAACGCCTGACCTCCTTCGACTGGACAGCGATCCGCTACCGCAATGTCATCGGGCTGCTGAAGAATCCCTTCTACGCAGGGGCCTATGTCTATGGAAAGAGTGAGAAGCGCATCGAACTGGTCGACGGCCGCGCCCGTAAGTCCTACGGCCATGGCAAGCCGCCGGAGGCGTGGGACGTGCTGATCCGCGATCATCATGCCGCCTATATCGACTGGGCGGAATACGAGCGGAACCAGATGCTGCTCGCAGCCAATGCCTATGGACGGGCGGGCGGGCAGAAGTCCGGGCGTGGCGGCCGTGCCCTTCTCGCGGGCATGCTGACCTGCGGGCGCTGTGGCCGCGGCCTGGCGGTCGCCTATGCCGGCGCCCCGCCGGGGCGTCCGACCTATCGCTGCGACCGGCCCAATCTCATGCTCGGCCTACCGCGCTGCCTCAGCTTCGGCGGATCCCGTGTGGACGCCGCGATCGCATCGGAGATACTGCGCGTGGTCGAGCCGATGGCGATCGAGGCCGCGCTGGAGGCGGAGCGAATGCACAGGGAAGGAGAGGCCGAGCGCCGGCGCGTAGCCGAACTCGACCTGCAGCAGTCAGAATACGATGCTTCGCTGGCGGAACGGCGCTATGCCGCCTGCGACCCGGAGAACCGGCTTATCGCAGCCCAGCTCGAGAAGCATTGGGAAGCTGCGTTGCGGCGCGTCGAGGCTTGCCGGGCGCGCCTTGCCGCAACGGATACCTTGGACCCGACCGCGCCGATGCCCGACTTCGAGGGCTTGGCGGCGGACCTCTCCGCAGCCTGGTCGGCGCAGGGCGTCACGACCCGAAGCCGCCAGCAACTGATCCGGGCGCTGATCCCGGACATCATCGCCGATGTCGATGACGCGACACGGGAGGTCGTGCTGACGATCCACTGGCAAGGCGGTCAGCATTCGCAATTGCGGGTGCGCAAGCCACGGACGGGGGAGCACGGTTGCCAGACGCCTGAGCAGGCCCTTGTCGTGATGGAAAGCATGGCAACGCGCTTTTCCGACGCCGATATCGCGGCAACCTTGAACCGGATGGGCGTGCGGACCGGCCAGGACAAGACATGGACGGCGCACCGGGTGGCCTCCATCCGCAGGGTCCGCGGGATCCACGCCTTTCGCTCGGCCGAGAAGGACGGAGCATGGCTCACAATGCGCGAGGCCGCGGCAAAACTCGGGGTGACCAGCCATGTCGTGCGGCGGATGATCCAGGACGGGATCCTGCCTGCCGAGCAGGTCGTTCCGGGCGCGCCATGGCAAATCCGGGCCGATGATCTTGAGAATGATGACGTCATCAAGGCCCTCCGGCAGAAAGGGCGCCCGCGTCACACCGTTAGCCGAGACCAACTTCAAATGTTTCCAGATACTTGAAGAAGAGGGGCACAATGACTCACCACTCGCGATCGGACGGATCTGGTTTTCGACCGGGTTGGTGTCCAGCTCGAGGGTGCCATCGTCGATAAAGCGGATCAGGCCGGGCCAGTGCGCGAGGGTGTAGCGGATATCCTCGGCCAGCAGGGACTTCCGCGGGATGCGCGAGAGCTGGGTCTCCAGCCAGGGCTTGAGCGCGGAGATGATCGGGGCGGATTGCTCGCGTCGGGTGGCCATGCGGACGGCCGGGTCCTTGCCGCGCACGGTCTTTTCGATCTGATACAGCAATGCGATCTGGCGCAGCATCTCCTCGGCGATGGGCGAGCCATCGCTCTCGACGCGTTTGACGAAGCGGCGGCGGACGTGGGTCCAGCAATAGACCAGCTGCCACGGCCCCTCATCGCGCGTGATCTCGGTCAGCGCATTGTAGGATTGGTAGGCGTCGCATTGCAGGAACCGGCCGCGGTATCCGGCCAGGAACCTAAGCGGATGTTCCCGTCCCCGACCGGGAGCGTAGTGGAACAGCACGAGGGGCGGGCCGGCACCGCCATGCCCGCGATCGTCGGATACGACGGCCCAGAAGTAGCCGCTCTTGGTGGCCTTCCGGCCCGGCTCCAGAACAGGCGCGCGGGTCTCGTCGACGAAGATCCGGTCGGCGACGCGCAGGTGGACCTTCATGTGGTCGATCACGGGCATCAGGTGGAAGCAGGCGCGGCCGACCCAATTGCCGAGTGTGCCGCGGTCGAGGTGGAGCCCCTGCCGCTCGAAGATCCCCGCCTGGCGGTAAAACGGAAGGTGGTCGCCGAACTTCGAGATGATGATCCATGCGATCAGCCGCTCGGTGGGCAGGCCGCCCGGCACGACGTGCTCGGGCGCATGAGCCTGCACTACGGCCTGCGAGCAGCGGCGACAGGCATATCTGGGGCGCCGCGTCACAAGAACCTGGAACTGCGCCGGGATCACGTCGAGCCGCTCGGAGACATCCTCCCCGATCCGGGCCATCTCACCACAACCGCAGGGGCAAAGGGTGCTGGCCGGCTCGATCACGCGCTCGACCCGGGGCAGATGCGCCGGCAGATGCCCACGGTTGCGCGCGGGCTTGCGAGGTTCTTCCCCTCGCGCCCGGGCAAGCGCGGCTTCAGCCTTCTCCTGTGCGGCCTCAAGCACGCCCTGGGCCAGTTCGGCGTCCTCGAGCGGCAAATTGAACTGGTCGGGTGACAACTTCTCGGAACTCTTGCCAAAGCGCTCGCGCTGCGAGGTGCGCAGGATACCCTCCAGCCGGCGGTTTGCCTCCTGCACCTCCGCGAGCGCTGCCTCGACCTCCGCGAGGCGGGCCTTCAGATGAGCGTTCTCGCGGCTGAGAGTGTCGGCATCCATGCCTGAAGTGAATCACGCTGATGCCGTTCTGGCCAGTAAAAACGGGGCCTCCAGTGCGTCGGACGCACTTACCCTGCAACCAGCGGGCGGCGCACCCGCTCGGGTCTTACCAGTCTCCAGTCCAACCCCTCGAACAGCGCCGCCAGCTGCGCCGAGGACAGGCGCATCACCCCATCCCGCACCTGCGGCCAGACGAACTTGCCGCCCTCGAGGCGCTTGTGAACGAGCACCATCCCGGTCTGGTCCCAGACCAGCATCTTGATACGATCTGCCCGCTTCGCCCGGAAGACGAAGACCGCCCCGCAGAACGGGTCGAGCCCGAACATCTCCTGCACCGCCAGTGAACCGCGCCGGGTTTTCCGGAGGCTGATTGACGTTAGTTACGCAGCCATGGCTTCAGTTTCCAGAGCTGCATAGAAGTTGGCCTCGGCTTCTGCGGGCGGGATGTTCCCTATGGGCTCGAGAAGACGGCGGTTGTTGAACCAGTCCACCCATTCGAGCGTCGCGTATTCCACGGCTTCCAAGCTGCGCCATGGGCCACGGCGGTGGATGACCTCCGCCTTGAACAGGCCATTGATCGTCTCGGCCAAGGCGTTGTCGTAACTGTCGCCGACGCTGCCCACCGAGGGTTCGATACCGGCCTCCGCCAAGCGCTCAGTGTAGCGAATAGACAGGTATTGCGAGCCCCTGTCGCTGTGGTGAACCAGCCCCATGCCCTTTCCCGGGCGGCGATCATGCACCGCCTGCTCTAGGGCATCGAGAACGAACCCCGCATGCGCCGAACTGCTGACGCGCCAGCCAACGATCTTGCGAGCATAGGCATCGATGACAAAGGCGACATAGACGAAACCCTTCCAGGTGGCGACATAGGTGAAATCCGACACCCACAGCATGTTCGGGGCCGGAACGCGGAACTGGCGGTTCACCTTGTCCAGCGGACAGGGAGCTTTCTTGTCCGGGATCGTCGTCCTGTGCGGCTTGCCGCGGATAATGCCCTGAATACCCATGCTCTTCATCAGCCGTGCCACCGTGCATCGCGCGACATCGAAGCCCTCACGGCCAAGCTGTCGCCAGACCTTCCGGACACCATAGACCCGCCAGTTCTCTTCGAACACGCGCAGGATCTCGGGGCGCAGCGCTTCGTCCCGACGTGCCCGATCCGACAGCCGAGACGGATCGGCCCGCTTCGCAAGGTGATCATAATAGGTGGACGGGGCGATCGGCAGCACGTCGCAGATCGGCTCGACCCCGTGCGCATCCCGGTGCGCGTCGATGAAACCCACCATCACTTCGACCGGCGGTCGAGCTCCGCCATCGCAAAATATGCTGACGCCTTGCGAAGGATCTCGTTCGCCTGGCGCAACTCGCGGTTCTCGCGTTCCAGCGCCTTCATCTTCTCGGCCATCTCGCTGGAGACGCCCGGACGCTTGCCGCTATCAACCTCGGCCTTCTTGACCCAATCGTTCAAGGTCTGCGGCGCACAGCCGATCTTCGCCGAAATCGACATGACTGCCTGCCACCGCGATCCATGCTGACCCTCATTGTCCAGGACCAACCGCACCGCGCGTTCACGCACTTCCGGAGAAAACTTGTTCGTTGTCTTGCTCATGATGCTCCACCTTACTCAGGAGTTGGAGCCTCCGGCAAACCCGGCGCGGTTCACAGTTCGGTCCGGCCGTCTTCCGTCTCGAAAGTCTTCACCTGCTCGGCGCGGTGGTTGGTCAGACCGTACTGCAGGTTGATCCCCGCCAGTGGCGCGGGAAGCTGCCGCAGGTAGGATGCCGGGGCACCGACGATGCTGGCAAGCTGGCCGAAGGCCCAGTGCGTGGGTGCGACCGGCTCATGCGCTTTCGGCAGGACCAAGTGCAGCCGCTCTGCACTGTCGCGCGCTGCCTCGACACGGATGTCGGCGGTTTGCACCACCCGGCTGCGGCTGCGCTCAGAGCGACCCTTCACATTGGCCCAGAGATCGTCGAGCGACAGGTACCGCTCGTCATCCGGCCTGTTGAACCATTCGGACGACACCCGCCCATTCCGGTCACCCCGGCTCACATCCACTTTCCAGCCACCAGCCCGCGTCGGCCGAACCGGATCCAGTACTTCCACAACGCCCATCGGCATTCCTCCGCGACAGGCGCCGGGAGCGTATGCGCCGTCTCCAGCCCATTGATATCGTGGGTTTCCTGCGAGCTGCGTAGGAGCGAGCCTCTTTGTGGTTTTCTGCAAGGGGGCGATGGTGGCGGATGGTGGCGACGGGTTCGTTGGTCGTGTCGAGGTGGTTCGTCGGACGCGGGGGTATCGGCGCTGGCCTGAGGCGGTGAAGGCCCGGATCGTGGCGGAGAGTTTCCAGCCCGGGGTGCGAGTTGTGGATGTCGCGCAGCGGCATGATCTTGCGCCGCATCAGCTCTCGGACTGGCGGCGCCAGGCGCGACAGGGGCTTCTGGCGCTGCCGGCGGATGCCATGGAGGCGGTAGGCGCGACCGTGGTGCCGGCGTTCGTGCCGGTGTCGGTAGATGACGAGGTGGATGCCTCGCCTGATGCCGCGCGCGGTGCCGAAGGGGTCGTCGGAATCGAGATTGGCGACGGAATTATTGTCCGCGTGCCGGGCGACGTGTCGGCGGAGCGGGCGGCGGCGCTTGTGCGTGCGCTGCGCAGGTCGGCATGATCGTCGCCGGGCAGCGGCTGCCGATCCTGGTGGCGACCCGACCGGTGGACTTCCGTTGCGGTCATCAGGCGCTGGCACTGATCGTTCAGAACACGCTGCGGCTCGATCCGCATTCCGGGGTGATGGTGATCTTCCGATCGAAGCGCGGCGACAGATTGAAGATCCTGGTGTGGGACGGCACCGGCATGGTGCTGGTGTATAAGGTCCTGGAGCAGGGCAAGTTCGCCTGGCCGAAGGTTCAGGACGGGGTGATGCGGCTGTCACGGGCGCAATGCGAGGCGCTGGTCGAGGGCCTGGATTGGCGGCGGGTGATGGCGCAGCGGGTGACGGTGCCGACTGCGGCGGGGTGACTCAGGTCGTCGTTCCGGGCGTTGTTTTGTTGGGCTTCCCTGCCGGGATCGGATAGAAAGGGCCATGTCGCAGCCCCTCGATCTGAGCCGCTTTCCTGACCTCCCGCCCGAGGTGGTGGCGGCCTTTGCAGCGCAGCACGAGGCGCTGGAGGCCGCCCGGTTCGAGGCCTCGGTCGAACGCGCGGCACGCCAGCACGAGCAAGCGGTGGTGGCCGAGAAGGAGGCGTTCATCGCCGAGCTCAAGGAGCTGGTGGTGACGCTGGAAGGCCAGATCCAGCAGTATCGCCGCGCGAAGTTCGGGCCGAAGTCCGAGAAGCTGGACCCCGCCCAGCTGGACCTGGCACTGGAAGACCTCGAGACTGCCATCGCCGAGACCGAGGCGCGCATCGCTGCGGTCGAAGAGAAGATCGCCGCCAGCACGCTCGATCCCGAGAAGAAAGCTCGGCGTAAACCGCGCAAAGCCCGGGCGCTGCCCGAAGG
The DNA here is from genome assembly GCF_048270675.1 of Paracoccus sp. TD-10. Classification (NCBI taxonomy): domain Bacteria; kingdom Pseudomonadati; phylum Pseudomonadota; class Alphaproteobacteria; order Rhodobacterales; family Paracoccaceae; genus Paracoccus; species Paracoccus sp. TD-10. The sequence continues at coordinate 10,922 of NZ_CP182421.1, read as the reverse complement.
CCTGCCGCATGTGGAGCGGGTGGTCGAGCCCGACAGCATCGCCTGTCCTTGTGGCTGTGGCGACATGGTCCGGATCGGCGAGGACCGCAGCAAGCGGCTGGATTGCATCCCCGCGCGGTATCAGGTGATCGTCACGGTGCGACCCAGATACGCCTGCCCCAAGGGCCGGGCCGGTGTGGTGCAGGCAAAAGCCCCGGCGCATCTGCTCGAAGGCAGCTGGCCTACCGAGGCGCTGCTCGCGCAGATCGCGGTCGCCAAGCATTCTGAACACATGCCCTTGAACCGGCAGTCGCTGGTCATGGCCCGGCACGGGGTGCCCATCGACCGCTCGGTGCTGGCCGACTGGATGGGCCGGACCGGCGCGCTGATCGCGCCCGTGGTCGAGCGCATGACGGTGCTTCTGAAGACCGGCGGCACCCGCCTCTATGTCGACGAGACCACAGCCCCGGTCCTGGACCCAGGGCGCGGCAAGACGAAGACCGGATATCTCTGGGCGGTGCTACGTGACGATCGCGGTTGGGGCGGTCCCGCCCCGCCCGGCGTGGTGTTCCACTATCGCCCGGGCCGCGCCGGCGAGAACGCCGACGAGATCCTCGACGGGTTCGACGGGACGATTCAGGTCGACGCCTATGGCGGCTACACCCATCTGGCCAAGCCCGACCGGAAGGGCGGCAAGCCGCTTGCGCTGGCGTTCTGCTGGTCGCACGGCCGCAGGAAGCTCATCGCGGCCAGACCGAAGGCCGGCTCGCCCATTGTCGACGAGGCGCTGGCGCGCATCGCCGCGCTCTATCGGATCGAGGCCGCCATCCGCGGCAAGGATGCCGGCCTGCGCCGCACCATCCGGCAGGAGCAGTCCCGCCCCCTGGTCGATAAATTCTTCGCCTGGCTCGCCGCCCAGGCCGACCGGACCTCGCGCAAGTCGGATCTCGGCAAGGCCCTGCACTACATGCTGCGCCGCCAGGACGGCTTCCGGCTGTTCCTCGACGATGGCCATGTCGACATGGACTCCAACCTGGTCGAGAACGCCATCCGCAGCCCGGCCATGAACCGCCGCAATGCGCTCTTCGCCGGCCACGACGAGGGTGGCCGCAACTGGGCCCGCTTCGCCAGCCTGATCGGCACCTGCAAGCTGAACGACGTGGAGCCTTACGCCTACCTGCGCGATCTCTTCACAAGCATCGCCACCGGCCACCTCGACAAGGACATAGACGCCTTGATGCCATGGGCCTACGCGGCAGCGACCAAGACCTCACAATGAGCACATCCGGGACTCCCGGCTGAGCTCATTGTGAGCTTCACTAACCGGCACTCGCCCCCCAACGCACCCAACTCGCGCTCCCAAGCGCACCCCAAATCCCAATGGGACGGAGACGGCGCTTACCCGGGAGCCACTCTCCCAGCCTTCAACCTGTCACTGGGAAACCGGCTCGCCTCTCACTCTTTAAAAAGTCCGAGCAATACGGGACCAAGCTGGTGTTGATGTTGTTTCGAACCGAAGGTAGCTTTTTTGCACTTACCACGCGCGCCTTCAGGCGCCACTACGGTGCGTCTTGCGGCGAGAATGCCTCGAACAACCCGACCCACCGAACCACCACATCCGGCGGGATCGCGTTCAATCCCCGTGTCAGCATACGTTGTTTGACCTTGATCGACAGCGGCACTTTCCAATGTTCGTCAAGTTGCACGCCCTGCGCCTGTGCCCAGGCTTCGATCTGGCCCACAATTGGCAGGCCTGCCTGCACAACGTCCGCGAACCTAACGTCAGGTTCGCGTTCCATTCGGTCCAGTTCGTCGGCGATGATGTCAAATGGTATCAGGTCTTCGATCTCGGCACGCTCGTAGCCGACATGGGCTGCGACGTTAAGCACCTTGTCCGGGCTTTCCGCATACAGACCCTGAGCCAAGTTGGCGCGCATCTGTCGGCCAGGACCATCGTCGTCGAGCAGCATCATCGGCAGAACTTCGTCGCGACCAGTGAGGATGCTGGCCACTACACGCGCTGTCTTCGTTCCGCCAGAGGGTGGGAAGACCAATTCTCGTTTGGGCGTAATTTTCGCGCCGGAGACCAAGAGAGCCTTGATTGCAGTCAGGTAATGCTGATCCGACGGGCCTTCGACCAGCACGGGCCGACAACCAACAAGTAGGCTCTCAGCGACGCTCAGGTTCAGTGCAGAATGGACGGCATACGCCGCGCCCGCCTGCTCATCCCGGCCTTCGCTATGTCGCAGATTTGGTGTCGCCTTCGTGGTGCCGTCCGCCGCTACATAGACTTTACGAGCCCTCTCAAGTCGATCCGCATCGACCAGGAAGGGCGAGTGCGATGTATAGATGATCTGGTTGGTCTGGGACAGACTTTCAAAGAACGCAGAGAGGTCACGTTGGGCAAGCGGGTGCAGCGACACACCTGGTTCGTCGAGGAGCAGCACCGCTTTTTTGTGGTCGCCTCGGCTTTCGACAAGGAAGACAAGATAGAAACTCAGGAACCACTGCAAACCCGTGCTTCGGTTCTCAAGTTCTACCTCAGTTGGACGCCGGTCGTCAGCAACCCAAATACGAAAATGATTTCCGTCCGCCTCAAAACGGAAGCGGTAATCGCCTTGCTTCCACCAATCCCGAAAGCGAGTGGTCAGAGTTGCGCCCGCGGATTGCAGCAGGATTGAGCGCGTCCGTTTTTGCTCCGCGATGGCGGCAATCTCATCTGCGGTTGGCTCTCGATTCTGGCCATTCACCTCTTTGAAGTCACGTCCAAGTTCTAAGATTTCCTTTGCCTCCAACTGTACGAAGCTGAACAGCACCCGCAGCGTTCTCGCCTTTGCGGCTTCTTTCGCCCCCAAATCCTGTCGCACGAGGTTCTCAACAACATGCGGCAGGTAGATTTCTGAATCGAGGTTGCCGTAGTTGGAGTAATAGACAAATGGCGGGATTGCGTTCACGACTACTGCTTCAACGCCTTCGACACGGCCTGGTGGCGGTGTCATCAGCACGCGGAGCTGGTCGCCTAGTTCTGATGCCAGTTGCCTGACCAACGGGACAATAACGCTGGTCTCTGCTGGCTCTTCGGGTATTAGCCCATCGACTGCCTTGATGGCCGCGCGCAATTGAACCGCTCCAAGGTTCTCCGTGTCGGGCAGCGCATCAGAGGTGGCCCTGAGGCCTTGAACCAACTGAGGCTGCAGCTCGGATTCCTTCTTGAGAGCCTGCGCGGCTTCAACTGCGCCTGCGGCCCCAGTTAGCTTGCCCGCGAGCCACTCCCGCGTAACGGTGGTGATCCGTTGGTGCTTTGGAAATTCGATGTCGTAGTGACCGTCGAAGAAGCGCGTGACGCGGACAGTCTCAGCGATCTCAGCCGAAATACCTGCGGCTTGCGCGATGGCAGCGCCGGAAGCACCCGTATCGAACTCGGCTTCGATGAAGTGATAGTCGCCCGGCGCGTTGCGGATTTCTCCGAACATCGTTTTCGGATAGTCAGACGTCGGTTGGATCTCACCGTCTTGGGCAGGCTTGAGCTTCCAAAGTGGCAGCAGCAAATTCGTCTTACCAGACTCATTGACCCCAATCAGCGCTGTCACGTCGTCGGCCTCAAGCCAACCGCTGTCAGACACGGACCGGAAATTGGAAACTCTGAACCTGGACAATTTCATCTGCTGTCACTCCTAATCAGGCGCAATACTACTGGTTGTGTTGCTGCAAAGCAATGCAACACCATGTACCGACATCACCAACAAAAATGAGAGCGCGGAAGGACCGAAGTCGTTAGAAAGATCAAATGATCTTTCCCCATGATGTCCAGTGTCGGCATGCTGAGGTTAGAGGGAGTTTTCGCTTGGTGCAGCATCAGAAAGATGGGCACCAAACCGCCTCGCGGCAATCCGCCAAACCCGGCGGGGTAACCCGCCGGGCCCGAAGGGGGAGACCCCGTTCCTCAGAACGGGATCTCGTCGTCGCGGTCGACCAGCTCGGGGTTTTCGTTCTCGGCCGACTTCGGGCGGCTCAGGAAGTCGACCTTCTCGGCGATGATCTCGCAGCCGTAGCGGTCGTTCCCCATGCTGTCGATCCATTTGGTGTAGTGGATGCGGCCGTGGACGAGGACCTTCATGCCCTTTTCGCAATGCTCGGCGACCGTCTTGCCGAGACCGTTGAAGCAGGTGATGCGGTGCCATTCGGTGACCGCACCGTCCTCATGTGGTGAAATCGACTGAAAAGCATCCTTGCACCGCGGGCCGTTCCACATACGCGGGTTGATCTCGAAGACAGGATTCGGGGCAAGGAAGGGAATGGCGAGCGGGGGATGGTGCGACCGCTGACTGGAGCCGGGTGTCCCGCTGATGCTATCGCTGCCAGCCTCCCGGCAGACATTTGGTAGAAGACCTCCTTCCGTGTTGAATTGGATCCTATGGTGCCCCGCGATCTCGCAGGACAGGGTCGTGATTGGTGAGAGGCCCGCACTTTGGCGGGCCCCTTGGATTTTTCAGGCTCAGGCGGCGAGTTCTGCGTTCCCTGCCCTATCGCCGTCCTCGCTGCCGACAATCTCCAGCCGCGCGTTACGATAGCCTTCTCTGGCGATCCAGAGTTCCGCAGCCGTGACAGACTCGGCCAGGTGGAGCAGCTCCGTGCAACCGCCGAAATCCAAAAGGACACGCACCTGCCCGGGCTGTGGTTCCTCAGCGACCTCGAAGGTCAAGGCGCTATCCGCCGAATGGGTCCGCATGATCGTCACGAGTATGACCCCGTCCGAGGAGAAGTTCCCCTCGTGCAGCGTGAACGACGCCGGCGCCGTCCAGGTCGGATAGGGTCGTGGCGGCTCCTTCTTGACGAGACGGCCAACGCCGTTCGAGCGCTCCCAGGCCGCGAGTTTCTTCGTGAACCGCGCAGGCGGTTTCGGACTGTTGTCGGTGTAGCGAATGAGCGCCCCCAGGGGCGCGGTGTCGAGAATGGTGGTTGCAGACATGATTCCTCATTCTGAATGCACAAAATTGCATTCATCTTATTGATATTGTTGATTTTTATGTGATTGAGGGCGGGTTTCCCCGCCCTCGGATGGCGCAGATCACTCCGCGGCCATCATCGATGCCTCATTGCTCGGCAAGTCCGCTGTAAGGAAGGCGGGCAGGTCGACATCTTCGGCCTGCTCGGTGTCGGAGTCAGACGCCCCCTGCCCTTCCACACCGTCGAGTGCCTCGAGGTCGTGACGGCGAAGAACCTCCGGCAACCAGCCGCTGCCTTTCAAGAGACGCTCGGCTTCGGTCGCCATCTCGCCCTTCTTCAGATGATCGAGGAGCTGCGCCGTCCCCTCCCCTTTCGCCTCGCGCACAGCCTCGAGGATCCGCACCTTGGGCACGCGGTTCAGGTAGGTATCGGCCGTCGGCTTCCAGCCCGCCTCGACCATGTCGAGTTCGACCGCCTGTGCGACCAAGTCGGACTGGGTCATCCGCCTTGTCAAACCGCAGGCCGAGATACCAGCACCATAGGGGTTCACCTTCTCGTGGAGCGCGTTGATCCCGAAGCTGAGGCAATGCGCGAGCAGGGACAGCCGGCTCACCTGATCGAGGGAGGTCAGGTAATCCCAGAGAGCGGCATCGTCCCCAAGCGGAAGGTCGGTCTCCCACTCCGCGTGGCGATCGTCCACCAGCTTGGCCACCACGCTGTCCTTCAGGTCGCTCGCCTGCGCCGACATGTAGACGTGACGGACCGAAGCCTCGAGGCAGCTGCCCGCCGAACTGGACGTCCGGAAGGTGTCACCCACGAGCTTCAGGAGCAGCAGCGTCAACGCGACGTCAGGGGAGCGACCGACAGCTTCGCGCAGTGCCAATGTCCGGTGCGCCGTCAGCTCCATGATCAGCCGCTCGGGCAAGGGCTTCAGTGCACCATCGTCCTCGTCGTCAGGCACGTTGGCACCAAGCGCCTGACCGGCAGAGGTGATCACCGTGCCGTGGCCGATACCATCCACATTGCTCCCCGCTGAAAGCTCAACGCCCTGCCCGTCTGCCGCCTGTTCACCGCTGTGGACGTCGGCATCTTCCCGAGGCTCATCCTCGGGCCGCACGAAGCCCCGATAAACGGCAAGCTCGCCATAGCGGTCAAGCGTCACGAACGCCCCTGCCCGTGCGATCTCCTCATCGTCGAAGATCAGCGGCCGGGCCTCGAGCTTCTCCATCGCGACTTCCAACTCGCCAAGTCGCGCGTCGATCTCTTCGGGGAATTCATCCTGGCCCTCGTATTGCTCTTCGAGCGCCCGGTACTCGGCAAGCAGCTTGGCATGGGCCGCGCCTTCGTCATCCGTCATCGGCGCCGGGTCTCCGCTTAGCCGCCGCAAACCGTGGCTGTAGCCATAGGGCAGGTCGAGCGAGACCTCGATCCATTTCCAACCTTCGGTCGCAATCGCTTCGGCTTCAGCCTGAAGCTTTTCGCTGACCAGACGATCGAGCAGGGCAGGATCTTCTAGCCAACCGCCGTCATCGCCTTGGAAGAGGTCATGCAACATAGTGCCGCCCGCCGCCTCGTACGACTCGACGCCGACAAAGACGGCGCGCCGGTCCGATGCCCGCACCGAGGTTTCCGTCAGCATCCGCCGGATCTGATAGGGCTCCTTGTTCCACGAAGACTTGATCGCCTCCCAGACTTGAATCTGACGCTCGTGATCCGGATTGACCGTGAAGGCCATCAGCTGCTCCAGCGTCATCTCGTCCTCGGCGTAGAGCTCGAGCAGGGCAGGGGCCACGGCGGCGAGTTTCAGGCGCTGCTTCACCACCTGCGGCGTGACGAAGAAGGCGGCTGCGATCTCTTCATCGCCTTGACCCTTCTCCCGCAAAGCAACGAAGGCGCGGAACTGGTCGAGCGGATGCAGGGCTGCACGCTGCATGTTCTCAGCGAGCGAGTCGTCTTCGGCGAGGATCGCGGAAGTGGCATCCCGTACGATGCAGGGGATGGGCGTCGTCTTGGCCAGACGCTTCTGCTTCACCAGGAGCGAGAGTGCTTGGAAGCGCCGGCCGCCAGCGGGGATTTCGAACTTGCCGGTCTCGGACCCGTCATCCGCCAGAACGGGCCGAACGCTCAGGCTCTGCAGCAATCCGCGGCGGGCGATGTCTTCGGCCAGTTCCTCGACCGAGATGCCGGCCTTGATGCGCCGGACGTTGGACTGGCTCAGCACGAGCTTGTCGAAGGGAATGTCCCGGGACGGGGACAGGGTGACTTTCTGGGCAGATTTCGCCATCAAATCTTCTCCACGACGGGCGCCGGAAGCCACTCTTCCGATCTCACTTCCCGTCACCCCTCAAACCAACAAACCTTTCCCTCTCCTGTTCTGGCGCTCCCGAGACCGGACCTTAACAGCTGTTAAGTCGTCAATCCCGAGGTGGCGGAACAGTACGCAGTCTCTCAACCTTAACAGCTGTTAAGCTGCAGATCGTCGCCCAATCAATGCCATGACCATCGGCCCACAGGAAAACTCACCGGCCACAGCTTTGGCAGTCAGAGCTCGCAAGTATCCACCAGGCGATCTAATGTCCTCAAAGCGTTCCAGCATGGCAGAAACGACGATCGACGCTTGCTCCGGACCCATGAACCGCTGCGCTTCTTCCCATGCAGATGCACTGATCCCCATGGCTGGTCGCACATGGCATGCCGCATCGAAAAGCTGGTGCCAATGCCGGATTTCGCCTTGGTAGAAGGTCTTGAGCGAGGGACATGCCGCGATCACCAGGTGCAGCGGGATCTTTGGCAAGTGTCTTGTGTCCTGTTCATCGACGTCAGCCACGGGCTCATTCCTGTCCACATCTGGCACGTCGGCCGCCGCCCCGCTTTTTTCTAAAGCAGGTTCAAGATCTATAGATTCTTTATTTGAATTATGATGGTGACGCTCAGATCGAGCATCATTGGTGTTCATTTCTTCTGTTTCAGAGCCATCAATGATGTTGCGTGCCTGATCGAGGAGAGCTTCAAGATCTGCTCGATAGGCCGCGAGGTCCTCAATTGAAAGCTTGCGGCGAAGCGCGCGCGCTGTGAGGATAGCTTTGTCACGAAGCTGGTCCCAGATGCCTAGGCCTGGCTGCATCTCGTCTCCGAACTCCGCGAGGGCCGCGAGATCACGCCGCATGAGGCTTACAACTTCTCTCAGACGCCTGACGCGCTCCTCAGCCTCACGTACGGCCTCTGCGGCCCGTGCTATCTCCTCGGACTGGCAGTAGAGCGGGGAAAGATCGAAGCCAAAGGCGACGCGCTCTTCGCCGTGCTTGCGGACGTAGCGCTTTCCATTGGGGCTATCACGCCGCTGGAGCAAACCAGCCTCGACAAGACGCGCGAGGTGACGACGCATAGTGGAGCAGGGCATACCATTCAGGCGCTCACAGATCGCCTTGTTCGAGGGGAAGACTACCATCTCGGCGTTCCCGCCAAGTGCATCGTCTGGAAAGAAGCTGAGGAGCCCCTGCAAAACAGTCAAATCACGTTCTGACACGCCAAAGGCCGCTTGCGCCTTGGAGAGCTCGCGCAGGAGTTCCCACTTGTTGACGGGTCTGCCCGGAACAGATGCATCGGGTCGCTCGATCACGCGCAGATGGGCGTGCGAGATCGGCCGCATAAACGGCGAAATCGGTGTGTACTCCATGAAAACGTTCACGAAGGCAAAATTTCTACGGCCCGCGAATCGCTTTGCGCTTGCGGGGTAGGGGCCAGAACGCTACATTCAGAAGTGCGAAAACTGAGATTTTGTAGCGGGCTGATCCCGGTGCGAAACCTTACAAAGGTCTCGTGAAGCTAGCTTCTCGGGGCCTTTTTCTTTTTGCCTGTATCGTGCCTCCTTCTTGTTGGTTGCTCTTCCTCAGTCTCCTGAACGCTTCCAGCGCTCATGAAGCTCGGTAATCAGCTTTGGGGCATTACCCTCCAACCAGCTGATAAAATCAGGTTCATCCGTAGTCAGATCGAGTTTAAGCTGCTTGCCTTGGCGGCCGGTCTTGACCGTCGCAGCTCCGACACCGGGGATCGCCACAGCAGGCACGCCCTTTCCAGACGGGTTTGCTTTCTTCTCTGGGCTCTTCGCAGCTGCCAGAACTGCGAGAAACGCGCGCTCAGAAACCTCATCGACCGAGCCGGAACTTTCGGACTTGGCTGCATGAGCTACGGCTTGCAGTTGGTCTCGATCACCGTCGTAGGCACCCAAAGCCTTTTTGAGCTCTTCCCATCTCGGGCGACCAATCCCGGGAGCCGCACCAATTGCCTGGATGAGTTCCTCGCCGACCGTCCGAACGACACTCAAGAGCTGTGAAACCCCAGCTTCGTGGAGGTTAAGGACTTCGGCGACACCTCGATTGGTGCGCTCAGCCCCTTCCAAATGGTCACCGGCCAGAAGCGCCGTCGCCACAAGCGCACGTTCAATAAAGCTCAGATCACGACGCTCTTGGTTCTCGAGAAGCTGATCTCGAAGCGCTTGATCACCCTCAACTTCAGTGACGATGGCTCGAACTTTGATACCGAGTTCGCGACATGCTTCTAGGCGCCTGCGGCCATAGATCAGGTTGTAGCGATCGCCTTCAAGTGGGCGGACCAATACAGGCACACGCTGACCGTTCTTGGAGATAGAGTTCTTCAGGCCCTCAACTTCAATCTGAAGCCTGTCATCCAATCGACCTTCGGTAACAATCTGCGCCGGATCGATCTCAAATACACCGCCACGCAGTCGGCGCCCTTCAAGAGCGTCAGGAGCGTTGCGAAGGGTCTGCAGCGGCAGGCCGAGTTTAGGCTTTCTTGCCATTCCGCCCCCATGTGTTCTGGATGATTTCAGCGATCTCATCGTTGACTGCGTTCATGGATTCGATCGCACGATCAAACGTCTGACGCGTGAAGTCCTTCTTGTCAGCTTCATAGAGCGTTTGCTTGGTCAAGCCGGCATCAGAAATTGCGGTCGATTCAACCATGTGATTGGTCAAGACGGACCTCCCAAACAGCCCGCGAATGAAAGCGATGACTTCGGTTTGTGGCGCGTCGCCGACTTTGTATCGCGTTGGCAAAAAGCGCAGCCAATCGAAGCGCAGATTTGCGCCTGCATCCCTGATCACTCCCAGGAGATCCGCAGTCATTCGCAGGAATTGGGACATCGACATAAGGTCAAGCATCTGCGGGTGAACCGTCACGAGAACACCCGAGGACGCGGAAAGTGCTGACATCGTGAAGAAACCAAGCTGCGGCGGGCAGTCGATCACAACAACGTCGTAGTTCGCTTCAACACTATCGAGTGCGTCATGAACTCTCGCGAAGAACGCTTTCGCTCCGCCTCGCTGGATAGCAGCAGGCGTCTCGTGCTCGAACTCCATGAGTTCAAGGTTGCCCGGGATAAGATCAAGGCCGCGGATGTAGGTCTTGCGGATCACTTCGGCGATCGGAACCGGATCGTCATAGCGAACGGCATCATAGAGGGTTCCGCCCTCCATAAGGTCGAGTTCTGGCTGGATTCCGTGAAGAGCCGAAAGAGATGCTTGGGGGTCGAGATCGATCGCAAGAACCCTGTACCCCTTGAGCGCCAAGCGCTGAGCGAGGTGAGCAGACGTCGTCGTTTTGCCGGACCCGCCCTTGAAGTTCACCACTGAAATAACTTGAAGGTCGTCACCGTCGCGACGCCCAGGCACGTAAGTTCCAGACTTTTTTGCGTTTCCTTCAAGCGTCTGCCGGATTTCCCAGATATCGTCGAGCGTATAGCGACGATGACTTCCAGCCGTCGTCTCAACGTCAACGATCTTTCCTTCTCGATGAAGCTTCCGAAGATAGGTATGGTCGACGCCAAGGAGCTCAGCAGCTTCACCGCTGGTCAAAGTGCGCATCACCTTCTTTGCATCCGGAGGGAAGTGTGCGGCGCGCTGAGCATGCAGGTTCGACGCGAGAAGTTCCGCGTAGTGCCCGATGGCGATGTCTAGATCCTGCTCTACTTCGCTCAT
>NZ_CP182420.1:0-720709 GCF_048270675.1 Paracoccus sp. TD-10 | reverse complement strand
TGGTCTGTCCCTATCACCAATGGACCTATGACCTGGACGGCAAGCTGATCTGGGCCAACAGCATGGGGCCCGACTTCGACCCGACGCAGCACGGGCTGCGCGGGGTGGCGCTGCGCAACCTCAAGGGGCTGATCTATATCTGCCTGTCGGACAACCCCCCGGATTTCGAGGATTTCGCCCGCCAGGCCGAGCCTTATCTGGCGGTCCATGACCTTCAGGACGCCAAGGTCGCCTACAGCTCCTCGATCATCGAGAAGGGCAACTGGAAGCTCGTATGGGAAAACAACCGCGAATGCTATCATTGCAGCGGCAATCACCCGGCGCTGTGCCGGTCCTTCCCGCTGGACCCCGAGGTGGCGGGCGTGTCGGCCGACGGCTCGATCTCGGCCCGGTTGCAGGCGCATTTCGACGCCTGCGCCTCGGTGGGCGCCCCGGCGCAGTTCCTGCTGGGCGGCGACGGCCAGTTCCGGCTGGCGCGGATGCCGCTTCAGGAAACCGCCGTCAGCTACACGATGGACGGCAAGGCGGCGGTGGCGCGCCAGCTGGGCCGCGTCGCCAAGTCTGACGCCGGCTCGCTGCTGGTCTTTCACTATCCCTCGACCTGGAACCATTTCCTGCCCGACCATTCGCTGACCTTCCGCGTCACCCCGATCAGCCCGACCGAGACCGAGGTGACGACGACCTGGCTGGTGCACAAGGACGCGGTCGAGGGCGTGGATTACGACCTCAAGCGCCTGACCGAGGTCTGGATCGCCACCAATGACGAGGATCGCGAGATCGTCGAGACCAACCAGGAAGGCATCTTCTCGCCCGCCTATGTTCCCGGTCCCTATTCGCCCGACTGGGAAAGCGGCGTGATCCAGTTCATCGACTGGTATGCCGCATGGATGGAACGCAGCCTCGCCCCCAGCCGCATGGCGGCCGAGTGACCATGAACGCGCCGACGAAACCGACGCTAGCCTTCTGGACCGACGCCGAAGAGCTGGAATGCGTATCGTTCCTGCGCGAGGCGCCGGATGTGATGACCTTCTGCTTTCGCAGCCCATCCGGCGCGCTGTTCAGCTTCGAGCCGGGGCAGTTCCTGACCCTGGAACTGCCCCTGCCCGGGGGGCCGCTGCACCGGACCTATACCATCTCGTCCTCGCCCTCGCGGCCGACCTCGCTGACGGTGACGGTCAAGGCGCAGAAGGCGTCCATCGGCACGCGCTGGATGTTCGACCACCTGCGGCCCGGCATGCGGATCAAGGCCAGGGGACCGGCGGGCAAGTTCTCGATGATGCAGGATCCGGCCGAGAAATACCTGTTCATCTCGGCCGGCTCGGGCATCACGCCGATGATGTCGATGACCACCTTCCTTTACGATTCCGGGCGCGACCCCGACATCGTCTTCGTCAACTGCGCCCGCCGCCCCTCCGAGATCATCTTCCGCGAGGGGCTGGAATACATGGCGACGCGCGTCGCCGGCATCGACCTGAAATGGATCGTCGAGGAACCCGACCCCTATCGGCCCTGGACTGGCTATCGCGGCATGTTCAACCAGCTGATGCTGGGCCTGATCGCGCCAGACTACCTGGAGCGCGACGTCTATTGCTGCGGCCCCGAGCCCTTCATGCAGGCGGTGCGCGATATCCTGCACGGGCTGGGCTACGACATGGCCCGCTATCACCAGGAAAGCTTCGGCGGCCCGCCGGCCGAGGCCGAGACGGTGCCCGAGGATGTGGTGCCGCAGGAGGATGCGCTGGCCGAGGTCCGCTTTTCCGCCTCGGGCAAGACCGCGCGGGCGGCCGAGACCGAGACCATCCTGGCCACGGCGCGGGCGGCGGGCATCCCCATCCCCTCGGGCTGCGGCATGGGCATCTGCGGCACCTGCCAGGTGCTCAAGCTCTCGGGCCAGGTCCACATGGTCCACAATGGCGGCATCACCGACGAGGATGTCGAGGCGGGCTATATCCTGGCCTGCTGCTCGCGGCCCATCGGCGATGTCACCATCGACCTGTGACGCTTTCAGGGGGCCGCCGGTCCCCGGAAACGCATCGCTCAAGCAATATGACAGGGACAGGCCATGAAGATTGCCGAAATACACGTCTATGCCCATGAGCTGCCGGTCGAGGACGGGCCCTATGCCATCGCCAGCTCGACGGTCTGGTCCTTGCAGACCACGCTGGTCAAGATCGTCGCCGACAGCGGCTTGGCGGGCTGGGGCGAAACCTGCCCGGTCGGCCCGACCTATGCGCCCAGCCATGCGCTTGGCGCCCGCGCGGCGCTGGCCGAGATGGCGCCGGGCCTGATCGGCGCGAACCCGCTGCAGCCGCTGGTCCTGCGCCGCCGGATGGACGGGCTGCTTTGCGGGCACAATTACGCGAAGGCGGCCATCGACATCGCCGCCCATGACCTGATGGGCAAGCATTACGGGGTGCGGGTGGCGGACCTCTTGGGCGGCGTCGCGGCCGAGCGCGTGCCCTCCTATTACGCCACCGGCATCGGCCAGCCGGACGAGATCGCCCGCATCGCCGCCGAAAAGGTCGCCGAGGGCTTCCCGCGCCTGCAGATCAAGATCGGCGGCCGGCCGGTAGAGATCGACATCGAGACCGTCCGCAAGGCTTGGGAGCGCATCCGCGGCACCGGCACCCGGCTGGCGGTGGACGGCAACCGCAGCCTGCCGGCCCGCGACGCGCTGCGGCTCAGCCGCGAATGCCCCGAGATCCCCTTCGTGCTGGAACAGCCCTGCAACACGCTGGAGGAAATCGCCGCCATCCGCGGCCGCGTCCGGCACGGCATCTACCTGGACGAAAGCGGCGAGGATCTGTCCACCGTGATCCGCGCCGCCGGCCAGGGGCTCTGCGAGGGGTTCGGCATGAAGCTGACCCGCATCGGCGGCTTGCACCCCATGGCGGCGTTCCGCGACATCTGCGAGGCCCGCGCCCTGCCCCATAGCTGCGACGACGCCTGGGGCGGCGACATCATCGCCGCCGCCTGCACCCATATCGGCGCCACCGTCCAGCCGCGGCTGAACGAGGGCGTCTGGATCGCCCAGCCCTATATCGCGCAACCCTATGACGAGGAGAACGGCATCCGCATCACGGGCGGCCATATCGGCTTGCCCAAGGGCCCGGGCCTCGGCGTCATTCCCGAAGAAAGCCTGTTCGGCCCGCCGGTTGCGTCGTTTTCCTGAAGCGGTTTCACTTGAAGGAGGAGCAAGTCCGATGAGCAGCAACAGAGGCGTGGTCTATATCGGCCCCGGCAAGGTCGAGGTGCAGGACATCGCCGACCCGAAGCTTCAGGCGCCGGACGGGCGCAGGATCGCGCATGGCGTGATCCTGAAGGTCGTCTCGACCAATATCTGCGGCTCGGACCAGCACATGGTGCGCGGCCGCACCACCGCCGAGCCCGGCCTGATCCTGGGCCATGAGATCACCGGCGAGGTGATCGAGAAGGGTGCCGATGTCGAGATGCTGGAGATCGGCGACATCGTCTCGGTGCCCTTCAACGTCGCCTGCGGCCGCTGCCGCTGCTGCCGCGAGGGCGATACCGGGGTCTGCCTGACGGTGAATCCGGCGCGCGCCGGCGGTGCCTATGGCTATGTGGACATGGGCGGCTGGATCGGCGGGCAGGCGCGCTATGTCATGGTGCCCTATGCCGATTTCAACCTGCTGAAATTCCCCGACCGCGACCGGGCCATGGCGAAGATCCGCGACCTGACCATGCTGTCCGACATCCTGCCCACCGGCTTTCACGGCGCCTGGAAGGCGGGCGTGGGCGTCGGCTCGGTGGTCTATGTCGCGGGCGCCGGTCCGGTGGGCCTGGCGGCGGCGGCCTCGGCGCGCATCCTCGGCGCGGCGGTGGTGATGATCGGCGACTTCAACAAGGAGCGGCTGGAACATGCCCGCAAGGTCGGCTTCGAGCCGGTGGACCTGTCGAAAGGCGACGACCTGCCCGAGATGATCGCCCAGATCACCGGCTCGCCCGAGGTCGATGCCGCCATCGACGCGGTGGGTTTCGAGGCGCGCGGCCATTCCGGCGGCGAGCAGCCGGCCATCGTGCTGAACCAGATGATGCAGATCACCCGCGCTGCCGGCCAGATCGGCATTCCCGGGCTATACGTGACCGAGGATCCGGGCGCGGTCGATGACGCCGCCAGGCATGGCAGCCTGTCGATGCGCTTCGGCCTGGGCTGGGCCAAGGCGCAGAGCTTCCATACCGGCCAGACCCCGGTGCTGAAATACAACCGCCAGCTGATGCAGGCCATCCTGCACGACCGTTTGCCCATCGCCGAGATCGTCAATGCCACGGTCATCCCGCTGGATCAGGCGGTGCAGGGCTATGAAAGCTTCGACCAGGGCGCGGCGAAGAAATTCGTCCTCGATCCGCATGGCATGCTGGCGGCCTGAGCCGGCAGGTCCGCAACGCGGGAAGGCCGACCAAGGATCTTGTCCGGCCTTTCGTTTCGATAAAGCCGAAACCTCATGGCCTGCCGGCTGATGGGGAGCGGATGGACCGCTCACCAGCGGGGAATGGCTGCTTCCCGGCCCGGCTCTCAGCCCGCCATGACCCGGGCGATCCAGGACGCGATCATCAGGTCCAGATGCGCACCGCCGCCGTTCTTGAACAGGGTGATCTCGTCATTCGCCTGCCGCCGGCGGGCGTCGGGGCGCACGAGATCGTAGAGATCGCCCAGCACGCTGTCTTCCGTGATCGCGCCCGAGGCGATGGGCAACATTAACTCGCCGATATGGCCAAGCGTGGTCTCGCGGCTGTCCACGAACAGCGCGGCCTTGCCCATCAGCGCATCGTCGGCCTCGCGCATGTCGGCCTTGAAGGCGCCGATCAGGTCGACATGGGTGCCGGGCCGCACCCAGTCGCCCAGGATTACCGGCTGCCGCGCCATGGTGGCCGAGGAGACGATGTCGGCCAGCCCGACCGCGTCCTGCAGATCCTCGACCGCCACCAGTTCGGCTTTGACGCCCGACATGCCGGCGACCAGTTCCCGCGCCTGTTCCGGGCGGCGCGACCAGACCGAGACCCGTTCGATTCCCGGCAGGACCGCGGTATAGGCCTTGACCAGGCTGGTCGCGACGGTCCCCGCGCCGACGATCAGCAGGTGCCGGCTGTCCGGGCGCGCCAGCAGGCTGGCGCCCAGCACGGAATCGGCGGCGGTCTTGATCTCGGTCACCAGCGGGCTGTCGACGATGGCTTGCAGCGAGCCGGTTTCGCCGTCAAAGACCAGCATCGCGCCCTGCACCGTCGGCAGGCCGCGCGCCGCGTTGCCGTCGAAGACGGTGAAGGTCTTGGCGCCGTAGCCCAGCCCCTCGATCCAGGCCGAGCGGCTCATCATCGTGCCGGTGGGCGGGCCCAGGAACACGTCGCGGATCTGGGCCCGGGGCAGCGCATGGCCCTGGCGCAGGGCCTCGACGGCGTCCGACCAGTCCAGCCGGCCGATCGCGGCCTCATAGGACAGGAATTGCGGAGCAGAGCCGTTGCTCGTCATGGATAAGCGATCCCCCTTACAGATCCGCCGGCCAGGTATCCGACAGGCGATAGCCGCCCTGGAACGGGTCGGCCGGATCGACCATCAACTGTTTCGTCCCGATGATCCAGGCCCGGCCCGAGATGATCGGGCGGATGGCCGGTTTCCCGTTCAGCTCGACCTCATCGGCAATCGAACAATGGAACTCGGTGTCGAGGATCGAGCGGCCGACGAAGCGGTCCCCGAGTTTCATCTGTCCGCGCGCATGCAGCACCGCCATCCGTGCCGAGCAGCCCGTCCCGGTCGGAGAGCGGTCGATCTTGCCCGGACGGATCGCGACGGCATTCCTGCCGTAAAGCACCCCGTCCTTCTTGCTCAGGGGATCGGTGAACTGGCAGAACGAGATATGGTTCCAGTCGTTTGCCGGGTGGCGGAAGCCCAGCTGTTCGTTGGCGGCGCGGGTGATCCGCACCCCCATCTGGGCCAGGTCGCGCGCCTGATCGGGGGCGATGCGCATCCCGACCGAGGCCGCATCGACCAGCACGAAACTGTCGCCGCCATAGGCGGTGTCCACGGTGATCGTGCCCAGCCCCTCGACCTCGATCTGCGCATCCAGCCGGTCGGCGAAAGAGGGCACGTTGCGAACCCGGATGCGCTCGGCCTTGCCGCCCCGGCATTCGGCCTCGACCTCGATCAGGCCCCCCGGCGGCTCCAGCACCATGCGCGTCACCGGCTCCTGCATGGGAATGATGCCGGTATCGAGCAGCACCGTCGCCACGCAGATCGAGTTCGAGCCGGACATCGGCGGTGTATCTGCCGGCTCCATGATGATCCAGCCCATCTGGGCGCGCGGATCCTTGGGCGGCACCAGCAGGTTGACATGGCGGAACACGCCGCCGCGCGGCTCGTTCAGGACGAGGTTGCGCAGGGTCTCGTCTTCGGCGACCCAGCGCGACTGGTCCCAGACCGTCTCGCCCGGCGGCGGGGCGACGCCGCCGACGATGACATCGCCGACCTCGCCTTCGGCATGGCAGGACACGACATGCACGACCTTGGATGTGCGCATTTTTCCTCGCTCGGGTGTGGAAGCAGAGCAATCATATTCCGTATACGATATTATGATTACCCTGCCCGACCCATCTGGACCTGTCAAGCGGCATCGGCGGTGCCCGCAGGTCGACCGGCCTGCATCTCTGCAACCGGGAAACTGCCGTTCCTTGCGATAGGATATCGGCTACCATATCTTGCAAGCAGTTCAAGTGTGGAGCGAGCGGGATGCCATTCAAGGAAGCAGAGGTTCCCAACCTGGGGAAGGCCCCGACCGCCTCGGACATCATCCTGAAATTCATCCGCGATTCCATCGCCGACGGATCGCTGGACGAGGGTGAGCCGATCCGCCAGGACGATGTCGCGCGGATGTTCAACGTCAGCAAGATCCCGGTCCGCGAGGCGCTGAAACGGCTGGAGGCCGAGGGGCTGGTCGAGTTCCAGCGCAACAAGGGCGCCATCGTCACCTCGGTCTCCGAACCCGAGATCGCCCAGATCTTCGAGACCCGTGCCATCCTGGAATCGGCCGCCATCAAGCTGTCGGTGCCGCATATGACGCCGGAAACCTTTGTCGAGGCCGAGGCCCTTTGCGACGCCTTCGCCCGCGAAACCGATGTTGCGCAATGGTCGGCGCTGAACTGGCAGTTCCACAGCCGCCTGTATCTGGATGCGCAGCGGCCCTTCCTGGTCAGTACCATCCGCTCGGTCAATGATCGGCTGGAACGTTATCTGCGCATCCAGCTGGCCCTGTCGCACGGCCAGGGCACGGCCGATCGCGAGCATCGCGAGATCCTTGCCGCCTGCCAGGCGGGCGATGCGGAAAAGGCGGGCAAGCTGGTCTACGACCATATCATGGGCGCCTGTTCATCGCTGCTGCACCATCTGCCGGCCAGCACGGGCAAGGGTTGAGGTCGCGCTGATCGGTATCCTGCGAAAGCACGAAACCCCTGCTGCGATTCCTGTTTTCGTATGATTGCCGACAAGCCCCCGATGAGGAGATCCTCAGGCGAGCCTAAAACAGCACGCAAGGGAGGACGCCATGTGGAGGGTCGGAATCGACGTCGGCGGGACGTTTACGGACCTGTTTGCCTGGGAGGAGAAAACCGGCAGGCAGGTGACCGCAAAAGTCCTGACGACAAAGCAGGATCGCTCGATCGCCGTTCTGGAATCGATCGAAAAGGCCGGGATCGAGATTTCCGACATCTCGTATCTCATGCACGGCACGACCACGGCAACCAATGCCCTGATCGAGCGCAGCTACCCCGACGCCGCCTTCATCACCACCGAAGGCTTTCGCGACACCATCGAGATCGGCCGGCAGCACCGCCAGCATCTCTATGACCCCTATCAGACGAAGCCCAAGCCGATCATCAAGCGCCGCTATCGCCATACCGTGCCCGAGCGGACCAATGTCCGCGGCGAGACCGAGCGTCCGCTGGACGTCGCCGCCGCGCGCGCGGTGGCCGAGAGGATCAAGGCGGCGGGCATCCCCTCGGTCGCCATCGGCTTCATCAACTCCTATGCCAGCGGCCGGCACGAAGAGCAGATGCGCGACATCCTGCGCGAGACCTGCCCGGACATCCACATCGTGCTGTCCTCGGAAACCCGGCCGATCTTTCGCGAGCATGGCCGCTTCGTCACCACTGCCGTCCGCGCTGCCTGCATGCCGGTGATGGTGAAATACATGGACGACCTGGAGAACCGGCTGGCGCGCCACGGCTTTGCCGGCAAGCTCTTGATCCTGAAAAGCAGCGGCGGCGTCATGTCGGCCGAGGCGGCGCGCCAGCACCCCGAGGACATGCTGGAATCCGGCCCCGCCGGCGGCGTCGCCTATGCCGGCTACCTGACCGAGCAGAGCGGCTTCGATCGCATCCTGCACACCGATGTCGGCGGCACCAGCTTCGATGTGTCCATCGTCGAGCATGGCAAGGGGCTGATCACCCGCGACCACGAACTGGAATGGGAGGTGCCGATCGTCGTGCCGATGCTGGACATCCACAGCGTCGGCTCGGGCGGCGGCTCGATCGGCTGGGTCGATGCCGGCGGCTCGCTGCGCGTCGGGCCGAAAAGCGCGGGTTCCGAACCCGGCCCGGTCTGCTATGGCCGCGGCGGCACCCAGCCCACCATCACCGACGCCAACCTGCTCTTGGGTCGGCTGGACCCGACGCTGAACGGCAAGATCGACCTTGACGTCGATGCCGCCCGCAAGGCGATGGACAAGCTCGCCGCCGAGATCGGCCTGTCCCCGCTGGCCACCGCCGAGGGCATGATCCGCATCGGCTGCGAATACATGGCGCAGGCGGTCAAGAAGGTGCTGGTCGCCCGCGGCCGCGATCCGCGCGATTTCGTCTACGCGAGCTTCGGCGGCGCGGGTGCGCTGGCGGCCTGCTTCGTCGCCAGATCGATGAACATTCCCAAGGTCATCGTGCCGCCCCACGCGAGCGTCGCCTCGGCCTTCGGCGCGACGGTCATGGACCTGCGCCAGGACATCGAGCAGTTCTATTACGCGCCGGTCAAGGAGGCCGACCTGGACCGCGTGAACGCGATCCTGGACGACCTGGAGGCCCGCGCCCGCAAGGAGCTGATCCAGCAGGGCTTTGCCGATGCGGCCGGGATCGAGATCATCCGCAGCGCGCAGATGCGCTATGTCGGCCAGTCCTACGAGGTCGACACGCCGCTGCCGAACGGCGTGCTGACCGCCGGCCACCTGCCCGGCATCGAGGAAGCGTTCCACGGCGTCCACCTGCAGGAATTCGGCGTCAGCTCGGACGATTTCGCCCCGGCCTTCGTCTCGTTCAGCGGCACCGCCATCGGCCGGATGGACGATCCGCCCCCGGTCGAGCTGCATTACTCCGAGGACGACAGGGCGGCCGTCAAGGGCCAGCGCGACGTCTATTTCGACGGCGAATGGACCCGGTGCGACGTCTATGAAGGCGAGGCGCTGACCACCCATCACCGGATCGAAGGCCCGGCGATCATCGAATACGATCACGCCTGCACCGTCCTGCCGCCCCAGACGCATGCCCATGTCAACGCCATGGGCGCGCTGGTCATCGACATCGAAATCTGAGGGAGGGGAAAGACATGAGCCAACACAGCGATATCGACATCGACCCGATCACCTTCGAGGTCATGCGCAGCATCTTCGAATTCGCCTCGGACCGGATGGCCACGGTGCTTCAGCGGTCGTCCTTCTCGCCGATCCTGGCGGATATGCTGGATTTCTCGAACGCGATCTATGACGCGGACCTGCAGCTGCTCAGCCAGGCGGCCAACTGCCCGGTCCACCTGGCCGCGATGAAATTCTCGGCCGAGGAGGCGGTGAAGGGCGTCGGCCCGCAGAACGTGCATGAAGGCGACGTGCTGGTGCTGAACGACCCCTATCGGGGCGGCACCCATATCAACGACATCACCTTCACCAAGCCGATCTTCTACAAGGGCCAGCTGATCGGCTATGGCGTCAGCCGCGGCCACTGGATGGATCTGGGCGGCGGCGGCGCCGGCGGCCAGGCGTTTTCCACCCATATCGCCGCCGAGGGCCTGCGCCTGCCGCCGCTGAAGATCTATTCCGGCGGCAAGCTGAACGAGGATCTTCTGGCGATCATCCTGAACAACTCGCGCACGCCGCATTTCATCAAGGGCGACGTGCAGGCGCATCTGGGCGCGCTGCTGGCGGCCGAGCAGGAGTTGCAGCGCGCCTGTGACCGTTACGGCGTCGATACCGTCCGCGCCGCGATGAAGAAGATCCAGGCCTATACCGAGAAGATGGTGCGCGAGAGCATCCGCACCATCCCGAACGGCGTCTACGAGGCCGAGGATTACGCCGATACCGACGGCATCACCCAGAGCCGCGTCAAGGTGAAGGTGCGGCTGGAGATCGGGGACGACTCGATCAAGGTCGATTTCACCGGCACCGACCCGATCTGCCAGGGCGCGATCAACTCGCCCAAGGCCAACACCATGTCGGCGGCGCTCTATTCGCTGCAATTCTTCCTGGCGCCGGACGCGCCGCAGAACCAGGGCCTGTTCAACCCGATCGAGGTGATCCTGCCCGAGGGCTGCTGGCTGAACGCGACCTGGCCCGCGCCGACCATCGGCTGCACGACGCTGACGGCATCGAAGATCACCAGCGCGATCTGGCAGGCCCTGGCCAAGGCGATCCCGGAACGGGTGACGGGATCGACCTGCGCGGATGCCAACTGGTTCGTCGCCAGCTGCGTCGATGACCAGGGCCGGGCGGACGTGTTTTCCGACCTGCCGGCCGGCGGCTGGGGCGGCACGCCCTATTCCGACGGCATGAACGTGACCATGGACCCCTTGGGGAACTGCATGAACATGGCGGCGGAAACCGCCGAGCTGTTCTTTCCCATCGCCTATGAGGCGTTCGAGCTGCGCCAGGACTCGGCCGGCGCCGGGCGCTATCGCGGCGGCCTGGGCTCGGTCTTCAAGGTGCGCTTCTTCGGCGGCGGCGAGCTGGGCATGGAAACCTCGCGCACGCTGTCGGGCAGCCCCGGCGCGGCCGGCGGCCTGACCAGCGCCGTGCAACGCTCCAGCCATATCCGCGCCGACGGCACGACCGAGGTGATCGGCGGCATCGACGATGACGGCAACTGGCACAACCCGCTGCTTGCCTCGCACAAGTTCGGCCCCGGCGAGACCTTCATGTTCGAAAGCACCGGCGGCGGCGGCTGGGGCGATCCCCGGCAGCGCGCGGTGCAGGACGTGCTGGAGGACGTGCTGGACGAATATGTCAGCATCAATGCGGCGAAAGAGCTTTACGGCGTGGTCATCGACCCGACGACGCTGACGGTTGACGAGGCCGCGACCGCCGCGCTGCGGGGCTGAGGCCGCCCGAAAGGCAGATCCCCCGGAAAGACCCAAGTGGCGCGGCATCGCCGCGCCACCCGAGGACGCCTCGCCCATCGCGCCGGCCGGCCGATACGAAGCACAGGGAAACACCATGAAATTCCGCATCTCCAAGCCGCTCAAGCGCAGCTACTGGCAGGCATCCGTGGCCGCCCCGGCCCCCTGCCCGCCGCAGGCCGGTGAAAGCCGCGCCGACATCGCCATCATCGGCGGCGGCTATGTAGGGCTGTGGACGGCGCTGACCATCAAGCAGCACGAGCCCGACTGCCGGGTGGCGATCCTGGAGCAGGACATCTGCGGCGGCGGCGCCTCGGGCCGCAATGGCGGCTTCGTCATGTCCTGGTGGCCCAAGATCGGCACGATCCGGTCGTTTTGCAGCACCGAGGAAGCCCTGTTCCTGGGCCGCAGCGCCGAACGCGCCATCGCCGAGCTGGGCGAGTTCTGCCAGCGCCACGCCATCGACGCGCATTTTACGCAGAAGGGCTGGCTCTGGACCGCGACCACGCCCGCCCATATGGATGCCTGGAACGGCACGCTGCAGGCCTGCGAGCTGCTGGGCGTCACGCCCTTCCAGCGCCTGTCCCCGGATGAGGTCCGCCACCGCACCGGATCGCCCGCGCATCTGGGCGGGGTGTTCGAGCACTCGAATGCCACGGTGCAGCCCTATGCGCTGGTGCAGGGCATGCGCCGGGTGGCGCTGGAGGCGGGCGTCGTCATCCATGAAAGCACCGCCGTCCGGCAGATCGAGCCCGGCCGGCCGGCGCGGATCACCACCCAGGGCGGCGCGCTGACGGCCGACATGGTGGTGCTGGCGACCAATGCCTGGTCGGCGGCGATCCCCCAGCTGGCGCGGCTGTTCACCCCGGTCAACAGTTCCGTCGTGGTGACGCGACCGCTGGGCGCGCTGTTCCAGGACATCGGCTGGACCGGCGGCGAATCCATCACCGATTCCCAGCTGCTGGTGGATTACTATCGCACGACCCGGGACGGGCGCATCGTCTTCGGCAAGGGAACGGGCGGCATCGCCTATGGTGCGCGGATCAACGGGGTGTTCAGCGACGACACCGAAAGCACCGCGCTGACCCGGGCGGACCTGTTCGCCACCTATCCGATGCTGCCGCCGGATGCCGTCGCCGACAGCTGGTCGGGCCCGGTCGATCGCACCTATGACAGCCTGCCGGTCTTTGGCAGCCTGCGCGACCAGCCTAACATCCTTTACGGCATCGGCTGGAGCGGCAATGGCGTCGGTCCCAGCCGATTGGGCGGGCGTATCCTCGCCAGCCTTGCGCTTGGCCGCGACGACGAATGGAGCCGCTGCTCGCTGGTCGGCCGCAAATGCAGGGGCTTCCCGCCGGAGCCCTTCCGCTACCTCGGCGGCAAAATGGTGCGCAACGCCGTGATCCGCAAGGAAAAGGCCGAGCTGCAGGGCCGGACGGCCGGCATGCTCGACCGGATGCTGGCCGGGCTGGCCCCTTCCGGCCTCGAAGACAAATCCTGAGGAGAGGCCGCCATGAATCCGATCCTGATCCGCATCGAGAACGACGATGCCTTCACCGCCCCCGCCCCCGTGGGCGCCCCGACCAGCACGCAGGTTGCGATGACGCGTACCGCCGGCCATGCCGACACGCCCGCCGGCGGCGCAGGCATCTGGGAATGCACGCCCGGCCGTTTCCGCCGCCAGGTCGTCCAGGCCGAATACAGCTATATCATCGAGGGCGAGGGCAGCTTTACCGCCGACGGCGGTCAGCCCGTCGCCTTCCGTGCCGGGGATGCGCTGTTCTTCGCGGCCGATACGCAGGGGGAATGGGATATCCGTGCTACTGTCCGCAAGGCCTATCTGATCCTCGGCTGATCCGGACGAACGCCGCCGCTGCTTTTCCGGCGGTCCTGGCTTAGGCTCGTGCGCGTCACCTTCACTCATGGACCCGAGGCTTTCCATGTCGCTACGGATCGCGGACATCATCGACATCCCGGAACTGCGCACCCGCCTGCTCAGCGGCAGCGAGGGCGCCGGACGGCTGGTGCGTTGGGCGCATGTCTGCGAACTGCCCGATCCGACCGAATGGCTGGGCGAGGGCGACCTGCTGATGACCACCGGCATCGGCATCCCCGCCGATCCCGCCGCGCAGGGGCGATACGTGGAATCGCTGGCGCAGGCGGGCCTCTCGGGCATGATGATCGGCGAGGACATGCAGGCGCCCGCCGATCTGCAGGCGCTTCGGGACCGGGCCGAGGAGCTGGGCTTTCCCGTCCTGATGACGCATTACGGCGTGCCCTTTGCCAGCGTCACCCGCGCGGTGATCGACGCCCGCCGAGCCGAGGAGTTCGAGCGCGGCAAGGCCATCGCCCGGATCTATGCCAGCGCCCGCATCGCCATCGAGGGCATCGACCTGGAAGCACTGCTGCATCGGCTGGAGGAGGACGTGCAGGCCCGGCTGATGCTCTGGGATCCGCAGACGCGGCAGCCCTGGTTGCCCAAGGGGCGCGAACTGCCCGAAAAGCTGCGCGAGGCCCTGCGGCAGCAAACGCTCGATCCGCCCCATTCCCAGCCGATGGTGCGCCGCTATCCGTTGGAGGAGGGCGAAGTCCTGGGCATCGGGATCCCTTCGCGGCGCAAATGCGTGCTGCTGGTGCGGCGCAGCGGGCGGGACGTCCTCGACTACAGCCTGCTCAACCATCTTTCGGCCGTGCTCGGCATCGCGCTGGAGCGGCTGCATGTCGAAAACGAACGCGCCGTCCGGCTGGGCTCGGAACTGCTCGAGGATCTGCTGAACAACCGCCTGACCCGCCAGCAGGCGGGCAAGCGCCTGGCGCCGTTCGGCATCGCGCTGGACACGGCGCATCTGGCGGTGGCCCGGCGGGGCGGGCTGTCCCTGCCCGACTGGGCCGCGCTGTTCGAGCGCAGCGACGTGCCGGTCCTGCTCTGCCCGCAAAGCGATGAGCTTTGGCTGCTGCTACCCGAGGATTCGGCGCCCGCCGTGCAGGCCGTTCTGGAAGCCGGCATGGGGCTGAGCGACCAGATCGGCTATTTCGAGCGCCTGGCGGAAGCCTTCAGCGAGGCGCGCCTTGCCGCAGCCCATGCCGGGCCGGACCGGCCGGTGGTGTTCTATGCGCAGATCGCCGACAAGCTGCCCTGGCTGCCGCAGACGCTCGACGAGGCGCGGGAAACCTTCCGCCGGGTGCTGGGCAGCGTGGCCGAGCATGACGAGGAATCCCGCGCCTCGCTGCTTTACACGCTGAAGATATTCCTGGAACAGAACCGCTCCTGGCAGGCGACCGCCGAAAAGCTGCATATCCACAAGACCAGCCTGACCTATCGCATCCGCCGCATCGAGGCCCTGACCGGCCGCTCGCTTGGCAACACCGGCGACGTGGTCGCCCTGTGGCTGGCCTTGCAGGCCGCCGAGATCCTGGGCCTGCCCCAGATCATGGGCCGCAAACGCTGAGCAACGAAAGGATTTACAAGATGAGCCACCCTGCCCTGCTGCGCCAGCAAGCCTATGTCGACGGGCGCTGGACCGATGCCCTGGACGCCCGGACCCAGCCGATCCTCAACCCGGCGAATGGCGCGCAGATCGGCACGGTGCCGGTGATGGGCGCAGCCGAGACGCGGCAGGCGATCGAGGCCGCCGAACACGCGCTTGGTCCCTGGCGCGCGCGGCCCGCCGCCGAGCGCGCGGCGCTGCTGCGCAACTGGTTCGACCTGATCCTGCGCCACCAGGACGAGCTTGCCCGGCTGATGGTGCTGGAACAGGGCAAGCCGCTGGCCGAGGCCAGGGGCGAAATCCGCTATGCCGCCTCTTTCGTGGAATGGTTCGCCGAGGAGGCCAAGCGGGCCTATGGCGACATCATCCCCTCGCCGCAGGCCGACAGGCGCATCCTGGTCTTGAAGCAGCCCATCGGCGTCGCGGCGGCGATCACGCCGTGGAATTTCCCCTCGGCCATGGTGACGCGCAAGGCGGCCCCTGCCCTTGCGGCGGGCTGCACCATGGTCCTGAAGCCCGCGCCGCAGACGCCCTTCTCGGCACTGGCGCTTGCCGATCTGGCCGAGCGCGCGGGCATCCCGGCGGGCGTTTTCAACGTCGTGACCGGCTCGGCGGTCGAGATCGGCGGCGAGCTGACCGGCAATCCCATCGTGCGCAAGCTGAGCTTCACCGGCTCGACCGATGTGGGCCGGCTGCTGATGGCGCAATGCGCCCATGACATCAAGAAACTGTCGCTGGAGCTTGGCGGCAACGCGCCCTTCATCGTTTTCGAGGATGCCGACCTGGATGCTGCGGTCGAGGGCGCGCTGGTGTCGAAATACCGCAACAACGGCCAGACCTGCGTCTGTGCCAACCGGCTTTACGTCCATGACAAGGTCTATGACGCCTTCGCGGCAAAGCTGGCGGCGGCGGTGGGGCGGTTCCGGGTCGGCGACGGGCTGCAGGACGGCGTGACCATGGGGCCGCTGATCGATGCCGCCGCCGTGCGCAAGATCCGGTCGCATATCGAGGACGCCGTGGCCAAGGGCGCCCGGATCCTCGCCGGCGGTCAGCCCCACGACCTGGGCGGCACCTTCTTCCAGCCGACCATCCTGACCGAGGTTCCCGCGGATGCCCTGGTTGCACGCGAGGAAACCTTCGGCCCCCTGGCCCCGCTCTTGCGCTTTTCCGACGAGGCCGAGGTGATCGGCCATGCCAATGACACCGAATTCGGCCTGGCCGCCTATTTCTACACCCGCGATCTGGCGCGCATCTTCCGGGTGGCCGAGGCGCTGGAATATGGCATGGTCGGGATCAACTCGGGCGCCATCTCCAACGAGGTCGCGCCTTTCGGCGGCGTGAAGGCCTCGGGGCTGGGCCGCGAGGGATCGAAATACGGGCTGGAGGAATATCTGGAGATCAAATACCTCAGCCTCGCCTTGTAGGATCGGGATGGTCCTTTACCATCGCAGAACCGCAAGCCATAGCTACCTGCCGGACCAGGGCGGCGCGGTCAGGCTGGCCGAGGCATAGGGTGCGGGGGCAAGGACCACATCGCGCCCTTGCTGCAATTGGTGAATCAGATGGGCCTGGCTGATCGACAGATCCAGCGTGTCGTCCGGATAGGCCAGCCCGACCTGGCCCTCGTTGCCGAAATAACGGGAACCGTTGACGCCGCGGTTGATCGAGGTCCGCAGATCCGCGATCATCTTGTCGAAGGCGCGGGGATGGCCGGCGCGCTGCCAGGATCCCAGCAACAGGCCGACCCGGTCATAGGCCAGCCCGGCCTGCGAATTTCCCGGATGGTTGCCGTTGCGGGCAAAATACCTCTGCCGGAAGGTGGCTCCGATCATGTCGGTCTAAAGGCCGCTGGTGGTGGCCCAGATCACCCCCTTGCCCAGCCGGCCAAGTTCCTGGCGATAGCAGGGCGCCGAGGGCTGTAGATCAGATAGACCAGCGCCCTGACCGGATTGTCCCGGAACGCCCGCTGGAAGGGGATCGCGTCCTCGACGAAGAACGAGGCCGGCCTCACCACCCCCGGTTCCAGCTGGTGCAGGCCGGTGACGACCCGCTGCCAGCAATCCGGCTCGGCCGTGTCGACCGGCATCGGCTGAAGCTGCCAGCCCTGCCGGTCCAGCCCCTCGGCCAGCGCCGCCATGCCCATATCCATGGCCTTCGCTTTCGGCACTACCACCGCCAACCGCCGCGCCAGCGCCGTCTGCGGACCCAGCCCGGCCACGAAGCGCACCAGGCCCTGGGCATAGTTGATGTCGCTGGCGCAGGACTGGAAGATATTGCCCAGCCGCAGCCGGCTGTCGCGCACCCGCTCGACCGCGTGGTTCATCGTGGCGGCATGCAGATAGGACAGGCGTGCCTCGCCGATCAGGTCGTGGACCTGCGGCGAATAGCAGGCATATCCGGCCGTGATCGCCTCGACTCCTCCTCGATCAGCGCGCGATAGGCGGCCAGCGCAGCGATGTCATCGCGGTTGTGGAACGGCTTCGGCACAAGCCGCAGCTCGCGGCCGTGGATGCCGCCCCGAGCGTTGGCCTCGGCGACCGCAAGCGCGGCCCCGTTCACCATCTCGGTCGCGTCCGAAGCGCCGCGCCCCGCAGCAGGATAAGGCAGGCCGACATGGATCGGGCGCAGCCTGGGTGGCCGCCGGGACCGGGTCATCGGCCGAAGCGGAGGCCCGGTGCCTGCGTCAAGCCGGAGCAAGGCAAGCGCCTGCCCGTCCGCACCCCCGGGGCACGGGCAGGCGCAAAAGCCCCCGCTCAAGCGCGATCCCGGCCAGCAGGCTGCGGCTCCGGACCCGCAGCTTGGCCGAAAGATGCTCGACAGGCTTGGCGACGGTGCGGGGGGCGGACGGCAAGGCGGGCACCGATGTTGTCGTTGGAACAGCCCGCCGCCACGAGGGTCAGGACATCGAGTTCCCGCGCCGTCATTCCTCCGGGCGGCTCGATCCGTTCCAGATGCAGGCCGGCGGCGGCCGGACGGAGGGTTGCCGGGGCCGGCCGCAGCCGGGCAAGATACCAGCCGCCCCCGTTGATATGGATGAAATCGGCCAGTTCCAGACCGCTGCCGAGGACGGATCGCGCCGGCGAGACGACCTGCGGCAGCCCGGCGACGAACAGAAGGCGCTGCTGGTCCTCGAGTTCCTCCAGCCCGTCCTTCGTGACGAGGCATGACCAGCAACCCGCATGCTCGCCCTCCCATATCCCCTCATGCGGACATTGGGATGATAGAGGACGTCCGCGCCCGGAACAGATGAAACTTGCGCCTGGACCGGCCGGGCGCAGGTCTCCTGATGCGGGCCAGCCGTAATCGGCCGGCATCGGCTCGACGCTGTGCGCATCCGGCAGGGCCATCTTTTCGCGGTCGTCGTCGACCCAGGGGCGGGCGATCTCGTCGCAGGTCGCGAACCAGACGCCCGCATGGCGCTTGATATGCTCGATCAGGCGCTCCAGCATGATCATGTGATGGGCCTGGCCGATGATCTGCGGATGCAGGGCCATGGCATAGACGCCGTTTTCCTGATGGGCATAGGCTTAGTCTAAGATGTCCTTCCTGCGGTGCAGCACCGCATCGGTATCCGACATGCCTTCCTGGTTGCCGGTATAGGCCAGGGCCGGGAAGTCATCGAGATACCAGCTGACCGGGATCTCCAGCACCCTGCTGGCCGGGCCGGCGACATTGCCCTGCTCCCGGCGCACCTGCCCGCGCCGCGGGCGATAGGGCACCAGATCGCGCGCCATCAGGCTAGCTGTCATAGAGAAACCCCGCCTCCTCGATCAGGTCCAGCGTGTTCTCGCTGTAATCCCAATAGGGTGAGCGGCAGCCGGTCGGGCGGGTGCCGAAATGCTTCTGGTAGGTGGCGAAGGCCAGGTCGATTAGCCGCCGCTCGGTATCGCGCCCGATCGGCGTCGGGTTCTCGTGATGATAGCCGTGACGGGCGATCTCGTGCCCGGCATCGAAGACCTTCCTGTTGATCGCAGGGAAGGTGTCGACGGTATGGCCGGGGGTGAAGAAGGTCATCCGGATGTCATGCTTGCGAAACAGGGCAAGCAGGCGCGGCGTGCCGACCTCGGCGCCGAATTCGCCGCGCGACATGAATGACGGCGACGGCCGGTTGAAGCCGCCGAGCCAAAGCGACTGCGCGTCGAAATCCACGCCCAGGTTCACGGCGATCTTCCTGCCTTCGGGCAGTTTCAGATGTCCCATTCACTCGTCCATGCTGGGACGAAATTGCGGTTCTGGTCCACGGCTTTCACAGATGCGGCGGCCCGCTGCGGTAAAGCCCGGCCTGGCGGCGGCGATCCCTGAAGGTGGTGGCCGCGCCGCGTTCGCGGTTCTCATGGCGCAGGTCGAGGTTCACCGTGCCGGTGACAGTCATCTCGACATTGGTCCGGGCCTCGGCGATGATCCCGGCCGGGATGTCGCAGGCCATGTCGCAGGGCCCGAGGACCGCGCTGCGCGCCCACCCGTCCGGCAGCGGCGTGCCGGGCTGGCCACCGAGGCAGCAATGGACCAGATAGACCTGGTTCTCGATACAGCGGGCCTGCGCAGTGGCGCACGCGCCAGAAGCCCTGCTCGGTGAAGGCCGCCGAGGGCGTCAGGATCAGCTCGCCCCCCTGCTCGGCCAGCGCGGCCGCGCATTCCGGGATCTCGGTCTCGCAGCAGACATTGAAGCCGACCTTGGCGAAGGGCAGCCGGAAGGCCTCCATCCTGTCCCCTTCCGAGGTGGACCAGGCCGCCTCGGCCGGGAAGATATGGGGCTTGGCGTGCATGAAATGCTCGCCATCCGGGCCGAACAGATGGGCGATGTTCTCATACCGGTCCGGCGAGACCTCCTCGAGATTCGAGCCGGCGCCGATGAACAGGCCACGCCGCTTCGCCTCCGACCTGAAGAGGTCGCGACAGGCTTGCGTATGCTCGGCGATCTTCACCAACTCGGCGATGGGGCGCTCGCGCCAATTCGGCAGGGTGGTGAACAGTTCGATGGTGAAAAGCTGGGGAAAATGGCGATGTCCGAGCCATCGGCCTGGTCGAGAAGCGCATGCACACGCGTCGCCATATCCTTGAAGCTGCCGATTTCGCGCACCAGATACTGGCCGCCGATACGGTTACCTCACGCGGCATGATCTCCCTCCCGATGTGGCGCCGTGATGGGAAGAAACTCGCCCGGCCGGGCGTTCAGGGCGATACGCGATTTTTGCGTATTGCCCCTTGGATCCATGGGCCGATGCGCCGCGACCAAAGCCCGGCCCGAACGCCGCCTTGGCGGGCCGGGGTTTCCATTGCGTGACGCACGCCGCATGATGATCGCCGGAGCAAGGACAAGCGCGCGGGTACAGGAATGAATGTCGAGGGAAGCTGCCATTGCGGCCATGTCACCTACCATGCAGAGATCGACCCCGAGCGGGTGTCGATCTGCCATTGCACCGATTGCCAGCAGCTGACCGGCAGCGCCTTTCGCGTGACCGCAATGGTTCCCCGAGCGGCGTTCCGTCTGACCGGCGCCGCGCCGCGCCGCTATGTCAAGGTCGCGGACAACGGCAAACGAAGGCTGCAATTCTTTTGCCCGGAATGCGGCTCTCCGATCTACACCACCGGTGAGGGCGCCGCGGCGGATGAGATCGGCATCCGCGTCGGCACCGTGAACCAGCGCGACCAGCTAAGGCCGACATTGCAGATCTGGTGCGGTTCCGCGCTGCCCTGGCTGGGCCAGATCCCGGCTCTTCCCGGCCGCTCCGGCGATTGAGAGGCGCGGCGCCGCTGACCTTCCGGGCTCCGCGCGTCGGGAGGCCGTAAAGGTGCCGGATGGTCAGGGCCTGCGGTTTCCGAACCGCCCCTTACCTGTACGGACATCTTTATCCCAGAGATGTCGTAAGGGGTTTCGGCAAGTCCCGGCCGCATAAGCGGGGAAAGAAATCTTATCTTCTGTTGCGTGGCATCGGCATGCCCCAGTGCCTTCCGGGGACGAAGGCTGCCGGAGCCTACCGGAAGGCCGGCCCATCCGGCATGCCGGGCTTGGTGTGATGCGCCGGCAAGGCAGGTCGCCTGTGGATGCGGGCGGGACATTCCCGTTTCGGCGATCATTGCGATGAAGAAGCCGGCGAAGGCGATCAGGGTCGCGGCGGCCGATCCTTTGGGCAACGCCCCTATGGCCGATCCGGTTTCCGCATCCAGTCGGGCATGGTTCCGGGTGCCCTGCCCGTCAGCGCCGCCCGAACGCATTGCGCAAGGTTGCCGAACCTGACGGCACGCCCGGACAGCCCCGGCCCGTAATGGGCATATTTCCCGGAATTGGTCATCACGGCATGCGTCTGGACCGGAAAGACCGGCTCGGAGATCGAGCACCAGCACAGGTCGGGCAGCACCGTCACGCCGCTTGCCTCAAGCATGGCCAGCACCCCCTCGGCGCGGGCCAGCGCGAGCGTGTCGCGGCCGGTGGTCAGGATGGTGGGGATGACGACCTTGCCCCCCGCGAGCCCCCGCGCCAGGGCGCGGCATTCGTTCAGCGAGGCATGGGGACTGCCCAGGGCCACAAGGTCGACAACCTCGGGACCGTCGTTCAAAAGCCGCCAGCCATCCTCCAGATCGGCACGCGTGATCCGGCAATGATCGGCATCCTCGGCGATCAGCCCGGCCTCGGGCGTGACGGCCTCGACATGCAGCATCGCCGCGCCCGAGGTGGTGCCGAAGGCGGCGCAAAGGGCCTTCAACTCGTCCATTCCTGGCCTCGCCGGCGCAAGGCCGCGCAGCAGCGGAATGCGATCGGGCGACAGCCTGCCCGCAAGATAGCCCAGCAGCGGCCAGAACGCGTCGTCCGCACCGGCTGGCAGGTCCACGTCGATGATGCGGCGCGCCTTGCGGTTCTTGTCCAGATAGACGCCGGACAAGGGCGCCCTGCCGGTGATCGCAATGCAAAGGTCCAGGAAATCCGGGTGTTTCGCCGTGCGTGCGCCAAGGATGCTGTTCGCATAGACGACCGCATTGGATTCCGCCCAGGCGATGGCCTCGCCCCGGCCCGGCGCACTGTCCAGAAGATAGGGCGAGCAGGTAAAGGTCGGCCGGCATCCCATCCTGACATAGGCATCGGCCAGCCGCTGCGCCGGATTGCCGAGGCTGGGGGGAACGCCTTGGCGGCGCCAGTTCTCGCGATCGACGGAAATCGCGTTCATGGTCGTCGGAACCGTCACCCTGGCGCCCATTTCGGCCATGCGCTCGGCAAAGGTCAGGTTCGCCGGGCTGGCATAGATGCAGCCGTCGATATGCGCCTGCGTGACATCGACCAGGCGCCGCGCCCCCTGCTGGGCCGCCATCGCGCAGATGATCCGCATGGCCTGGGCGGCGGCCGTCCCGTTCCCGCCATCGAGGATCGCGCGATCCTGCCCGGTCAGGTCCAGCGACGCCGTGCCGGGGGCCTGGACCGCGATCGACAGATTGCCGGCCGTGATCCGGTCCAGGCCGATCCGCGCCGAAGCCTGGCCGCTCAACGCCTCGAATGCCGAAGGCGACAGGCGCAGGACCGGCAGCGCCTTGCCGAACATCTCGGCCGCGATCAGGGCACCCAGGGTGACCACGTCCTCGGGCTCGGAAAAGATCAGGGCCGCCGGGCCGCGACCCGACAGGACCAGATCCAGCAACACCCCCGATCCCGTGCAGGATCCCCGAGTCGAGGGCATCATCAGGACGCAACCGGCAATGCAGCGCCCCTGCAACGGGTGATGCACGTCGATGACCCTGCCGGTGGCCGGGTCCACCCCGCCCCAGAAGCTGAGCGGCTCGTCCGAAGACAGGATGGGCCCGTCTGCGATGCCTGGCAGGATGCTGGATGCGGTCATGGTCATTTGTCTGGTCTCCGGTCGGTTTGGCCCTATTGCGTCAGCGTCGGCGTGACGCCCCAGGTGTCGGATAGCATATAGCCGGACTGCCAGGGGTCTTCGGGATCGACGAAATAGCTGTGCTGCCCGGTGATCCAGGCGCGGCCGGTGATCTGCGGGGTGATCGTCGTCACGCCGCCGCGGTCGCCGAGTTCAAGGATCTTGCCGGTGAAGCGCGATCCGATGATCGATTCATGGATCAGCACCTCTCCAGCTCCCATCAGGCCGCGCGCCTGCAAGACCGCCATCCGCGCCGAGGTGCCCATGCCGGTGGGCGAGCGATCCGAGCGGCCCAGGGCCACGATGCAGGTATTGCGCGTCACCGCGCCGCTGCCCTGGAACGGCATGGCGAACTGGACGATAGATCCGCCGCGCACATTCGGGAAGTCGGGATGGGCCATGTCGAACTGCTGCCGCGCGGCCTTGCGGATCTTTTCGCCCAGGATGGCCGGATTGCGCGCCTCGTCGGGGCGGATCTGAAAGCCAAGCGCCTGGGCATCGACGATACCGAAGAACATGCCGCCATAGGCGATGTCGAGAGAGATCGCGCCATGCCCCTCGACCTCCAGCCCGCCGTCCCGGACGGCGGCAAGGGCCGGGGCGTTCCGAAAGGTGATCGACCGGCATTTGCCGTCGCGGCATTCCGCGGCGACCTCGATCACGCCTCCGGGCATGTCCAGCTTGAAGCGGGTAATCGGCTCTTTCATCGGCACCATGCCGGTTTCCAGCAGGATGGTGGCCACGCAGATCGTGTTCGAGCCCGACATGGGAACATATTCGGTCGGCTCCATGATGATCGCCCCGGCGGCGCAGCCCGGCGTGATCGGCGGCACGATCAGGTTCACATGCCGCGCGACCAAGCCGCGCGGCTCGCAGATCAGCAACTGGCGGATATGGTCGTGATCGCGTTCCATGGCGATCATCCGCTCCATCATCGTGGCCCCTTCCGGGGGAAGCACGCCGCCGATGATGACATCGCCGATTTCGCCTTCGGCATGGCGACCGACGACAGTGATGGAAAGGCGCGAGCGCATCTGGGTTGTCCTTTCTTCAGGCCGAGGGGCTGGACATGAGCGCCTTGATGCGGCGCAGAAGCCCGCTCGGCACGTCGACGCCGGAGGCATGGCTGCGCGCGCGGGCGGCATATCGCCGTTCCGACGGCAGCCGCAGGCCCGGCTGCGCCTTCGCATCCAGAAAGAACTCTTCAGCAGCGGCGGGCGCCGATCCATCCAGCGCGGCGGGATCGAAGACGATGAACAGCTCGCCCCCCGGCGGCGGGCCGTCATCCCGATGGCCAAGCGTGGCCACCTGCTTGCTGGTCAGTTCACCGATCAGGGGGCCTGCGATCAGCTCGACCATCATGGACAGCGCCGAACCCTTGTGCCCGCCAAAGGGAAGAAGCGCGCCGGAAAGGGCCTCGGCCGGGTCGTGCGTTGGTCGCCCATCGGCGTCGATGCCCCAGCCCGCGGGAATCGGCTCGCCCGCAAGGCGTTTCAGCTCGACCTCGCCGCGCGCCGCGGCGCTTGTCGCGAAATCGAAGATGAACGGGGCGCCGTCGGGTCGCGGCCAGCCGAAGCCGATGGGATTGGTGCCCATCAGCGGCGCGCTGCCGCCATGCGGCGCGACCGAGCATTGGCCAACGACGAAACACCAGGCCACCAGCCCGGCCTCGACCAGCGGCTCGATATCCGCCCATAGCGCCGAAAAATGGTGCGTCCGGGTCATCGCCATCGCGGCGATGCCGTTTTCGCGCGCCGCCGCAATCAGATGCGGGCGCGCAAGGTTCGCCGCGAACGGGGCAAAACCCCTGTCGCCGTCGACCTGCAGCAAGGCCGGCCTCACTTGCCGAACCCGTGGCTGCGCGGCCGGGTTCACGCGCCCCGCACGCAGGCCCGCGACATAGCCCTCGACCCGATACAGGCCATGCGACCGGCAGGCATCGGCCTCGGCCCGGGTGACGATGTCGGCAATGGCCTCGGCCTGGTCCCGCGATAAGCCGTTTGCCGCCAGCACCGACAGGACGAGGTCGAAGATCCCGTCAAGCGTCATCGTCACCTTGGCTTCCATCGCGCGCGTCCAGATCGAAAGAGGGGCGGATGATGCGCGCCGGGACGGCGCGCATCGTTGCAGGCCGGTCCGCCCGGTTCAGGCGGAAAAAGCGCCGGTCACAGCGTGGCGCCGATTTCGCGCAGTTGCTCGATCACCGGCGCTTTCGGCATCCAGATCTTGTCGAAGGCCGCGATGATCTCGGTCGTGTCCTCCTCGGGAACCTCGTGCATCGGCACCCCGGTCTGGCGGAGGTTCTCGATCAGCGCCGGTTCTTCGCCCGCCAGGCTGTCGATCTGCTCGTCCAGCACGGTCCTGACCGCCGCGGCGATCAGTTCGCGATCAGCCTCCGGCATGGCCGTCCAGACCCGGCCCGAGGCGACCGCGGCCGCCGGCATGAACACCGCGTTCATGCGCAGGATGGACTTTGCCACCTTGTCGAAGCGCTGATTCCACGAGAACTCGATATCGGCTTCCAGCCCGTCCACCTGGCCGTTCGACATGGCGTCAAAGACCTGCGGCGTCGGAATCGGCGTCGGCGCCGAGCCCAGCAGCTGGTAGAAATCGCGATAGACCGGCGTCGGGTTGATGCGCAGCTTCATGCCGTTCAGCCCGGCGATGCTGTCGATGGGCTTGACCGAGAACACCGTGCGCATGCCGGTGATGGCCCAGCCAAGGCCGATGGTGCCGGTCTGCCGGGGCAGCACGTCGAACAGCTTCAGCACCTCCGGGTGGCGGACCAGCCTGGCCACGGCATCGGTCGAGCGCACCAGGTAGGGCGCATTGATCGCCGCGATATGGTCGACGCGGGAACCCAGCTCGGCGGCCTGGATGATGCCCATGTCCAGCGCCCCCGATTGAAGCTGCTGCATCATCGCCGGCTCGTTGCCCAGCTGGCCGGAATGAAAGACGGTCATTGCCAGGCGGCCGTCGCTTTGCTGGGCCAGGCGCTCGGCCAGGCGCAGCGCCGCGTCGTTCCACGAATGGCCGACCGGGGTGATCAGGCCAAGGCGCAGCTCGGTCGATTGCGCCCGGGCCACCAGCGGGGCCGCGAAAGGCAGGGCCGCAGCCCCGGCGACAAGCTGGCGGCGGGAAATCTTGATCATTGCAACGCTCCTCTGTTGGTTGGATTTTATCCGATGAAGATCAGCGAGATGGCCGGGAACACCGACAGGATCACCAGAAGGACGCAGGTGATCAGGAAGAAGGGCATGGTCACCATGAACATCCGTCCGGGATTAGCCCCCGTCGCGGCGGCGGCGACGAAGAAGCACAGGCCGACCGGCGGCGACAGCAGCCCCAGCACCAGGTTGATGACCACGACGACGCCGAAATGATGCGGGTCGATGCCATAGACCTCGGTGGCGATCGGCAGCAGGATCGGAACCGTCATGATCAGGCCGGGAATGCCGTCGATCACCGTGCCGATCACCAGCAGGATCACGTTGGCCAGCAGCATGAAGGTCACCGGATCCTTGGCCACGGTCTGGATCCAGCCGGCGACCTCTTGCGGGACGCGCCCGAACACCAGGATCCAGGACAGCACGCCCGCCGCCACCACCAGGAACAGCACGATGGCCGAGTAAAGCCCCGCGCGGGTCATGATCGCGGGCAGGTCCGAGAAGCGCAGCCGCTTCGTCCAGAAGCGGCCGATCAGCAGCGACATCACCGCGCCGACCGCACCGGCCTCGGTCGCGCTTGCAAGGCCCGAGAAGATCGAGCCGACGATGACGATGGGGATCGACAGCGACGGCACCGCCGCCCAGACCGTGGCGGCGCGCTGCCTGAATGTCTGCGGCGCGCTGCGCGGGAATTTCTGGTAATGGCCGATGATGGCGATCACCACGCAGAACAGCGCGGTCAGGATCAGCCCCGGCACCAGCCCCGCCATCAGCATGTCCGACACCGAGACCTGCGCCATGACGCTGTAGACCACGAACATGACCGAGGGCGGCATGATCGATCCCAGCATCCCGCCATAGGCGGTCAGCCCCGCGGAGAAGTCCTTGTCGTAGCCCTTTTTCTCCATCTCGGGGACCATGATCTGCGACATGATCGCCACCTGCGCCGTGGCGGAGCCAAGGATCGAGGCCACGAACATGTTCGCGATGGCGTTCACATAGGCCAGCCCGCCGCGCAGCGAACCGACGAAGGCCATCGCCATGTCGACGATCTTCTTGGTGATGCCGCCCGCGTTCATGATCTCTCCGATCAGCACGAACAGCGGGATGGCGATCAGGCCATAGCTGTCCACCGCGTTGAACATCTGCAAGGGATAGCTTTGGAACAGCACCATGTTGCCGCTGGCCAGCACATAGACGATGGCCGCGACGCAGAGGCACAGGCCGATGGGCACGCCCACCAGCATCACGACCAGAAAGGCGGTTGAGGTCAGCATCAGTTCACCGCCTCCTCGGCGTTGATCATCATCGCGCGCTGGACCCTGGGGACCGCGCCCAGGTCTTCCAGCAGGTTCGCGATGCCGTGGACGGTCATCGACAGGGCAAAGATCGGCAGGATCAGATACAGGATCCAGGTCGCCCAGTTCAGGGTCTGCGTGCGCTCGGTATAGATGAAGTTGAAGCTTTGCCCGGCGAATTCGCGGGCGTCGAAACCCGCGCGCGCGATGCCCAGGGGCTCGAACCAGAGCCAGCACATCACGGCAAGGCCGATGCTGAACAGGACGACAACAATGGTCGCCACTACCCTGGCCACCCGCGCCGCGCCGGGCGACAGCCGCTCGGTCAGCATCGTCACGGCGAAGTCGAGGCGCAGCCGCGTCATCGTCGAGGCGCCGATGAAGGTCAGCCAGACCATGCAATAGACCGCAAGCTCATCGATCCAGTAAAGCGGCATCCCCAGGTAGCGGGTGACCACGTTCAGCAGGATCGCACCGCTGAGCAGCGCCATCAGCGTCGCGACGGCATGGCGCTCGACGACCAAGAGGCCCTCGGAGACGCGGATGAACGGGGACCATCTGCTTGGCGGGACGGTGGGGCTTGGATGTCGTGGCATGGAGTACCTGTTGGGCGTAAGTGATCTTCGGGAAACGGCCCGCGACGGCCGATCCCATGCTTTCTCATGCGCCCCGGCCAGCGGTCAGGACGTCGGTCTTTCGTTTGCATCGCGCCGTCGCGCGTCGGCTTCAGCGCGCCGTCGCGCGCTTACTTCACCACGAAGCCATGGGCGAAGGGGTCGCGTTCGGCATCGATGAAGATGGTGTTCAGCCCGGTCTGCCGCGCCCATCCGGCGATCGAGGGGATGATGGCGTCGCGGCCCGCCACGGTCGCGGCGGCCTCGATGCGGCCCTTGAAGATCGAGCCGATGATCGACTCGTGCCAGAACTCGTCGCCGACCCCCAACTTGCCCTTGGCCGCAAGCTGCGCCATCCGGGCCGAGGTGCCGGTGCCGCAGGGGCTGCGGTCGATGGCCTTGTCGCCATAGAAGACGGCGTTGCGGGCATGGGCGCCGGGCTGGGTCGGCGCGCCGGTCCACTGGATATGGCTCAGCCCGCTGATCTCGGGGTGCTCGGGATGGATGAACTCGTATTTCTGGTTCAGCGCCGCGCGCAACCTGGGCGACCAGCCGATCAGCTCGCCCGCCGTATGGTCGGCCATGTCGCGGAAATTCTTCTGCGGCTCGACGATGGCATAGAAGTTGCCGCCATAGGCCACGTCCACGACGATCTCGCCCAGGCCCTCGACCTCGGCCGTCAGGCCCTCGGCGTAGAGGAAGCCGGGCACGTTGGTCAGCCGGACCTCCTCGACATGGCGGCCCTCCTGCCGGTATGCGATGTCCACCTTGCCCGCCGGGGTCTCGATGGACAGCCGGCCCGGCGTGCGCGGGACGATCAGCCCGTTCTCGATCCCCATGGTGATCGTGCCGATGGTGCCGTGGCCGCACATGGGCAGGCAGCCCGAGGTCTCGATATACAGCACCGCCACGTCGCAATCACCGCGCGTCGGCGGATAGAGGATCGCGCCCGACATCATGTCGTGACCGCGCGGCTCGAACATCAGGCCGGTGCGGATCCAGTCGAACTCGCGCAGGAAATGCGCGCGCTTTTCCAGCATGGTCGCGCCTTCCAGCCGCGGCGCGCCGCCCGCGACCAGGCGCACCGGGTTGCCGCAGGTATGGCCGTCGATGCAGGGAAAGATGTATTGGGTCATGATCGCCTCAGAAACGCGCGGGAGAGAACGGGGCCAGATCGATGCCGGGATCCTCGCCGGCCAGCAGGTCGGCCACGATCCGCGCCGTACCCGTTGACTGCGTCAGGCCCAGATGGCCGTGCCCGAAGGCGCAGATGACGTTCGGATGGCCGGGCAAGGGGCCGATGGCGGGCAGGCTGTCGGGCAATGACGGGCGGAAGCCCATCCATTGCTGCCCGCCCGTGGTCCTGAGCCCCGGCAGGAAGGTTTTTGCCTTTTTCAGCATCGCCTCGGACCGCTTGTAGTTCGGGGGCAGGTCCAGCCCGCCCAGCTCGACCGCGCCGCCGACGCGGATGCCCGAGGACAGTTTCGTGATGACGAAGCCATGCCCCCCGAAGGTGACCTGGCAGCGCAGGTCGAAGGCATCCGCCGGCAGCGTGGTGTTATAGCCGCGCTCGGTCTCCAGCGGGATGCGGACACCCAGCGTCCGGGCCAGCCGATGCGAGAACGCCCCCGCCGCCAGAACGACCCGGCCGGCCAGCTTGCCCGAGGCGGTCAGCACCCCGTCATCGGCCAGCCCGGTCGCCTCGGCGATGACGATCTCGCCGCCGCCAGCGCGGAAACGCTCGGCCAGCGCCAGCGTGTAGTCGCGCGGATCGGCGATGGAATACCAGCCGGGCGTGAAGGTGCCATGGGTGAAGCGCGGCGCAAGGCCGGGCTGGACACCGGCCATCTCATCCGCCGTCATGTGCCGGAAGGCGATGCCATGCTCTTCTCGCGCGCGCCAGCCGGGCAGCGAGGCGTCGAACTCGGCCTGCGATTCATAGACCTGGAGGTTTCCCTCCTTGCGCAGCATCGGCAGGGTTCCGGTCGCGGCCAGGAAAGGTTCCAGCTCGGCCCTGGACAGGTCCATCAGCGCCGTCTGCGCGGCGGTCGAGGCGCGCACCCGCGCAGGTGAACAGGCCCGCCAGAAGCGCAGCATCCAGGGCGCGATCCGCAGCGCATAGGAAGGCGGCACGGTCAGCGGCCCCAGCGGGTCCAGCAGCCATTTCGGCGCCTGCCGCATGATCCGGGGCGAGGCCAGCGGCAGGATGTCGGTGAAGGCGAAGGCCCCGGCATTGCCGGCCGAGGCGCCCGCCGCCGGCCCTTCGCGGTCGATCACCTGCACCGCCAGGCCCCGCGCCTGCGCCGCCAGCGCGACGGACAGGCCGACGACGCCCGCGCCGATGACGACGACCTTGCCGGTCATTGCCGGGTGCTCGACAGGAACTTGCGCGTCTCGGGATGCTGCGGGTCGCCGAAGATCTGCTGCGGCGGGCCGATCTCGGCCATGACGCCCTGATGGAAGAAGGCCACCCGGTCCGACACGTCGCGGGCAAAGGCCATCTCATGCGTGACCAGGATCATCGTCATGCCTTCCTGGGCCAGCATCTTCAGCGTGTCCAGGACCTCGCCCACCAGTTGCGGGTCCAGCGCCGAGGTCACCTCGTCGAACAGCATGTATTCCGGCGACATCGCCAGCGCGCGGGCGATCGCCATGCGCTGCTGCTGGCCGCCCGACAACCGGCCCGGATAGGTCTTCAGCTTGTCGCCCAGCCCGACATGGGTCAGTTGCCGGACGGCGATCTCCTCGGCCTGTGTGCGGGACATGCCCAGCACCTTGCGCGGTGCCAGGGTGACGTTCTCCAGCACGGTCAGGTGCGGAAAGGCGTTCCACTGCTGGAACACGATCCCGACCTTGCGGCGCAGCTTGTTGAGATCGGTGGATTTCGCGTGGACCTCGGTCCCGTCGATCAGGATGCGGCCGGAATCGATTGGCTCCAGCCCGTTGATGCAGGTCAGAAGCGTCGACTTGCCCGAGCCCGAGCCGCCGATGATCGTGACCACCTCGCCCTTGCTGACCGTCAGGTCGATGCCTTTCAGAACCTCCAGCTGGCCAAAGGATTTGCGGACATGTTCGATCTCAATCATTGGACCACCGTTTCTCCAGATAGCCGCCGAACCGGGCCAGCGGGAACGAGATGACAAAGTAGAAGGCGCCGCAGATCATCAACAGCAGCAGCGGTTCCTGAAGCCGCGTGATCAGGATCTGGGTCGAGCGCAGAAGCTCGGTCACCTGGACGACATAGACCAGCGCCGAGTCCTTCATGACGCCAAGCGCCAGCCCGATCCAGGACGGCAGCGCGACCCGCGTGGCCAGGGGCAGGACGATCTCGCGCATGTCCTGGCCCCAGCTCATGCCGAGCGAGCGCGCCGCGCGCCGCGTCGTCACCGGCACTGCCTCGATGCCGCCCCTGACGATTTCGGCGCAATAGGCGGCCGTATACATCGACAGCACGATGCAGGCGACGGTAAAGCCCGACATGTTCAGCCGCAGGATCGTGCCCAGAAAGGCATTGGCCAGCACAAGCTGGATCAGGAGCGGGATGGAGCGGAAGATGTCCAGGACGAAGATCAGCGGCGCGGCCCAGATCGCGCCCAGCTGATAGCGGATGACGCCGAAGACGATGCCCAGGATGGTGCCGGCGATCACCGAGATGATCGTGACCACGATGGTCATGCCGGCGCCCTTGGCCAGAAAGACGAAATCGGCGGTCGTCAGTGCGGTGTCGAACATCGGACGGCCCTCAATACCGGAACAGCCGGGCGGCGATCAGCCGCGCGCCAAGGGTGACGATCTTGGTGATGACATAGAAGATCACCGCGGCCAGGGCGAACAGTTCGAACGTGCGGAAGGTCAGCGCGTTCAGATCCTGGGTGACGCCGTAAAGGTCGGTATTCATCCCCACGGTGACGCCCAGCGAGGTCATCAGGATCGCCCAGACCATCTGGTTCGTCATCGGCAGGAACGAGATGCGCAGCATCTGCGGCAGCACGACATGACGGAACGCCCCCACCGCCCCCAGGCCCAACGACCGGGCGGCGCGGGTCTGCGTATCGGGTATGGCCTTCAGCGCGCCGCGGAAATTCTCGGTCAGGTAGCCGGCATTGTTGAAGGTGATGCCGAGCAGGATCGACAGGAACGGGCTCAGATGCAGGCCGAAGCTGCCCAGCCCGAAATGCGCCATGTAGATCTGGAACAGCGCCGGGGTGTTGCGCGCGATCTCGACCCAGGTCTTGGCGACGGCGGACAGGATGCGGATGCCCGACAGGCGGAACATGGTCAGGATGATCGCCAGCAGGATGCCCAGCACCATCGACAGGATCGCCACCTGCATGGTGACAAGGGCGCCATCCAGCATCTGCGGAAGCCGCGCCATCGCCTGCTTCCATTGGAAGGTATAGTTGAACATGGCCGTCTCCGCCGGTGCCGGAACGCAACGGGGCGGTGCGGCGACCGCGCCACCCCGGGGACTGTGGTGTCAGCGATAGACGCCCTGAATGGACAGGTCGGCCGGTTCCCCCTCGCCGATCCATTTCTCGTAGAGTTCGGCATAGCGGCCGGTGCGGACCTGCTGGTTGATGAACAGGTTCAGATAGTTGATCAGCCCGTATTCCTCGCGCAGCGTGAACAGCGAGACATAGTCCGGCACCATGGGCGCCTTGTCGACGATCTTGATGCCGGGGAAGTTGCCCGA
Organism: Paracoccus sp. TD-10; assembly: GCF_048270675.1. Lineage (NCBI taxonomy): Bacteria > Pseudomonadati > Pseudomonadota > Alphaproteobacteria > Rhodobacterales > Paracoccaceae > Paracoccus > Paracoccus sp. TD-10. Next base: position 688,210 of record NZ_CP182420.1, on the reverse strand, counting down.
ATTCACATTGGCATTGGCGACCTCGACGGTCGAGACGGTGGCGTCGAGCTGCCCCTGGCTCAGCGCCAGGAACACGTCCGCCTGGGTCTGGTAGGGGCGGAAGGTGCCTTCGCCCCATTCCTTCACCTTGCCTTCCAGCCAGATCGCCTCGTAGGTGCCGGCGGTCGCGCCGACCGTCTTGCCCTTCATGTCCTCCCAGCTGGCCATCTCGACATTGTTGTTGGCGACCACGGCGTTCTCGAAGGCGTAATAGGGGATCGACATGCCGACCGTCTTGGCGCGTTCCAGCGTGTCCGAGGTCGAGGCGACGCCGACATCGACCCGGCCCGACATCAGCGCCGGAATCCGCTCGGGAAAGGGCGTTTCGACGATCTCGGCCTTCACGCCAAGCGCGGCGGCCAGGTCGTTGCAATAATCGACGTCGAAGCCGATCGGGGTGTTGCTTTCGTCGCGCATCCCCATGGGCGGGAAATCCAGCACGACCGCGCAGCGCAGGGTACCCGAGGCGATGATGTCATCCAGCTTGTCCGCATGGGCGGGGACGACAAAGGCGGCAGCCGCCGCGAGGCCGAGCGCAAGCGTCGAAAGTTTCATCATATTTCTCCCTTGTTGGTCGTGCCGGCCTTTCCGGCCGATTCCATATTCCTGATATTCGACTCGACATCGCAGCCAAGCAAACAAAAAATACAACTTGTATGCGAACGAGGTTTTCTGCGGCGGAGTTGGACACCAGGAATAAATCATGTCGCGCTCCACAGTCGTGGCAGCACAGGATGGCTCATTGCAGCTCCTCGTGCAGCAGCCCTTTTGGGAAGTTCTGGTAGCTTACGGGGCGCAGGAAGCGGCGGATGGCCATGGTGCCGACCGAGGTGGCGCCGAAATTGGTGCTGGCCGGATAGGGGCCGCCGTGGACCATGGCGTCGCAGACCTCGACGCCGGTCGGGAAGCCGTTGACCAGCACCCGCCCCGCCTTGCGCTCCAGCACCGGCAAAAGCCCGCGCGCCGCCGGCAGGTCGGCCTCGTCCATGTGAAGCGTCGCGGTCAGCTGCCCCTCGAAGCCGCGCGCCAGGCGCCGCATCTCCTCCAGGTCGCGCACCCGCACCACCAGGCCGAGCGGGCCGAACACCTCCTCGCCAAGCGCGTGGTCCTGCAGCCAGGCCGCGCCCGTGGTCTCGTAGAGATTCGGGCTGGCCTCGCGGCCCCGGCTTTCGGTGGAAAGCAGCGGCGTCACCGCATTGCGCGCCTCGAAGCGCGCCTGGCCGTCGCGATAGGCGCGGGCGATGCCCTCGGTCAGCATCACCTGCGGGCCGACCTGTTCCAAGGCGGTCCTGGCGGCCGCGGCGAAGCGGTCGGCATCCGCCCCGTCCAGGACCACCGCGATGCCGGGATTGGTGCAGAACTGCCCGGCCCCCATGGTCAAGGATCCCGCCCAGCCGCTGCCGATCTGTTCGGCGCGCGCGGCCAGCGCGGCGGGCAGCAGGAACATCGGGTTCACGGATCCCAGCTCGCCGAAGAACGGGATCGGCTCGGGGCGCGCGGCGCAGAGGTCGAACAGCGCCCGACCCCCGGCGAGGGAGCCGGTGAAGCCGACCGCCTTGATCAGCGGATGCCGGACCAGCGCCTCGCCCACCTTGCGGTCGCCGCCCTGCACCAGGCTGAAGACGCCCGGATGCGTGCCGGTCCTTGCGATGGCGGCATGGATGGCCTCGGCGACGATCTCGCCGGTGCCGGGATGGGCGCTGTGGCCCTTGACCACCACCGGGCAGCCGGCCGCGAGCGCGGCGGCGGTGTCGCCGCCCGCCGTGGAAAAGGCCAGCGGGAAGTTCGAGGCGCCGAAGACCGCGACCGGGCCGATGGGCCGCTGCACCATGCGGATGTCGGGCCGCGGCAGCGGCTGGCGGTCGGGCAGCGCCGGGTCGTGGCGGCGGTCGAGGTAATCGCCCTTGCGGATATGCGCGGCAAAGAGCCGCAGCTGGCCCACGGTGCGGCCGCGCTCGCCCTCAAGCCGCGCCTCGGGCAGGCCGGTTTCCTGGCAGCCGATCTCGGTGATCGCCTCGGCGCGGGCCTCGATCTCGTCGGCGATGGCCTCCAGCAGCGCCGCCCGTTCCTCGCGCGGGGCCTGGCCGAAGGACCAGAAGGCATCCTCGGCCGCCTCGCAGGCCCGGTTCACCAGCGCGACCGTGCCGGCCGAAAACGCATGCGAGGGGCCATGCGCCGGGGCGCTGGCGAAACGCTGCTCGCCGGCGACCCAGTCGCCACCGATCAGGTGCTTGCCATGGGGGGTGAAGACCATCGCCGATCCTTCCTTTCAAAATCACCGGCAGGGGCCCGGTCCCGGATGGGCCTCAACCGCCTTTGAATTTTTGTATATTACATGTATGCAAGAAGTCAATCGCGGATGAACCGCCGTGCCAGAGAGGAAAATCATGGAACAGACACTGACCTTCGAGGCCCTGCGGGAGCGCATCGAAAGGATTTTCCGGCAGGCCGGGATGAACACGGTCCAGGCTGCCTCGCTTTCGCGCGTGATCGCGGCCGGAGAGCGGGACGGGTGCAAGTCGCATGGCATCTATCGGATCGAAGGCGTCCTGCGCACGCTGAAGGCCGGCAAGGTCCAAGGCACGGCCAAGCCGGAACTCGATCCGGGCAGCGACGGGGCCGTCGTGCGGGTCAACGCGCAGGGTGGCTTCTCCAACCCCGCCTTCGAGCTTGGCCTGCCCGTCCTGGCGGATCGTGCGAAGCAATTGGGACTGGCGGCGCTGGTGATCAATGACTGTACCCATTTCGCCGCCCTGTGGCCCGAGGTCGAGGCGGTCGCGGATCACGGCCTTGCCGCGATGGTGATGTGCCCCAGCTATGCGACCGTGGCGCCGGCCGGCGGCACGCGGCCCCTGCTGGGCACCAATCCCTTCGCCTTCGGCTGGCCGCGGCAGGGGCGCGAGCCCTATGTCTTCGACTTCGCGACCTCGGTCGCGGCCCGGGGCGAGATCGAACTGTACCGGCGCGCCGGCAAGCCCTTGCCCGAGGGCTGGGCGATGGACGCATCGGGCCGGCCCACCACCGATCCCGAGGCGGCGCTGGCCGGCGCCATGCTGCCCTTTGGCGGGCACAAGGGATCGGCCATCGGCACGATGATCGAACTGCTCGCGGGCGTCATGATCGGCGATCTGACCAGCCCCGAGGTTCTGGATTTCCTGGGCACCACGACGCTTGCACCCTTTCACGGAGAGCTGATCCTGGCCCTGTCGCCCGAGAAATTCGCGGCCGGCCGCGAAGGCGATCCGTTCGCGCGGGCCGAGCTGCTGTTCGCGGCGATCCAGGGCCAGGGCGCCCGCCTGCCCTCGCAACGCCGGTTCGTCGCGCGGCAAAAGACGCTGGCAGAGGGGATCGCCCTGACCGGGGCAGAGGTCGCGCAGCTTGACCGCCTGCTCGAACTGGGCCTCGACGCGGTCGCCTGAGGCGAAAGGAAAAGGCCCTTCCGCTACCGGAAGGGCCTCGGGCCGCGGCGGTCAGGCGGCGTATTTCTGCACCGCGCCCGGCTGCTTGCTCCATTCCGCATACCAGGTCTTGAACTGGTCGAACTGCTTTTCGGCCCAGACCCGCTGGCTGGGGGTCAGCTCGTCGGTTTCATTGAAGTGCAGGCGGTATTCCGCCTCGCCCTGCAGGACCATCATGTGCTTGTAATACAGCACCAGGTCGGTCCCCTCGTCCCAGGAGGACAGCACCTCCAGCGCCTCGCCCAGTTCCTGCGCGCGCTGCCGCGCGTCCACATCACCGGCGGCCGCCGCCTTCGACAGCGCGACGAAATGCAGGATTTCCTTGGGGATGACATTGCCGATGCCGGTGATCGTGCCGGTGGCGCCGCATTTGACGTAGCCGTGATAGACGCCGGTATCGACCCCGGCCATCAGGATCACGCTTTCATCGGCGCTGGTGATGTGCTCGGCGGCATAGCTCATCGCCTTGGCGCCGCCGAATTCCTTGAAGCCGACAAGGTTCGGATGCTCGGCACGCAGCGCGAAGAACAGGTCCGCCTTGGTCTCGAACCCGTAATAGGGGCTGTTGTAGATCACCGCGGGCAGGTCGGGCGCAGCCGCCAGGATCGCCTTGAAATGGTGGCGCTGCGCCGTGGCCGAGGCACCACGCGACAGCACCCGGGGAATGACCATCAGCCCTGCCGCGCCGACCTTCTGCGCATGGGCGGCATGGGCCACGGCCAGGGCCGAGTTCACCGCCCCCGTTCCCACGATCACCGGCAGCCCGGCCTTGACCAGCCGTTCCACCCCCTCCATCCGCTGCGCATCGGTCAGAAGCGGCCAGTCGCCCATCGAGCCGCAATAGACCACCGCCGACATTCCCGCCGCGATCAGTTCCTGCCCCTTGCGCACCAGGGCGTCGTAATCGGGCCGGCGGTCGGCGGTGCAGGGTGTCATCAGGGCGGGAATGACGCCGGTGAAGATCTGGGTGTTCATCGATGATGGCTCCTTCTGTCGCGCAGGGGCGGGATGGCTGATTCTCTCAACCACCATTTTAGTCTTTGCATTTTATTTGTCGACAAAGAATCGACGTGGCGCCTACAGCGGCAAGGATTGTCGCTGGTCGCGGGCCAGGAACTGCTGGATCTGGCGGACGATCTGGTCCGCATGCGCCTTTGCCAGCCGGTCGCACAGCTCGACATCCCGTGCCGCGATCGCCGCGATCATCGCTTCGTGCTCATCGACATATTCGCGCGGCAGGCGGTCATTGAACGACTGGTAATACAGTCGCAAAAGCCGGCGCCCTTCGTCCAGGAGGCGCAGGAACAGGCCGGTGTAATAGGGATTGCGGCCGGCCTCGGCGATGGCCGCATGCAGGTCGCGATTGGAGGCGATCATCGCCAGCGCGTCCTGCGCCTCGACCGCGGCGGTGAACCTGGCCTGATGCTCGCGGATGATTTCCAGATCGGCGGGCTGGTGATGGCTTGCCGCCAGCCTGGTGGTCACGCGATACATCAGCGTCAGGGCGTCGAAGAACGTGTGCATGTTGAGAAAGTCGATATTGGCGACCATGGTCGAGCGGTTCGGCAGCGTCTCGACCAGCCCCTCGCCCGCCAGCCGCACCAGGGCCTCGCGGATCGGCGTCCGGGACATGCCGAAGCGTTCGGCCAGCTGCACTTCGTCGATGGGGCTGCCCGGCGGCAGGACCAGATCCAGGATTTCGTCGCGCAGCGAGTCATAGACCAGCTTGACGCCCGATCCGCGCCTGCGCTCGGGAAAGGTCTCTGTCTCGGCCATGGCGCAACTCCTGAAAATGCCGTCAAGCAACGTCGACAACTTGAATACTTAGAGTTTGCTGGCCGTTCAATCCTCCTGCGAGCTTTGCCCATGAGCACAGGAGCCTCCGTATGAGCGCGGGATTGCTTTGCCAGAAGGCGTACTTGGCAGGGCGCTGCCACAGGATATTCGATCTGGAAAAGATCTGCCGAACCGGTCAGCCGGCTACCTATGCTCGACCAGGATCGGGTGCGGCCCTCATTTGGCGGAGCCTACAGCGCCTCGATTTCATCACTGCAGAGAGCTTGGCGGGCTTCTGCCCTCGTCGTGCAGAGCGTGCGGGCCGGAGCAGCTGATTCGCATCTCTTCGTCAGCAGGCTCCTGCTGGAGGGTCAGGAGGACGCCATTTCATCCCGTCTTTGCACCACTTGCCCTCCTTTGACGCACCGTCGTCCTTGGCGGCAATCTTATCCGTGCCGTTGTACCGGGCCAAAGCCGGCGCATTGGCATGTCATTTCAGAATATGCCCCGACGCCCGCCGCTTCCCGGCGAGATTATCTCGGCATCATGTGCTCGACCTCTGGCGCGGGGAGGAATCGCCAGGCCCGGCGCGGCCCGGCCATGACGTTGAGGTAGTAGAGCTCGAAACCGTGGGGGGCGCCGCAGGGGTGGTGGCCGCGGGGGACCAGCACCACATCGCCATCCTTCACCGCCATTGTCTCGTCCAGCGACCCGTCATCGGTATAGACCCGCTGCACCGCCCAGCCATCCCTAGGGTTCAGGCGGTGGTAATAGGTCTCCTCCAGATAGGTGATGCGGGGGAAATCGTCCTCGTCATGGCGGTGGCTGGGATAGCTCGACCAATGCCCGGCAGGGGTGAAGACCTCGGTGACCAGCAGCGAGTCGCAGAAATCCTCGGCCTCCATGGCGATGTTGTTGATGAAGCGGGTGTTGCTGCCCTCGCCGCGCTGGGTCAGCGCGATGCCCTCGGGGCCGATGCGCCGCGCCGCGTGCCCGCCCCGGCCGGGGGCCGAGCAGACCGCGATGGTGCAATCGGTCTCGGTCACCGCCTCCCAGCCTTCACCGTTCGGGACATAGAGGCAATGCGGCGGCGTCTTCTCGAAGACATCCATGCGCTCGCCCAGCACGCCCCAGTCCTGCCCGGCGGCCCGGATCCTGGCCTTGCCCTCGACCATGACCAGGACGACCTCGCGATCCCCGGTCGCCTCGGCGGCAGTTTCCCCGGCCCGCAGCCGGTAGAGCGAGAAGCCGACATAGCGCCAGCCGGCGGATTGCGGGGTGATCTCATGCACCTTGCCATGGGTGCCGAAGGGGCGGCGGAGCAGGCTCATCGGTCCTCCTTGCGGTTCAGGAAAAGCATCACGAAAAGATAGGCCCCCGCCGCGCCGAACAGGATCGCCCAGAAGGCCGAGCCGCTGGCGGCCTCGAACCCCGCCCAGGCGAGCGGCAGCAGGACGCAGAGGACACGGACCCGGAGCGGGCGAAAGAACGGGTGGCGGGGATCGACCAGCACGGGATCAGCCCCTGTCGAGGCCCGCGGCGCGCGCCGCCGCCTTCAGCGACTTCAGGCCGAGGGACTGGTATTCCAGCGGGTTATATCGGCCAGGATCCTGCTCGGCCTCGATCACCAGCCAGCCGTCATAGCCGGCCTCGGCCAGGATCTTCAGCAGCGGCTGGAAGTCGATGGCGCCCTCGGGATCGCCGGGCACGGTAAAGGCCCCGGCCAGCACGCCCTGCAGGAAGCTCATGTCCCGGGCGCGCACCTCCTCGGTCACGGCGCGGCGGATGTTCTTGGCGTGGAAATGCGCCACCCGGCCGACATGCTTTCTCAGCACCGCCTCGGGATCGCCGCCGCCGAAGGTGCAATGCCCGGCATCGAACAGCAGATGCGTCGCCGGCCCGGTCGCGGCCATGAAGGCGTCGATCTCCTCGGGGCTCTCGACCACGGTGCCCATGTGGTGGTGATAGGCTAGGGTGATGCCCTGCCCGGCCAGATAAGCCGCGAATGCCTCCATCCTGCGGCCGAACTCGGCCATTTCCGCGGGCGTCAGGCGCGGCCGGGCATTGACCGGCACGTCGGGCCGGCCATGCACGGTGTTCGAACATTCGCAGGCGATGCAGACCTTGCAGCCATTGGCCCTGAGCCTGGCCAGATGCTCCTGCACCGCCGCGATCTCCGCCTCGACCGAGCGGGTCAGCAGCGCGGTCGAATACCAGCCCGAGACGAATTTCAGCCCGTAGCGGCCCAGGAGCTCCTTGAGCGCCTGCGGGTCCGAGGGCCAGCGATGGCCGTTCTCGATGCCGTCGAAGCCGATGACCTCGCCCGCCTCGTGCAGGATCTGCTCGGTCGGGATGTGGGCGCCGATCGACGGGTCGTCGTCATTGGCCCAGGCGATGGGATTGGTTCCATAGCGGATCATGGCTGTTCCTCAGTCGAAGATGCGTTGCTTTGCCGCGTTGGCGTCGTAGCGCGCGCGGGCCTGTTCAAGCCGCGCGGGCCCGCCGGCCTGGGGCACCGCGACGTCCCACCAGTGCCCGCCCACATCCAGCCCCGGCACCGCATCGGTGTCGATCACGATCACCGTCGGGATGTCGCGGGCGCGCGCCGCGACGATCCTGGCCTCCAGATCGGCGATGCCGGCGGCCTTTTCGGCATGGGCGCCCATCGAGGCGGCATGGGCCACGAAGTCGATCTCGGGCTGCGCCGCGACATTGCTGTCCTTGTACATGTTGTTGAACTCGGCCCCGCCGCATTCGATCTGCAACCGGTTGATGCAGCCATAGCCGCGATTGTCGGTCAGAACCACGGTGAAGGGCACGCGGCGCATCACCGCCGTCGCCAGCTCGCTGTTGGCCATCATGTAGCTGCCGTCGCCGACGAAGCAGATCACCTCGCGATCCGGCGCGGCCAGCTTGATGCCCATGGCGCCCGCGACCTCGTAGCCCATGCAGGAATAGCCGTATTCCATGTGATAGCCGCCCGGCGCCGCCTGCCACAGAACCTGGAGCGCGCCGGGCATGGTGCCGGCCGCGCACATCGCCACGGTATTGGCGCGCGCCACCCGCTGCACCGCGCCGATCACCTGCGCATCGGTCGGCAGGGCATTGCCCTCCGCCGGCGCGGCGGTCACGCGGGCCACCGCCTCATGCCAATCCCGCCGCGCGGCAGGATCGTGCCAGTCGAAGCGCCGGTCGCCCAGTGCCGCGCCGATCCGCTGCAACGCCACCCTGGCATCGCCGACCAGCGGCGTGGCGCCATGCTTCTGCGCGTCGTAACCGGCCAGGTTGATCGACAAAAGCCGCCGCCCCGGCTCGGCGAAGACCGTCCAGGAGCCGGTGGTGAAGTCCTGGAACCGCGTGCCGAGCCCGATCACCAGGTCGGCCCGCGCGGCCAGCTCGTTCGCGCAGGCCGATCCGGTCACGCCGGGCGAGCCGAAGTTCAGCTCATGCTCCCAGGACAGCGCCGACTTGCCGGCCTGGGTTTCCACCACCGGGATGCCGTGGCGGGTCGCGAAATCCGCCAGCTCCGCCTCGGCGCCGGAATAAAGCACCCCGCCGCCCGCGACGATCACCGGCCGCTTCGCGGCGGCGATCATGCGCACCGCCTCGGCCAGTTCGGCCGGGTCGGGCTCGGGCCGGCGGATGCGCCAGATCTTCGGCTCGAAGAAGCGTTCCGGGTAATCGAAGGCCTCGGCCTGCACGTCCTGGCAGAAGGCCAGCGTGACCGGGCCGCAATTCGCCGGGTCGGTCATCACCCGCAGCGCCCGGGGCAAGGCGGTCAGCAGCTGCTCGGGGCGCTGGATGCGGTCGAAATAGCGGCTGACCGGGCGGAAGCAGTCATTGGCGCTGACCGTGCCGTCGTCGAAATCCTCGATCTGCTGCAGCACCGGGTCGGGACGGCGGTTGGCAAAGACATCGCCCGGAATGAACAGCACCGGCAGGCGGTTGACATGCGCCAGCGCCGCCGCCGTGACCATGTTCGTCGCCCCCGGCCCGATCGAGGAGGTCACCGCCATGGCCCGCCTGCGCCGCATGGTCTTGGCATAGGCGATGGCGGCATGGGCCATGGTCTGCTCGTTCTGACCGCGCCAGGTCGGGAAGGCGGCGCCGATGCCGTGCAGCGCCTCGCCGATGCCGGCGACATTGCCATGGCCGAAGATCGCCCAGCAACCCTCGATGAACCGTTCGCCCTCCTCGGTCATCTGCACGGAAAGCCAGCGCATCATCGCCTGCGCCGCCGTCAGCCGGATCGTGTTGCCGCTCATCCCCTATCCTCCCGGACCAAGGCCGGTCCTTTTCCGTTTTCCAAATACCCTCGGGTGAATTGGCCGCAGGCCAAGAGGGGCGAAGCCCCGGCGCATGAAAGCCCGCTCATGCCGCCTGCCGCCCGGCGGCGCGCGCCTCGTCCCAGATCGCGCACAGGTTTTGATAACGCGCCGCCATCTCCTGCACCGCCTCCTCGTCGCCGATGCGGCCCGCCAGCCAGTCCCGCGCCACCGCACCGAAGATCGTCCGGCCCACGGCAAAGCCCCGCACCAGCGGGAACGCCGCCGCGACCTTGAAGCTGGCGGCCAGCTCCGCCTCGGGCGCCTCCAGCCCCAGCACCACGATGCCGCGGGTGTGGCGGTCGTGTTCCTCGATGGCGTCGATGGCATTCTGCCAGGCGGCCGCGGTCGTCATCGGCTCCAGCTTCCACCAGTCGGGCCGGATCCCGGCGCCATAGAACCGCCGGATCAGCGCCGCGGCGGTCCCGTCATCCACCGGCCCGACCTTCGAGGGGATGATCTCCAGCAGGAACTCCAGCCCGTTGCGGCGCGCGGCCGTGAACAGGCGCTTGACGGTTGCCTCCTGGGCGGCGCGCGTTTCCGCGTCGTCCTCGGGATGGCAGAAGCACAGCACCTTGACCACGTCCTGGCGCGCCCATTCGGCCAGCCCGCCGCAATCCGGGCCCAGTTCCGGTTCCAGCTCCAGCGGCCGCGAGCCAGGGTCTTCGCAGGGCCGCCCGATCCACAGCCCGGTCCCCGAGGCCGCATGCAGCGCCCGCCGCCCGATGCGGTCGTCGCAGAGGATGCCGTAGCCGGGCCGGCCATCCTGCACCCGCAAGGCCGCGCGCAGGCAAAGCTGCTTGAAGGCGCCGCCCTTCTCAAGGCTGTAGCCCGCCATCTCCTCGAGCTGGGCGCGATGGTCGAAGGCAAAGACCCGCAGCGTGGACCAGTCCCCGGCGCCCGGACCCGTGCGGGTCGTGGCCCAGTGCATCTGTTCCAGTTCCGCGTCGTTGCGCAGGTCCGGCCGCAGCACGCCGCGCCCCAGGAAGAACTCCAGCTCCGCCAGCGACGGATAGGCCGGGGTGCAGCCATGGCGCGAGACCGCAAACGCCCCGCAGGCATTGGCATATTCCAGCGCGCGCGGCCAGCCCTCGCCGTCCAGCCAGCCCTTCAGCAGCCCCGAAAAGAAGCCGTCGCCCGCGCCCAGCACGTTGAAGACCTCGATCGGGAAGCCGGGGCCGGTCTGGCCGCTGTCCCAGCCGTCGATCGCGCCCTCGAAGGCCACCGCGCCGGCCGCGCCGCGCTTGCAGACCAGCGTGGCGGCGCTGACCGCCCGCACCGCGCGCAGCGCCGCGATGGTGTCGGTCGTGCCGCCGGCGATGTGGAATTCCTCCTCGGTGCCGACGATCAGGTCGAAAAGATGCAGCGTCGATTGCAGCTTGGCGGTCACCGCGGCGCTTGCGACAAAGCGGCTTTCGCCCGCGCCATGCCCGGCCAGGCCCCAGAGGTTCGGGCGATAATCGATGTCCAGCGCCGTCTTCGCGCCATGCTTCCTCGCCAGGTCCAGCGCCTTCAGCACCGCCGCCTCGGTGCGCGGATGGCTCAGATGCGTCCCGGTGGCCAGCACCGAGCGCGCCTCGGCGATGAAGCCCTCGTCGATGTCGTCCTCGCTCAGCGCCATGTCGGCGCAGTTCTCGCGATAGAAGATCAGCGGGAAGCTGTCCTCGTCGCGGATGCCCAAGAGCACCAGCGCCGTCAGCCGCTCGGGATCGGTCGCGACGCCGCGCACATCGACGCCCTCGCGAGCCAGCTGCTCGCGGATGAAGCGGCCCATATGCTCGTCCCCGACCTTCGTGATCACCGCAGACCGCAGCCCCAGCCGCGCAACCCCGCAGGCGATATTCGTCGGAGACCCGCCCACATACTTCGCAAACGACCCCATGTCCTCCAACCGACCCCCGACCTGCTGGCCGTAAAGATCAACCGACGAACGGCCGAGCGTGATAACGTCAAGCGTCTTCATGGATATCCTCCTGCACGCGCACCGGCCTGCCCTGCGAGACGGCCATGGCATGAATGATGCGCTCGATCTGCAGCCCTGCGGCGAAGTCCGGCCCCGGATTGGGCGCACCGCCGATGGCGGCGACCAGGTCGCGGCATTCCACGACCTTCTGTTCGTTGAAGCCGAAATTATGGCCCGGTGCCGGGCAGAAGGCGGCGAAATCGGGCTGGCCCGGGCCGGTCAGGTGGCGGGTGAAGCCCGGCTCGTCCGCGCGATGGACCCACAGCTCGTTCATGCTCTCCTGGTCGAAGACCAGCGTGCCACCGCTGCCATGAACCTCCCATTGCAACCGGCATTTGCGGCCCCGCGCCACGCGCGAGGTCGCAAACGACCCCTGTGCGCCCGAGGCAAAGCGGATCAGCGCCAGCGCGCTGTCCTCGTTTTCCACCGCGCGCGGGCCCTCGGGCGAAGGCCGCGTGGGCACCGCGATCTGGGTGATGGCCGTGACCTCGGCCACCGGGCCCATCAGCGCGACCATCTGGCTGACCAGATGGCAGCCCAGGTCGCCAAGCGCGCCAAGGCCGCCGCCCTCATGGGTCATCCGCCAGGACCAGGGCAGGTCGGGATCGGCGGAATAATCCTCGTCATAGACGCCGCGGAAGGCCAGCGGCCGACCGATGGCGCCATCGGCGATCATCGCCCGCGCGGCCTGAAAGGCCGGGCTGCGCAGGTAGTTGTAGCCCAGCATCGTCACCTGGCCGGGATGGGCGGCGGCCAGCCGCGCCATCGCCTCCGCGTCATCCAGGGTCAGCGCCATCGGCTTTTCCAGCCAGACATGCTTGCCGGCGCGCAGGGCGGCCTCGGCCATCGGGCGATGCAGCCCGTTCGGCGTGGTGATCGAGACCACGTCCACCGCCGGATCCGCCAGCGCCACCTGCCAATCGGCGCTGGCGCGGGTGAAACCGAACTGCGCGGCCATCGCCTGCGCCCTGTCTTCGGGCGTGTCGCACAGGATCTCCAGCCGGGGATGGGCGCCGCCGAAGACCGTGGCGACATTGCGCCATGCCATCGCGTGGCACTTGCCCATGAAGCCGGTGCCGATCAGCGCCACGCCAATGCTCTGCCCGGCCGGCATCAGATCGTCCCCCCGAGGCTGCTTTCCAGCTGCGCCAGTTCCTGCCCCCCGGCCATCAGATCCTGCAATTCGGTGGCGTCGATCTCGCCCTTCTTCGCGGTTCCCAGCGTCTGGCCGCGATTGAGCACCGTGAAGCGGTCGCCCACCGCCAGCGCGTGGCGGACGTTGTGGCTGATGAAGACCACGCCGACGCCCTGGCTGCGGACCCGTGCGATGGTGGCCAGCACGTTCGAGGTCTGGCGCACGCCAAGCGCGCTGGTCGGCTCGTCCAGGATCAGCACCTTGGCGCCGAAATGGACCGCGCGGGCGATGGCGACGGTCTGGCGCTCGCCGCCCGACAGGGTGCCCACGGCCTGGTCGGGGGCGCGCAGGTTGATGCCCATGCGGCGCATCTCTTCCATGGTGATGCGGTTGGCGGCCTCCAGGTCCAGGCGCTTGAACGGGCCGCGTCCCTTGGTGGGCTCCCGCCCCATGAAGAAGTTGCGCGTCACGCTCATCAGCGGGATCATGGCCAGGTCCTGGAACACCGTGGCGATCCCGGCCTCCATCGCGTCGCGGGGGCTGTCGAAGGACATCGGTTTGCCCTCGAAGGTGATCGTGCCCCCGGTCGGCTTGTGGACGCCAGACATGGTCTTGATGAAGGTCGACTTGCCCGCGCCGTTGTCGCCCAGAAGGCAGTGGCATTCGCCCGGCCGCACGTCGAAGGTCACGCCGTTCAGGGCGATGACATTGCCGAAATGCTTCTTGATGTTTTCCATGTGGATGATGGGTTCGGACATCTCAGCGTTCCCCCGTCACGCGCTTGCGGATGGCGTTGTTGAACACCACGGCCAGGAGCAGCATCCCGCCCAGGAAGACCTGGAACCAGTCCTGGTCGAAGCCGGTATAGGTCAGCCCGATCGTGACCATGCCGAAGATGATCGCGCCGAAGAAGGCGCCGATGGCGGAACCGTAGCCGCCGGTCAGCAGGCAGCCGCCGATCACCGCGGTGATGATCGCCTCGAATTCCTTCATGAAGCCGCGCCGCGCATCGGTCGAGCCCGAGTCGATCACGGTGATGATCGCCACCAGCGCCGCCGCGCAGGCGGTCAGCATGAAGAGCGAGATCTTGACGCGGCGGACCGGCACGCCGGAATTCTGCGCCGCGTTCCGGTCGCCGCCGGTGGCGAAGATCCAGTTGCCGGCGGGCGTGCGCAGCAGCACCCAGGTGGCGACCAGCGCGAAGGCGATGAACCACAGGATCTCGACCGGGACGCCCGGCACCGTCGGCGCGCCCGAGCGCAGCTTGCCGATCCAGCCCATCTCGGCCATCCAGCGAAACAGCCCGCCGAAGGCGTCGCCCGAGAAGACCGGCGCCAGCCAGTCGCCCGACACCGCCTCGCGCACGCCGCGCAGCTGGGTCGAGCCGCCGGTGAACATCTTCAGCCCGACCAGCGAGGCGCCGCGCAAAATGAACAGGAAGGCCAGCGTCACGATGAAGCTGGGCAGGCCGGTGCGGATCACGATGGCGCCGTTCAGCGCCCCCATCGCGGCAGCAAAGCCCATGGTCAGCGGAATCGCGAAGATCAGCGGCAGGCCCATGTTGACCACCAGCACGCCGAAGATCATCCCGGCAAAGGCCACCATCGAGCCGATGGACAGGTCGAACTCGCCGCCGATCATCAGCATGGCGGCAGCGATGCCCAGAATGCCCAGCTGCGCGGCGGGCGTCAGGAAGTTCATGATGCCGGGCAGCGTGAACATGGCCGGGCTTGCGGTGATCAGAAAGAAGATGGTGACCAGCACCACGCCGCCCATCGCGCCCAGTTCGGGACGCTTCATCAGTCTGGTCGCAAGAGATTCAGCCTTGATCCGCTCGTCCGCGGATGGGGTTCTGTCCGAGGCCATGGGTTTTCCCCTCCCCTTCATCGGTTCCGGATGGGGCGGGCACGCGGCAAGGCGCGCCCGCCGGATGCGTGGCGGATCAGCGGATGCCCTGCGCCGACAGGTCGATCACCTGCGCCGCCGCGTCCTCGCCCACCAGGTTCGGTCCCGATGGCACGTCGCCCGCCGGGATCAGGCCATAGCTGGCATGCAGCGCCAGGAACGAAACCGGCAGGTAGCCCTGCAGGAACTGCTGCTGGTCGATGGCGAAGGCGGCCTTGCCGTCGGCCACGGCCTGCAGGAAGCCCGCCGACAGATCGAAGCTGGCGACGCGCACGTCCTCCAGCATCCCCAGCGCCTCGACCGCGGCCACCGAGGGCTCGCCCACCATGCTGGCGCCCAGGGCCAGGACGGTGTCCACCTCGGGATCGGCCTCCAGCGCGGCGCGGACCTTGGACTGCACCTCGGCCGGGTCCATCTGCGTCGGGATCACCGAGACCGGATTGCCGAAGCCTTCCGCGAAGCCCTCGCAACGCTGGTCCAGCGAGACGTTGCCGACCTCGTGGTTGACGCAGATGCCCTTCGTGCCGCCCAGCTCGGCCAGCTTCTCGCCCGCCGCCTTGCCGGCGTCGTATTCCGACTGCCCGACATGCAAGAGCACGCCCAGGTCATGGGCCACGTCGCCGCCCGAGTTCATCGAGATCACCGGGATGCCCGCATCCACCGCGCGCTGGATCGACGGCCCCAAGGCATCCGCATCGGGGATCGACACGACCAGCCCGTCGGGCTGCTGGTTCACGGCGGCGTCGATCAGCTGGCTCATCTGGACCATGTCGAAGGTCTCGGGCGCGCGGAAATCGACGTTGGCGCCGGTATCCTCGCCGGCCTTGGCGGCGCCGTTCTTGACCACCGACCAGAACGGGTCGTTGGCCTGGCCATGCGCCACGACGACGATGTTCTGCGCCAGGGCGCCCCCCGCCAGCAACAGCGAAACGGCGGTCGCGGCGGCACCAGTTGCGTATTTCATCTTGTCCTCCCAGTTTTTACAGATCTTGACCGGCTGACCCCTCCGCCAGCCAGCATCCGGCGCAGCTGCCGGATTCAGCTTCCAAGGGCACGCAGCGCCCGGACCGAGCGCAACAGCATGTCCTCCAGAATATCGCGATACCCCTCGCCCTTGTCCGTGCTGAACGGATCGGGGCCGGGGGCGGCGGGCTCGATGATGACCGGGCCGTCATAGCCGATATCATCCAGCGCGCGGATCTGTGCGGCGATGTCGGCATGGCCGTCGCCGATGGCGCCGCGGTTGGAATCCGCGACGTGATAGAGGCCGATGCTGGCGCCTCCCGCCCGCAGGGCGGCGGCCGGGCAGGCCTCCTCGATATTCATGTGATAGGCGTCGGGCAGCAGCGACAGGTTGGCCGCGCCGACCCGGTCCAGCAGCGCCAGCCCCTCGGCGACGGTGCGGACCTGATGGCTTTCGTAGCGGTTCAGGATCTCGAAGACGACCGGCAGCCCGGCCGCCGCGGCCATGGCGCAGATGCGGCGGGCGCTGTCGGCCAGCAGCGCGTCCTCCCCGGCCTGGGTCGAGACGGGACGGATCCGCCCCACCAGCCCGTGAACCGAGATGCGCGGCGCGCCATGCCCCAGCTGCCCGGCCCAGCCGACCAGCCTTTCGTAATAGGCCAGCGCCTGTTCGCGGATCGCGGCATCGGGATGCGAGATATCCGCATCGCCCGGCGTGATCGAAAAGATGGTCAGCCCCCGGTCGGCGAAGATGCGCCCGGCCCGGACCGGGTCGATCCCGCCGACATCGCCGTGCAGTTCGACCCCGTCCAGCCCGGCGCGGCTGACCCGCAGGGCGATGGCGGCCAGATCCTCGCCGCCGAAGATCCAGGTGCAGCAACCGGTCGGGCGCATCTCAGGCCCCCAGCATCGCCGGCGTCACCGCCGCCGTCTCGCCGGTCCGGGCCGAACGGGTCGCGGCCTCGGCGCAGGCCAGCGCGGCCACGCCCTCGCGCAGCGTCACCGGCATGTCGGCGCCGGATTTCAGCGCCTCGACGAAGGCGGTCCATTCGTCCTCATAGGCGCGCATGTAGCGTTCCAGGAAGAAATGCACCGGCTTGGCCGAGACGGCGCCTTCGGCGGTGATCTTCTCGACGGTGTTTTCCAGAACGTTCTTTGCCGCCAGCAGGCCCCCGGCCCCCAGCAACTCGATCCGCTGGTCATAGCCATAGCCGGCGCGGCGCGAATTCTTGATGACGGCGATGCGGCCATCCTCCCAAAGCATCGTCACCACGGCGGTATCGACATCGCCCGCCGCGCCGATCTCGGGATCGACCATCGCGCTGCCAGTGGCCGTGATGCGCGCCGGCGGGCCGCCGAAGATCCAGCAGGCCATGTCGAAATCGTGGATCATCATGTCGCGGAACAGCCCGCCCGAGACCTTTACATATTCGAGCGGGGGCGGCGCCGGGTCGAACGAGGTGATCGACAGCAACTCGCCCTTGCCGATCTCTCCGCCGTCAAAGGCGGCCTTCAGCGCGGCGAAGTTCGGATCGAAGCGGCGGTTGAAGCCGATCATCACCGGGCGCCCGGCGTCGTCGGCGGCCTTCAGCGTCTCAAGCGCGCGGTCCAGCGACAGGTCCACCGGCTTTTCGCACAGGACCGCCTTGCCCGCCGCCGTCGCGCGCCGGATCAGGTCCGAATGCGTATCGGTCGAGGTGGCGATCAGTACCGCGTCGATGCCCGCGTCGGCCAGGATCTCATCGACCGAACGCGCCTGGGCGCCGATCCGCGCCGCCAGGGCCTGCGCGGCTTCGGCATGGGCATCGGCCACGGCCACCAGCCGCGAATCCTTGTTTGCCGTCATGGATTTCGCATGGACCTGGCCGATCCGGCCAGCCCCCAGCAGGGCAACCCCGAGCATCCTGCACTCCTCCCTCGAATCAGTCGCAGCATCGTCTGTTAGCGCCAGACTGCTTTCGTTTGCTCGCGCGTGCAAGAAAAATATGCACGCGCGAGCAAACTGCTTCCCACCACGGCGGGGCTGGGATAACCTGCGCCCATGCCCATGCCACCCGATCAGGCCGATATCGACGAGACCGTGACCGCCGACGACGTGGCCGCCGCCGCCGGCGTGTCGCGCTGGACCGTGGCGCGCGCCTTCAAGAAGGACGCCTCGATTTCCCGCAAGAGCCGCGAGAAGGTCATGGCCGCGGCCGAGGCGCTGGGTTACGCGCCCGACCTGCTGGCGGCCTCGCTGGCCTCGGACCGCTCGAACCTGGTGGCGATCATCACCAACGACTTTTCCAACCCGCACAAGCTGGTGCTGCTGGAGCGCCTGACCCGGATCCTGTGGTCGAACGGCTGGGCGACGCTGCTGGTCCATATGTCCGACAGCGAGGATGCCTCGGCCGCGCTGCTGGCGGCCAGCCAGCGCCGGGTGGATGCGGCGGTGGTGATCGGCACGCGCTTCGACGACCGGGTGCTGGACACGGCGCTTGGCGCGCGGCGGCTGAAGAAGCTGGTGATCTTCGCCCGCTACAGCCAGAACCCGAACACGCTGACCATCGCCTGCGACGACAGCGTGGCGATGCGCACCATTGCCGCGGAACTGCATGCCAAGGGCTATCGCCGGCCGCTGTTCGTGGCCGGGCCGGACACGCAATCGGCCAAGCTGCATCGCAAGAACAGCTTCGACGCCTGCTGGCGCGAGATGACCGGCGATGGCGTGCCGGTGATCCATGTCGGCGAATACGATTTCAGCGCCGCCTTCGAGGGCGTTCTTGCCGCCATGCGGGGATACGCCTTGAACCGGCGGCCGGACGTGCTGGTCTGCGAAAACGACATCATCGCCATCGGGGCGATGGATGCCCTGCGCTCGCGGCTGGGGCTGCGGGTGCCGCAGGATGTGGGGGTGACGGGCTTTGACGACATTCCGCTGGCGGCCTCGCCCACCTACCAGCTGACCACCTATCGCCAGCCGGTCACCCAGATGACCGAAAAGCTGTTGGAGGTGCTGGAGGGCAAGCGGACCGAAGACGTGCTGCTGCCCGGCAGCTTCATTCCGCGCAGCAGTGCCTGACCATCTCCCGGATGCCTGTCGTTGCCGCCCCCTGCCCGTCGCGCATCGACAGCCGGGGATGCTGCATTTGCGGCCAGGGCGGCCGAAAGGTGCCAGGCGCAACGCGCCGACGGGCATCCGCCGCCCCCTGCCCTATCGCCCGGCTTCCAACCAACCGCCCCCTTCCAGATCGAACGCATGACCGTATCGAAGGCGCTTGGCAGTGACCCGGGTGCAGCTTGTCCAGCGGCTGCTTGACGGTCAGGAGCAGCAGGCTGCCGTGGCGATGGCGGTGCAGCGCGGCCACCACTTCGGCAAGGGGCCGGTCGTCGAAGACCAGTTCGCCCGAACGCCAGGCATGGGCGAGGTGCATGTCGCGCGGCACGGGGGCCGGTATGGCATGGGGCCCGGCATCGACGCCCATGCCCTCGGCCAGCACGACCGGCGCGGCGGGGCCGGCGACCGGCTCGACCCGCGCGCTGTGCTCGGCGACCCACACTTCGACATCGCCGGCTTGCAGATCGGCCGAGGATTGCGTGCCCAGGGCGGCGATGCGGATGCTGCCCGCCTCGACCACGAAAGGGCGGCCTTGCCGCCCTGCGGCGGGGGCAGGAACGCCTTGCTGAATGCCCCCGATGAGGCCGGGGGCCGGCGCGGTCAGAGGATCGCCCGGCTTTTCAGGACGCCAGGCATCCTGCATGGGCCGATGATCGGCATGCGCCCCTGCCGAGCGGATGTTCGCGGACCCTCGCCGCCATGGCCGGGATCACGCGCACCCGCCCCCAGCCCGTCCGGGGCGATGCGCAGCAGCGAATCCGGCGCCCCTTCGCGATAGTCGGGATATTTCTTGTCATGCGGGGCCTTCACCGTCGGGGGGGTCCGGCCGTCCTTGCCGGCCTCGGGCTGCTCGGATGCGTCGGCAGCGGCATGCGCGGCTTCACCGCATGGTCCCGCGCGTCGATCACCGCCCGCCCGTCAGAAGAATGACATGCGGTCCCGGTTTTGGCAGATATCGCCTGCAACGCAGACCAGCCGGCGATGTGCCACGATCTTGGCCTATGTCTTCAGCCTCTCCACCGGGGCGTTTTCCCGCCCGGCGCCGGTTTTGCGCCGCTTGTCCAGCATTTCCTGATGCTCGATGATCCGGCTCACCGTCTGGTGGCAGGCCGCGTCGGAAGTCCACAGGGGCCGCGCCGCCCGTTCCTCCAGCTTGACCATCGCCACGGACGGCGCAGAAACCTTGCACATGCCGATATGGCCGATCGGCCGGTTCTCAAGCAGGAACATCTCGAGCCAGGCGCCGTTATATGCGTTCTCGAAACCGATCACGGATCGGTCGGGGTCCAAGGCATAGACCGCGATCAGGCCATCCTGCCCCGCCGGGCCTGTCGTCGCGGGGATCAGCGCCTTCGCGATCTCATAGCGCCCCAGCAGCCAGCGCATGACCAGATCCGGCTCATCGCGCAGGGCCGCGGGCAGATCCTCGGCCCTGCCCGAGCGGAACGCGGCAAGCAACGCGGTGTCGAGGCAGCGCCACTGGCCGGTCGCCTCGCAATGGAATGTCAGCAGAAAACGCATCGTCAGCATGCCCTTTGTTCTGTTTTCGCTGCCGGCGGGTCGCAAACGCAGGTAGGCATGGCGGGCGGCGCATGCAAGGGGGGCTGTGACGCAGCGACAACCTGCCCGAGCTGCGGGGCCGGCGATCCGGTCGCGCATTGAAACGCGGAACGGTTTCCGGATCACCCGGTATCTTGCACAAGCCGAACCGTCACCGTGTTCCCAGCCTGATCTCCCTGAGCGGATGGCCGGCGTCGATGAACAGCCGTCCCGCCGGCTTCAACGCGATCCGCAACCGTTCAAGGGCGCGTTGCTCGATATCCGGGTGGCGCCCGTCCAGCGCCCCGACACGCATCGCAAAGGCGATGTCGAAGGGCTCTTCACCCGGCGGCAATGCGAAATCCTCGATCGCCGCTTGCAGGAACCGCAGGCGGCCGGTGGCGATTTCCGCCTTCGATCCTGCCACCGCGCTGTCGATCGCCTTGGCCGAGCGGTCGATGGCGAGGACGAAGCCGTTCCCGACACGGCGGGAAACCGCGCGGGCCGCCACGCCCGGACCGCAGCCGATCTCCAGCACCCTCTGGCCCGGTGCCAGCGGCAAGGCGTCGATGAAGGCTGCGATCCGGTGCGAAATCCGCTGGACCATGATGCTCAGCCCTTGTCGGTCACCTTCGGCCACCAGGTGCCGAAGCACCACAGATTGCCCTCGGGATCGCGGCAGATGAATTCGCGGCTGGCATAGTCGCGGTCGGTCAGCCCTTCCTCGATCGCCGCGCCGGCGGCCTGGGCGCGGGCGAACATCGCGTCGGCATCGTCCACGGCGATATAGAGCGACTTGCCGCCCTGCCCCGACGGCTGGCCCACCATCTCGCCATAGGCGTCCTCCCTGTCGTCGCCGCACATGATCATCGACGAGCCGAAGGCCAGTTCGGCATGGGCGACCTTGTCGCCATCCACGTATTTCGCGTGGGTGGTGAAGCCGAAGGCCCTTTCCAGCCAGTCGATCATCGCCGCCGCGTCGCGGAAGCGGAAGGTCGGGTAGATGCGCGGAGCTTCCATCAGGCATTCCTCCTGTCAGATTGGGTCGTCTTGCCCGGTCCGAATGTCCCGGCCGTCCCGGCATGACCGCTGATGCGGCGCCGATCCGAATTGCCGCTCGAGCCAGCCGACGCCGAAGGCGACGATATCCTGTGCGTCGAACAGATGGCAGCGCGCGGCGCCGACCATGCCCTCGCGGTGCCGGCCCGTCGCGACATAGGCGCGGGCGATGGTCTCGACCGCATCCGGCCGGCCCTCGACCGCAAAGCAATCGAGGATACCATTCGAGTCGAAATCCGTCGCCGCCTCCCAGACCGTCCGGCCATCCGGGCCCAGCATCGGCATCTCGTAGCTCACGCGGCGCTTGCCGGGAATGTCGGCGACGGCCTCGGCGTAATGCAGCACGGTCACGGCATCGAGCGGCGCCCCCAGCAGCAGGGTCTTGCCGCCAAGGCGGACGAAGCGTTCCAGCGGCGAGCCCTCGCCCAGGGCCTGGCCCAGCCGGTGCGGTTCAACCAGGGCGCCGGCCAGCGGGCCGACCGCGACCATCGAGGCATCCGGGTGAGCGCTGCGCCGGGCACCGGGCAGTTCTGCCAGAAACCGGTTCAGCAGGCCGAAGCCGCGATATGTCCCGGCAGTCCGGGGATCGAAGGCGGGCCAATCGCGGCGCAGATCCTCGTCCATCCGGGCGCCGTTCAGCGTCTCCTCATAGGGCGAGCGGTCCCAGGAGGCATATCCCATCACCGTGCCGCCCGGCCCCATGGCATCCAGCAGCGCCTGGGCAACCCCGGCCGCGCCACCCTCGACCGGGCCGAGCGCCTTCAGCGAGGCGTGGACCATCACCAGATCGCCCGACCGCAGGCCAAGCCGCCGGAGATCCGCCGTGATCGTGGCCTTGCTGCGCATGGGCCTAGGGATTGTCCCTGAACCAGTCGGCGATGGCGGGCATGTCGCGCTCGAACCCGCCGGGGATGAAGACGTTCAGCAGACCGACACGCTCGGCGGTGCGGTTCCTGAAGTCATGTGCCACGCCGGCGGGGATGCGCAGGAAGGTCCCTTGCGGCGCGTCCAGCCAGTCCTCCCCGGCCAGGAAGCTGACCGTGCCGGCGATGACGTAGAAGATCTCGTCATTGCCCTCATGCGCATGCGCGCCCGGGCCGTCGGCGCCGGGCTCCAGCCACCATTCCGAGACGCTGTAGCGCGCAGCCGTCTCGCCCTCGTCGGCCTTGAACACCGCCGTCATCCGGCCGAGTTCATAGCGCCGCCCCTTGTCGGGCGGCAGATGCAGGATGCCCTTGCCGGTGTGATCGTCGCTCATCGCTGCCTCCCGGGGTCCGATGGAAAGGACCCCGACAGCATAGCCTGCCGAGGCCCCGCTGTCAGGTTCCTAGCGAGGAGCCCCAATGCCCGGAGGCCCTAAGTCGCGTCCTGATCCGCCTTGCGCAGAACCACCCTCAGCGTGCCGCTGCTGCCGCCGCCGCAGAAGAACCGCGCGCCGCCATCGGACCCCGGACCCGAGACCCCGGCGGCTCTTATCCCCTGCCCCGTCACGCCGTCCCGGCAGAGGCAGCCGCCTCGATCCGGGCGATGTCGATTTTCCGCATCGTCATCATCGCCTCCATCGCGCGCTTGGCCTTGGCGCGGTCGGGGTCGGCCATCAGTTCCATCAGCCGCCTCGGGGTGATCTGCCAGGAATGGCCCCAGCGGTCCTTGCACCAGCCGCAATCGCTTTCCTTGCCGCCGTTTCCGACGATCGCGTTCCAGTAGCGATCGGTTTCTCCTTGGTCTTCGGTCAGCACCATGAAGCTGACCGCCTCGTTCGGCGTGAAAGCCGGGCCGCCGTTGAGGCCGATGAACCTGCGATTGAGGACGGTGAATTCGACGGTCAGCTCGTTGCCCGCCTGGCCGCCGGGATAATCGGACGGGGCAGCGATCACCTGGTCGACATGGCTGTCGGGAAAGGTGGCGGCATAGAATGCGGCCGCCTTTCCGGCCTCGCCATGGTCGAACCACAGGCATGTGACAAGATCGGTCATCTCTGGTCTCCTTTGGTCTGGGGCTTCGCACAGGGTGAACGGGGTCTTCCCTTGCTCGGTTTCCGTTTGCCGCTCTGCCGGCAGCGATCCGCCGCCGCTACTGGTTGATTTCGGGCTGAACCAGGCTCGCAAGCTTGCGCAGGCTTTGCTGCCAGCCCAGGTAGCAGGCCTCGGCCGGGATCAGGTCCGGCACGCCGGCCTGCTCGACGGTCATCTCGGTGCCCACCGACACGGGCTTCAGCGTGACGGTGACCCGCATCTCGCCCGGCAGGTTCGCGTCGTCGAACCTGTCCGTGTAGACCAGCCGCTCGCCGGGAACGAGTTCGACATATTCGCCGCCGAAGGAATGGCTGTCCCCGGTGGTGAAGTTCCGAAAGGACATCCTGTGCTTGCCGCCGACCCTGGCGTCCAGTTCATGGACGGTGCAGAGAAAGCCGAAGGGCGGAAGCCAGCTGGCAATGGCATCCGGTTCGATGAAAGCCCGGTAGATCTTTTCGGGCTTCGCCGCGATGACGCGATGCAGGGTGATGGTGCTGGGCATGTCGGTCTCCTTACCGGTTGGGGTTTTCGCCACCCGCGCCAAACAGCAGCGTCAGGTAGCGGGTCAGGTGGTCCATGCTGTCGGCGGCGACCTGCGGCCCGCCTCTTGCCTTGGCGAGGATGAAGGCGCCCTGCAGCACGGCCTGGATGTGAAGGGCGAGCGATTCTGGCGTCCAGTCGGCCGATAGGGACCGGTCGCGCATCGCCGCCGCGATATCCGCCTCCAGTGTCCGGGCATGGCTGCTGATGCTGCGGTCGCAGGCCTCGCGGATGGCCGGAGCCGTCTCATAGACCTCTTGCAGCATGGTGCCGACGAGGCAGGTGAAATCGGGCACGCCGCCCTGCAGCAAGGCCTTGCGGAAGGCGACATAGCCGATCACGCGGTCAAGCGGATCGGCTTGATCGTGATAGGGCGCCGCGGCGAACAGGGCGCTTGTCACCTCGGACCAATGCTCGGCGGCGGCGGCGCCCAGTTCGTCCTTGTTCTTGAAATGATGGAAGAAGGCGCCCTTGGTGACACCGGCGGCGGCGCATAGCTCGTCGACCGTGGTGGCGCAGTAGCCCTTGGCGCGGATCATCGACAGGGCGGCATCGAGCAGCTTGGAACGGGCGCTGGGTTTCGCGATTCGGGCGGGCATGTCACTCTCCTTGGAATCAAGGATACCGACTGGTTGGTATGTAATCAAGGGCGAAGTGGCGCGGCAATGAGGTTGCTCGCTGGCCCCTCGGATCGCGGGCCGGCCGCTGCCGCGACCAATCCCCGATCGCCGGCGCGGGTATGGGGAATGCCCATGCCGTCCAGTTCCGCGGCGCTCGGCCTCGATCTGTTGGCCTCGTGCAGCGACGGTTCGGGATTGGCGTGACCCATGTGCCCGGATGGCTGGCATGCCATCCCGACCGGCCCCGGCCTCTTGCAGGATATACGGCCTGCATCTCTCGCTTTCGCGCGATCCCCGCTGCCGTGCATGGCCATTCGGCATGGTGTGGATCGCCTATCGGCAGGCCCGATCCGGGAACGGCGCGAAAAGCCGTGCCATCCGGCAAGCCTGGCCGCCAGCAGGCCATGGCGATGCGGCGACCCCGGCGTGCCTGATGGTCGAGCCGCTTCCCGGCATGCCGCGTCGCCAGCGCGCCCCCGGGCGTCAGGATCTCCACGGTTCTGCTTGCCCAGGCTGGCCGGCCCCCGCATCGATGGCGTAGGCGGCACCGCGCGTCGCCGGCGACGGCAGGGCGTTCTGGATCGACCCCGAAGCCCCGTCGCAAGCCTCGCTTTACCGGGGGCGGGATTTATGCGTTCTATTGCGCCTCGGGCCGGCGCTCGCTGCTGGCGGCAGGGGCGCGGGAGACTGGGCCGAAAGCGCGGTCCCCGTGCGGCGGCTTCGGGGAGGGGCGCAGGGCCGGCCGGCGACCAGACGACACGCCGGGTGCCAGGCACCGGGCCAGGCTACGAATTGGGGGGAGAAGCATGACCAAATACGACGAGGGGCTGGAACGGACGGCAGCCAACCACCAGCCGATGACGCCCATCTCTTACCTGCGGCGGGCGGCGCGGACCTTTCCCGATCATCCGGCGCTGATCCATGGCCGCCAGCGCCACGGCTATGCCCGGCTCTGGGCCGATTGCTGCCGGCTGGCCTCGGCGCTGCTGGGCCGGGGGATCGGCCGGGGGGATACCGTCTCGGTCCTGCTGTCGAACACGCCGCCGATGATCCACGCCCATTTCGGCGTGCCGATGGCCGGGGGCGCGGTGCTGCATTCGATCAACACCCGCTCCGATCCGGCGACCGTCGCCTTCCAGCTGGACCATGCGGAAAGCCGCGTGCTGATCGTCGACCGCGAGTTTTCCGCGCTGGCCGCCGAGGCGCTGGCGCTGGCCAGGGTGCGGCCGCTGGTGATCGACTTCGATGACGCCGAATATCCCGACGATGCCCCCCATCCCAAGGGCGAACCCATCGGCCGCCTCGACTATGAGCAGCTTCTGGCCGAGGGCGACCCGGATTTCCCGGGCGCCCTGCCCGGCGACGAATGGGACGCGATCTCGCTGAACTATACCTCGGGGACGACCGGCAATCCCAAGGGCGTCGTCTATCACCATCGCGGCGCGGCGCTGATGGCGTTGAACAATATCATCCATGCCGGGATGGGCCGGCATCCGGTCTATCTGTGGACGCTGCCGATGTTTCACTGCAACGGCTGGTGCTTTCCCTGGACGGTGCCGGTCCAGGCGGGCACGCAGGTCTGCCTGCGCTGGGTCCGGGCGGGCGCGATCTTCGACGCCATCGCCGATCACGGCGTCACGCATCTGTGCGGGGCGCCCATCGTCATGTCCACCCTGCTGAACGCGCCGGCCGACCAGAAGCGCAGCTTTCCGCAGCAGGTGATGTTCAACACCGCCGCCGCCCCGCCGCCCGAGACGGTGCTGCAAGCCATGGCGCAGGCCGGCTTCGGCGTCACCCATCTTTACGGCCTGACCGAGACCTATGGCCCGGCCGTGGTGAACGAATGGAACCCCGGTTGGAACGGGCTGCCGCCCGCCGAGCAGGCGGCGCGCAAGGCCCGGCAGGGCGTGCGCTACCTGTCGCTGGACGAACTGGCGGTGATGGATCCGGAAACCATGCAGCCCGTGGCTGCCGACGGCCGGACGCTGGGCGAGGTGATGTTTCGCGGCAATGTGGTGATGAAGGGCTATCTGAAGAACCCGGACGCGACCGCGGCGGCCTTTGCCGGCGGCTGGTTCCATTCCGGCGACCTGGCGGTGATGCATCCCGACGGCTATATCCAGCTCAAGGACCGCTCCAAGGACATCATCATCTCGGGCGGCGAGAACATCTCCTCGATCGAGATCGAGGAGCAGCTTTACCGCCATCCCGCCGTGGCGCTTTGCGCTGTCGTCGCCATGCCCAGCGAGAAATGGGGCGAGACCCCCTGCGCCTTCGTGGAACTGCGCGAGGGCGGCGAGGAAACCGAGGCCGGGCTGATCGCGCATTGCCGGGCGGGCCTTGCGGGCTACAAATGCCCGTCGCGGGTGGTGTTCGGTCCGCTGCCCAAGACCTCGACCGGCAAGGTCCAGAAATTCGCGCTGCGCGCGCGGGCGGCCGAACTGGCGCGCGAAACCGCCTGAAAGGCGGGCAGCGGACTCTGCTGCTTCTCGCGCCGCATCGGCCTTGCCCGGTCCGGTCGATAACCGCGCGGTCCCGGATGCGGCCGGCGACGTTTTCGGCGGCTGCTCCGGCAAGGATGCGATGCGTCAAGGCGTCCGGCGAGCGCATCGCAGCGCGCGACCCGGACCGCCGCGATCCGGCGCCGTATCGCATCGCGTGCATCGGCTCCATGGGCTCGGCTGCGCAAGGATCGCGCGGCGCAGGGCATCGGCGGGGAAAGGGGCGTGATCGCTCAGCCGCAGGATTGCCGCCCGCCATGCCCGATTGCATGTCACAGCAAGATCGAACCTGGGACGAGGATGACCATGAGCGGCCACCATTGCAGGCTGCACCGGAAAGCCGCATCTGCGCCATCCGGCCGGTTTCCCGGCTTCAGATGAACAATGCCCGGATCGCCGGGGTGATCGGCACGCCTTGCGCAGCCGCCTTGGCGCGGCGCTGGTAGCGGTGGTCTCCGGGCAGTCGCGCCATTCCCATGTCACGCAGCATCTGCACCAGCCCGGCAACGCGCCCGCCGAACCGGTCATTGCCGCCGCGCTGCGGGTCCAGCACGATCAGCAACTGCCCGGTGCGCGGAATCTCGGCCCCCGGCGCCGAGGACATGTCCACCTCATGCGAGAAGGGCCCGCCGGTCAGGGCCGAGGCGAGCAGCTCGACCATCAGGGACAACAGGGCGCCCTTGTGGCCCCCGAACGGCAGGATGCCGCCCTCGTCCAGGATTTCCGCGGGGTCTTCCGTATCCCTTCCCTGCCGACCGATCCCGGTGCCAAGGGGAACGCGCCGCCCTTCGTCCCGCGCGATGCGCAGGTCGCCCTGCGACATGGACGAGGTGGCGAAATCCATCGCGATGGGCATGCCGCCCTCGACCGGCGTGGCGAAGGCAATCGGATTGGTGCCGAAAACCGGCCGGGCAACGCCCCTCGGCATGACGGCCGGCCCTCCGGTCACCATGGTCAGCGCAACCAGCCCGGCATCGGCCCAGGGCTCGACATCGGGCCAGAGCGCGCTGAAATGATGCGAATTGCGCAGCGCGACGATCGCGGCGCCGCTTTCGCCGATCATGGCCCGGATGTCCTCGCACGCGGCCTCAAGGGCCGGCTGGGCGAAGCCGTTCATGGCGTCGATGCGCAGATAGGATGCGCCGACACGAGCGATCTGCGGCTGCGCATGACCGTCCACCCAGCCGCTGCGCAAGGTCGAAAGGTAGCCGGGGATGCGAAACACGCCATGGCTGAAGGTGCCGTCGCGCTCGCACGCCGCGCAGTTCCGGGCAAGGATCGCCGCCACCTCTTCCGAGGCGCCCGCCTCCTCCAGCAGGCTCCGCAGGCGCAGGACCAGCAGGTCGAACGGGACATGCGTGGCATTCGGGTCAAGGGCAAAGGTCATCATGTCATCTCTCGGTCAACCGTCGAACCAGGTGTCGGCAAGCGTAAAGCCCTGGGGATAGGGATCCGTCGGGTCGAGCCCCATCTGATAAAGGCCGGTGATCCAGGCCTGCCCGGCGATGGCGGGGATCACCGCATCGTATTGCGCAAGCCGGGTCAGCCCGTCGATCTGGCAGGTGAAGCGGCTGCCGGTGATCGATTCGTGGATGAAGGTCTCGCCCGGCTTGATCTCGCCGCGGGCATGCATCAGCGCCAGGCGCGCCGAAGAGCCGGTGCCGCAAGGCGAGCGGTCGCAGCGTCCGGGCGAGACGACGACCGTATTGCGCGCCATCAGCCGGCCGTTTTCGCGGCGCAGCGGCCCCATGAACTCGGTATTGGTGATGCCCGGCATGTCGGGGTTTCCGGGATAGGCGACCGGCAATTGCTCGACCGCTGCCGCCTTCAGACGCTGGCCCAGGTCGCAAAGGTCGCGCGCCTCGTGCGGTTCGATGGCAAAGCCCAGGTCGGCCGCCTCGACCATGGCATAGGTCATGCCGCCATAGGCGACATCCATGCGGACCGAGCCCAGGCCGGCGACCTCGACCATGGCGTCCCGGTGATAGCAAAAGGCGGGCTGGTTGACCAAACGGACGCTCAGCACCTTGCCGTCCCGGCATTCGCAGCGGACCCGGATCAGCCCCGCGGGCGCCTCGAGCACCAGTTCGGTCACCGGCTCGACCATGGGCAGAATGCCGGTTTCCAGCAGGACGGTCGCCACGCAGATCGTGTTCGAGCCGGACATGGCCGGATATTCCGTCGTCTCGAGGATGACATAACCCATCGCCGCTTCCGGGTGGTTGGAGGGCAGGATGATGTGGCATTATGCCAGACCGCACCGCGCGGCTCGAACAGCACCAGCTTGCGGATCTCGTCCAGGTTGCTTTCAAGCCAGAGCTTCTTGTCGAACATGGTCTGGCCGGGAACCTGCCCGACCCCTCCGGTGATCACCCGGCCGATCTCGCCCTCGCAATGGCTATCGACAACGTTCAGGGTCCGCTTCCAGCGCATGGCTTGGCTCCATCAGTAAGGGCCGCCTCCCCCGGCGGGGAAGGCGGCATTGGGGGTTATTGCCCGGCTTTCACATATTCCTGCCAGCGGGCCAGGAAATCGTCGCGATTGGCGGCTGCCTCGGCCTCGTCGGTCGGGAAAAGCTTCAGGCTGTCCAGCGCCGGCAGGTCGACATGTTCGGACACGTCGATATCCGCGCGGCTCGGGCGGCGGAAGGTGTTTTCCAGCAGGGCGACCTGCATGTCCCTCGACAGCATCACGTCGAACGCACGACGGGCGGCCTCCGGCGCCGGGCCGCCCTTGATCAGGGCCTGGAACTCGGGGGATGTGAAGGTTCCCTCCTCCGGATAAAGCAGCGCAATCTCGGCCTGGCCGCCGGCGACAAAGGCGTAGGCATTCGATTCATAGGTGAAGCCGGCAGCGAACTCGCCCTGCCCCACGCCCCGCAACACCGCGGAAGCCGAGCTGTTTACCACGACATTCGCGGCCAGTTGCTTCAGCGCCTCGGTTCCCATGAGCTTTTCGAAGCCCCAAAGGATCGTGAAGGCCGTCGAACTGTTGTTCGGATCGGCAATCGCGACCTTGCCCTTCCAGGCCGGATCCAGGAAATCCTGCCATTTCGTCGGCGCGGGCAGTTCTCCAAGCTGGTCCGTGTTCACCATCCCCACGACGACATGCAGGTTGGTGGCGGTCCAGGGGCTTTCCGGCCGCTTGAGATCGTCCTGGATTGCCTCGGCCTCGGGCGAGGCATAGGGTTCGAAATATTCCCGGAACCCCGCCAGCGTGTTCTCGCTTGAGTTCCAGAACAAGTCGCCCTGCGGTGCGCTTGCCTCGGCCTCGACCCGACGCAGCAACTGGCCGCTGCCGCCGGTGATCGTGCTGAGCGACAGTTCGGGCGCCTTTTCGGAAAAGACCTCCGTCACGGCCTCGACCGCCTGCGCGTTGTTCGGGGTATAGATGACGACCTTGCCGCCATCTTGGGCCAAAGCCGGCAGAGGCAGGATTGCCAAGGCACAGGCCATCATGAATCCGCGTCTTTTCATGGTTGTTCCTTCCTGTTGCAAGTTATGTTTGCGGTCCTGCCCGGCTGGGCGCGGACCTTCTTTTCAGGTCGAGAACAGATCGACCTTGAACACCTTGGTGGCGACGATGATCGGCAGCAGGATGACCGCGATCAACAGCACGCCATAGGCCGAGGCCTGCCCCATCAACCCGCTGTCGATCAGCTTGAAGATCTCGATCGGCATGGTCTCGCGGCCGCCCGAATACACGATGATCGAGGCGCTGAGTTCGGCCACCGTTGTCGTCCAGGTCAGCACCGCCGCCGCTGCGATGGCGGGTGCCATGACCGGCAGCACTGCCTTGAGAAAGCTCCGCACCGGCGGCACGCCCAGGCTGATCGAGGCTTCCTCGATCGAGTCGGGGATATTGTAGAGCGTCGAGGAAGCGTTGCGGACACCGAACGGCAGCCGGCGGGCAATATAGGCTAGGACGATGATCGCCCCGGTGCCGCCCAAGGGGATCAATCCACCGGTCCCGAAGGCCATCAGCAAGCCGATGCCGATGGCGGTGCCGGACAGCGCCAGAGGCAGCACGACCAGATAGTCCAGAACGGGTGTCAGGACATTCTTCTTCTTGACGATCAGATAGCTGGCCAGGGTGCTGAACGCGATGGCGATGGCGACTGCGGTGGCCGAATAGAGCAGCGTGTTGGTGATCGCGTCGGGAAAGCGGGTGAACAGGCGCTCGAAATTCGCGGTTGTCCACTCTCCCCAGCGGGTGACTGGCCCCCGCTGCACGGTGAACGACCCGGCAAGCAGCGTGACCAGCGGCAGAAGCGACAGAACGACCGGAACCGCGACGGCCAGTCCGCCCAGCCGGCCCCTGAGCCCACCAAGGCGCTGGGGCCGGGCATGCCGGCCCTGCACGATCTGGTGCCGGCCGCGGGAGACGATCCAGCGTTGCAGGAAAAGAACCGCCAGGATCAGACCGACTGCGGTGCTGGCAAGCGTGCTTTGCATGACGCGATCGCCCCCGCCCTCGGCCACGGCGCTTTGATAGGTCAGCACGGACAGCAGCCGGACCCTGCCGCCCAGGATGGTGGCGGTGGCAAAATTGCCGATGACCAGGGTGAACACCAGCAGGCCGCTCGACAGGATTGCGGGCATGATGACCGGAACCAGCACATGCAACCGCGCCTTGGCGGGCGGCGTGCCCAGGCTTTGCGCGGCCTCCTCCAGCTGGATATCGAAGCCCTTCACCGCCGCGAGCGTGCCGATATACACATAGGTGTAATAGGCGAAGGTCATGGCGATCGTCAGGCCCGGCCAGCCGTAAAAGCTTGGCAGGCGCACACCCTGGGCCAGAAACCATTTGGTGATGATGCCGTTGTTGCCAAGCAGCATCAGCCAGGTCTGGGCCGAGATCACCTCTGGCACGACGATGGTGATCAGCGGCAGGATCGTCACGATGCCCTTGCCCGGGAAATCGTAACGGGCGGTGAAATAGGCAAGCGGCACCCCGACCGCAACGCTTGTCAGGGTGACAATAACCCCCAGCAGCAAGGAGTTGCGGATCGCTTCCGTATAACGCGGCTCCGACAGCAGGATCGCCCAGCCGTTGCGACCGCCGCTGATGCTTCCGGTCAGCAGGTTCAGCACCGGATAAAGCAGGAATACGGCGGCAAGAAAGATGGCCGCAGCCGTGAACCAGATCCAGATGGTGCGATGGTTGAAAAGCCGTGTCATGATGCCAGCACCAGCGTCTTGGCAGGGTCCAGCACCACGCCCACGGCCGCGCCGGGGTGATGGCTGTCATGGTCTTCGCCATGCACATCGACGAACAGGATGCGTTCGCCCGGAATCTCGATCCGATAGCTGGTCGACTGGCCAAGATATTACTTGCCGCGCACCCGGCCTGGAAGCACCCCCTCGGTTCCGGCGATCAGGCGGATTTCTTCCGGGCGGGCGATCAGAAGGGCCTTGTCCCCGGTCAGCGCCTGCGGCGCACGGGCCTGCAGCCGCGCGCCTGCGGTTTCCACGACGATCGGGCCGGCGGGGCCGGGACGAACGGAAACCTCGATGATATTCGCCGCACCGACGAAATCCGCCACATAGGAGCTTTGCGGCGTGGCATAGATCTCCTTGGGCGTCCCGACCTGCTCAAGCCGGCCGTTGCGCATCACGCCGATACGGTCGGACATGGCCAGCGCCTCATCCTGGTCATGCGTGACGAAGACCGTGGTGATGCCCGCCTCGCGCTGCAGCTCGACAATGGTTTCCCGGATCTGCAGGCGAAGCTTGGCGTCCAGGTTGGACAGAGGCTCGTCCATCAGCAGCACGGCGGGCTGGATCACCAGGGCGCGCGCCAGGGCGACACGCTGCCGCTGCCCGCCGGAAAGCGCCGCCGGATGACGGTCGCCAAGATGGCCGAGCCCGACCCGCTCAAGCGCGCGCGCAACCTTCGGCCTGATCTCCGCAGCCGGCACCCGCCGGGCCCGCAGGCCATAGGCCACGTTTTCGGAAACGGTCTTGTCCGGAAACAGGGCATAATCCTGAAAGACCATGCCGATATTGCGCCGATGCGGGGGCAGACGGGTAACTTCGCTGTTTCCGAACGAGATGCGGCCATCCGACGCCTCGATGAAACCCGCGATCGTGCGCAACAGCGTGGTCTTGCCGCAACCGGATGGACCGAGCAGCGTGAAGAAGCTGCCCGGCTCGATCTGCAAAGAAAGCCCGTCGATGACCTTCAGGTCGCCGTATTTGACGCCGAGCCCTTCAATCCGAATTCCCATGCGATCTCCTCCCTCGAATGGTCATGCAGGAATGGCTCGGGCCAGCGCCGATTCGATCAGCGCCAGCGCCTCGTCATGCAGGGTCGGATCGCCCGTTGCGAGTATGCTGGACCCGCTGTCCAGGGTGATGGGCGCACCGGACCAGTCGGTCACCTTTCCGCCCGCCCCCTCGATGATGGGGGTGTAGGGCGCAAGGTCATGCATCTTGAACTGGGTATCCAGATGCACGTCCGTGCGCCCCGACGCCAGCAGGCCGAAGCTGAGACAGGCCGCCCCGTAGATGCGCCAGGCCGTCTTTTCGCGCAGGGCCTGCATGGCCGGCACCTCCGAGGGCGTGAAGAAATCCGGATTGCAGATCGACAGGATCGCCGCATCCAGGCTGGTGCAGTTTCGGGTCCGGCACGGTGATCCGTTGAGCAGCGTTTGCTCGCCCCTGCGCCCAACCCAGCGGTTCCCGCCGGACGGCTGGTCGATGATGCCGATAGCCGGCTCGCGATTGTGCATCAGCGCGATGAGCGTGCCATAGACGGGCACGCCGGCGATGAAAGGCGCGGTTCCATCGATGGGGTCCAGCACCCAGACGAACTCCCGGTCGGTATTCTCTGCGCCCTTTTCCTCACCCAGAACGCCATGATCGGGATAGGCGTCTTCGATCAGCTCTCTCAGCCGCAGCTCGATGGCGAGATCCATGTCGGTGACGAAAGACCTGTCGGGTTTCATCTCGATGGAACGCTCCATCTGCAGCGCCTCGGCCAGCATGCGCCGGCTTTCGTCGGCGAGCCGTTCGGCGAACCGGCCGAACTCGTCCAATTGTGCATGGATAACCGGCATTCTCATTCCCCCTGCTGATTTGAAGTGCGCGCTTGCCCTGCATGGCGAAGAAGATCGTCTCGCCGGAGGGCCGTTCGACATCGCCCATGCATCGCTTTCGAGACCGGCTTGTCGACTTCGTGTTGACTTTATCTTGTCGTCTTGAAGTCGGCAGCGTCAACAGTTTTATGTCGTCTCTATGAACTTTTTCTGACAGCACATTAAGCCGACCGGACCCAAGGATGAAAAAGCCCGGTGCATATGCACCGGGCCTGCAGAAGCTGCCTCAAGGTCTAGAAGGCTACTTCCCGACGAAGGAGAAGTTCTGCGAATAGTTTTCCTTCATGAACTCGATGAAGTTGTCGCGGAACTGCCGGGTATGGGCATGGGCCAGGGCGTCGGCGCGATCGACGTCGCGGGCACGGATCGCCTCCAGCATCTCGGCATGTTCGTCCGTCAGCAGATAGCTGTCGTTGCTGCGCTCAATATAGTCGAAATGCAGGTGCAGCATGCGACGGCCCTGGTTCAGCAGCCGCTCGTAGAAGGCCGCAAGATAGGGGTTCCGGCCGGCGCTGGCGATGGCCATGTGGAACTGCTTGTTCGCCTCGGACATCAGCAGGTGGTTGCCGTTCTTGACCGCCGCCTCGAACTCGGCCTGCCGCGCGGCAATGGCCTTCAGGTCGGCCTCGCTGCGCAATTCGGCGGCCAGGCGCGTGTTCATGCGCTGCGCCACGTCCAGCGCCTCGACATATTTCGGAAAGCTCAGCACGTCGATCGGCGCCACGATGGTCGAGCGGTTCGACAGTGTCACCACCAGGTCGTCGCCCGACAGGCGGATCAGCGCCTCGCGGATGGGTGAGCGGGACATGCCGAATCGCTCGGCCAGGGTGGTCTCGTCCAAGAGCGCCCCCGGCTCCAGGACCAGGGACAGGATTTCATCGTGCAGAGTCTGGTAGACAAAGCGCCAGCCCGTCCCCTTGGCGTGTCTGATCTCAGCTTCACCGGCCAAGCGCGTTCTCCCGCAAAGAATTTTCACATCCGAGAATAAACCGGCGCAGGACAGGAAGTCGACACAAAGTTTTTATTGACGTGCCGTCATTGTGTCGGCATGCTGTTTTCATGTCGGCATGTTGTTGACAAGTAGAATGCCGCAAAGACGACAGAATTAGCTATCCAACGATCAGGAGGAGACTGGACATGCTGATGAAGACAATCTCGAAACCGGCGACAATCCTGGCCCTGGCCGTCGCGCTCTCGGCGGGCGCTGCCTCTGCCCAGGAGGCTGGCGGCTATTGGCAGAAGGTTCAAAGCGCCGGCAAGCTGCGCTGCGGCGCCGCGGTCGCCCCGCCCTATGTGATGCGCGATCCGGCAACGGGCGAGTATTCGGGCTTCTACGCCGATCTTTGCCGCGAATTCGCCGCCGTGCTGGAGGTGCAGCCGGAATTCGTCGACACCACCTGGGACAATATCGTGGCCGGGCTTCAGGCCGGCAAGTGGGACATGTCGCTGGCGCTGAACCGCACGCCGGTGCGCGCCATGGCGGTGCAGTTCTCGATCCCGGCGATGGAATACCAGATCTCGCTGGTCTACAACAAGGACAACCCCAAGATCCCGGCGAACCCGGTTTCGGTCGCCGATGTCGACGTGGCCGGCGTCACCATGGCGGTCATGTCCGGGACCGCCCAGGACAAGGCGATCTCGGCGGCGGTCAAGAATGCGACGATCCTGCGCCTGCCCTCGGCCGACGAGACGCGCCTGGCCGTGCAGTCGCGCCGCGCCGACATCATCGTCGACGCCTCGGACACCAACCTGCTGTTCACGCAGGCGAACCCGGACTGGGCGGTCGCCCTGAACCCCGAACCGGCGCTGGCCAAGCAGGGCGTGTCCTTCGGCCTGCCGCTGAGCCTGCGCGCCTCGGACGTGGCCGTCGTGGACATCTTCCTTGAGGAAAAGGTCGCCACCGGCGCCGTCGACGCGCTGATCACCAAGGCGGCCGACGAGGTTCTGGCAGCATCCGGCAACTGAGGCCGACCACTCTGCAAGACATGCAAACACCGAACCGGCGCGGGAGGCGGCGGTTCGCGAAAGAGCCATATTCGGGAGAGAGGCTTATGGCGGATATGCGGGACGGGTCTGCGCTGGTCGAGATCCACGACCTTCACAAGAGCTATGGTCCGAACATCCAGGTTCTCAAGGGCCTCAACATCGAGATGATGCCGGGCGAGCGTGTCGTGGTCATCGGCCCCTCGGGCGGCGGCAAGTCGACGCTCTTGCGCGTGGTCATGGGGCTGGAACAGATCCAGGGCGGCTCGATCCGCTTCGGCGGCAAGCCCTATATCTCGACCAAGGGCGGCAAGACCGTCATCGACACCGAGGTGCGCAAGCAGATCGGCATGGTCTTCCAGCACTACACCCTGTTCCCGCATCTGAGCATCATGGAAAACCTGATCCTCGCCCCGCGCAAGGTGAACGGCGAAAGCCGCGCCTCGGCCCGCGAGCGCGGCCAGAAGATCCTGGAGCGTTTCGGCCTGGGCGCCAAGGCCGATGCCTATCCCAGCCAGCTGTCCGGCGGCCAGAAGCAGCGCGTCGCCATCGCCCGCGCGCTGATGCTGGACCCGCGGCTGATGCTGTTCGACGAGGTGACCTCGGCGCTCGACCCGGAACTGGTGGCGGAAGTCGAGGCGGTGATCCTGCAACTGGCCGAACAGGGCATGCCGATGATGATGGTGACCCATGACATGTGGTTTGCCCGCAACGTCGCCAGCCGGGTGATCTTCTGCGCCGGCGGCGTGGTGGTCGAGGACGGCCCGCCCGAGCAGGTGCTGGGCGATCCAAAGGAGGAACGCACCCGCGAATTCATCAACCGCGTCTTCCACATCAAGGCCTGAGGCGCGCCATGGATTACACACTCGACTTGGGAGCGGTCACCCGGAACATGGGCCCGCTCATGGACGGGCTTTGGGTGACGCTGCAACTGACGCTGGCCGCCAATGTCATCGGCGTCATCGCCGGCTTCGCGCTGGCGCTGCTGACCACCAGCAAGCTGGCCGTCTTGCGGCTGCCCTCGATGCTGTTCGTGGAGTTCTTCCGCTGTACCCCGGCCATCGTCCAGATCGTCTGGTTCTTCTATTGCGTGCCGATGATCTTCAACGTGTTCTGGGGCCCGGTCTTCATGGGCATCATCGCCCTGGGCCTGAACCTGACCGCCTTCAACGCCGAAGCCTATCGCGCCTCGATCCAGGCGGTGCCGCGCGAGCATCTGGATGCCGGCATCGCGCTTGGCCTGTCGCCGACACAGCGGATCCTGAACATCGTGCTGCCGCAGGCCCTGCGCAATTCGGTGCCGGTGCTCTTGACCAACGGCATCGGCATCTTCCAGCAAAGCGCGCTGGTCGCCATCGTCGGTGTCGCCGACCTGATGTATCAGGGCAAGACGCTGGCCACGGCCACCTATCGCCCGATCGAGACCTTCACGGTCGTCGCCCTGATCTATCTCGCCATCTCCTACCCGGTCGGCCAGTTCGTGAACTGGCTGGAGCGCCGGCAGAGCCATTCGTAAGGGGGACCGATCATGGGTATGACACTGGATTTCTCGATCCTGCTGCGCTTTACCGATGCGCTGGCGCTCGGGCTGTGGACCACGATCAAGCTGACCGTGCTGTGCATCGTCCTGGGCACCTCGCTGGGCTTCGTCATCGGCTTGCTGCGCAGCAGCGGCAATGCCTTCGTCCGAGGCCTGCTGGGCCTTTATGTCGAGCTGTTCCGGGGCACGCCGGTGCTGATCCAGCTGTTCTGGATCTTCTTCTGCCTGCCGCTGATCCTGGGGGTCGAGTTCTCGAACTTCGTCTCGGCCACCATCGCGCTGACGCTCTACATGGGCGCGATCACCTCCGAGACCTTCCGCGCCTCGCTGCGTTCGGTGGGCCGCGAGCAGATGGATGCCTGCGTGGCGCTTGGCCTGCCGCGTGCGGCGCAGATCGTGAACGTGATCCTGCCCCAGGCGGTGCTGCGGGCCGTGCCGACGCTCTTGTCCAACGCCGTCTCGCTGTTCAAGGAAAGCGCGCTGGTCTCGGCCGTGGGCATGGCCGACCTGATGTTCATCGGCCAGAACATCTCGAACAACACGGCCCGCCCGGTCGAGGTGCTGACCGTGGTTGCCGGCATCTACTTCGTCATCGCTTTCCCCCTGACGCGGGCCGTCACCGTCGTCGAGCAGAAGCTGCTTCGCAAATTCTCTGCATAATTATCTGAAACGAAAGGAAACACCATGAAACTGCAAGGTGTCATGCCCGCCCTTGTCACGCCCTTCGATGCCGCCGGCAAGATCGA
This sequence comes from Paracoccus sp. TD-10, assembly GCF_048270675.1. NCBI lineage: Bacteria > Pseudomonadati > Pseudomonadota > Alphaproteobacteria > Rhodobacterales > Paracoccaceae > Paracoccus > Paracoccus sp. TD-10. The sequence continues at coordinate 649,907 of NZ_CP182420.1, read as the reverse complement.
CTTCGCCGCGTTCGAGAAGCTGCTGACCAACCTGCGCGCAGCCGGCGTCTCGGGCTGGGTGCCCTGCGGCTCCTCGGGCGAATACAACTTCATGTCCGACGAGGAACGCGACAGCGTGCTGAAATTCGTCAAGGACTTCGCCAAGCCGGGCGAGATCCTGATCGCCGGCACCAACGCGCCCTCGACCGCCGGCGTCATCGCCAACACGCTGCGCGCCAAGGAAATGGGCTATGATGCCGTGCTGCTGGCGACGCCCTTCTACACCAAGCCGACGCAGGCCGAGCTGATCAAGCATTTCCAGACGGTGCTGGAAGCCACCGACATGCCCATCGTGCTTTACAGCTACCCGGACAAGGACGGGATCGAGCTGGGCTGGGAGGTGCTGGACGCCCTGGCCGACGATCCGCGCATCATCGGCATCAAGGAAAGCTCGGGCTCGCTGCAGCGCGCCATCGGCATCGCCACCCGCTACAAGGACCGCATCCAGCTGGTCTCGGGCTCAGACGACATCGCGCTGGACTTCATGTTCTGGGGTGCGGACGCCTGGATCTGCGGGCCGGCGAACTGCATGGCCAAGGCGGTCTGCGACCTGGACCGCACCTATCGCTCGGGCGACCTCGACAAGGCGCGCGCGCAGATGGCGACGCTTTATACCGCGATGAACATCCTGGAATCGGGCAAGTTCGTGCAGAAGCTGAAATACGGCTGCGAGATCCAGGGCATGCCGGTCGGCGAATGCCGTGCGCCCCTCGGGCCGCTGACGGATGAGGAAAAGGCCGATTTCCGCGCCGCCATGGAGCCGATCCTGAACTGGTAAGCCAACCCGGCCGGGCGGCGGACCCCGCCCGGCCCACGATCAACGGGAGGAGGACAAGCATGGCCACGGTCATCGTCGGCGCGGGCATCATCGGGACAAGCCTTGCCTATGAGCTGCAAAAGCGCGGCCGGCAGGTCATCCTGCTGGACAAGGGCGAGGTCGGGCGCGGCGCCTCCTATGGCAACATGGCCTCGATCGCGGTGACGGAATTCATGCCCGCCTCGCGCCCCTCGGTCTGGAAACAGATCCCCGGCTGGATGCTGGACCCCGAAGGCCCGGTGCGCGTCAGCCCCGCTTACATGCCGAAACTGATCCCCTGGTTCATGCGCTTCATCGCCGCCTCGCGCCCCTCGAAGCTGCGCCAGCTGGAGGCGCAGGGCGCGGCGCTGTGCGCGCGTGTCTACGACGACCTGCTGCCGCTGCTGCGCGAAACGGGCCTTGAGGGCGAGCTGACCGAGGAAGGCTGCCTGTCGCTTTACAGCGACGAGGCCGAGTTCCGCGCCGACCGCGAGCATATCGAGATCCTCGAACGCTTCGGCTTTCCGCACCGGCGGCTGACCGGCGCCGAGGCGCGCGAACTCGAGCCGGAACTGTCGGACGGCATCGGCATCGCCGTGCTGTTCCCGCAGAACCGCAGCCTGCGCGACCCCTATCGGCTGGTCGTCGCCCTTGCCGACCGCTTCGCCGCACTTGGCGGCCGCATCGAGCGGGGCGAGGTCGCCGGCTTCGACCGCAGCGACCGCATCACCGCCGTGCGGCTGACGGACGGCCGCACCATTCCTGCCGATGAGGTGGTGATCTGCGCCGGCGCCCATAGCGCGCGGCTCTCGAAACTGCTGGGCGAGCCGATGCCGCTGGAAACCGAGCGCGGCTATCACACCCAGATCATGGCGCCCGGCATCTCGATGCGGCATTCGATCATCTGGCCCGCCCGCGCCTTCATGGTCACGCCCACCGCGGGCGGCATCCGCGTCGGCGGCACGGTCGAGATGGCGGGGCTGGACGCGCCGCCCGACTATCGGCGCAGCAAGATCACCGTGAAGCGCGCGCGCGAGGCGCTGCCGAACCTGCGTTGCGAGGATTTCACCGAATGGATGGGCCACCGGCCGGCCTTCCCCGACACCGTGCCGGTCATGTCGGCCTCGGCCAGGGTGCCGGGCGTGTTCTACGCCACCGGCCACGGCCATCTGGGCGTGACCTATGCCGCGACCAATGCCAGGCTGATGGGCGACCTGATCACCGGGGCGCCCCCGCCCATCGACATGCGCCCCTATCGCATCGACCGTTTCTGAGAAAGGAGATCCCATGACCCAAAAGGTTTGTCTGATCACCGGCGGCGGCCGCGGCATGGGTGCCGCCGTCGCGCGCGAGATGCATGGACGCGGCTACCGCCTGGCGCTGATGTCGCCCTCGGAAAGCTGCGAGGCGCTGGCGGCGGAACTGGGCGGCGTGGCCCGGCGCGGGGTCGCGCAAAGCGCCGAGGACCTGGAGGGCATCGTCGATCTGGCGATGTCCAGCTATGGCCGCATCGACGCGGTGCTGAACCATACCGGCCATCCGCCGAAAGGCGATCTGCTTGAGATCACGGATGAAAACTGGGATCTGGCGAACGACATGATCGTGAAATCGGTCGTCCGCATGGCGCGGCTGGTGACGCCGATCATGCAGGCGCAGGGCGGCGGCTCGATCGTCAACATCACCACCTATGCGGCCTTCGAGCCCTCGCTGTGGTTCCCGGCCTCCTGCGTCTATCGCGCGGGGGTGTCGTCCTTCACCAAGCTTTACGCCGACCGCTACGGGCCGCAAAACATCCGCATGAACTGCCTGCTTCCCGGCTTCACCGACAGCCTGGACGTTGAGAAATTCGGCGACCTGACGGCGCTGAAACGCATCGGCAAGGTCGAGGAACAGGCCAAGGCCGCCGCTTTCCTGCTGACCGACGATTCAAGCTACATCACCGGCCAAAGCCTTCGGGTCGATGGCGGTCTGACCCGGCATATGTGAGGAACAAGATGCAGACCAAGCTCTATATCAATGGCGAATGGGTGGCCCCGGTCGAGGGCGGCACGCTGCCGGTGATCGACCCGGCGACCGAAGAGGTGTTCCACCACATCCCCGCCGCCACCGCCCCCGATGCCGAAATCGCCGTCGCCGCCGCCCGCGAGGCCTTCGACAACGGTCCCTGGCCGCGCCTGACCGGCGCCGAGCGCGCCAAATACCTGCGCGCCATCGCCCAGGGCATCCGCGACCGGCTGCCGGAACTGGCGCATATCGAGACCCGCGACAACGGCAAGCCGCTGCCCGAATCCGAATGGGATCTGAGCGACGCGGCCGGCTGCTTCGACTTCTACGCCGACCTGGCCGAAGAACTGGACGGCGAGGTCGAGGAGGTGAAGCTGGCCGATGACCGCTTCGCCTCGAAGGCAGTGCGCGAGCCGCTGGGCGTCGCGGTCGCCATCGTGCCCTGGAACTATCCGCTGCTGATGGCCTCGTGGAAGGTCGCCCCGGCGCTGGCGGCAGGCTGCACCATGATCCTGAAGCCGGCCGAGACCACCTCGCTGACCGCGCTGGAACTGGGCGCCATCGCCGAGGCGGCCGGCCTGCCCAAGGGCGTGCTGAACATCCTGTCGGGCAAGGGCTCGGTCGTGGGCCAGGCGCTGGTCGAGCATCCGCAGGTCGACAAGGTGGCCTTCACCGGCTCGGGTCCGGTCGGGTCGCGGATCATGGCCACGGGCGCCAAGGACGTGAAGCGCATCAGCCTGGAACTGGGCGGCAAGTCGCCCTTCGTGGTCTTCGCCGACAGCGATATCGAGAAGGCGGTCGAATGGATCATGTTCGGCATCTTCTGGAACCAGGGACAGGTCTGCTCGGCCACCTCGCGCGTGCTGGTCGAGGCGCCGCTTTACCCGCGCCTGCTGGAGCGGCTGGTCGAGGAAGCCGGAAAGATCCGCATCGGCAACGGGCTGGACGAGGGCACCCTGCTTGGCCCGCTGGTCAACAAAAGCCAGTATGAAGACGTGCTGCGCCATATCGACCGCGCCGTCGAACAGGGCGCGACCGTCGCCTGCGGCGGCCGACACAACGGCTTCGACAAGGGTTTCTGGGTGGCGCCGACCGTGCTGACCGACACGGCGCTGGACAGCGACGCCTGGGTCGAGGAGATCTTCGGCCCCGTGGTCTGCATCCGTCCCTTCGACACCGAGGACGAGGCGATCCGGCTGGCCAACGATTCGCGCTTCGGCCTGGCCGCAGCGGTGATGTCCGCCGACGAGGCGCGCTGCGAGCGGGTGGCCCGCGCCTTCCGCGCCGGCATCGTCTGGATCAACTGCAGCCAGCCCACCTTCACCGAGGCGCCTTGGGGCGGCTACAAGCAATCCGGCATCGGCCGCGAACTGGGCCGCTGGGGTCTGGATAACTACCTGGAAACCAAGCAGATCACCAGCTTCGTCAGCGAAGAGCCCTGGGGATGGTATCTGAAATGACCTTCGAGAAATTCCTCGACATCCTGCTGGTGCATTGCCAGGGCGAAAGCGGCAACGTGCTGGTCGGCGGGGCGCCCGAGATTCCGGGCGCCACCATCCTTGACAAGATGAACCACCTCAACGAGGTGGACCCCTCGCTGCGGCTGTTCCTGACGCGCGAGCCGCGGGCGCAAGTGGTCCATACCACCAACCTGCTGCTGGAACCGACCCGGCCCGATGCCGATGCCGCCTTCATCGTGCTGCAACCGGATCGCGCCCACCCCATGTCGGGTTCGAACTGCATCTGCGTGGTGACGGCGCTGCTGGAAACCGGCCGGGTCAAGATGGTCGAGCCGGAAACCGTGGTGCGGCTCGACACCGCCGCCGGGCTGATCGTGGCGCGCGCGCAATGCGAAAACGGCCGCTGCCTGTCGGTCAGCCTCGACAACGTGCCGGCCTTCGTCCAGCAGCTTGACGTTCCGGTCTCGACCCCGGAATGGGGCACGATCCAGGCCGACATCGCCTTTGGCGGCGTCTTCTACGCCCAGATCGACGTGGACCAGGTCGGCCTGCGCATCGTCCCCGAGGCGGCCCGCGCCCTGGCCGAGGCCGGGACCGAGATCAAGGCGCTCTTGGCCGAGCAGGTCGCGGTCCAGCACCCCGAGATCGCCAGCCTGAACGAGATCGCCTATGTGATGTTCCGCGACTACCAGCCGGACGGCTCGGTCGTGACCTGCACCACGCTGAAGCCGGGCCGGGTCGACCGCTCGCCCTGCGGCACCGGCTCGTCGGCCAACCTGGCGGTGCTGCATGCGCGCGGGCTGGCGAAGACCGGCGACAAGCGGCTGTCGCACAGCATCATCGGCGGCACCTTCACCGCCGAGATCCTGGGCGAGACCACCGTCGGCAACCGCCCCGCCATCCTGCCGCGCATCACCGGACAGGGCTATGTCTTCGGCCGCCAGCAGTTGCGGCTGGATCCGCAGGATCCCTTTGCGCAGGGCTTTGCCATGTCGGACACCTGGGGTCCGCAGGTGGGCGAGCTGTGACGCTGTCCGGGCAATCCATCCTCGTCACCGGCGCGACCGGCGCCATCGGCCGGGCGATCTGCCATGCGCTGGTCGCCGAGGGGGCGCGCGTCGTCATCCATTACGGCCGCAATCGCGACGCGGCCGAGGCGCTGCTGGCCGCGCTGGACGGTCGGGGCTGGTGCCTTTCGGCCGACCTGTCCGACCCCGCGGCCCCGCAGGCGCTGTGGGATCGGGCCGTGGCAGCGGCCGGCCGGCTGACCGGGCTGGTCAACAATGCCGGCATCCGTTCCGAGGTCGCGGTGGATGCGCCGATGGGCGAATGGCAGCGGGTCTGGGCGCAGGAGATGCGGGTGAATTTCCTGTCGGCCGTGGACCTGTCGAAGCTGGCGATCCTGCATTTCCGGCAAAATGGCGGCGGGCGCATCGTCAACATGGCCAGCCGCGCCGGACAGCGCGGCTATGCCTCGAATGCCATGGCCTATGGCGCCTCCAAGGCCGCGCTGATCAACCTGACCAAATCCATCGCGCAAAGCCACGGCCACGAAGGCGTGACCGCGGTCGCTCTGGCGCCCGGCTGGGTGCGCACCGAGATGGCCGAGGCCTATATCGCCCAGCATGGCGAGGCGGCGGCGCTGGCCGGCATCCCCATCGCCCGCATGGCCGCGCCCGAGGAAATCGGCGAAATCACCGCCTTTGCCTTCCGTCCCTCGCAAGCCTCGCTGAATGGCGCGGTGCTGGATGTGAACGGCGGCAGCTACCTGAGGTAACGCCATGCGTTTCAATGATAAAACCGTCATCGTCACCGGCGCCGCGGGCGGCATCGGCGCGGCGATCAGCGCCCGCTTCGCCGCCGAGGGCGCGCAGGTCGTCGTCACCGACGTGAACGCCGAAGGCGCCGAGGCGACCGTGGCCGCAATCCTGGCGCAAGGCGGCAAGGCCCGCGCGCTGGCCAGCGACATCGCGCAGCCCGAAGGCTGTCGGGCGATCGTCGAAAACGTCATCGCCACCGAGGGCGCCATCGACGTGCTGTGCAACAATGCCGGCATCAACCGGCGCGGCAACTTGCTGGCGCTGACGCCCGAGGACTGGCGGCTGTCCTTTGCCATCAATGTCGATGCGATGTTCCACCTGTGCCAGGCCGCATTGCCGCACATGATCGCGGCGGGCGGCGGCGCCATCGTCAACACCGCCTCGCAATGGGGGCTTTACCCGGCACCGAACCATATCGCCTACAACGTGACCAAGGCGGCGGTGGCGAGCTTTACCCAGAACCTGGCCCGCGACTATGCGCCCCAGAAGATCCGCGTGAACGCCGTCTGTCCGGGCGAGATCCACACGCCGATGCTGGAGGCGGGGGTCAAGCGCGCGGGCCGCACCATCGCCGACCTGGACAGGCTGGTGCCCTTCGGCCGCATCGGCAAGCCCGAGGAAGTGGCGGCGCTGGTTGCCTTCCTGGCCTCGGACGAGGCCGCCTTCATGTGCGGATCGCTGGTCGAGATCACCGGCGCGCAGGCCGTCGCCTGAAGGCAGGCCGGCCGCAGAGGTACCGGCCAAGGCAAGGGCCGAACGCGCCCGGACCGCCCGGATACGGGGCCGGCGGCCTTCGCGCCGAACCCGCAGCGGTGACGGAAGCCCGAGGAGGATTTCGGGATTTCCGCCCCGGCGGCGGAAACCCGAATGCACCCGCGGGGCCTGACGCGGACCGGCCTCGATGCACCCGCGATGCACCCGCAGCGGCCCTCGCGGCAAAGGCAACGCCATGCCGAGGCCTGTCCCGCCGGCGATCATCGCCCTTGCCGCCTGTCTTGCCATGCCCGCCCTGCCGGACCCATGCCGACCCACGCCGGGGCTTGACAGAATCGGGCCTTGAGCTATCGTAATCGTGATAATGGGCGGTGAATGACACCCTCCGCCATTCTGGGGCCTCACCCCGAAAACGACAGGATATGAAGTGCTTCGGCCGCTCCGGTTATCGGAGGCCCGGGCCGATCACGCTTCCGGCAAGCGCCGGCCGGAAGAACCGCTTTTCAGGCGCCCGGCTCCTGGGTCGGAAAGCAAGGCCGGACAATCGAATGTCTCTGGGTCGGGAACGGCGCGGACAGGCGGAGAGGCAGTCTCCGCTTCTGAATATTCTGTCCCCGGACCGCTGCCGACAAGCAGCGAGGATCATGCATCATGACTACGCCTCTCACGCCGGGGGTCTATGTTCGCGAGGCGCCCGGCGGCGCGCGCGCGATCGAGGCCGCGCCGACCGCCGTCACCATCCTTGTCGGCGAAACCGAGCGCGGCCCGACCGGCCCGACGCCGGTTTCGTCGGAAATCCAGTTCCAGCGCATCTTCGGCGGCTATTTCCGCAACGAAGGCGACAGCGGGACGGCGCGGCTGTTGCTGCCCTATGCGATCAAGGGATTTTTCGAGAATGGCGGCCCGCGCGCCTATGTCCTGCGCCTTGCCGCCGGCGTCGGCAACACGCCCGCCACCGTGGCCAGCCTGCCCGTCGATGCCGAACGCGCGATCACCGTCAGCGACGCGGGCGGGGCGGCGGCGCGGATCATCCAGGCCCGCGCCCCCGCTGCCAACGAGCAGATCCAGGTCGTCATCGCCAATGCGACCGACGGGGATGCGGCACATTTCAACCTGACGGTCCGCGTCTCGACCAACAATGGCACGAGCTTCGCCAACCGCGCCACCAATCCGACGCTGACCAACCTCACGATCGTCGACGGCGATCCCGACAATGTCATCACGCGGCTGGCGGCGGATCCCGACATCCGCTGGTCGGGCCCGGCGATCCGGCCCGTCAACATGCCCGCCGGCCCCGCGGGCATCCTGCTGGGCGCGGGCGGCACGACCGCCGGCTCGACCCTGCGGGCGCGGGGCGCCGGGGCCTGGGGCAACGCGCTGCGCGTGGCCATCGCCGACAGCACCGATGCCGACACCGCCCGCTTCAACCTCGTCGTCTTCTACCGCCCCGTCGGAGAGGCGAACTTTGCCGAGGTCGAGCGGTTCGAGGGCCTGTCCCCCGACCCGGTGGACGAGAAATACATGCTGGACCAGCTTGCCCGCTCGGCCTACCTGGCCTGGGCCGATGTCGAGCCGCCCGTCGCCTTCCGCCCGCGCAACCAGGGGGCGCTGACCGGCACCACGCCGGGCACGGCGCTGGCCGGGGGCACCGGCGGCAATGCCACCTTCCCCGCGGCCGGTTACGGCGCGGCGCTGAGCGCGCTGGACGGGATCGACGATGCGGCGCTGATCGTCTGCGCCTCGGACGGGCTGCTGAGCGCAACGACCAACGCGCAGCATGCCGGCTTTGTCAATGCCGTGCTGGCCTATGTCGAGGCGCGCCCGCAGCGCGACCTGTTCCTGGTCGCGGATGCGCCGCGCTCGACCGCGGCCGAGGATCCCGTCGGCAATGCGGTGGACCAGGCGCGCAACGGTATCACCGGCTCGGATTTCCGGGCGCTCTACTGGCCGCGCATCGTGGTGCCCGATCCCGCGGGGCTTGGCCGCGATCCGGTCCGCGCGATCCCCGCGGCGGGCCATATCGCGGGGCTCTACGGGCGCACCGACGGCCGGCGCGGCGTCTGGAAGGTGGCGGCGGGGCTGGAGGCGGCGCTGGCGGGCACGGTGGGCCTGGATTTCCAGGTGCTGGACCGCGACCAGGACCGCATGAACCCGCACGGGCTCAATGCACTGCGCACGGTGCCGGGCGCGGGCCGCGTGGTCTGGGGCGCGCGCACCGGGCGACCGACGACGGAATGGCGCTATATCAACGTCCGGCGCACCGCGATGTTCCTGCGCAAGTCGATCTTCAACGGCATCCAATGGGCCGTGTTCGAGGGCAATGACGAACGCCTCTGGGCTGCGCTGCGCGCCAGCATCGGCGCCTTCATGGAAGCGCAGTTCCGCAACGGCGCCTTTGCCGGGGCGACGAGCCGCGAGGCCTATTTCGTCAAATGCGACAGCGATACCACCACGCCGGACGACCAGGCGGCGGGGATCGTCAATGTCCAGGTCGGCTTCGCGCCGCTGCGTCCGGCCGAATTCGTCATCGTAACACTCAGCCAGATGACCCGCCGCTAGGCGCGGGCTGATCGGAAAGGAGGCAGCCCATGCCGATGTTCAACGTGAACGCCCATCGCATCGACCCCTACAAGAACTTCCGCTTCCGGGTGACATGGGACGGGCGGGTCGTCGCCGCGCTGTCCAAGATGTCGGCGGTCAAGAAGACGACCGAGGCGATCGAATGGCGCGTGGCCGCCGATGCCGGGATCGTGCGCAAGATGCCCGGACGCACCAAGTTCGAGCCGGTGACCTTCGAATCCGGCCTGACCCATGACCGGCAGTTCCTGGAATGGGCCAACCAGGTCAACAACCCCCAGGGCGAAGCGGCCAACAGCCTGGTGAACTATCGCAAATCCGTCCGGGTCGAGGTGCTGAACATGCAGGGCGTCCCGGTCATGGCCTTCAACCTGATGCGGGCCTGGGCCAGCGAATTCCAGGCCTTGCCGGAAATGGACGCCAATGCCAACGCGGTCGCGATCCAGACGCTGAAGGTCGAATACGAGAATTTCGTCCTCGACGAGGCCGTGACCGAGCCCGCCGAAACCTGACCGCCCTCGGGCAGCCGGGCCACCCGAACCGACCGCCGGGAAAGGAGCAAGCCGTGCGCGCTTTGACGGGACAGGATGAGATCGCCTTCCACGCCCCCACGGGCGGGCCCCACGGGCGGCTGGCCGCGCTGGCCGCCGCGGTCGAGGGCCGCGGGATCGAGGCGCTGTCGGCCCTGACCCTGCCCGAATGGGAAAAGGCGCTGCTGGCCCTGCGCCGCGCCCTGATCGGGCCGCGCATCGAATCCGAAACCGATTGCACCGGCTGCGGCGCCGGCAACGCGCTGGCCTTTTCTACCGACGACCTGCCGCGCGAGCCCGCGGCACCCCTGCCGCTGGACGGCGTGCCGCTGCGGCCCCTGCGGCTTGGCAACCTCATCTCACTGGAAAGGCGGGGGCTTCACGGAGAGGCGGCGCTGGTCGCGCTGCTTTCCGCGGCGGCGGGTTTGGAGCCCGCCCAGGCCGAGGCGCGCCTGGCCGATCCCGACCGCGAAACCGTCGTTGCCGCGCTGGAAAGCGCGGTGGCCGGGCTGGGGCTGGAGATCGGCACCGCCTGCACGGATTGCGGCGCGGCGCTGGTCCTGCCGCTGGATGTCGCCGAATTCCTCGACTCCGAGTTACGCAGCCGCGCGGCAACGCTGCTGGACGAGATCCACCTGATCGCGATGAGCTATCACTGGTCCGAGGCCGAGATCCTCGCCCTGCCAGTCTCGCGCCGGCAGGACTATCTGCGCCGCATCCTTGCCGCGCGGGCGCTGACGGAGGAACCGTGATGCGTGCGCCCAGGCTGACATCGCTGGTCGGTCCCGTCGCCGGAACAAGCGATCCCCAGCCCCGGCTGCGCCCCGCCACCGGGCCGCAACTGGCACCCGAGCCCGCGGCGATCCCCGCAGTCGAACAGGCCGCGCCCCTGCCCCCGGTGCCGGCCCCCTTGGCGACGCGCGCGCCCGCGCCACCGCCACCCGCGCCCCGGCCGACACCGCAACCCAAGCCTGCCGCAGCGCGACCCAGGGCGGCAAAGGGAAACACGGCATCGCCGCCCGGCCGCAAGCCGGAACCGAAAGGGGGCGCGGCATCGGCAAGGCCGCCCCTGGCCACCGCCCGGGCCGAGCCGGCGCCGCAACCGCGTCCGCACCGACCCGCAGCCAGGTCCGAGGCCGTGCTGCCCAAGGCCCGGCCACCCGAGCCGGCGCCGCCCGCGCCCCGGCTCCGCCGCGGCAACCCACCGACCGCCCTCACCTCGCGGGTGGCGCTGAAGGGCTTTCGCCACTCTGCCCCGCCAAGCCCGCAGCCGCCGCGACACCCCGCCTCGGCCCCCGCCTCCATCCCGGCCCCCGCCCCGGCGAAAGCGCCGAGCCTGCCCGCCGACCCCGAGCGCCTTGCCGCGACGGCCGAACGGCTGCGGTTGCGCGCGCCTGGTGCGCCCGAACCGGCACGGCCCTCGCCCCTGCCCCTGGCGCGGAAACCCGCCCCGAAGCCTGCCGCGCCGCAGCCCGTATCCGGCACCGCGCCGCGCGCCGCCAGGGCCGCCGCCGCCAAGCCCGCGGAACCCCCCGCACAGCCGCGGCCGAAACCCGCGGCGCCGGCAGCCGAAAAACCGCGCGCGATGCCTGCCGGCCCCGCGCTGCGTCCCGCCCGCCAGCCCGAAACGCCGCTTCCCGCCGCGCCGCCCAAGGCGGGGCCGCAGGTCCGCATCCGCATCGGCGCGCTGACCATCGTCACGCGCAACCCCGGCGAACGGCCTGCGGCGGCGCGCAAGACGCTGCTTGCCAAGCCGGCCCGGCGCGCGCCGCGCGGCCATTCCATCCCTCGCCCGGGCGGAGGCTGAGATGGCACGCTTCGTCAACCTGCACGATGCCGGCCGCGCCCTGGCCGCCCATCTGAAGGCCGGGATCGCCCCGCTGCTGGCCGATATTGCCGCAGGCCCGCCGATCGAGAACGCCGCCGCGCAGGGCGAGGCGATCCGGGTATCGCTGCTGTGGGTGACGCCGCAGCCCACGCATCGCAACGACGAATGGTTCATCGGCGACGACGGCCAGCGCCGCCCGCCGCCGCTGTCGCTTTCGGCCTTCTTCGTCATCACCGCCTATGGCACCTCGCCCGCCGGCGAGCCGGTGCAGGCGATCAACCGGCTGGGCCAGGCGCTGCAGGCCATCGAGACCGATCCCGTCATCGAACTGCCGATCCCCGCCTCGGCCGATATCGACCCGGTGCAGGGCGAGGGACAGATGACGGCGACGCTGGTCCCGGTCGCCGCGGACCTGATGGAAAAGATATTCACGCCCCTGCAGATGCGCCACCGGCCCTGGGCGCTGGTCGAGCTGGGGCCGGTGCAGCTGGAACGGCTGACCCTGCCGCTGCCCGCCCCCGATATCGTCGCGCCGGGCGGCGTACGGCTGGCCGGGCCGCGGCCGATCACCCGGCCCGCGATCATCGGCGCCCTGCCCGACCCGCTTGGCGCGGGCCGCCGCCTGCGCATCGAGACGGCCGAGGCGGCGAATGCGACCGAGCTGCGCCTGGGCCCGCACAGCTTCGCCCTGGCCGACCCGCCGCTCGGCCCCGGCCAGATCGCCCGGCCCGACACCCTGGGCCGCATCTTCGTCACCTGCCCGCCGGGGGCCGATCCGGGCGCGCTGGACATCGTGCTGGTCGCGCCCGAGGGCGGCTCGGAACGGCACCCCCTGTCCGTCACCGCCGGCCGGCCCGCGCTGGATGCCCCCGCGGCGCCGCTGGCGCCCGGCGCGGACCTGGTGCTGACCGGCAGCGACCTTGCCGGGGCCGCGCAGGTCTTCCTGTGGCCCGCCCGCGGCATCCTGTCGCCACTCGAGGTGATCGAGCTTGCGCCCACGTCAGCGACCCCCGCGCAGGTGGTGGTGGCCCGCGCCGCGCTGGACGCGGCGGGGCTGCGCGCCATTCCCATGCTGGCGGCGCTGCGCATGGGCCCGAACCGCTTCACCCCCGCCGTGCCCATCGAGGTGGCGCCATGACCGCGATGGGGATCGGCGCGGCAGGCGGCAGGCCCGCCGACTGGATGCGCGAGGCGGCGCTGCTGGCCGTCGCCCATCACCTCGGCGACGCCGAAACGGGATACGACCCGCGCGCGGGCTGGCCCGAGCATGCCGAGGACTGGCGGCCGCTGGCCCGGCGCGCCGCCGAACTGCCGCTGTCGGTGGCGGGTTGGATCGAGGCCGCCGCCCTCGCGGCGGAACGCTTCCCCGACGCCGCCGCCGCCTTTTCCATCCTGGCCGACAATGCCGGCCTGCACCTGCCGACCCCCGCGGTCTTTGCCCGGATCGCGGTGGCCGGGCTGGGCCTTGGCCATGACGCGGCGCTGGCCGCCGCGCTGGTCGCGCCCCAGGACAACCCCCGCCTGGAACTGGCCCAGCCGCCGGGCGCATGCCTGCCCTCGGCACAATGGGGCCTGCGCCTGACGCCCGAAGGGCTGGCCCGCAGCTTCCGCGGCCAGCCCCGCATGCAGGGCGATTTCATCCCGGCCAGCCACCGCCCGGTCATGCTGCGCCCCGCCCGCGCCGCGGCCCGCATCCTGGCCGCCGACGGAACCCTGTGGCTGCGCAGCCCGTCGCGACGCATGGCGCTGCAACTGGCCGCGGACCTTGCCGCGCTCATGCCGGCGCGTGGCTTCGACCTGGTCGCGCTTCGCCCCGGCGAGCCGTTGCCCCTGCCCGACGACGACGCCCCGCCGCTGGTCGTCGACCTGTTCGCGCTGGAGACGCCGCCGCGCATTCCCGCGCGGCAGGGCTCGGGCGCGCTGGTGCTGCTGGCCCCCGACCGGTTCGACGCCGGGCGGCTGCGCGCGGTCGATGCGCCGCCCTTTACCCCGGCCGAGGCGCGCGCGGCATGGGATGCCGCCGGCATCGACGCGGCCATCGCCGATGCGCTCGCGCCGCGCTTCCAGTTGACGCTGGCCGAGCTTCTTGCCGCGCGGCACGAGGCGGAGATCCAGGGCAGCCTGGCCGACGATGCGCCGGGCGACCGGCCCGATGCCGCACGTTTCGCCGCCGCGATCCGCGCGGCGGGCGCGCGGCGCATGGGCCCCTTTGTCACCAATGTCCGGTCCGAGGTGACGCTGGACGACCTTGTCGCCGGCAGGGAAATCCGCAGCCGCCTGGCCGATGCCATCGCCTGGCGCGAGGCGCGGCGGCGGGTCTGGACCGACATGGGCGTGCCCGTGGATGCGGGGGAATCCCAAGGGCTGGCGCTGCTGTTTTCCGGCCCCCCGGGCGGCGGCAAGACCTTTGCCGCGCGCTGCCTTGCCAATGCGCTTGGCCTGAACCTCTATCGCACCGATCTGTCGCAGGTCGTCTCGAAATACATCGGCGAGACGGAAAAGAACCTCTCGCGCATCTTCGACGATGCCGAGGCGGGCCACGGCATCCTGTTCTTCGACGAGGCGGACGCCGTCTTCGGCAAGCGGTCCGAGGTCAAGGACGCCCATGACCGCTATGCCAATATCGAGGTCGGCTTCCTGCTGCAAAGGCTGGAGACCTTTGCCGGCATCGTCGTGCTGGCGACGAACCTGCGCGCCAACCTGGATCCCGCCTTCACCCGGCGGATGCAGTTCGTCATCGACTTTCCCATGCCGCAAAAGGCCGAGCGCGAACAGCTGTGGCGCCGCAACCTGCCGCGGCCCGGCTGGTGCGAGGACGGGCTGGACATCGCCATGCTGGCCGAACGGTTCCGCTTTGCCGGCGGCAATATCCGCAACGCCGCCGTCGCCGCGGCCCATCTGGCCGCCGCCGAGAACGCCCCGCTGGCCCCGCGCCACCTGGCCCGCGCCGTCATCCGCGAGCTGGAGAAGTCCGGGCTGCCGAGGGGGGCCGACGATCTTGGCCCCCTGGCCCGCTGGCTGGAGGAGGCGCAATGAACACCGCGGCTGACCTGGTCATCGACATCGGCGAAATCAGCGTCGAAAGCGCCTCGCCCGAGGATGCCGCCCGCCTGCGCGCCGTGATCGAGCGTGCCCTGGCCGAGGCCGCGCGCAGCCTCGCCGGGCTGACGGCGGGCACCGGGGCCCTGGGCGACCTGCGGCTGGACCTGGGCGGGGTCCGCGACCTGCTGGCCCCCGGTGCCGAGGCCGCGCTGGCGCGCAGGCTGGAAATCGCGATCCGCGCCGCATGGGAGGCCGCAAGATGAGCGACGCGATCAATTTCACCCAGGGCGCCTTCGCCGTCTACGATCCCGACGACACCGCCGTCATGTCCAGCTTCATCCCCTTCCGCTTCAACCCTGAATCGCTGACCCGCCAGTTGCAGCTGGAACAGGCGCAGGGGGCCGAGGGCGGGGCCGAACCCGGCGCCCAGGGAGCGGGCGGCAGCAGCGGCGAACAGGGGGCCGACGCCTCGTCCGGCACGCTCAAGGAAAGCTTTTCGGTGGTGCTGCGCTTCGACCTGGCCGACCGGGTCGAGGCGCATTCCTCGCTGCCGGTGGAATTCGGCGTGCTGCCGGAAATCTCGGCGCTGGAGGAACTGCTCTATCCCGTCGAAAGCGAGACCGAGGCACCCTCGGACGGCAGCGAGCCGGTGCGCGCCCGCGGCCGCCGCCCGATCGTGCTGTTCATCTGGGGCGAAAGGCGCGTCGTGCCGGTCAAGATCACCGGCATGGCGATCGCCGAGACCTTCTTCAACGGCAAGCTCTATCCCGTCCGCGCCGAGATCGAGGTCGGGCTGGAGGTGCTGGGCGAGGCCGAGGCCCGCGACAACACCCGCGTCCAGTCCTCGCTGAACTTCACCGCCGCGAACCGCCGCAAGATGGCGCGGCTCTATCTGGACACGACCGCCGACCAGGGCACCAGCATCAACCTGCCGCAATAGGGGAAACCAGCGATGGCCGTCGACAAGAACAGCCGTTACGCGAAATCCGGCCGGGTGGCCTGGATGCGGGCAGACGGCTCGCGGGTCGAGCTGATCGGCCCGACCCCGCGCCCCGCCCGCGCCGCGATCTTTGCCGCCATGGCCACCGACACCGACCGGCTGGATACGCTGGCCACCCGCTATTACCGCGATCCGCTGAAGCTGTGGCGCATCGCCGATGCCTCGGCTGCGCTCGATCCTTTCGACGCGGTGGTACCGGGCATGCCGGTGCAGATCCCCCCGGACAAGTGAGGACGCCATGGCCACGCCGCGCTTTTCCATCGAGATCGACGGAACCCGGCTTCCGGGGGTGCTGCTTGGCCGGATCGGCGCGCTGGAACTGACCGAGGCGGACAATGCGCCCGCGCGCCTGGCGCTGCGGATCGGGCTGCGGCAGGGGGCGGACGGCACCTATGACGTGCTGGACGACGGCCCCTTGGAGCCGGGCGCCGAGATCCGCCTGACCCTGGCCGCGCCGGGCGGGACCGACCAGGTGATGTTTTCCGGCTATCTCTCGCATCTGCGCCCGCATTTCGAGGAACCCGAGGCCAATTCCTGGCTGGAGGTGCTGGCCGCCGACGCCGCCATGCTGATGGCCGCGGAGGAGCGGGTGGCAAGCTATCCCGATGCCGGCGATTCCGATGCCGCGCGCGAGATCGCCGGCCGCTACGGCTTGCAGTTCGAGGCACAGGACACCGATGCCAAGCTGGCAGCCGACGACATGCTGCTGATCCAGCGCGCCGACGACTGGTCGTTCCTGCGCCACCTGGCGGCGCGCAACGGCTTCGTCACCTATCTGGAGCCCGATCCCGTCTCGGGCCAGCCGACCTGCCATTTCCATCCGCGCGACCTGGCCGGCCAGCCGCAGGCCGACCTGACCATCCTGCGCGAGAATGCCAACCTGGACTGGATCGACTTCGCCGCCAGCCTTGAGCGCCCGGAAAGGCGCCTTGCCCATGGCATCGACGCGGTGGCCAAGCGCATGGTCCGGGCCGACGGCGATGCCCAGGACGAGCTGCTGGGGCAGGCGCTGTTCGCCGCCGAGGCCGCCCAGGGGCTGGCCCGCGCCGGCGCCACCGGCTCGGTCCGCTTCCTGCGCGGCGCGCTGCCCCGCGATGCGGCGATGGGCGCCCATGCCCGCGGGCGCGGGGTGCGGGATCACCTGGCGATCGAGGCGCGGGGCCAGCTTGACCCCGCGCGTTATCGCGGCCTGCTGCGGGCGCATCGCACCGCGCTGATCAAGGGCGTCGGCGACCGGCTCAGCGGCACCTGGTATATCCGCGAGGTCACGACCGAGATGGTCGAGGGCGCGCTGGTGCAGCGTTTCTCGGCGCTGTCCAACGCCCTGGGCCGGCGCGGCGGCGAGAGCTTCGGGCAATCGGCGGAAGAGGAGCCCCCGGCATGAGCGGCAACGGACCAAGGACGGATTTCGGACGGATGCTGGCGGCAGAAGGGTTGTCCTCCGACTTGCTGCGCGCGCTGGCCGCGCTGGTGGGCGAGGCCGGGCGGCCCGCCTTCTACGGCAAATACGCCGGCATCGTCACCGACCGCGACGACCCCAGGAAGATCGCCCGCATCCGCGCCCGCGTCCCCGAAGTCCTGGGCGAGGACCAGGAAACGGGCTGGGCACTGCCCTGCCTGCCCTGGGGCGGCGGCCACAACCGCGGCTTCTTCGCCCTGCCCGAGGTCGGCGACACCGTCTGGATCGAATTCGAGGCCGGCGACCCGATGCGCCCGATCTGGGCCGGCACCTTCTGGGGCGCGCCCGAAAGCAGCGGCGGGCAGGACGACCTGGGAACCGAGACCGGCACCGAGGCGCCCGAGGGGCCCGACGGCCCCGCCGCCCCCGGCCTGGTCATCCTGCGCACCAGGGCTGGCCATGTCATCAGCCTGGACGACGACGGCGAGGTCGTCGTCATCGCCGAAGCCTCGGGCGCCGAGCTGCGCATCTCGGGGCAGGGAGAGATCACCATCACCGCCGACACGATCAAGCTGGGGGCCAATGCCTCGGAATCGCTGATCCTCGGCGACGCCTTCATGCAGCTTTTCAACAGCCACACCCATCCGACCGGCGTCGGCCCCTCGGGGCCACCGGCCCAGCCGATGGGCTCCAGCCATCTCAGCCAGGTTTCGAAGACGGAATAGACCATGCCGCTTGTCCCCGCCGCCCTTTCGCAATCGCTTCAGTCGCAATGGTTGCCGCGCGACGAGAACGGCGATTTCAAGGACGACGCCGCGGCCTCGGCGCAGGCCCTGGCGGGGGCGATCGCCGACTGGTTCGGCATGGCGATGGCGGCGGGCATTCCCTGCGCGACGGCGGCGGCGCGCAAGGGCCAGTTGCAGGCGCAACTGGTCCCCGTGCTGCAATCGGGCGCGGCGGCGGGGGCGGGCCAGGGGATCGCGCTGGCCTTCATGGCCTATGTCGCCGGCCAGTCCTTCGGCCCCGGCGTGGCCGCGCCGCCCGTCGCGACCCCGGCCGCGGGGGCGGCGATCACGGCGGCCCTGTCCGACACCGGCGCCGCGCAATCCTCGCGCGCCGACCAGATCGCGGCGGCGCTGCATGCCCAGGCCCTGTCCGCGATCGTGACCTTTCCGCCGCCCATGCCCCCCGCGCCCGTCACCTGAAAGGAGAGACAGGATGGCCGCCCGACATATCGCCGATCCCTTCGCCCTTGGCCCGCCGCTGGTGCGTGCCGGCACCCGGCTGCGCCGCGAGGGGCTGGCCGAGACCCAGGATGCGCATACCCATGTCCGCGACCGCATCATGGCGGTGCTGTTCACCCGCCCGGCCGAGCGCGTCATGCGCCCGCGCTTCGGCGCCGGGCTGGATGCGCAGGTGTTCCAGAACATCTCTCCGCTGGCGCTTTCGGCCATCGAATACCGCATCCGCGAAAGCCTCGACGCGGTTTTCGCCGGCGAGGTCACGCTGGAGGATCTGACCGTCGAGGATGGCGGCGACGAGGGGACGGTGCTGGTCTCGATCGACTACGCCCTGCGCGCCGACCGCAGGCCCCACCGCCTGGAGGTGGTGCTATGAGCGAGGCGGGCACCTTCGGACTGCAATGGGGCGAGGCCGAGATCGGGCCCGGCTGGCAGGGGATCGCGGCGCTGAGCTTTTCCGAACCGCCGCCGCCGGGCTTTGCCGTGGCCCTGTCGGTGCGGCTCGCCAAGCCCGCCGCGGGCCTCGCGCCCCAGGACATCGCCGTCACCGCGCCGGGCAGCCAGCCGCTGGAGGCCGAGGTGATGCCGGTCGCCGATGGCGACGTCGAGATCACCATCCGCTTCGCCCAGCAGGGACCGCGCGGCCAGACCCGCGTGCGGCTGCTCTCGGGCGGGGACGACCCGCTCGATCCGTTCTTCGCCGAGGCGGGCTTCGATTTCTTCGTCGCCTGCCCGGCGGGCGATTGCCGCGAACCCGCCGCGCCGCCCCCGCCGCCGGGGGTGCAGCCCGCCATCGACCTTGCGACCAAGGACTTCACCGGCTTCCTTGCGGTGATGCAGAGCTGGGCCGCCGCCACCGATCCGAACTGGGCCGGCACCAACCCCGCCTCGACCGAGGCGATGCTGGTCGAACTGCTGGCCCATCATGCCGAGATGCTGTCGCTGCACCAGGACCGCGTCGCGCAAGAGGCCTTCGTCGACACCGCGCGCGAGCGGCTTTCGCTCAGCCGCCATGCCGCCGCGCTCGGCCTGGCGCTGGACGAGGGCGGCTCGGCCCTTGCCGTGGTCGCCGTGGACCTGCCGCCCGGCCGGGCGGGTTTCCTGCCTGCGGGCACCCGCTTCGTGCGCGAAGAGGGCATGGGCCGGATCACCGCCACCTTCACCAGCCAGGCCCCCGCCATGCTGGACGCCGCCTGGAACGCCGGGCTGCAGCGCGATGCCGACCGGGGCCTGCTGCGGCTGGCGGCATGGCCCGGCGCGCCCGATGCGATCCTGCCCGCCGGCGCACGCGAATTGCTGCTGTGGGGCTGGGGCGCGCGTCTGCTGCCGGGCCAGCGCATCGCGCTGGTCCAGGGCCGTGCCGCCCATGTCACCCGGATCGCCGCCCTCTCCGAGATCAGCCAGCCGGGCTGGGCCGCCGATCCCTCGGACCCCGCCCACACGCTGCCGCGCGAACTGACGCGGCTGGAACTGGCCGAGCCGCTGCCCCTGCCCTTCCGGCCCTGGTCGGACCCCGAGGGCGCGCCGCTGCTGATCACCGCGAACCTGGTCGAGGCGATCCACGGCGACCCCGCCAGCGCCGCGAACGAGGAAGGCGCGGCAATGGGCCTGGGCGCCGGCCGGCAGGACATCGTCACCGCAACCGACCTGCTGACCGGAGCGGTCACGATCCGCGCGCTCAGGACGCCGCAGCCGCAGGTGCTGACGGACGGGGACGGCCGCCCCTCGGTCCGGCTGCATGTCGGGGCCGAGGCATGGGACTGGCAGCCGACGCTGATGAACTCGGCCGGCTTCGACCGCCATTTCACCACCGAGACGGAAGAGGACGGCGCGGTCTGGCTGATGTTCGGCGACGGCAATCGCGGCCGGGCGCTGCCCCTGCCGCCGGGGTCGGGGCCGCGGGCGCTGGCGAACCAGCCCGCGCATCAGCGCATAAGGCTGGACTGGCGGCAGGGCGATGCCGAGGCTGGAAACCTGGGCGCCTTCGCCCTGACCGGGACGCGCCCGCCGGGCGGCGGCGATGCCGGTGCGGCGGCGGATTTCGCGGCGCTGGCGCCGGTCGCCGCGACGAACCTGCTGCCGGCGACGGGCGGTCGGGCACGGGTCTCGACCGCCGTCGCCCGCGACCTGATCCCGGAATCGATCCGCAACCCCGCCCGCGCCCGCTGCGTCACCGCCGAGGATTACGCCCGCGCGGCCGAGGATATCCCCGGCGTTGCCCGCGCCGCCGCGAAACCGCTGGGCGGGGTGTTCAACACCATCATGGTCCTTTGCGCCCCCGACCAGGGCGACCGGCTGGACGCCGCGACGGCGGCCGCGGTGCATGCCCATCTCGACGCCCTGCGCATGGCGGGGCGCGAGCATGTGCTGGGCGCCCCGGATTATGTCGCGCTGGACCTGCATCTTGTCGTCTGCCCGCGGGCGGGCGCCGGCGCCGCCGCGATCCGCCGCGCCCTGCGCGAGGCGCTGGCGCCGGGCAGCGCGGCGCGACCGGGCTTCTTCCACCCCGCGCGCCGGGGCTTCGGCGATTCCATCCTGCTGTCCGAACTGCTGGCCGCCGCCGCCCGCGTGCCCGGCGTGGGCGCGGTCAAGGCCGCGACCTTCCGCCCGCTGCGCCGCGCCGGCGCGCCCGCCGTCTCGGCGGTGATCGAACTGGGCCCGACCGAGATCGCGCAATTCTCCGGCGACGAGGCACGGCCCGAGCGCGGCCGGCTGATCGTCACCGTCATGGGCACCGACACGCCGCCGCCCGGCCAGGGCTTCGTCGTGGCCGGACCCGCCCCCGAACCCGCAAGCACGGGGTAAAGCCATGTCGCGCCCGCCGATCCATCGTCCCAGCCCCTCACCCCGCGGCACCGACCGCTATTTCGGGCCCGATTTCAACGAACTGGTCGCGCTGGCCGAAACCCTTGCCCGCGACGGCCACGGCATCGAGATCCCGGCCAAGGGGCGCGGCCTTGCCCGCACGCTGATCGAACTGCCCGCGCTGGTCGCCCATATCCTGGGCGAGCATCAGGGGCTTTATGCACGCGAGGCCAGCCTCGGCTCGGCCCGGCTGGCCGAGAACCTGACCCGCCATGCCCGCAAGCTGGCCTACAGCCCCGGCCCCGGCGCGGCGGCGACCGGGCTTGCGGCCTTTACCGTCAAGCCCGGCCTGTCGGGCAGCCTGCCGCAGGGCTTCGCCTTGCAGACCTCGCCCCTGGGCGAGGCCAGGGCGCAGACCTTCGAGACGCTGGCCGAGGCACAGGTAGACGCGCAATGGAACGCCATCCGCCCCGCCGAGGCCGAGATCCCGGACCCCGTCCAGGTCATGGACGGGCAGCTGACGCTGCTCCTGGAAAGGCGCCACGGGCTAAGCAAGGACGAGATCGTGCTGCTGGAAGGGGCGCGGGGTACCGGCGTCTTTCGCGTCGCCGACGCGATGGAGGGCAGCAGGCCGCCGCAGATCGCGCTGCGGCACATCGGCGGCCATCCCTTTGCCGAGCCCGGCACCGGCGCGGATTGGCAGGCCGGCTATCGCCTCCTGGCCCGGCCCCGCCATGATGCGCGCCTGTTCGGCTGGAACGCTCCGGCGGCGCTCTGGCCGGCCGAGGCGCTGGCCGCGGCCAAGCCCTATGTCGGCCCGTCGACCACGCAGCCCACCGGGACGACCGCCTTCGGCTACGCCGCGCCCGCCGCGCCGGGCGATGCGCTGCTGCTTGCGGAAACGCTGAAACAGGCACCCGCGCCCGGCGACAGGGCCGTCCTGCTTTTCCCCGACCGGGCCGAGGTCTATTGGCTGGAAACCCTGGCCGAGACGGCCGTGACCTTCCTGCGCGGCGAGGTGATCGAACAGCCCAAGGTCACGAGTTCGACCGATGCGGCGGGCGCGACCGCAGTATCGGTCACCACCGAAAAGACCGTCGCCGAAACCGCACTTTCGGGCCGGGCGACGACACTGGGGCTGGCGATGCTCTCGCCCGGCCGGCCGCCGCGATCATGGACGGATTTTCCCCTGGACGCCCATGTCCTGACCGGCTGGGCCGAGATGCCGGGGCTTCTGCCCGCCATCCCGAACCCGGCGCCGCTTCAGCCCGAATTCGCGGTCGCGGCGGACCTCTCCGCCATGCGCCCCGGCCGCCCGGCGATCCTGCGCCGCATCTCGACCGGCGAGGCGCGCGAAGCCAGCTTCGCCGCGATCAAGCCGCCGCCCGCCGCCGGCGGGGGCTGGACCCTGCAGATCGAGGTGCCGGGCGGTTTCCCCGCGGATTGGCCGATGGGCGATGTCGAGGTACTGGGCAATGTCGTCCGCGTCAGCCACGGCGAGGCAAAACAGGACATCCTGGGCGGTTCGGACGGGGTGACGCCGCATCAGGAATTTGCGCTGAAGAACGCCCCCGTCACCCGCCTGCCCGGCGCGCTCGGCAGCCGCATGGCGCTGGAGGTGCGCGTGGACGGCGTGCTGTGGGATCTGGTCCCGGACTTTCATGATGCCGGCCCCGACGACCGGGTCCATCTGGCCCAGACCGACGCGGCGGGCGAGGTCCGCATCCGCTTCGGCGGCGAGGGGCGGGGCGCGATCCCGCCCTCGGGACGGCGCAATGTCACCGCCGCCTATCGCACCGGGCTGGGAGCGGCGGGCAATACCGGCGCCGGGCGGCTCAGCCGCATCCGCAAAGCCTCGCCCTTGATCGGGGCGGTGACGAACCCCCTGCCCATCGCCGGCGGCGCCGATCCCGCCGGCGCCGAGGACATCGCCCGGCAGGCGGTGCGCCCGGTCCGGGTCTTCGACCGCGCCGTCTCGATCGAGGATCACGCCGACCTGGCGCTGCTTTTCCCCGGCATCAGCCGCGCCTCGGCCCGCTGGCGCGACGGCGTGGGGATCGAGCTTGTCGCCGCCGATGCCGAGGGCAACGGCCCCGCCGATCTTGCCGGGTTCACCGCCTTCCTGGATGCGCGCCGCGATACCGGGCAGGCGCTGGTCGTCGCCGCCCCGCAGGCGGTGGACATCGCGCTGGCCCTGCGGATCGAACGCGACCGCGCCTGGCTGGCCGAGGCCGCACGGCACGAGGCCGAGGCGCTGCTGCTGGGCGGGGGCGACCTGCCGGGGCTGTTCAGCTTTGCCGGGCGCGAACTCTCGGCGCCGCAATCGCTGTCGGGCCTTTACGCGCGGCTGCTGGAGCGGCCCGGCATCGCCGCGGTGCTGGCGACGCGCTACCGGCTGGCCCAGCCCGCGGCGGGCACGGCCGAGGTCGCCGACATCATCCACGCCAGCACCCGGCAATGGCTGCGGCTGAAGCCCTCGGCGCTGGAGATCCAGGTGCTGGAACCGGGCGCATTGGGCCGCCTGCAACAGGGGGGCGCGCCATGAGCTATCCCTATGACCGCGACCACCTGAACCGCACGCGCGACCTGCTCTATGCGCTGATCCCCGAATATTACAAGCGCCGCGACCGGGCCGCCGCGCTGGCCGAGCCGCCCGAGCCCGCCGAGCTTCTGGCCATGGTCGAGGCGCTTGCCGCCCCCCTGGCCGCCCTGCGCCAATCGGTCGAGGAACTCCATGCCGACCTGTTCATCGAAAGCGCGGGCGAAGAGATGCTGCCCGTGCTGGCCGCCTCGATCGGGCTGGATCTGGTCTTTCGCGATCCAGACGCGAACCGCCGCAACCTGGGCGCGGCGATGGGCTGGCGGCGGCGCAAGGGCACGCCCGCGATGCTCGAGGAAATGGCGCGGGTGCTGTGCGACCGCCAGGTGGCGCTGCGCGAGGGCTGGAAGGCGGTGATGCTGACACAGGATCTGAACCTGCTGCGCCGCGAACGGGTGATGGCCGACCTGCGCCCGGCCTCGGTCGCCGACCGCGCGTCGGGGCCCTTGGCGGGGTTGATGCGGCTGTTCGACCCACGCCCCATCGGTCCCGATTCGGGCCATGTCCATCCGCGCCACCTGGTCCATTGGGCCTTTCCGACGCAGCTTCACCCCCTGCGCCGGGCAGCCTGCCACGAACTGCCCGCCGGCGCGGGGGACCGCCGCTTCGCCTTCGACCCGGACAACGCCTGGCGGCCGCTGCGCGTGCGCGCCTCGGGTTTCGACGACCGCCCCGGCACCGACCGCGTGCCCGACGGGCTGTTTGCCGAGGAACCCGGCGCCTGGTTCGGGCGCGAGGGGCGCTTCGCCGTGCGGTTGACCGGGGTTCCCGCCGCCGCGGTCCGCCCCGGCGCACCCGTCCCGCGCAATGCCAGGCGCGACCCGGCCGACAATATCCTGGGCCGCAGCCCCGCCGTGCTGGGCCTGATCGACGCCGACACCCGGCGCTATTCCGGCCCGGTCGAGATCGCGCTGGTCTCGGCCCCGCTTGCCGGCAACCTGCCCGACCTGGCGCTGGCGGAACTGCGCGGGCAGATCACCGTCGGCCCGGCGGGCCAGGCGGGAACCGCAGCGGGCGCCGGCGATGTCCCTGACAGCCATGCCATGCTGCTGCGCCTGCGCCCCGAGGCCCCCGCCGCCAGCCGCATGATCGGCGCGACGGTGATCGAGGTCGCGGGCAGCGCGCCCTCGGCCGGCCGCGCCGCGGCGGTGGCCGAGCTGGCGCTGGCCGGCTATCGGCGCGGCGCGCTGTATCTGCGCATCCCCGAACAGCGGATCAGCGGCGAACGGCTCTACTGGATCGGCGCCGACGGCGCGCTGCACGACCCCCTGCCGCTGGCGGCGGGCGCGCTGCCCGGCCGGGCGCTGGCCTCGGCCCCCGTCGGACCGGCCTGGCCCGAGGCCGAGGGCACCGCCGAGCGCGCACCCTTCGCCCCGGCGCTGGCCGCGCCGGCCGCCGCGCCGGCCGTGCTGCATGGCGGGACCGTGCTGCGCGCGAACGGCCTGTTGCCGGCGACCCCCGCCACCCGCTGCGCGCTGGTTTTCGCGCTGTCCTTTTTCGCCGGCCAGCGCCGCTTCGCCCCGATGCTGCGGCTGGACTGGACCGGCCCCGACCCGCGCAGCGCCAGTTGGTCGGCGGTGGGTGCGGACGGCGTGCCGCTGGCCGCCGCGGCCCTGCCGGCGCGCTTCGGCGAACTGGGCGGGATCCTGGCCGCGGGGCCCTCGGACCTTGCCCTGTCGCTGCGCTTCGAATCCAGCCTGAACGGCGCGATCATGACCCCGGCCGAGATCGCCTTCACCGCCTATGACGGCAGCGCGGTGCTGATCCACCTGCCCGAACTCATCGCCTCGGACACGGCCGAGACGGCGCCGGACGGCAGCGCCTTCTGGCCGCGCGGCCCGTTGCTGGCCCGGCACAGCGTGGCGGTCCAGGCGGGCGCGGACGGCTCGACCTGGCTTGCGGGCACGACGACGCCGATGCGGCGCAGCCTGGGCGATGCCGCGCCTCTGCCCGGCCCGGTGGCGATCCGGCGGCGCGAGGCGGGCTGGCGCCGGCTGTGCCCGTGGCAAAGCGAATCCGGCCCCGACGTGCTGGAACCGACCCGGCCGGGCCGGCTGGACATCGACCCGCGCTTTGGCCTGTTCGCGATGAACGCAGACGACGGCATCGTGCCGCATCCGCCCGCGGCCGGCATCGCCGCGCCGGATCCGGTCACGGTCGACCTGCAAGATGGCGCGACCATGCCCATGGGCGCCTTGCCCCTGGACCACCGCCGCTGGCTGGGCCTGCGCCCGGCGCCGACGCGGCTGGTCTCGGCATCGGGGCACCTTGGCAGCGGCGCCGCGCCCGACCTGCTGGGCCTGCCGCTGCACCGCACGGTCGCGGCGGCGCTGGCGGCGGCGGGCGCCGGCCAGCCCGAAGAGATCATCGAGATCGTCGATTCCGGCTTCTACCCGGCCGAGGCGCTGGCCTGGCCCGCCGGCCCCGCCCGGCTGGAACTGCGCGCCGCGCCCTTCGAGCGGCCGGTGATCCAGGTCGCCTCCTCGGTGCCCGGCGCGGCCAGCTATGACAGCCTTGCGCTTGGCGGCATCGCCCTGACCCGGACGGGCGCGGGCGGCATGACGCTGGAACTGCCCCCGGCGCAGCAGGTCTTCCTGGGCTTCCTGGGCGTGCTGCGCGCCGACCTTACCTTGCGGCTGCGGCTGTTCGAGGCCGCGGGGGTCGAGCGTGCGACGATCCGGCGCTGCATCCTCGGCCCGCTGCTGGTCGATGAGCCGGGCGAGATCGACATCGCCGATTCTATCGTCGCGGCGGCCGAGGACATCCAGCCGGCGCTGACCGCGCCGCTGGCACGGCTGGCCAGCGAACGCACCACCCTGCTGGGCCGGGTCGAGGTGGGCCAGGCCCAGCTTTCCGACACCATCGCCGCCGGGCTGCTGCTGGCGCATGAACGCTTTCGCGGCTGCCTGCGCTATTCGTTGGTCGGCCCCGGCAGCCAGACCCCGCGCCGCCATCGCGTGCTGGAAACCGACCCCGTGACCGGCCAGCCGATCCGCCCGCCCTTCGCAAGCCGGGAACGCCGCGACCCGGCCTTCCTGCGGCTGGATGCGCAGGGCGACGGGCGGGTGCTGGCCGGCGCTTCGGACGGGGGCGAGATCGGCGCCTTCAACGCCGCAAGGCTGGGCGAACTTTACGCGGGGCTGGAGCGGCGGCTAGCCGAGCATACGCCGGCCGGGCTCGGGACAGGAATCGTGGCGCGGGCCTGACAGGGGGCCCGGCCAGACGGGAACGACAGGGAGGACAGGCCATGGAAGGGGATTTTTCGCGCGGACACCGGCCTGACGCCAAGCGGGGACGCAGCTATCGGCGCGTGCTGCCGCGGCAGGGCGCGCCGATCCTCGACAGCGACCTGCATGCGCTGATGGACGCCGGAGACCGCATCGACCGGCAGGGGCTGGCGCATGTCGCCTGCGCAAGCGGCTCGACCGACCTGGGGTTCTTCGTCACGCCGGGGCGGCTTCTGGCGATGTTCGATCCGGTGCTGGGGCAACAGCCCCAGGCGGCGGGCGGCGCCAGCGCAGTGCGGGACTTCTCGCGCAAGTACCTGGACCGGCTGCCGGGGCTTCAGCTTGGCGGCGGGGCGGGAACCGTCACCGTTCCGCTGCGCAGCCCCTTGGCCGCGCCGACGCCCTGCCGGGTCTGGATGCGCGCCGACCAGCCGGCGACGGTGACGGTCGCGGGCAGCGTCCTCAACGTCCCGGCGACCGGCAGCTATGCCCCCTTTGCCGTCACGCTGAACGGCGCGCAGGCCGTCTTCGCCCCCGGCGCGCAGCCCTGCTGGGTCGCGCTGATCGAAACCGAGGCCCCCTCGGGCGCCTCGGCGGTGCTGCATTGGTGCGCGGGCGGCTTCCAGATCGGCGGGTTGCTGGCCGATGCCCGCGAGGCCGCCTGGCCCGACCTGACCGGACCCGCGGCGGACCAGTTGCGCGCCGCCTCGGCCGGGGCGCCGGGGTCGCGGGTCGCGGCCTATCTGGAACTGTCCGAGCGCGTCGTCACCGCCGTCGAGGATCCCGGCCTGCGCGAACAGGCGCTTGGTGCCGGGCGCGAGACGACCAGCCGGTCCGAGGTGGTGGCGCAGGTCAAGCTGGCCCCCGTCGCCGGCCTGACCGAGCCCGCGGCCATCGCCGCCGCCTTCGACAGCGTCGCCCTGCCCACAGGCAGCGTCGCCTTTGGCACCAGCGCGGGCACCGCCGCCGCCGATCCCTGCGACCTGCCGGTGCCGGGCGGCTACAGCGGCACCGAGAACCGGCTGTATCGGCTGGTCGTGCACGAGGTCACGACCGGCGCCGGCGCGGTCACGCGGTTCAAGTGGTCGCGCGACAATGCGGCGGGGCTATGGCCCTGTGCCCTGATGCCCGACCAGCCGCCGGGCGCGGCCGTCACCCATGTCCGCGTCGGCGCGAACGACCCCTTGCGCGCGGGCGACCTGGTCGAACTGACCTCGGAGGCGGTCGAGCGCGGCGACGCCGCCCCCGGCGCGGTGAATGCCGCGGGCTTCCTGCGGCCGCGCCGGATGCAGGGGATGCTGTTCCGGCTGGACGGCGGCGATGTCGTCGCCGGCTCGCTGCGCGAGTTCCGGCTGCTCGATCCGCTGACCGAAACCCCGGCGCCGCCCTTCGACCCCGCACCCCTGGGGACCGAGGGGCTCAAGCTGCGGCTGTGGTCTGGCCTGCTGGAACGGCCCGGCACCGGCGCAGCCACGTTGACGCTGGAACACGGGCTGATCGCCGAGGTCGATGGCGCCTTCGAGCCCGGCGACTGGTGGCAGGCCGAGGCCCGCGCGCTGGCGCCCCAGGCCAACGGCCCCGCCGTCACCACCGCCCACGGCCCCGAGCGGCAATTCGCGCCGCTGGCGCTGCTGGAGCGCGGCGCGGCGGCGACGCCGATGATCCTGCACGCATGGCTGGATTTGCGCAGCCGCAAGCTGTGCCGGCAAGAGGCCGATTTCACCGGCTACGACGGCGCCCGCGTCGGCACCGAGGCCGATACCGTGCAAGAGGCGCTGGACGAACTGTTCCTGCGCCTGTCGGACGGCTGCGGTGAAATCGCGGTGCCGCCCGGGGCCTCGGTCCAGGCGGTGATCGACACGATCCCCGCCGACGGCAATGCCCGCATCTGCCTGAATGCCGGGGTGCGCGACCTGGCCGCGACCATCGTCGTCGCCGACAAGGGCGACCTGATCGTCGGCGGCATCGGGCCGGGCACGATCCTGCGCGGCGACCTGCGGCGCATCATCCGCTTCGAGCGTTGCCGCTCGGTCGACCTACGCGACTTCGCGGCCGAGGCCCTGGCGGCGGGCGACGGCGCGGTGATCGACTTCGTCGATTGCGGCGAGGTGCGGCTGGACCAGGTCCGCGTCACCGCCGCCGGCCTTGCCGCACCCGGCCCCGCGGCCATCCGGCAGGTGTCGGGCGCGGACCGCCCGACCCGCCGCTTCGCCATGCGCCGCTGCACGCTGAGCCTGGGGATGTTCGACAGCGGCGTCACCGCCGCCGACCCCGGCCATGCCGAGATCGAGGACAACGTCATCGCCATCCGCCCCGATCCCCTGAACCTTGCCGCCGAACTCGCTGCCGGCGGCGAGACCCTGCGCGCGGTCGGAGAGGTGCTGCTGGACCGCATCACCCTGCATGACGGCGACGGCGGCTTCGACTTCGTCGGCGGGCCGGTCTTCGCCTTTGCCCCGCCGCCGGGTCCGCCCGTGGTGGCACGGCACGGCATCGCCATGGCGAACGGCATGTGGGGCCGCGACACGCTGAGCTTCTCCACCCATGCCACGCTGGGCAGCGAGCTGTGGGAGCGGATCGCGGAAACCAACCAGCCCCCCGGCGGCGCCAGCCACCCGCCCGAGATCATGGACGATTTCCTGCGCGACTTTCGCCGCGACCTGGCGCGCGCGGTCTTCGGCCTGGGCTCTTCGGCGACCATCCCGGCCGGGATGGGGCCGCTGTTCCAGCCCCTGCGCGACGGGCTGAGCGCCACGAACGGCGTGGCGCACGGGCGCACCGGCATCACCGTCGCCGCCTCGCGCGGGCCGGCCCGCGGCAAGGCGCTGGTCCGCCCGGTCGCCGCACTGCTGGCACTGCCGGGCCAGAGCGCGCGTATCCGCGGCAACCAGGTTTCGGGCTTTGCCCAGGGGGTCCGCATCGCCGGCTCGTCGGGCCGGTCGCGGTCCAATTTCATCTTCCTGCGCTCGGTCGAGGTGCAGGACAACCGCATCGACCTGCGCCTGCCCTGGCAAGCCCGCCAGCGCGGCGGCATCTGGATCGGCAGCACCCTGTCGGCGCGGATCAACGGCAACCAGGCCATCGACGCCGGCTATGTGCCGCTGGCGGATGGCGAGCAGCCGATCGGGCTGGATTGCGACGGCATCCGCTTGTGGGGCTGGTTCGGGCCGCTGGTCGAGGTCAGGGGCAATTTCTGCCACGGTCCCTCGGTCGGGATCCGCTGGGTCAGCCTTGGCAATGACGAGCCGAGCTGGGGCCGCCCCGACGTCTTCATCGGCGCCTTCGCCGACAACGCCTATTCGGGGATGGGCAGTCCCAGCCTGCCCGCGACCCTGCCCTGAAACGGAGAATTGCTTTGGTGCGGACCCGCGGAAATGCTAGGCTGAAGGGGATCTCGAACCGGGACATCGCGTTCGAGTCGACTGGTCGGCGGATGCCGAAGGGTTCAAGTCCCTGGAAGTGGATCGTGCTGCGGCCTGGTCCACTTCCTTTTTCCGGCGCGCCCCGCAAGGCGGGAGGCCCAGGATGAAGGCCAGGACCGGCCCCGTTTCGACCCGTTCGGCCGACGCTTCGCGCAGCCCGGCGACCCCTGCCCCGGCCCCCGCCTCGGTTTCGGCCCCCGTCTCGACCTCGGCCAGCCGTGACAGCGCCCCGCAGCCGCTGAACCTGCTGCAGCGCAGCCTCGTCGGCGGCGCGGCGCTGCCTGCCAGCCTGCGGGCCCGGATGGAAACGGGTTTCGGCACCTCGTTTTCCGACGTGCGCATCCATACCGGCGGGGCGGCGGCGCAGGCGACGGGACGGGCGCGGGCCGAGGCGCTGACCTCGGGCAGCGACATCGCCTTTGCGCCGGGCCGCTATCGGCCGGGCTCGGCGGCGGGCGATCGCCTGATCGCGCATGAGCTGGCCCATGTCGTGCAGCAGCGCCGTTCCGGCGGCGGCGGCGCGGTGCAGGCGAAATCGCTGGTCTCGAATCCCGGAGACGCGGCCGAAACCGCCGCCGACGCGGCCGCCGCGACGGTGCTGGCCGGCGGCCGCGCACAGGTCGGCGCGGCAGGGCAGTCGCTGCGCGGCCGGATCATGCGCCGCGCCCTGGCGGGGGCCGCGCCCTTTGCCGCCTCGCCCGCGCTGTCGCAGGCCCCGGCCCGGCCGGGCGCGGTCGCGCCGGGGGCGGGGCCGGTGCTGACGCCGATGATGACCTCGCAGGTCTCGGCCGCGGGCGGGCGGGTTTCGGGCCTGACCAGGCCCGGCGGCCGGCCGGGGGTGACCGCGCCCGCCAGCAAGGCCCCCGACGATTCGCAGACCGCGCGCGGCGAGAACGCGGCCGAGGCGAAGCCCGCGCCCTCGGTCGCCATCGCCGGCGCCCCCGCCGGGGCGGCCGAGGCCGCGCCGGACCGCGCCCCGCAGAAGAAAAAGGACAAGGAGGGCCCGGATCGCCGCAGGACAAGGGATGAGAAGGGCAAGGCCGCGGCTGCCAAGGACAAGGGCGGCGCCCGCGCCAAAGGCGGGGGCGGAGGCGGAGGTGGCGGGGGCGCGGCGAAGCGTTTCGGCCAGAACCTCGGCGACCGCGGCGAGGCGGCGGCAGAAGCGGCGCGCGAGCGGCTTTCCGAACGCGCCGACGCCCTGCAGGTGAACGAGGGCGCACATGCCCGGATCGGCGCCGCGCGGGCCGCGGCCGAGCCCGCGCCGAATGCGGCCGAGGCCGATGGCCAAAGCCAGCAGGCAGGCAGCCTTGCCCAGGCCGAGATCCCCGCCCCCGATGCGGCGGCGGCGCAGCAAAGGGCGGGGGCGGCGCTGGCCTCGGCCGCGCCCTCGACCATCGAAGAGCTGGACAATTTCGCCGGGCCGGGCGGGGCGGGCACGCGCCAGCAGATCAGCCGGCAGGTCGCCGCTGAGGCCGGCCAGCAGGCGGCGCCGGTCCAGTCCTCGATGTCGGCGGTGCGCAACCCGCCTGCGGGCGCCGCCCCGCCCCCGGCCGTGCCCCAGCCCGCGCCCGTCGCCGCCCCGGCCACGGCGGCGCCGAACCTGACCGGGGCGGCACCCCCCGCGGTGCCCGAGGAATCGCTGGACGCCAGCGAGTTCCGCGAAGCCGCCGACGAGGCGCTGGCCGAGCACGACGTGGACGACGCGACCCTGGCCAGGGCCGAGGAAGGCCCGCTGCGCGCCATCGGTGACGACAAGGACGAGCTGAACGAAAACGTGGCCGGCGCCGCGACCGAGGCCCGCGCGACCGAGACCGCCGCCACGCAAGAGGCCGCGGCGGGGCTGGCCGCGACCGAGGCAGAAAGCGTCGGCGGGATGGAGGCCGGGCGAGACGCGGCACAAGAGGCGGTCAGCGGCGAACAGACCGGCACCCGCTCGGGCGAGGAAGGCGGCGCGCGCAGCCTGGCCGAACAGATCAACGCCACCTATGCCACCGCCGAGGGGCAGGTGAACGAAAAGCTGGGCTCGCTGGAAAGCGAAGCGGTGCAGAGTTTTCGCGACCGCCAGGGCCAGCGGCTGGAGGCCTTTGCCTCGGGCGTCCGGGCCGATCTGGAGGCCTTCAAGGCGCGGCGCTATGCCGGCGCCAAGGGGCTTTACAACCGCGCGCGGGACTGGCTGCTGTCGATCAACAGCCTGCCCGAGGTCAAGGCGCTCTACGAGAGCCACCGCAACCAGTATATCGCCGATATCGACGCGCTGCTGAACGAGATCCGCGGCAGCATCCAGCGCACTATCGACGAATGCAAGGCCATCCTGGCCGAGGCGAAGGCCGCCATCGACCGGCTGGTCGAGGCCAACAAGGGCAACCTGGACGCCGAGGCGCAGGCGGCGCTGACCCGGACGCAGGCGCAGTTCCAGGCGATGGAGGCCCGCATCGAGGCGACCCAGCGCGCCGCCCTTGCCGCGCTGGACCGCGAGCGCGAGCGCGCCATCCGCGAGATGGACGCGAAGCTGGCCGAGATCCAGGCCGAGAACGCGGGCCTGGTCGACCGTATCGCCGCGGCGATCAAGGCGCTGGCCGATGCGCTTGGCGAATTCATGGCGCTGATGGCGCGGGTGACGCGGATGGGGATCGGCGCGTTCCTGTCGGCGGCCGGGTCGCAGGCGCAGGAAGGCGTCAAGAACCACCTGTGGGATTCGCTGAAAGAGGCCTTCAAGGAATGGTTCTTCAACAAGGTTCCCGGCCTGCAACTGCTGATGAACCTGCCGCCGAACTGGGTCGAGATGCTGACCGTGCTGGCGACCAGCATGATCGGCCTGATCACCGAAAGCCTGCCCCTGCTGATGCCTGCCATGGCGGTCGCGGCGATGACCTGGCTGGCGACCCAGCTTGCGCTGAAGCTGATCCCCGGCGCGGGCGCGATCATGGCGGTGATCGACGCGATCCGCGCGGCCTGGTCGCTGGTGCAGTCGCTGTTCTCTGCCGCCCGCGCCTTTCTGGAATTCGTCATGCAGGTGGCGGCGCCCGGCAATGGCGCGGCGGCCTTCGCGCGCGCCCTGGCGCATGGCATCGTGGCGGCGGTGGACATGGTGCTGACCTTCCTCGGCGTCGACGCGCTGATCCGCCGCCTGCTGGGGGCCATCGCGCGGCCCTTCGGCCGCATCGTCGCCCGCATCCAGCAGCGTTTCCGGCAATTCATGGAGCGCCGGCGGCGGCGCAGCGGCGACCGGCGCGCGGGCGGGCGCGGGCGGCGGCGCGACGACGGGGACGACCGCGGCGGCAGCGCGGATGCCCGCCGCCGCGCCCGCGACCAGGCCCGCCGCGACCGCCGCGCCGCAGACCGCCGCCGGCGCGAACGGGATCGCGGCCGCGACCGCCGGCGCGAGCGTTCCGAAAGCGATGCCGACCGCCGGCGCCGCCGCCGCCAGGAGGAGGAGCGCCGCCAGCGCGAACGGCTGGACCGGGCGGTGCGGGCGATCCAGCCCCAGGTCCAGCAGCTGGCGCGGCGCGGCGTCTCGCGCCTGGGCCTTGGCGCGCGGCTGACCTTCTGGCGGCTGCGCTATCGCCTGACCTCGCTGGAGCGGCAGGGCGATTCCATCGTCGCCCGGATCAACCCCTCCTCGCCGGCGGGGCGCATCGCGCAGCTCAGCCCGGCCCGCATCGGCCGGGCGCTGGAGCCGATCCTGATCGAGGCCGAACGGCTGTTCGAGCAGGAGCGGGCCTCGAACCCCGCCGTTCGCACCCAATCGGCCGAGCTTGAGCGGCAGATGCGCGAGGGCCGCCAGGTCACGGTGGGCGCGGGCCTGAACGAAGCCGATGTCGTCTTTGCCGGACGCCGGTTCCTGTCCGCGCCGGGCCAGTTGCCCCTGCCGCTCGGCCGCGCAAGGTTCGGCAGGTTCTCGGGGCCGTTCCACACCTCGATCAGCATGCCCGGCAGCCGGCCTGCCTATATCCGCGACGTGCGGCGCTCCTCGATGCTGTTCCAGGCGAATGCACCCGCCTACGAGGGATTCCGGGCCGAACATCTCGACAGCCCGGATCCGGACCAGCTGCGCAACGTGGTGGAACCCATTCGCGCGCCGGGCCAGCTTGCGGCGCGCGCCACCGGCCGCTCGCTGGAGGAACGCGGCATGATCAACCCGCGGCTTGAGGCCGCGCGCGGCGAATATGCGCCGATGGCGCCACGCGGCGCCTCGGTCGCCGCCGACCAGGACTTTCGCGGCCGTCAGGACAGCGGCAGCTTCACCCGCAGCCAGATCGCGGAGGCCCGCCAGGCCCGCCACCGGCGCACCGGCAACATCTTCAAGCTTCTCGACCGGGTGCTTCGGCAGCAGACCGGCGCCATGACGGTGCTGGGCGAGGACCAGGCCCTGCGCGATCTTGCCCAGGCGTTCCGTTCATGGGCATTATCGAATGTCAGCCGCGCGGGCCGCCGTGCCTCGACCCCGGCCGAGCAGGCGGCCGCGGCGCAGCAACTCATCGCCGGCATGGTCGCATTCCTGAGGAGCCGTTACCCATGACCCGCAGCCAGAACGACGACGACCTGCTTGCCTTCGGCAGATATGTCGCGCTGGAGGACGACCTCGGCAAGGTCAGGCAAGGGGCGTTCGAGGCGATCCGGCTGCTGAAGGCGGAAACGCCGCTGGACCTTTTCACGGTGCCGGACATGGCGGGGGATTCCGCGGGCGCGATCCGCTGGATGGAGTCCCATGACCCCGACCTCCTGGTGACGCTCACGCTCGACCGGACCAACCGCATCGCCCATGTCGATGCCCAGGCCAGCGACCCCGAGGCCGCCGCCGCGATCCTGCAAGCCTTCGACGCCACCGCGGCCTATGGGACGCTGGACCAGCATCTTGCCCTGCTGGCCCATGACGACAGCGAGCGGCAACTGGTCCGGGTGGCCCTGGCGGCCGTGGGGCAGGACTATGACCAGCGGGTCGCCGATGCCTTTGTCCGGGCCTTCGCCTCGCCGCTGGCCGGGCACAGGAAGGCCGCGACCTATGCGGTTCGCGTGCTGGGATGGCCGGTGCTGGCCGAGGCGCTGGCCAAGGCGGAACCGGTCGAGCCGGATGCGGAATTGCGCGGCCTGATGCGCGCCGTCCTCGATCACACCGCGCCGTGAGGGCACTCCGTCCCCGGCGAGCCGCAAAGCCTCTTTGGCCGGAACCTGCAAAGGCCCGCGCGGCTGGCCGCAGCGAAAACCGCCATCCCGCATTCCGAGTAGGTATTCCCCTGGACCTCCCGGAAGCATCCGGCGAGGTTCGGCGGCACCCGGCAAGATCGGCGATACGGGGGATGCGGGCGCTTTCCTGCCGGCCTTGGCCAGTCCATCCGCGCCGCGGGGGAACCACCGCATGCCGATCACCAACCAGGGCGAACTCGACGGGCTGAGGCATACCGGCCGGATCGTCGCCAACACCATGCAGGCCATGGCGAAGGCGCTGGAGCCTGGCATGACCACCGGCAAGCTGGACAGGATCGGCCGCACGCTGCTGGAGCGCGAGGGCGCCGTCCCGGCACCACAGGCCACCTATGACTTTCCCGGTGCGACCTGCATCAGCGTGAACGAGGGAAATCGCCCATGGCATTCCCGGCGACCGGGTGATCGCAGCGGGAGACCGGGTCAATATCGACGTCTCGGCCTCGAAGAACGGCTATTTCGCCGATACCGGAGCGACATATCGCGTTGCGCCCGTTCGGCCCGCCCTGGCCCGGCTGTGCCGCGACGGCCGGCGCGCCATGCAGATCGGCATCGCCCAGGTCGGCAGCGGCCTGCCGCTTGCCGGCATCGGCAGGGCCATCGGCCGCTTTGCCGCGGGGCGCGGCTACACGCTGATCCGCAATCTCGCCAGCCATGGCGTCGGGCGGTCGCTGCACGAATATCCCGAGGACATCCCGACCTGGCCCAGCCGAACCGAGAAGCGCCGCATCGACAGGGGCCGGTGCTGACCGTCGAGCCGTTCCTCTCGGCCGGCGGCCTCTGGGCAGCCGAGGGGGATGACGGCTGGACGCTCTACAGCCAACCCCCTGCCCCGGTGGTGCAATATGAGCATACGGTCGTCGCCACGGATCGCGGGGCGATCGTCGTTACCCTGCCCGGCTGGCCATCCCGACCCCTTCTCCGTATGAACCGACAGGACTGCGGCAGCGGAAACGTGATGAAATCAGCCCCGTTTTACCCCATGGCAATGCTGCGGCTCTGCGGCACAGGAGGCCGCCAGAGCCACGGAAGCCACGGAGAGTGCCGTGAAGGCGGGGAGGAGCCTCAACCCCATCGGGACGCGCAAGCGAGAAGGCCACGGAGAGCGCGCAGGAGGCCCGCCACAGGGCCGAGGCGCTATCTCGGCAACGACCCACCAAGGCCCCCAGAGGACGGCACAGCGGCGCAAGGAGGCCCCATCGCCAGAGCCGAAGCGAGGGCCGGAAGCGCCCCACGAAGGCGGAGAAAGCGCCCGCGCCACCGCCTTACCGGGGGTCGTCAGGGCCAAGCATGTAAAGCCGCTTTTGGCGGCTCGATCCCCTATCTTGCCAATCCATGGAGGCGCTGCGGCAGGGGATCGGGAAGAGCGGCGGGCAGATTAGGGTTTGCGTCTCATGAGGCGCTCAACAATCAACGCCACCCCCATCCCCGCCCCTGAAACCACAATTCCCATCACAAGGTCGGACAAACCGAATGCGTCCAGCCAATACCTAGGGGAAAATCCCTATCACCAGAAACGCGGCGATGACTGCAACGACTGTTGGTAAGATTTTATTCCGAAACATTTTAACCCTCTCCGAGCATAATCCTGCTGCTCTTGCTCAACGTGGTCAGTGTGACTCCTGATGATGGTCATACCTGGCCCACCTTGGCGCAAAAATCGCTGAACAGCTTTTCGATGTTGCGGGCAGCGAGTGCAATTCCGCGGTCCCGGCAGAGGTGCCGGAAGTCGCTGGCGATCAACTCGTTGTCCTTGTTGCAGCCCGCCGCGCGTTTCAGGGCCAACCAGTGCGGGCTGTAGCTGATGCCGCCTGTGGCCGGGAAAGCAACTGCCACCGTTTCGGCTGTGCCGTCACGCCGTATCTTCCGACCGGCCTTTGAGCGGTTCGGCCCCCGGTGGGTTCTCGATGTAGCCCCCGCACCACCTCGGCTGGCAGCACGGTCTTGGTTTCGCCATGGGCGCGATCAGCGGCAACTTGCAGGGTTTTTGGCATGGCAAGTTTTTCTGCAATAAAAACTTGCCCGTCAGCTAGCAGTTTCGTCCCCATTCCTTGCCTATAGCCGCGCGTGCAATTGGAAAAAGAGAATTCCCCCTGAACTTATAGAACTACAAGAACAAGAAGGGCTGCGCCCATTTTTGCTGTGGAAGCATCCATGCATCCTGGGCACTCATGGCATCGCGGATCGGCCTTGTCGCGATGCGACGACGCGTGGGCAGCCCCCCTGCCCGGCATCCGCCACCGGACCCGTCCGGTTGCAAACCGAGTCCCACGGGTTCTCCGGCCATGCCGGCTCGGCCAAATCGATATGATATAACATAATAAAACGGCTGGAACTTCGCCGAAAATCGCCCCTTTCGGGAAGATTGCGCCGCCACCCAGCCATTCTGTCACGTTTGCGCCACAGAAGAAGACTAGGCCGCCCTTGCGGGAAAACCCTCGGTTTTCCGAAACTCACAAGAGGCGATCATGCGAAATCTGCTTGCGATGCTTGCGGCAACGACCCTTCTGACGGGGGCCGCCCAGGCCGCCACGATCTATCCGCTCGACCGGGCGACGATCCTGGTGAACTCCCCCTTCGATTTCAAGATCGAGCTGGACGAGGTTCATCCCGAAGGCGACGTGGCCGTCACCGTGAACGGCAAGCCCTATGCCGAGGTCTTCGGCAAGCCCGCCGAGTTCGTGGCCGAGGAAAAGGGCGATGACGACGCGGCCCTCGGCTCGGCCCTGATCCTGCGCGACCTGGCGCTGGCCGAACCGGGCCGATACACGGTCGAGGTCAAGGCCGGCGAGGAAAGCAAGTCGGTCACCTGGGAGGTCTATTCGACCGCCGAGACCCCCAAGGCCAAGAATGTCATCTTCATCCTGGGCGACGGGCTGTCGGTGGCGCATCGCACCGCGGCGCGGATCATGTCCAAGGGCATGACCGAGGGCAAGGCCAACGGCCGCCTGGCCATGGACGACCTGGACCACATGGCCTTCATCGGCACCTCGTCCACCCATTCCATCGCGACGGATTCGGCCAATACGATGTCGGCCTACATGACCGGCCACAAGAGCCGCGTGAACGCGCTTGGCGTCTATGCCGACCGCACCCCGGACAGCCTGGACGATCCCAGGGTCGAAACCATCGCCGAGGCGCTGCGCCGTACCACCAACAAGGCGATCGGCGTCGTCTCGACCTCCGAGCTGCAGGACGCGACCCCGGCCGCGGTCGTGGCCCATACCCGCAAGCGCGCCGACAAGGCCGAGATCGTCGGCATGTTCCACGACATCCAGCCCGAGGTCATCCTGGGCGGCGGCTCGGCCTATTTCCTCAAGGCCGATATCCCCGGCTCGAAGCGCAAGGACGACAAGGACTATATCCAGCTGTTCAAGGATGCCGGCTATGCGCTGGCGACCAGCAGGGATGAACTGGCCGCGGCGGCGGGCAGCAATGCCGGCAAGCTCCTGGGCCTGTTCCACACCGGCAACATGGACACCTGGCTGGACCGCAACCAGCTGAAAAAGGGCACCGTGGACAAGTTCCCCGACCAGCCCGGCCTGGTCGAGATGACGCAATCGGCGCTGGCGCAGCTGTCGAAGAACCCCGACGGCTTCTTCCTGATGGTCGAGGGCGCCTCGATCGACAAGATGTCCCACCCGATGGACTGGGATCGCGCCGTGGTCGAGACCATCGAACTGGACCAGGTCGTGGCCCTGGCCCGCGAATTCGCCAAGGCCAATCCCGACACGCTGATCGTGGTCACGGGCGACCATACCCATGGCGTCTCGCTGATCGGCACGATCGACGACAACCGGTCCGGCGACCAGATGCGCCAGAAGGTCGGCGTCTATGACGAGGCGGGCTTTCCCGACTATGCCGATGCCGATGGCGACGGCTATCCCGACTCGGTCGACGTGGCGCGGCGTTTCGCGATCTTCGCCTCGAACTATCCCGACCATTACGAGACCTGGGGCCCGAAGCTGGACGGCCCGTTCCAGCCCGCGGTGCAGAACGAGAACGGCGAATATGTCGCCAACGACGCCTACAAGGATCTGCCCGGCGCGGTCTTCCGCGAGGGCAACCTGCCCAAGGACAACGACACCGCCGTCCATGCCGTGGACGACATCGTGCTGCAGGCCGCCGGCCCCGGCGCCGAGGCGTTCAAGGGCTATATGGAGCAGTCCGACGTCTACAAGATCCTGGCCGACGTCTTTGCCCTCGGCACCGTGCAGAAGTGAGCCATGCGGCCTGTCCGGGGTTTCCGCCCCGGCCAGGCCGAACCGTATTCGTTGCCGGAGATGCAGGATGACCCGTCCCCAAGACCCGATCCGTTTCCGTCCCGGCCGCCGGGCCTGCCTGGGCGGGCTGGCGGCGCTGCTGGCCCTGGGCGCCCCGGTCCCGGCGCTGGCCCGCGCGCCCGCGCTGACCTTCGACGAGCTTTATGCCGCATACGGCGTGCTGGGGCTGGAGTTCTCGGACAAGGTCAAGCTGCTGACCGGCAAGACGGTCAGCATCCGCGGCTTCATGGCCCCGCCGCTGAAGGCCGAGGCCCAGTTCTTTGTCCTGTCCGAAATCCCGATGGCGCTTTGCCCCTTCTGCTCGTCCGACGCGGACTGGCCGGACAACATCGTCGTGGTCTACCTGGGCCGGCGGCAGACCTTTACCCAGCCCAACCAGATGATCGAGGTGACCGGCCGGCTCGAGCGCGGCTCCTGGATCGACCCCGAAACCGGCTTCGTCAGCCAGCTGCGGCTGCGCGAAGCGCGCTATGCCACGGTCTGAGATCGCACCATGCCCTGCCTGCACCTCGACGCTGCCGAAGTCTCGTTTCCCGGCCTGCCCGCGCCGGTTCTGCGCATCCCGCGGCTGGAGATCGCCGCCGGCAGCCAGGTCGCGGTGATCGGGCCGTCGGGCTCGGGAAAATCCACGCTGGTCAATGTCATCACCGGCCTGGCCCGCCCGACCCAGGGCCGCGTGTTCTGGGACGAACGCGACATCGCGCGACTTTCCGAAGGCGCGCGCGACCGCTGGCGCGGCGCCAATATCGGCCTGGTCATGCAGGATTTCCACCTGTTTCCAGGGCTTTCGGCGCTGGAGAACGTGCTGCTGCCCGCCCGGCTGGCGCGCGTGGCAGACGGCGCCATCCGGGCACGCGCGGGCGCGCTTCTGTCCCGCGTCGGCCTGTCGCGGCCGGACCAGCCGGTCGAGACCCTGTCGCGCGGCGAGATGCAGCGCGTCGCGGCCGCGCGCGCGCTGCTGCGCGACCCCGGCGTGATCGTCGCGGACGAACCGACGGCCAGCCTCGATGCCGAGAACGGCGCGGTCATCGCCGGCCTGTTGCTGGAACTGGCCGCGCAGACCGGCGCCACGCTGATCGTCGTCACCCATGACCAGCGCCTGATCTCGCGCCTGCCGCGCCGGATCGCCATGGCCGACGGCACCGTCCGGTCGGACAGCATGGCAGAGGTCCGGCCATGATCCGCTTTGCCCTGGCCGACCTGAAACGGCTCTGGGCCGGTTCCGTGGTGATCGTCCTGCTGGTCGCGCTGGCGGTGGCGCTTGGCGTCGGCGTCACCTTGCAGGAACGCGCGCTGCGCCTGGGCAGCGCCCGCGCCGCCGAGAAATTCGACGTGATCGTCGGCGCGCCGGGCAGCGAAACCCAGCTGGTGCTGTCCGCGGTCTTCCTGCAACCGGCCGCCCTGCCCCTGATGCCGGGCG
The DNA here is from genome assembly GCF_048270675.1 of Paracoccus sp. TD-10. Taxonomy (NCBI): domain Bacteria; kingdom Pseudomonadati; phylum Pseudomonadota; class Alphaproteobacteria; order Rhodobacterales; family Paracoccaceae; genus Paracoccus; species Paracoccus sp. TD-10. Next base: position 608,499 of record NZ_CP182420.1, on the reverse strand, counting down.
AGGTGCTGGCCGAGTTGAACGACGACCCGCGCGTGGAATGGGCCGCGCCGGTGGGTTTCGGCGACTTCCATGCCGGCTACCCGATCGTCGGCACCACCACCACCCTGATCGAGGGCACCGCGGGCGGCTTTTCCCGGGGCGGGATGTTCAGGACCGAGGGCGAGGCCGTCGTCGGCTCGGCCGTGCCGCTGCAACCGGGCGAGACGATCGTGCCGACCCATGGTCAGGTCGAACAGGGCGGGCACGAACACGAAGGCGTCCGGTATCGGGTCAGCGGCCGGCTGAACCCGACCGGCACGCCCTGGGACCGGGCGATCCTGGTGCCGATCCAGGCGGTCTGGCATGTGCATGGCATGGGCCTTGCGCCCGGCCACGACGAACACGGGCAGAGGCAGGGGCACGGGCACGAGGATGAACATGCCGGACACGACCACGCCGGACACGACGCCGCGCATGAAAACGACGAGGCGCATGGCCATCGCGGCCTGGATGCCGATGCGCCCCTGGACGAGGACTGGCACCGCGGCGCGCTGCCCGGCCTGCCGGCCGTCCTGGTCAAGCCCAGGACCATCGCCGACGCCTACAGGCTGCGCCAGGATTATCGCGCGGACGGCCGGACGCTTGCGGTCTTTCCGGGCGAAGTCCTGACCAGCCTTTATGCGACGCTGGGCGATGCCCGGCAGGTGCTGGCGGTCATCGCTTCCGGGACGCAGCTTCTGGTCGCGGCGGCGCTGCTGATGGTGACGGTGATCCATGTCGGCCAGCGCCGGCGGCAGATCGGCGCATTGCGGGCCTTTGGCGCGCCGCGGTCGGCAGTGTTCGGGATCGTCTGGCTTGAATTGTCCATGCTGGTCGGGCTTGGCATCCTGCTGGGCTACGGCGGCGGCTACCTGGCCGCCAGCCTGCTGTCGCGCGCCTTCGCCATGCAGCGCGGCTTCAGCCTGCCGGTCGGCTTCACGCCCGAGGATGGCGCGACGCTGGCGATCCTGGTCGCGGCCGCGGCGCTTCTGGCGGCGCTGCCGGCCTGGCTGGCCTATCGCCAGTCGCCGGCCGCCGCCTTGCGCGGCTGACCGCCGACCGGGTTCCGCCGACAGGACGACTCCTCGACGCCACTTCATATTTGCGATTTAGACCACTGAAAATCATCTATATATTTTCAAGCATCAAAGAGATTGGCGCCGTGGACCGCCAACCGACCGCGACATCCCGACGGCATGGTCGCCAGCAGCGAAATTGCCGCGCTCACCCGAAATCACGCGGGCAAGCAAGGGGAAAACCTGGCGATTCCGACAGGTTGCCGGTTTTCCCTGCATGATGAATTCTTGGTCATCGACGCTCTTGCTTGTTTGTCGCGTTTCCTCGGTATCTGGGTTCATTTCGATGTTCTATGCTGCGCTTTTGGTCCTGCTGACCCTGTCCGCCGCCGGCACCCACCTGGCGCTGACCGGCCCTTCGGAAAGCCATGCCGGCACCGCCCATCCGGCAAGCGCCACCGCACCCCACAGCGTCCCCGAGATCGACCTGTTCGCGGGTGCATCGGTCCTGATGATCGCGGTGATCGTCGGGCTTCTGCTTTGGGAATGGCGCCGGCGTTCGGCCAACCCGTGACCGACAGCGCCGACCCCTCGGACCCGGCCGCGGTTGGCGGCGCCGGCCCGGATCATGGGCAGGCGGAGGCGCCGGCGCCGCAAGCGCCCCTTCTTGCAAGCGGCTGGCGCAGGCTTGGCCTTTTCGCCGCCCTGCTGCTGGGCGAGCTGCTGATCGTCGCCTTCTGCTACCAGTTCCTGGTCGAGATCGAATGCACGGATTTCCAGACGCCGCGGGCCTGCCTTGCGCTGCGCGAGGGGCTGGGACGGCTGCTTGCCCTGGCCCTGCTTGCCGGGCTGGCGATGACCGCGCGGCGCCAGCTGTTCGGCTTCCTGGGCGCGGGCGGCATCGGCGCGGGCGACCTGTCGCCCGGCACCGCAGCGGCCGCGATGCTGGCGGGGCTGGCGATCATGCTGCTGCCGGTGCTTTGGGGCGACATGACCGCCAGCCTGGCGCCGCTTGCCCTGGCCCTTGCCGCGGGCGCCGCCGTTTCGGTCGCAGCGGCGCTGGCCGGGACCGCGCCCATCGCCTGCTGGCTTTCGGTGCTGCGCCGGGGCGGCCCCTGGCTGTGGGCGGCCATGGGGATCGCGCTGCTCTCGCCGGAACTGACCGGGCTTTTCAACGGCACCTGGGGCTGGCCGCCCCTGACCGCCGCCACCTTCGAGCTGGTGCTGCGCCTGCTTGCCCTGCTGCCCGGCAGGGTCGTGGCCGCCCCGAACGAGATGGTGATCGGCTTTGACGATTTCCTCATCCGCGTGGGCGACCCATGCTCGGGCATGCAAGGCTTTGCGCTCATCACCCTGGTGATGGCCGGGTTCATCGCGCTCGAGCGGCGGCGCCTGCGCCTGCCTCTGGCACTGGTGCTGCTGCCGGTCGGGCTGCTGGCCAGTTTCGGCCTCAACGTGCTGCGCATCGCGGCCCTGATCTGGATCGGGGCGCGCATATCGCCCGACCTGGCGGTCAATGCCTTTCACAGCTACGCGGGCTGGCTGCTGTTCACCCTGCTGAGCATCGGGATGATCGGCGCGGCGCATCTGGTGCCGGCGCTGTGGCGCGGCGAAAAACCCGGCCCGGCCTTTGGCGCAAAGACAGCCGCCTTCCGGCACGATCCGGTCAGCGCGATGCTGGTGCCGCTGCTGGTCCTGCTGCTCTCGGGGCTTTTCGTATCGACATTCTTCACCAATCCCGAGGCGGCCTACCCATACCGGGTGCCGGCGATGGGCGCGGGGCTGGTCCTGTTCCTTCCGGTCTGGGCCCGGCTCGACTGGCGCGTCGATCCATTGCCGCTGCTGGCGGGCGTCGCGGTCGGTATCATGTGGATTGCCGCCGGCGTCGCTGCGGGGGCCGAGCCGGCCCCGCCGCCCTTCGCCGGGCTCGGGCTTGCGGCGGCAAGCTGGATCGTCCTGCGCCTGGTCGGCACCGTGCTGCTGGTACCCCTGATCGAGGAGGCGGCCTTCCGGGGCTACCTGCTGGGCCACCTGCTGAAACTGCCCGGCCCGGCCGGCCAGGCAGGGGCCGTTCTGGTTTCCTCGGCCGCCTTCGCGCTGCTCCATGACAGCGGCGCGGCGGCCTTCGTCGCCGGGCTGGCCTTTGCCGCGGTCTACAAGCGCCGCGGCAGGTTGACCGACGCGGTATGGGCGCATGCGGCGGCGAACCTCGTGGTCTTCGCCGCCGCGGCGGCCAGCGGCAACTGGGCATTGATCTGAACACGGGCGCGACGACGGAAAAGCGACGCCCCAAGGGATCGGGGCGTCGCGGGCAGGCCGGGGAGCGTTGAGCGAACCCACCGAAGGCGGGCGACCCGCAGCCCGATCCCGGCCTATCCTGCGGCGAACTGGTTCATGGGATTGGCATGCCCGCCCGCCTTCAGCGCGCGTTCGCCCGCCACCATCTCCTTGAACGTGTCGCCCAGGTCCGAGCCGACCTCGTGCTGGTGCCTGACCGCCGAGATGCCGCGGCGGATCTCCTCGCGCTGCACGGTCTGCACATAGGCCAACATCTTTTCCGCGCCGAAATTGCCGCGGCTGAGTTCGTCCACCGGCTTGGCGGTCAGGTGGAAGGTCGCAGCATGGTCAGGTTGCGGAACACGCCCGCGCGGGCCGATATGTCGGCCTGGAAGCGTTGCAGCCGGGCGTCGGCCTCGCGGCCCAGGCCGGTATCGTCGAAATCGGGCTTCATCAGCGCACTCCCGTCACGATGGTCGGCCTTGCCGATCCGGCCCTCGGCCAGCCATTGCGCCCGCAGCTGCTTGCGCAGGCTCAGCGTCCAGTTGAAGCCGGGCGCGTTGTTATGGGTCAGCTTGGCATCGGGCACCGCCTTGCGGATCTCGGCCACCATGCCGGCGATCTTGTCCACGTTGGGCGTATCGGTCTCGATCCACAACAGGTCGGCGCCGCCCAAGGTCAGCGAGGCGATGCAATCCTCGATCACGCGCCGGCGCCCCGTGCCCTCGCGGATCGGGTTTGCGTCCATGATCGGCTCCACCTTCAGCCATTTGATGTATTGCCGAAAAGGTCTTTCTGCTCATGATGCTTCCTTTCCGCATGATCGGTCCGGGAATCGGCAGGCGCGGCCGGCGGCAAGGCGGGGCATCCGGGGCAAGCGGCCCGCCAAAGGGAGCAAGCGTGCGGATGATGTCCATCGGGGCCCCTCAGTCCAGCGCGTTCAGCACGGCATAGGCCGGCAGGGTGATAAAATCGGGCAAGGTCTCGGCCGTCGCCGCCTCTCGCAGGATGCGCGCGGCCGCGGCGTAATGGCCGCGATGGAGCCCGTTCGGGCCCAGCCGGTCGAGGATGCGGACGATCTCGGCTTGCATCAGATCGCCCTGCCATGCGGCGCTCTCCAGCGCGACCGCGGCGCAGCCATTGCCACAGCTGGGCACGGCTGATCTCGGCGGTGGCGGCATCCTCCATCATGTTTCGGATCGGCACCGCACCGCGGCCCGACAGCCATTGCGCCAGGTATTCGACGCAGACCTGGATGTTCAGCCGCACGCCCGCCTCGGTGATCCGGCCCTGATGCGGGTTCAGCAGCATCGCGGGCTCGCTATGGCTGAAGATATGGTCCCAGCAGCCCGATGATCTCGACCCGGCGATCCTCCAGCGCCGGCGGAACGAAGGCGGCCTGCCAGATGCCCTGCCGGATCTCGCGCGTTTGCGGCAGATAGTCGGGCAGATCGCGCCCGGTCGATGCGGTCCGGAACTGGCTCTATGCCCGGCGCAATTACGTCGATAGGCTGGACCGCGCGGCCGAGAAACTGGCCGAGGCACTGGCGCTGCACCGCAACGAGCCACATATGGCGCTGACCGGCCGGCTGGCCGCGCATGGCATCGCGGTGCGCATCCTGCCCGCCCCGGTCAGGGGCGAGCAGCTGCGCCGCTTCGACCCGCACCGGCGCGAGCTGATGCTGTCCGAACTGCTGGGGCAGTCCAGCCGCCGGTTCCAGATCGGCGCGCTACGACGTGGAACTGCTGGGCCACCGCTTCGGTGCCAGTTTCGAGCAGACCGCGCATCGTATGTCCACGCTGCAACGCCCCGAGGCGCGCGGCATCCCGTTCTTCTTCGTGCGGCTGGACCGGGCCGGGGGCAGCCGTGGCGCGGCAGCGGCAAGCCGGCCGGCCATGCTGCCGCTTGCCAGCGCCCGCGCCAGAAGCTAGGGAAGGCGCGTCGGTTTCCGCAAGGAATTGAAAGGGAATCCGCCGGGGCGCCCGCAGGCGTCCCGAACCGGAACTGCCCCCGCAACTGTAGGCGGCGAGCAGGATGCGAGAATGCCACTGTGGCCCCGCGCCATGGGAAGGCCGCATCCCTGCCGTGACCCGCCAGTCAGGAGACCTGCCGACGACGTTTGACCAATCCGAGCGGGTCGGCTCGGGAGGGGTTGCGACCGGCATTCGCCCGGTCTCCATCCGCTCATCCGGCCTGTTCATGATGTAGCGGAAGGAAACATCATGCCAAGGCTCACCACGGCGATGATCGCCACGTTCACCCTGGCGCCGATGGCGGCGTTCGGGGCCACCGAATACCCGCTGACGCTGACCAGCTGCGGCCACGAAGTCACTTTCGACAAGGCGCCCGAAAGCGTCGTCAGCGTCGGGCAAAGCACGACCGAGATCCTCTACATGCTGGGGCTGGCCGACAAGGTGGCGGGCACGGCGCTGTGGATCAACCCGGTCCTGCCCGAATTTGCCGAGGCGGATGCCGGGGTCGAGCGGCTGGCCGACAACGCCCCCAGCTTCGAAAGCGTGCTGGCCAAGAAGCCTGGGCTGGTGGTCACGGCCTATGAATGGATGATCGGCCCGCAGGGCGTGGTCGGCACACGCGAGATGTTCGACGACGCGCAGATCCCCAGCTGGATCATGCCCACCGAATGCGTCGGCAAGGACAATACGCAAAGCATGGACGGCGCGCGCTCGGTCCTGTTCGACACCGCGCTGCTCTACCAGGGCATCGAGGAACTGGCGGCGATCTTCGACGTGCAGGATCGCGGGGCCGCGGTGATCGCCGACCTGAAGGCGCGCGAGGCGGCGGCGGTCGAGCGGGCGCAGGCGCTGGACCTGCCCGAAACGGTGTCGGGCCTGTTCTGGTATTCCTCGGCCGAGATCGAGATCGACCCCTATGTCGCGGGTGCCAATGGCGTGCCGGGCTGGATGATGTCCAAGCTGGGGGTCAGGAACGTCGTCGCCTCGGCCGAGGAATGGCCGACCGTGGGCTGGGAAACCATCAGCAAGGCCAATCCCAGCTTCATCGTCGCCGCCGAGATGAACCGGCGCCGCTTTCCGGCCGACGACATCGCCGTCAAGCGGGATTTCCTGACCTCGGACCCGGTGACGAGCGAGATGGGGGCGGTAAAGAACGACCGCATCCTGACCATGCCGGCCAATGCGATGGACCCCTCGGTGCGCGCGATCTATGCGCTGGAATCGCTGGCTGACTCGCTGGCCGGGTTCGACCTGAAATGAGGGCGCGCGCCGCGACCCGCAGCACGGGGCGCAATCGGGGCTGGCTGTGGCTGGCCCCCGCCGTGCTGGTCGCGGCGCTGCTCTTCGGAACGGCGGTGGGCGAGACGCGCATTCCGCTGGCCACCGTCATCGAGGTGCTGGCGGTCAAGGCCGGGCTTGGCTCGGCCGCGCTCGACCCGATCGATGCCAGCGTGATCTGGCATTACCGGCTGTCGCGGGCGGTGGTCGCGGCCTGCGGCGGCGCAAGCCTGGCGCTGTCGGGGCTGATCCTGCAGGCGCTGCTGCGCAACCCGCTGGCCGAGCCCTATCTGCTGGGGATTTCGGCCGGGGCCTCGACCGGGGCGGTCACGGTCGCGGTGGCGGGGATCGGCGCGGGGCTGCTCAGCATGTCGGCGGGCGCCTTTGCCGGGGCACTGACCGCCTTCGCGCTGGTGGCGGCGCTGGCGCGCGCCGCCGGCGGCGGGACCGGGATGCGCGGCGCCGGGGTCATCATCCTGGCGGGCATCGCCGGCTCGCAGATGTTCAACGCGCTGACCGCGCTGATCATCGCGCAATCGGCCAGCGCCGAGCAGGCGCGCGGCATCATGTTCTGGCTGCTGGGCAACCTGTCCGGCGTGCGCTGGCCCGACAGCTGGGTCGCGGTCCCGATGGCGGCGCTGGCGCTGGGGGTGGCGCTGTGGCATGCGCGCGCGCTCGACGCCTTTGCCTTCGGCGCGGAAAGCGCCGCGTCGCTGGGCATCGACCTGCGGCGCACGCAGGTGCTGCTGATCGGAACGGCCTCGCTGGCGACGGCGATCATGGTCTCGATCGCCGGGGCCATCGGCTTCGTCGGGCTGGTGGTGCCGCATGCGATGCGCATCCTCGTCGGGCCGCGCCATGCCAGGCTGGTCCCGGCGACGGCGCTGGCGGGGGCGGTGTTCCTGGTGCTGTCCGACGTCGTCTCGCGCATCGTCATTCCCGGCCAGGTGCTGCCCATCGGCGTCATCACCGCGCTGGTCGGCGCGCCCGCCTTTGCCGTGGTCATGATCCGGGGAAGGCAACGATGACGCCCATCCTGGAAGCCGTCGGCGCCAGCCATGCCGTGCGCGGCCGCGAGATCCTGTCCGACATCAGCCTGCGCCTGCATCCGGGCGAGACCCTGGGCCTGATCGGGCCGAACGGATCGGGCAAGTCGACGCTGATGGGGATGATGGCGGGCCTGCTGCGCCCCAGCCGCGGAGAGATCCGGCTGGAAGGCCGTCCCATGGCCCGGCTGGGCCGGCGGCAGATCGCGCGGCGGCTGGCGCTGGTCGCGCAATCGGCCGAGACGGCCGAACGGATCACCGTGCGCGATGCGGTGGAGTTGGGCCGCACGCCCTGGCTTGGCCCGCTGCGGCCATGGGGTGCCCAGGACGACGACGCCGTCGCGGCGGCCCTTGATGCCGTGGACATGGCGCATATGGCGGGGCGCGACTGGGCCTCGCTGTCGGGGGGCGAGCGCCAGCGCGTCCATATCGCGCGCGCCCATGCGCAGGCCCCGCGTGTCCTGCTGTTGGACGAGCCGACGAACCATCTCGACATCCATCACCAGATCGCCATCCTCGACCTGGTCGCGCAGCTTTCCGTCACCACCGTGATCGCGCTGCACGACCTGCATCACGCGCTGCGCTGCGACCGGATCATGGTGCTGCGCGCGGGCCGCTGCGTGGCGCTTGGCCCGCCGATGGAAATCCTGACCCCGGCGCTGATCCGCGAGATCTTTGCCGTCGAGGCCGAGATCATCCCCCATCCTGGCGGGGGCCGGCCGGTCTTTGCCTTCCAACGCCTTGCCTGAAGGGACATCCCATGCTGCTTCGCGCCGCGCTTCTTGCCTGCCTGCTGCCCGCCGCCGCCCTGGCCGAGACGCATGAGGTCAGGATGCTCAACCGCAATGCCACCGGCCCGATGCCCTTCGAGCCGGACTACCTGGTGGTCCAACCCGGCGACACGGTCCGGTTCATCGCCGCCGATCCCGGCCACAATGCCGCCACCATCGCCGGGATGATCCCCGAGGGCGGCGAGAAATTCGTCGGCAAGATCGACGAGGAAATCGAGGTCACGCTGGACGCCGAGGGCATCTGGGGCGTCAAATGCTCGCCGCATTTCACCATGGGCATGGTGATGCTGATCCAGGTCGGCGACAGGCCCGCGACCGAGGCCGACCTGCCCGACGACCTGCCCTCCGCCGCGCGCCAGAGGATGCTGGAAATCCTTGAACGCCGAAAAGCGGACTGAGCCGGGGCCGCGTCGCATTGCAGCTCAGGAGGGCGGCGCGGGCCTGCCCCCTCCCGCGGACTGCGCATCGGCGCGGGACTGGGAAAACCGATCTGCCTGGGCACCCGGCGCGGCGGGAATGGGGGGCGAAACAGGGCACGGGAAGCGCGCGCTGCGGGCAGGCGGGACGCTCGCGGGCTTTGCAGCCGGGGGCGATCCTCGTCGCAGGCGCGGGGTTCTTCAGGGCCAGCCCGCACGCATCGACCAGCCGGCCGGCCGGCAGTCCAAGATGCGGGCCGGGGCCACACTTTACGACATGAGCGGACTCGGCGCATTCAAGGCGCTGGACGCCCCGATCCGGCGCAGCCTGCTGCCCGCGCAAGGCTGATCATCGGGCGAGACGGTTCCGCCGATGATCAGCGGGGCGCAAGCGCCCACCGTCCCGCCGGTCCGTTCGCGCATCAGGCGACGGCCCTATTGCGCCGCCTGGGCCAACGGCCATTCCTTGGCGACCATGGTCAGCACGTCGTATTGCGCCACGACCTCGCCCTTCTGGTTCGTCACCTGGCAATCCCAGCGCACTTCGCCATGGCCGGCATTCTCGCGCGGGTTGATCTCCTTGCAGGTCAGCCGCACCTGCAGCGTGTCGCCGAAATAGACCGGGGTCAGGAAGCGCAGGTTGTCCACGCCGTAATTGGCCAGGACCGGGCCGGGATTCGGCTCGACGAACAACCCCGCCGCAAAGCTGGCGATCAGATAGCCATGCGCCACGCGGTCGTCGAAGAACGGATTCGCCTTGGCCGCCGCCTCGTCCATATGGGCATAGAAGGTGTCGCCGGTGAAATGGGCGAAATGCTCGACATCCTCGCGGGTGACGGTGCGGCTCGCCGTGACCAGCTGGTCGCCGATGTGCAGCTCGGCCAGCGACTTGCGGAAGGGATGCACACCCTGCTGCACGTCGGCGCCCTCGATCCAGCGCCCGGTGACGGCGGAGAGCAGCCGAGGCGCGCCCTGGACGGCGGTGCGCTGCATGTAATGCTTGACGCCGCGAATGCCGCCCATCTCCTCGCCGCCCCCCGCGCGCCCCGGCCCACCATGGACCAGCGGCGCGAGCGGCGAGCCATGCCCGGTCGAGGATTTGGCCGAGGCGCGGTTGCCGATCAGCACCCGGCCGTGCCAGGGCGCCGCACCCAGCACCGCCTGCTCGGCGACCTTGGGATCGTCGGTAAAGACCGATGTGACCAGCGAACCGCGGCCCAGCCGCGCCAGCGCCACCGCCTCGTCCAGGTCGTCATAGGGCATGACCGTCGAGACGGGACCGAAAGCCTCGACCTCATGCACCGCCGCCGCCTCGAAGGGCTTCGCCGCATACATCAGCACCGGATTGAGGAAGGCGCCCTTGGCGGCATCGCCCGAGGTCACGCGCACCGCGTCGGGATCGCCCGCCACGATCTCGGCCGCCGCCTGCAGGTCGCGGATGCGCTCGCGCACCTCCTCGCGCTGGTCGAGGCTGGCCAATGGCCCCATGCGCACCCCCTCGTCGCCCGGCAGGCCCAGCGGCGTCTTGCCCAGCCGCTCGTCCAGCGCGGCGACCAGGGCGTCGACCTGGGCGCGGGGCGCGATGACGCGGCGGATCGCGGTGCATTTCTGCCCGGCCTTGACCGTCATCTCGCGCGCGACCTCGCGCACGAACAGGTCGAATTCCGGCGTGCCCGCCACCGCGTCCGGACCCAGGATCGAGGCGTTCAGGCTGTCCGCCTCCATGGTGAAGCGCACGGAATTGGCGACGATCGCCGGATGGGTCTTGAGCTTGCGCCCGGTCCAGGCCGAGCCGGTGAAGGTCACGGCATCCTGTTCGGTCACATGGTCCAGCAGATCCCCGACCGAGCCGCAGATCAGTTGCAGCGCGCCTTCCGGCAGGATGCCGGTCTCGACGATGCGGCGCACCATCAGCTCGGTCAGATAGGCGGTCTGGCTGGCGGGCTTGACCAGGCAGGGCATCCCGGCCAGCAGCGTCGGCGCGATCTTTTCCAACATGCCCCAGATCGGGAAGTTGAAGGCGTTGATATGCACCGCCACGCCATGCAGCGGCGTCAGGATATGCTGGGCACTGAAGCTGCCGTCCCTGGACAGCGGCTCGACATCGCCATCGGTCAGCACGCGGGTATTGGGCAATTCGCGCCGGCCCTTGGAGGCATAGGTCAGCATGGTGCCGATGCCGCCCTCGATATCCACCCAGCCGTCGGCGCGGGTGGCGCCGGTATGCAGGCTTTCGGCGTAGAACTCCTCTTTCTGCGCCATCAGCGCCAGGCCCAGGGCCTTGAGCATGCCGGCGCGTTCGTGAAACGACATGGCGCGCAGCTTCGGCCCGGCCACCTCGCGGCCATGGGCCAGCGCGGCGGCGAAGTCGATGCCGGTCGAATCGATCACGGCCACCGGCTCGCCGGTGGCGGCGTCCAGCAGGGCCTGGCCCGGCTTGTCGCCGGGGGTCCAGCGCCCGCAGACATAGCTTTCAAGACGGCGCGGAGTGGTCATGGGCGTTTCCTCGGTCAATCTTCGTTTTGGTCAGGCGGCAAGGCCGCGCCTGTCGGGGCACGGCCGCAAGCACCGATTCAGAGGCCAAGCGCGGCCAGATGTTCCGACACCAGCGCCTCCCAGCGGGCCAGCAGCGCCTCGTTCGGACTGTGGCGCAGGCCGAAGCGCGCCAGCGTGTCATAGCGCGCCGAATGGGCCACGCCGAAGCCGGCCGCGACGCGCGGCTGCCAATAGGCGACGGCAGCGCGGGCTTCCTCGCGCCCGGTCTCGGTCTGGGCGATCTGCTCCAGCCCCTCAAGACCCAGCTCGGCATGGCGCGCCTCGCGCGGGGCGATCTCGCGGAACACCTCGGCCAGCGGACCGTAGGAGACGCGGGTCAGTTCGGTCATCTGCACCCCGGTCGCCAGCCCTTGCAGCACGTTCATCACCACCGCATCGGTCCAGCCGGCGATGGGATAATGGAACACCGACAGCCGCATGTCGCCCGGCCGGCGCGCGGTGCCCAGATCGGCATCGCGCTCGACCCGCGCCGCCCAGTCATGGCTGGTCTGATAGCGCGCGGCATCGGTGCCGAACTCGGCCATCACCCGCAGCACGCGCTCGGCATGGTCGGCCTTTTCCAGCGTGATGCGGCTGGCGGCGATGCGCTCCTTGATGCCGGGGGCCAGGTTGATCGCATCGGCAAAGCCGGCCGAGGCGGCCAGCTCGCTGTCGACAAAGGACGACATCAGCCGCAAAAGCTCGCCGCGATAGCGGGCGGGCGCGTTGCCGGGCGCGGTCAGCACCCCGCCCTGCGCCAGGTAGTCCTCGATATTCATGGTATCGGACATGGGTTCCCCTCCTGCGCCCGGATCATTCGTCATAGGTGACGACCACGCGGTCGCTGATCGGATAGGCCTGGCAGGACAGCACATAGCCGGCACGGACCTCGTAATCCTCCAGCGCGTGGTTCACCGCCATCTCGACCTCGCCCTCCAGCACCTTGCAGCGGCAGGTCGAGCAGACGCCCGCCTTGCAGGAATAGGGCGCGTCCATGCTGTTGGCGAGCACGGCTTCCAGGATCGTCTCGCCCTCGCGCGGCATCTGGAAGCTGCGGGTGGCGCCGTCCAGCGTCACGGTGGCCGCGACCCCCTCGCCGGCACCAGCGGCCTGGGCCGAGACGGGCCGGGCCTTGGCGCGGCCGGGCTGGCTGGAGGCGAACAGCTCGAACTTGATCTGCTCGTCGCGCAGCCCGTGGTCGCGCAAGGACGCCGCGACGGTCAGCATCATCGGTTCCGGGCCGCAGATGAAGGCGGTGTCCACGGCCTCGGCATCCAGCCAATGCTGGAACAGCGCCGCCATCTTGGCCTCGTCGATGCGGCCGGTGAACAGGTCGATCTCCTGCCCCTCCTGCTCCAGCACATGGATGACCGAGAAGCGGCCGAGATAGAGGTTCTTCAGATCCTCCAGCTCCTCGCGGAACATGATGGTGTTGATCTGGCGGTTGGCATAGACCAGCGTGAACTGCGCGCGCGGCTCGCGCGCCAGCACGGTCTTGATGATCGACAGGACCGGCGTGATGCCCGAGCCGGCGGCAAAGCCCAGATACTGCTTTTCCGCCTCGGGCTCGATCGGGGTGAAGAACTTGCCCATCGGCGGCATCGCCTCGATCTCGTCGCCCGGCGCCAGGTTCTCGTTGGCCCAGGTGCTGAAGGCGCCGCCATCGACGCGCTTGATGCCGACGCGCAGGGTGCCCTCGTCCTTGCCGGCGCAGATCGAATAGGAGCGGCGCAGCTCCTCGCCGTCGAAATCGCGGCGGAAGGTCAGGTATTGGCCCTGGGTGAAGTCGAACAGCGCGCGGTCCTCGTCGCGGGGCGCCAGGGTGACGACCACCGCGTCGCGCGTCTCGCGGCGCACGTCGATGACCTTCAGCGGGTGGAAGCGTGCCATGGGGGTATCCTTCCTGAAGCGGGTCGCCTTCTTACAGGCATTTGAAATAGTCGAAGGGTTCCAGACAGTCCTTGCAGCGATAATTCGCCTTGCAGGGGGTCGAGCCGAACTGGCTGATCTTTTCGGTATTGGTCGAGCCGCAGCGCGGGCAGGCGATGGTCAGGTTCGCGCCGCTCATGCGGGCGATGCGCCCGGCCAGCACCCCGTCTGCCGCCGTACCGTCCACGGGCGGCGCGATGCCATAGGCGCGCAGCTTTTCCCGGCCCTCCGGCGTGATCCAGTCGGTGGTCCAGGGCGGCGACATCTGGCGCTCCAGCCGCAGCTTGTCGATGCCGTAGCCGCGCAGCGCGGTCTCGATATCCAGGTTGATGATGCTGGTCGCGGGACAGCCGGAATAGGTCGGCGTGACCCGGACGACCAGCGTATCGCCCTGCCATTCGACGCCGCGGATGATGCCCAGGTCGGTCAGGCTGATCACCGGGATCTCCGGGTCGGGCACCTCGGACAGCCAGCCCCAGACCTGCTCGACGCTGGGATGGGTCGCAGCGGCCATGGCGCCTTACCAGCTGGCGCCGGGATAGGCGCGTTGCAGGAACTGCATCTCGGCCAGGATGTAGCCCAGATGTTCCGTGTGGATGCCCTGCTTGCCGCCCTTATGCGCGAAATCGCTTTCGGGGATCTGCAAGGTCGCCTCGCCCAGCACATGGCGCAGCGAGGCGTCCCAGCCGGCGCGCAGGCTGGCCGGATCGGGGGCAATGCCGCGCGCGGCCATCTGCGCATCCTTGTCGTCGCCCAGGAACATCTCTCCGGTATAGGGCCAGAGCGCGTCCAGCGCCTGCTGCATCCGGCGGTGGCTTTCCTCGGTCCCGTCGCCCAGCCGCACCACCAGGTCGGACGAGCGTTCCAGGTGATAGGCGACCTCCTTGCCGGCCTTGGCCGCGATCTCGGCCACGCGCGGGTCCAACGAGGCCGCCAGCCCCTTCAGCAATTCATGGTGCCAGGCGTCGAACAGGAACTGCCGCATCAGCGTATGGCCGAAATCGCCGTTCGGACGCTCGCAGATCAGCAGGTTGCGGAAATCCCAGGCGTCGCGCAGATAGGCCAGGTCGTCGGCCGAGCGGCCCTGCCCCTCGACCTCGCCGGCAAGCCCCAGCCACAGCTGGGTCTGGCCGATCAGGTCCAGCGCCACGTTGGCCAGCGCGATGTCCTCCTCCAGCGCCGGCGAATGGCCGCACCATTCCGAGACGCGATGGCCCAGGATCAGCGTCGAGTCACCAAGGCGCAGCAGGGTTTCGAACAGCGCCTCCTGGCCCTCGTCGGGCTGGGGCACGGCGGGATGGGCCGGATGGGCCTCGGCCTCGCGCCGGGCCAGTTCCGCCACCTGGGGCGTGTTCATGTCGGGCAGCGACGGCATCACATATGCCCCACTTCTTCGGGAATGTCGAAAAAGGTCGGGTGGCGATAGACCTTGGCGTTCGAGGGCTCAAAGAGCGGCCCCTTGTCCGAGGGGCTCGACGCGGTGATCTGCGCCGAGGGCACGACCCAGATCGACACGCCCTCGTTGCGGCGGGTATAGACGTCGCGGGCATTCATGATCGCCATTTCGGCGTCGGGCGCGTGCAGGCTGCCGACATGGCGGTGGTTCAGCCCGTGCTGGCCCCGGATGAAGACCTCCCAGAGCGGCCATTCCTTGGACATGGTTCTCTCCCTAAACTTGGTTCTGCGACTGGCGCGTGTTCCTGGCGATGACGGGTTATTCGGCGGCCTGCGCCCGGCGGGCGGCGGCCTTCTCGGCATGGGCCATCAGCCCCTCGCGGAACCAGGCGCCGTCCTCCCAGGCCTTGACGCGGGCGCCCAGCCGGTCCTTGTTGCAGGGCCCGTTGCCGGCGATCACGTCGAAGAATTCCGACCAATCCGGCTCGCTGAAATCGTAGCCGCCCTTTTCCTCGTTCCATTTCAGGTCCGGGTCGGGGACGGTCAGGCCCAGGTATTCCGCCTGCGGCACGGTCTGGTCAACGAATTTCTGCCGCAGCTCGTCATTGGTGTTGATCTTGATCTTCCAGGCCATCGACTGCGCCGAATGCACCGAATCCTTGTCCGAAGGCCCGAACATCATCAGCGCCGGATACCAGAAGCGGTTCAGCGCGTCCTGCGCCATGCGCTTCTGCGCCGGCGTGCCCTGGGCCAGCTTCATCATCACCGCATAGCCCTGGCGCTGGTGGAAGCTTTCCTCCTTGCAGATGCGGATCATGGCGCGGGAATAGGGACCATAGCTGGTGCGCTGCAGCGGCACCTGGTTCATGATCGCCGCGCCGTCGACCAGCCAGCCCACCGCGCCCATGTCCGCCCAGGTCAGCGTCGGATAGTTGAAGATCGAGGAATATTTCATCTTGCCGGCATGCAAGAGCTCCATCAGCTCGTCGCGCGAGACGCCCAGCGTCTCGGCCGCCGAATAGAGATAGAGCCCGTGCCCGGCCTCGTCCTGCACCTTGGCCAAGAGGATCGCCTTGCGCTCCAGCGTGGGGGCACGGGTGATCCAGTTGCCCTCGGGCAGCTGGCCGACGATCTCGCTATGGGCGTGCTGGCCGATCTGGCGGATCAGCGTCTTGCGATAGCCCTCGGGCATCCATTCCTTGGGCTCGATCTTCTCGCCGCGGTCGATGCGCTCCTGGAAGGCGATCTCCTGGGGAGTCATCTCCTCTCGGGCCTTCATCCCTTCGGATTTCACAAGCTGGGCATACATGGCAAACTTCTCCCTGGGTCAAACGCGTTCGAGGATCAGCGCGATGCCCTGCCCCACGCCGATGCACATGGTGCAAAGCGCATAGCGCCCGCCGGTGCGATGCAGCTGATACATCGCCGTCGTCACAAGCCGGGCCCCCGACATGCCAAGCGGGTGGCCAAGCGCGATGGCACCGCCGTTCGGATTCACATGGGCGGCATCGTCGGGCAGGCCAAGGTCGCGCAAGGTCGCCAGCGCCTGGCTGGCGAAGGCCTCGTTCAATTCTATCACATCCATCTGCTCGATGGTCAGTCCCGCGCGCGCCAGCACCTTTTTCGCCGCCGGCGCCGGGCCGATGCCCATGATCCGGGGCTCGACGCCGGCCGCGGCCATGGCAACGATACGTGCCTTGGGCGTCAGGCCGTGGCGCTTCGCGGCCTCGCCCGACAGGATCGCCAGCGCCGCGGCGCCGTCGTTGACGCCCGAGGCATTGCCGGCCGTCACCGTCAGGTCAGGGCCGTTCACGCCCTTCAGCTTGGCCAGCACCTCGGCCGTGGTGCCGGGGCGCGGATGCTCGTCGGTGTCGAAGACCACCGGCTCGCCCTTTTTCTGCGGTATGGTGACGGGCACGATCTCGTCGGCAAAGACGCCGGCCTTCTGCGCCGCTTCCCACCGGGCCTGGCTGCGGGCGGCAAAGGCGTCCTGGTCGGCGCGGCTGACGGCGAAATCGGCGGCGACGTTGTCGGCGGTCTGCGGCATCGAATCGATGCCGTATCGCGCCTTCATCGCCGGGTTGACGAAGCGCCAGCCGATGGTGGTGTCATAGACCGCATTGGCGCGGGAAAAGGCGCTTTCCGCCTTGGACATCACGAAGGGCGCGCGGGTCATGCTTTCGACGCCGCCGGCGATGACGAAATCGCAATCGCCCGCCTTGATCGCCCGCGCCGCCATGCCGACCGCATCCATGCCCGAGCCGCAAAGCCGGTTCACCGTGGTCCCCGGCACGCCGATGGGCATGCCCGCCAGCAGCACCGCCATGCGGCCCACGTTGCGGTTGTCCTCGCCCGCCTGGTTGGCGCAGCCATAGATCAGGTCATCGACCGCCGCCCAGTCCACGCCGGGGTTGCGCTCCATCAGCGCCTTCAGCGGCACCGCGGCCAGGTCGTCCGCCCGGACCAAGGCCAGCGCCCCGCCATAGCGGCCGATCGGCGTGCGCACCGCGTCACAGATGAAGGCGTCCTGCATGCTCTCTCCCCCTTTTTGGCAACGGCCGATGATTCTCCAATTCACCGACCGGTTGGTCAACTTATACAATCCAAAACATCACAAAGAAAGAAAAATTTGGTCAGTCGTGTGATGTTTTGGGGCGCAAAAAATAATCCGTTCTTCTCAACTTGTTGTGCGGGACAGGTCGGCCAGCCTCGCCTCGCTTTCCGCGGTCTTTTCCGGCAGGAGGCCGTCGCTGCCTTCGAATTGCGCCCCGATCCAGCGTTCCGCCGCCGGGGAAAGCTGGCGATAGAGGCGGCGGAACAGCGCCCGCGCCTCGTGCCCTTTCCAGTCCGGCGGCAGGGCGGGCTGCGGCAGGCGGGGGTCGCGCAGCAGCACGCCGCGATAGTCATGCACCAAGAGCAGCCGCGCGATCAGCGCCATCTCGTCCGACAGCGCCGCGCCCGCCTCGGCCAGCGGCGCAAAGCGCGCCAGCATGTCGAGATAACGCTGATGCAGCACCGAGAGATCCCAGAACTGCCCGATCCGGCCCAGTTCGGGCGGGTCCGGGGCACGAAAGGCCAGCGCGCCTTCCGGCAGCGGCTGGCCGCGGTCGGGCCGGATGAAGACCGCGCCGCCCATATGGCCCATGCGCTGGTGGCGGGCCTCGTCCTCGGTCAGGTCCGGGGCGTGCAGGATCTGCCAGCCCTGCGCCGGCACCTCGGCCTTGTAGAGCAACCCCGCCGCCTGGTCGAACTCCCGCTGGGCCGAGGCGTCCAGCCGGTAGTAGCTGCGCCGCCCCAGCCGCTCGCCGCGCAGCCGGTGGGCGGCGACCAGGCGCGAGACGGCGGTGCGCACCAGCGATTCGCTGATGCCGACCCGCTCGCAGACCTCGATCAGCGTGCCGGTCCACAAGACGCCGCCGCGCGGCACCACCACGTCGCCATAGACGGTGACGATGAAGGCGGCCGAACGCAGCGCCATCCCCTGCAATATCCCGTCGATCAGCCCGCGCTCGGCCATTCCGCCCTGCCGCATGTTTCCCCGCCATCCGCCGCCGCTGCCATAGAAGCCGGGAAAGCGGTCATGCGCAATGCGGCTTGCCCCAGCATCGGGCGCGGAGGCCGGCCACCCGTCGCGATGGCCGGCCGGGCCTTACCGCGGGACGGCGATGGTCTCGCGCGACACGGCGGCCGCTTCGACCTCATCGCGGGTCAGCGCCTGCGGGCGGCAGTCGAAGCCCTCGTAAAGCGCCAACTGGTCCTCGTAATGCGGGGAAGCCTCGCCCGAGGGGCCGATGAAGCCGCTCTGGCCCGGCGGGGTCACGGCGCAGAACTCGGCCTTGCCGTCGCGGAAGGTGATCCGGTTGTTCTCGGTGCCGCGGTTCATCGCGGTGCCGATGGCGCGGACCTCGTCCTCGCCGGCCTGCGGGATGCCCAGGTAGTTGCTGGTCTCGAACACGTGCTGCTTGATCTCGATGCGCCAGTTGGCCGGCTCCTGGCTGCCGAACCTGTCGGCCAGCCGCGCGGCCGCCTTGTCGAGCGAGGCCAGGATGATCTCGTTGCGGCCGGCCGCGTCGGCGCCGTTGAAGAAATCATGGGTCTGCGGCACCCCGGCCCGCTCGCCCAGCAGCGCGTTGTGCAGCATCTGCGCGGCGCGCGAGATGCGGTTGTAAAGGATCGCCGGCGGGATCGCCGGGCTGTCGTCGCGCAGCACGTCCTCGACCATCACGTCCAGCCAGGCCTGGAACAGCCCCACCGCCGGGCTGGTGGCGCGGCCGTCCTCGGCCCGGATCTGCTGCCCGTCCCAGTTGCGCAGGATCTCGACCAGTTCGGCGCGCTGGCTTTGCGGGTCGATGCCCTCGGCCGCATCGAGGATGAAGGGCAGGAAATAGCGCGCGTTGATGTCGAGAAAGCTGATCTCGCGGTTGATGTCCCAGATCTCTTCGGGGGTCAGCTTGTCCTTGGCGTCGAGCCGCGCGGTGATCTCGACCACACGGTCGGCGCTGCCCCAGGGCGTGGCCTCGAAATTCGCGGCGTCCCCCTTGGCCGAGCGGTTGTTCCAGTTCGCGATCCAGCCCTGGCCGGGGTTATAGGCCTTGGGCGCATCGGCAAAGGGCCGCACGCCCTGCCAGTCGTCCTTGCCCGGCCGGGCCGGAAGCCGCTGGTCATGGCCTTCGGCGCGGACGGGGACATGGCCGGGCGAGACATAGCCGATATTGCCGTCCCGGTCGGCGTAATACCAGTTGATCGTGGTCGCGACCTTTTCCGCCTGGTCCAGCCATTCCTAGTAATTCTGCGCCTTGGTCGAGTTCACCCAGGCCATGAGGGTCGAGATCTCGTGCCCCTTCCAGGCGCGGTTGAAGGCATAGGCGGTCGCCGTTTCGGGATCGATCTGGCCGACCACGCCGTAATCGCTTTCCCAGACCGTGGTCTCGACCTCGGGCTGGCCCTTGACGCGGAAGGTCTCGCGGCGGGCCGTCATCTCCTTCCAGCTGTCGTGGGCGCGGTATTGCCGCGGATTCTCGGGGTTCAGCTCCAGCCGGTAATAGTCGTTCACGTCGCGCGGCCCGGCGGTGGCGCCCCAGGCGATGGTGCCGTTGGTGCCGAACAGGACGTTGGGCACGGCAAAGGGCGTGTTGCCGGTCAGGTCGAACCCCGCGCCGTGCAGCCCGATGCTGAAGACATAGGACGGGTTGAAATTGCCGAATTGCGGGCCGTTGATCAGGATGGTGCTGCCGTCGGTGGTCTTTTGCGGCCCGGCGATCCACAGGTTGCTGGCACGCGGGCGCTCATCATCGCCGGGCAGCGCGCCGGCGTGCAGCAATTCGGCAAAGCGGCTGGCGGAAGGCGGGGTCAGCCCGGCCTTGCGCTGGTATTGCTCGCCCTCGGGCACGGTGGTCGGGGCCAGCGGATCTTCGTCCCAGAACATCTGGTCGAAAACTGCGCGCGCCTGTTCGGCGCCGAATTGCGCCTCCAGCTCGGCCAGCGTCCTGGCATTGGCCAATTCGGAACTGTAGCCCGAAAAGCGGCCGGCCATGGTCCCGACATAGATCATCGCCACGTCGAACTCGGTCCAGCGGCGGGGCTTGAAGCCGAAATCGTTGAACTGCCTGGGCATCAGCTCGGCCGGTTCGGCCAGAACCCGGTCCACCCACAGGTTGAAGCCCGCCGCGTAGCCGCGCAGGATGTCGCGCTCCTCCGGCGCCAGCGCCTCGATCTGGCGGCGGATCTCGGCATGGTCGAACATGGCCCGGGTCTGGATGTCGAAGGGCAGCCGCTCGATGCCCAGCACCTCGGCCACCTCGCCCAGGACCGAGCGCCGCGCCATCTCCATCTGGAACAGCCGGTCCTGCGCCACGCTGTAGCCGAAGCCCGCGTAAAGCCCATGCACGTCGTCGGCATAGACATGCGGCACGCCCCAGTCGTCGCGGATGATCTCGACCTGGGTGTCGGCCAGGGCCGGACAGGCCAGAAGGGCAGAAAGGCCGGCCGACAGCAGCAGGCGGCCAAACGAAGACCTGAACATGGTATTCTCCTCCGGGTGCAAGCGCCTCCTCCGGCGCGTGGCAAGGCTTATCGTTAACCGTTCGGTCGGTCAATTAATTAGGGATGCCCGCTCAGCCGGCCGGCAGGGGATCGGGCCGTTCACGCGATTGTCAGCGCCGGCCGCCGCAGGCTGGCCGATCATGGTGGGGCGGCCGCCACGGCCCGCGGCAGTCCCGACCAACATTTCCCAAAGAGGTCCGACATGCAGAATCACGCCCGCATCCTTCCCTCGATCATGCTCGCCGCTGCGCTGACGCTGGGCGCCGCACCCCTGCTGGCGCATCACGGCTGGTCATGGGCCGAGGGGGAACAGACGACGCTGGAAGGAACCGTCGAAAGCGTCTCGATGAACCCGCCCCATCCTACGATCCAGGTCCGCGATGCCCAGGGCACCGTCTGGCAGGTCGACCTGGGCAATCCCAACCAGACCGCCCGTTCGGGCTTTACCGCCGACACGGCAGGGCCCGGCGATGCGATCACGGTGATCGGCAATCGCAACCAGGATCAAAGCGCGCATATGAAGGCCGTCCGCATCGTGATCGACGGGCAGAATTACGACATGTATCCCGAGCGTATCCAGGCGGACTAAGGCCCGTGCAGGAACTCGCGGCCTGGGCCGAGGGCACCGCGCTGGCGGCGGCGCTGCGCCGGTCGGGCCATCTCTATATGGTGGTGAACGCCACGCATATCCTGGGCATCGCGCTGCTCTTGGGCGCGATCGTTCCGCTGGACCTGCGCCTTGTCGGGATCGTCCGCGGCGGCGCGCTGCGCGTTCTGGCGCCCTTTCTGTCCCGCGCGGCGGGGATGGGGCTGGCCATCACCCTTGCGACCGGGCCGGTCCTGTGGTCGGTCGCGGCCCGCGACTACCTGGCCAATGCCGCCTTTCGCTGGAAAATCGCGCTGATCGCGCTTGGCCTTCTGGTCGTCGCCCTGCAACATGCCGGCAAGGGTTGGCGACAGGCCGTCGAGACCGGGACGCCCGGCCCGGATGCCCGTATCCTGGCGGCGCTTTCGCTGGCGATCTGGCTGTCCGTGCTGCTGGCGGGGCGCTGGATCGGCTTTCTGTGACGGCGCGCGGCTGGATCGGGAATCCCTGAAACGCCGGTATTGGACGGGCCGACGCGTCCTCGCCGGACCTGCCGTCCATACGGGCCGGCCCCCTGGATGCGATCCGCAGAGATATAACCCAAGGGCATATTTCTGCGCGACCATGCGATAATATGGCAACCTTACCCGAGATAGAGTGCCGCTTCAGGACGCTTGCCGCAGGCGCCGGTCGGAGGAGGGCCGGACCCGCAACGGCATGCGGCGGATCATGGGAGGTTTGGCAATGCTCAACAGACGGACATTCATCGCCTCGGGCTCGGCCCTGGCCGGGCTGGGGCTGGCGCGCCCGGCACTGGCGCAGCGCAAGGCGATCAGGATCGGCTATGTCAGCCCGCAGACCGGGCCGCTTTCGGCCTTTTCCGCCGCGGACGATTTCATGGTCCGGCAGTTCCTGGCCGCGGCGCCGGGGCTTGGCCTCGATGCCGAGGTCATCGTCAAGGACAGCCAGTCCAATCCCAACCGCGCCGCCGAGGTGGCGCGCGAGTTGATCAGCCGCGACGAGGTGAACCTGATCCTGGTGGCATCGACCCCCGAGACGACCAACCCGGTCTGCAGCGTGGCGGAATCCGAGGAGATCCCGGTGATCTCGACCGTGGCGCCCTGGCAGCCCTGGTTCATCGGCCAGCAGGGCAACCCCGCCGATCCGGGCAGCTGGCAGGAATTCGACTATGTCTATCACTTCTTTTGGGGGCTCGAGGACAATGTCCGGGTCTTCATGAACATGTGGGACGCCGTTCAGACCAACAAGTCCGTCGGCGCGCTGTGGCCCAACGACAGCGACGGCAATGCCTGGTCCTCGGCGGTGGGCATGCCGCCGGCGCTGGCCGCGGCCGGCTACAGGCTGACCGATCCCGGCCGCTACCAGAACCTGACCGACGATTTCAGCGCCCAGATCAGCGCCTTCAAGCAGGCGCAGGCCGAGATCCTGGTCGGCATCCCGATCCCGCCGGATTTCACCACCTTCTGGACCCAGGCCCGGCAGCAGGGCTACCGGCCCAAGCTGGTTTCGGTCGCCAAGGCGTTGCTGTTCCCCGAAAGCGTCGCCGCGCTTGGCGAGCTGGGCGACAACCTGACCGCCGAGGTCTGGTGGTCGCCGCAGCACCCGTTCCGCTCGTCGCTGACCGGGCAGAGCGCGGGCGAACTGGCCGGCGATTTCGAGGCGGCGGCGAAGCGGCAATGGACCCAGCCCGCCGGCTTCGTCCATGCGCTGTTCGAGGTCGCCGCCGACGCCATCCGCCGCACGGACAACCCGACCGACGGCGATGCGCTGGCCGAGGCCATCGCCGCCACCGATCTGCAAACCGTGGTCGGCCGCGTCGCCTGGGGACAGGAGAACGTGCCCGAATTCGCCCGCAGGAACGTCGCCAAGACGCCGCTGGTCGGCGGGCAATGGCGCCGCATGCAGGACGGCAGCTTCGACCTGGTGATCGTCGAGAACGCTCTCGCACCCCAGATCCCGCTGGGCGACAGCCTCCGGACCTTGGCGTGATGGCCCTGCTTTCGTTGCGATCCGTGTCGAAAAGCTTCGGCGCGCTGAAGGTCACCGACGATGTCAGCTTCGATCTGCAACCGGACGAGGCGCTTGGCATCATCGGCCCGAACGGCGCCGGGAAATCGACGCTGTTCAACCTGATCACCGGCAACCTGCGGCCCGATGCCGGGCAGATCCTGCTGGACGGGCGCGATGTCAGCGCCGATTCGGTCATGGCGCGCTGCACGGCGGGCATCGGCCGCTCGTTCCAGATCCCGCAGCCCTTCGGCCACCTGTCGGTCTATGAAAACCTGCTGGTCGCGGCGCGGTTCGGCGGCGGGCTCGCGGCGGCCGAGGCGCCGGAATTCTGCATGGACATCCTGCGCCGCACCGGGCTGGCCGGCGTGGCCGACAGTACCGCCGGCGGGCTGCCGCTGCTCAGCCGCAAGAGGCTGGAACTGGCGCGCGCCATGGCGACGCGGCCGCGGGTGCTGCTGCTGGACGAGATCGCCGGCGGGCTGACCGATGCCGAATGCGTCGAACTGGTCGCCACCATCCGCGCCATCCACGCCGAGGGCACCGCCATCGTCTGGATCGAGCATGTGCTGCACGCGCTCAACAGCGTCGTGAACCGGCTGATCGTACTGAATTTCGGCCGGCTGCTGATGATGGGCGATGTCCGCACGGTGATGAACGCACCCGAGGTGCGCGAGATCTACCTGGGGGCCGAGGCATGAGCGAACCCATCCTGTCGGTGTCCGGCCTGACCGCGCATTACGGCGATTTTCAGGCGCTGTTCGGCGTCGACCTGGCGCTGGAACCGGGCGAGGTCGTCGCCATCATCGGCGCCAACGGCGCCGGCAAGACCACCCTGATGCGGGCGATCACCGGCATCGCCCGCATCAGCGCCGGCCGCGTCCGGCTGGACGGGCGCGACATCACCGGCTCTGCGGCGCCCGACATCGTGATGGCCGGTATCGCCATGGTGCCGGAAGGGCGGCGGCTGTTCCCCTCGCTCAGCGTCGAGGAGAACCTGCTGATCGGCGCCCATGCGCGCCGCACCGCCGGGCATTGGAACCTGGAAAGCGTCTATCGCCTGTTCCCCGCCCTGCGCGAGCGGCGCGACCATCCCGGCACGGCGCTGTCGGGCGGCCAGCAGCAGATGGTCGCCATCGGCCGGGCGCTGATGTCCAATCCGCGCGTGCTGCTCTGCGACGAGCTCAGCCTCGGCCTCGCCCCGGTGGTGATCCGCGAGATCTATGCCGCCTTCCCCGAGATCCGCGCCGGCGGCGCCTCGATCGTGGTGATCGAGCAGGACGTGGGCCAGGCGCTGAAAGTGGCCGATCACGTGCATTGCATGATGGAGGGCAGCATCACCCTGTCCGGCCGGCCGGGCGAGCTGTCGCGCGACGCCATCCACGATGCCTATTTCGGAGCGACCCATTGATGTTCTCGCTGGATACGATCGTGCAGGGCCTGCTGCTGGGCGGGCTCTATGCGCTTTTCGCCGCCGGGCTCAGCCTGGTCTTCGGCATCATGCGGCTGGTGAACCTGGCGCATGGCGACCTGATCGTGCTGGGCGCCTATCTGATCCTCGGCCTCGGCACGGCGACGGGCATGAGCCCCTTTGCCGCGGCGCTGATCGCCATGCCGCTGATGTTCGCGCTGGGATGGCTCTTGCAGACGCACCTGCTGAACCGCGTGCTGGGCGAGGACATCCTGCCGCCGCTGCTGGTCACTTTCGGGCTGTCGGTGGTGATCCAGAACGGGCTGCTTGCCGCCTTCACCGCCGACAGCCGCAAGCTGGCGGCGGGGCCGGTCGAGTCCGCCTCGGTCGCGGTCGGGTCGGTGCAGATGGGCGTCATGCCGGTGATGACCCTGGCCACGGCGGTCGCGGTCATCCTGGGGCTGAACCTGCTGTTCTACCGCACGGCGCTGGGACGCGCCTTCCGCGCCACCTCGGACGATGCGGTGACGGCGCAGCTGATGGGCATCCGGCCGCAGCGCATCTTCGCCATGGCCACCGGCATCGCCCTGGTCGTCGCCGCCATCGCCGCGCTCTACCTGGGCACGCGGGCGAATTTCGACCCGTCCATCGGGCCGGCGCGGTTGCTCTATGCCTTCGAGGCGGTGATCATCGGCGGGCTGGGCAGTCTCTGGGGCACGCTGGCCGGGGGCGTGGTGATCGGCCTGGCCCAGACCATGGGCGCGGCGATCAACCCGGAGTGGCAGATCCTGGCCGGGCATGTCGCCTTCGTGCTGATCCTGATGGTCCGCCCGCGCGGGCTGTTCCCCCGAGCCATCGACTGAAAGGGCGCCGTGATGAAGAACGCTTTTCCCGCATATCGCCCCCTGGCGCTCGCCGTCCTTGCCGCAGCCGTCCTGGCCATGGTGCCGCTGATCGGCCCGCGCGCCATGGTGCAGGATCTGTTCGGCATCCTCTGCCTGCTGGTGCTGGCGCTGAACTGGAACATGCTGGCGGGCTTTGCCGGGCTGGTCTCGGTCGGGCAGCAGGCCTTCGTCGGCATCGGCGCCTATACCATGTTCGCCGCGGTCATCCTGTTCGGGCTGGACCCGCTGGCCGGCGTGCTCTTGGGCGGGCTGGTCGCCATGGCGCTGGCCGTGCCGGTGGCCTGTTTCGTCTTTCGCCTGAACGGCGCCTATTTCGCCATCGGCACCTGGGTCGCGGCCGAGATCGCCCGGCTGGGCCTGGGCCAGTGGAAGGCGCTTGGCGGCGGCACCGGCACCTCGCTGCCCAAGGGCACCACCCGCGACATGCTGGGCGTCGGGCCGGTCAAGGAATGGCTGGGCGTGTCCAGCGCCGCGGCCAGCGACATCCTGCTTTACTGGCTGGCGCTGGGGCTGGTGCTGGTGACGCTGGGCGTGTCCTGGGCTTTCCTGCGCTCGCGCCTGGGGCTGGGATTGCAGGCGATCCGCGACAATGCCACGGCCGCGCGCGCGGTGGGCGTCGATCCGGTGCGGCTCAAGGCGCTGGTCTTTCTGCTGACCGCCTTCGGCACCGGCCTTTGCGGCGGGCTGCTGTTCATCCAGATCACCCGCATCACCCCGGACGCGGCTTTCTCGCTGCTGGACTGGACCGCCTTCGTGCTGTTCGTGGTGGTGATCGGCGGCATCGGCACCCTGCCCGGCCCCATCGTCGGCGTGGTGCTGTTCTATGCGCTGGAGCGGCTGCTGTCGGATTACGGCAGCGCCTATCTGATCGTGCTGGGCCTGTTCGGCATCGCGGTCATGCTGTTCGCCCGGCGCGGCCTCTGGGGCAGCCTGTCCGGACGCACCGGGCTGGAGCTGCTGCCGCTGGGCCACCGCGCCCCCGACCCTGCACCGGCCGTCCGGCCCTGAGATTCACGAAAGGAAAGCATCATGTCCTATTTCACCGAAGCAGGCTCGGTCGAGGCGGTGAACGCCCGCATGGGCGAGACGACCGACGCCCGGCTGGCCGAGGTAATGGCCTGCCTGGTCAAGCACCTGCACGCCTTTGCCAAGGAAATCGCCCTGACCCAGGAGGAATGGGAGATCGGCATCGACTTCCTGACCCGCACCGGCCGGATCTGCTCGGCCGAGCGGCAGGAGTTCATCCTGCTTTCGGACGTGCTGGGCTTTTCCATGCTGGTCGATGCGATCAACAACCGCCGCCCCGAGGGCGCGACCGAGAACACCGTCTTCGGCCCCTTCCATGTCGAGGGCGCGCCGATCCGCGAGATGGGCGCATGCATCAGCCTGGACGGCAAGGGTGAAAGCTGCCTGTTCGAGGGCCGGGTGCTGGATCTCGACGGCAATCCGGTCGAGGGCGCGACCGTCGATGTCTGGGCCGACAATGCCGACGGCTATTACGACGTGCAGCAGCCGGGCATCCAGCCGAAATGGAACAATCGCGGCCGTTTCGTCACCGGACCGGACGGGCGCTACAGCTTTGTCGGCATCAAGCCGGTCAGCTATCCGATCCCCGATGACGGGCCGGTCGGGCAGATGCTGGGCAAGCTGGGCCGCCATCCCTATCGGCCGGCGCATATGCATTACATGGTGACGGCACCGGGCCATCAGCGCGTCGTCACCCATACCTTCGTCGCCGAGGACGACTATATCGCCGACGATACCGTGTTCGGCGTCAAGGAGACGCTGATCGCCCCCTTCCAGCGCGTCGATGGCGACACCCTCTGGCGCTCGCCCTTCGACTTCGTCCTCGTTCCCGCCTGAGCCGATCATGCCCAACGTCAAGATCTATATCGACGAAACCCGCCTCGCCGCCTGCCGCGCCGCCATCGAGGACGCGCTGCCCCGGCTGCGTGACCTGCTCTGCGAGCGGCTGGCGGTCGAGGCCAGCGCCTGCCAGATCGCCGCGCTGCCGGTGCTGGGCCTGCCAGACCAGCCGCAGGTGAATGCCGAGCTGCTGATCCTGCCGCGCAGCGGGCGCACGCCGGAGCGCATCCGCGCCGTCGCCGGGACCATGCGGCAGGTGCTGGAGCAGGCCAGCGGCCTCGATGTCGCGGTGCGGGTGGGCATGCTGGACCCCGAGACCTATCTGGCGCTGAAATAGCCCCCTCAGCCGCGCCGGCGCGTCACCTGCTGGTCGTGTTCCATCCGCGCGGTCAGCCGGGCGAATTCCTCGGTCAGGAAGGCGATGAGCTGGCGCATGGCCGGGGGGCCGGGGCGGTTCTCGGGCATCAGCAGGCCCAATTGCCGCTCGGGGTGGTCGATGCGCAGCGGCAGCGCCTCCAGCGGCACGCTGCGGCGCGACAGGAACACCACCGAATAGGGCAGCACGGTCAGCGCATCCGATCCCGCCATCACCGACTGGATCGAGGCCAGCGTGCCGCCCGAGAAGCTGACGTTGAAATCCTCCTGCCCGATGGATTTCAGCGCCCGCTCCAGGTCACGGTAAAGCGGGCTGTTCGCCGGCGGCGCGATCCAGGGATAGGGCGCCAGGTCGGCCTGGGCGATGGCCTTGCGCCGGGTCAGCGGATGGCCGGCGCGGGCCGCCACCACGTTGCGGCCGGCGAGGACCGGGATGAAGCCCAGCCCCGGCGGCACCTGGCTGGGATGCAGGGGCAGGATCGCCATGTCCAGCGTGCCGTTGCGCAAGGACGCCTCCAGCGTATCGACATAGCCATAGGACTGGTCGATCTGCACCTCGGGGTGGCGCATCTGGAAATCCGCGATCATGGTCGAGACCACGCCGTCCATGAAGATCGGCGAGCCGCCGACCCGCAGCCGCCCGGCATGGCCCTTGCGGAAACGCTGGACCAGCAGGCTCGCCTCCTGGTTGGCGGCGCGGATGCGGGCACCGAAGCGCGCCAGGCTCAGCCCCAGTTCGGTCGGGCGCAGCGGCCGGCGGCCGGGCTGGAACAGCGGCATGCCGATGCGCTTTTCCAGCAGCGCCATGCTGCGCGAGACCGAGGGCTGCGACTTGCCAAGCGCCTCGGCCCCCTCGGTCAGCCCGCCCTTTTCGACGATCACCGCCAGGATTTCCAGATGTTCGCTGCCTATTTTCATAACTTATCGCTATATTATACTCCATTCATCCGATCAATATTTGTCTTTGCCCGGTGTAGCTTGCCCCCGATGAGGATCGAGGGAGGAATAGCCGTGTCCTTTTTCCGCGAGGAATTCACCGCGCAAAGCCCGGCCGTCCGGGTGCGGTTCGGCCGCAATGTGCGCAACAGCATCGCCGACGAGATCGACGCGCTCGGCGCCCGCCGCGCGCTGATCCTGACCACGCCGCAGCAGGCCGATATGGCCGAGGAATTCGCCGCGCTTTGCGGCGACCGCGCGGCGGGCCGCTTCACCGGCGCGGTCATGCACACCCCGGTCGAGGTCTCGGAACAGGCGACCGAACAGGCCCGCAGCATCGGCGCCGACGTGCTGGTCGCGGTGGGCGGCGGCTCGACCACCGGCCTCGGCAAGGCCATCGCGCTGCGCACCGGCCTGCCGCAGATCGTCGTGCCCACCACCTATGCCGGCAGCGAGGCGACGCCGATCCTGGGCCAGACCGAAAACGGGCTGAAGACCACGATCACCGACCGCCGCGTGCAGCCCGAGATCATCCTCTACGATGCCGAACTGGTCGCCACCCTGCCGGTGGCGATGACCGTGACCAGCGCGATCAATGCCATGGCCCATGCCGCCGAGGGGCTTTACGCCCGCGACCGCTCGCCCCTGACCTCGCTGATGGCGGTCGAGGGGCTGCGCGCCTTTCGCGACGCCCTGCCCCGCGTCATCGCCGCGCCCGGCGACCTGGCGGCGCGGGGCGAGACGCTTTATGGCGCCTGGCTTTGCGGCTCGGTGCTGGGCCAGGTCGGCATGGCGCTGCACCACAAGCTTTGCCACACGCTGGGCGGCAGCTTCGACCTGCCCCATGCCGAGACCCATGCCGTGATCCTGCCGCATGCCATCGCCTTTAACGCGCAGGCGGTGCCCGAGCTGCTGGCACCGGTGGCCGAGATCTTCGGCGATGCCGATCCCGGCCGGGCGCTGCACCGCTTCGCCCGCGAAAGCGGGGCGCCGCTGGCGCTGCGCGACCTGGGCCTGAAGGAAACGGATCTGGACCGCGCCGCCGAGATCGCCACCCGCAACCCCTATTGGAACCCGCGCCCGGTCGAGCGCGACGCCCTGCGCCGGCTGCTGGCCGCCGCCTGGGCGGGCGAGGCGCCGGACCGCTGAGCCGCCCGCCCCGCAGCCACGCATTTCGACGAAACCTCTGGGAGGAGAGACCTCGAATGACTGATATCACCACCGATGTGCTGATCATCGGCACCGGCCCGGCCGGCTCGGCCACCGCCGCGCTGCTGTCGACCTACGGCATCGCCAACATGGCGGTGAACCGCTATCGCTGGCTGGCCAACACGCCCCGCGCCCATATCACCAACCAGCGCACCATGGAGGTGCTGCGCGACCTGGGCCGCGAGGTCGAGGACGAGGCCTATATGTTCGCCACCCATCAGGAGCTGATGGGCGAGAATATCTTCTGCGAAAGCCTGGCAGGCGAGGAAATCGGCCGGCTGAAGGCCTGGGGCAACCATCCGCTGTCCAAGGCCGAACACCTGATGTCCTCGCCCACCCGGATGAACGACCTGCCGCAGACCTATATGGAGCCGCTGCTGTTCAAGACCGCCTGTTCGCGCGGCACGCAGGGGCGGCTGTCCACCGAATACCTGCGCCATGAGCAGGACGAGACCGGCGTCACCACCACCTGCCGCGACCGGCTGACCGGACAGGAGATCACCATCCGCTCGAAATACCTGGTCGGCGCCGATGGCGGCAAGTCGCTGGTGGCCGAACATGCCGGCCTGCCCTTCGAGGGCAGGATGGGCGTGGGCGGCAGCATGAACATCCTGTTCCGGGCCGACCTGTCGAAATACGTCGCGCACCGGCCCTCGGTGCTTTACTGGGTGATGCAGCCCGGCGCCGATGTCGGCGGCATCGGCATGGGGCTGGTGCGCATGGTGCGGCCCTGGAACGAATGGCTGATCGTCTGGGGCTATGACATCAACGGCCCCGAACCGGAAGTGACCGAGGCATTCGCCACCGGCGTCGCCCGCCAGCTGGTCGGCGATCCCGAGCTGAAGATCGAGCTTTTGTCCGCCAACACCTGGACGGTGAACAACTTCTACGCCACCCGGACCTCGAACGGGCGGGTGTTCTGCATGGGCGATGCGATCCACCGGCATCCGCCGTCGAACGGGCTGGGCTCGAACACCTCGATCCAGGATGCGTTCAACCTGGCCTGGAAGCTGGCCCTGGTGCTGAAGGGCCAGGCCGGCGAGCGGCTGCTGGACAGCTATGACGCCGAGCGCGCGCCGGTGGCCAGGCAGATCGTCACCCGCGCCAACCAGTCGATCACCGAGACCGGCCCGATCTTTGCCGCGCTCGGCATGGCCGAGGGGGTGGACCCGGTGCAGATGCAGAAGAACCTGCAGGCCCGCACCGACGGCACCCCCGAAGCCGAGTTGCAGCGCGAGGCGATCCGCAAGGCCATCGCCTTCAAGAAATACGAATTCGACGCGCATGGCGTCGAGATGAACCAGCGCTACCGCTCGGATGCCATCGTGACCGACGACCAGCTGGAGCCGGACTTCCAGCTCGACCCCGAGCTGCATTACCAGCCGACCACCTGGCCGGGCGCCCGCCTGCCGCATGCCTGGCTTTATCGCCACGACGACGGGGCCGAGGTCTCGACCCTGGACCTGTGCGGCCATGGCCGCTTCACCCTGCTGACCGGCCTTGGCGGCGAAGCCTGGGCCGAGGCGGCCGGCAGGGTGGCGCGCGACCTGGGCATCGACCTGGTCGCCCATGTCATCGGCCCGCGCCGGGCCCATGTCGACCACAGCGGCGACTGGGCCCGCGCCTCGGAAATCAGGGATAACGGCTGCCTGCTGGTGCGCCCCGACCACCATGTCTGCTGGCGCGCGACCGGCCTTGTTCCCCGGCCCGAGGCGGAACTGGCCCGCGTGCTGCGCCAGGTGCTGGCGCGCTGAGCCCCGGCCACCGGGCGCATGCTTGCGCAACGCGCCCGGCGGAAAAGGCGCCTTCGAAATCCCGATGCCGCGTCTGGCTAGGCAGGCCAGGCAAGGCATGGGGCTGACCCATTGCCATGGCGCGCAGATCGGCGCACCCATACGCTTCAGGCGGCTGTTGGGCACCGCGACCCTTGCGGCTACGGGGCAAGCTGTCGCTGCGCAGCGGATTGCTGCCGCCCGCCATCCGTGGCAGGCGGCCATGACGGCCCGGATCCGGGCTTTCGCTGTCTCCGGCGTCTGCTGCCGCGCGGCGGAAGCCGCCTAGACCCGTTCCAGCGCGATGGCGATGCCCTGGCCTACGCCGATGCACATGGTCGAAAGCGAGCGCCGCCCGCCGGTCCGCGCCAGTTCCAGCGCCGCCGTGCCGGTGATGCGGGCGCCCGACATGCCCAGCGGATGCCCCAGCGCGATAGCCCCGCCGTTCGGGTTCACCCGCGGGTCGTCATCGGCAATACCCAGCTGGCGCAGCGTCGCCAGGCCCTGGGCCGCGAAGGCCTCGTTCAGCTCGATCACGTCGAAATCGGCCGGCGTGAGCCCCAGCCGCGCCATCAGCTTCTGCGACGCCGGCGCCGGGCCGATGCCCATGATGCGCGGCGGCACCCCCGCCGTCGCCCCGCCCAGCACGCGGGCGATAGGGGTCAGGCCGTGCGCCCGCGCCGCCGCCTCCGAGGCCAGGATCAGCGCCGCCGCCCCGTCGTTCACCCCCGAGGCATTGCCCGCCGTCACCGAGCCGTCCGGGAACAGCGGCCTGAGCTTGGCCAGCGCCTCGGCCGTGGTGGCGCGGGGATGCTCGTCGGTATCGACCACCACCGGATCGCCCTTGCGTTGCGGGATCGTCACCGGAGTGATTTCCTGCGCCAGCCGGCCGCTGGCGATCGCCGCCGCAGCCTTCTGCTGCGAGGCCAGCGCCATGGCGTCCTGCGCCTCGCGCGAGATGCCGTAATCGTCGGCGACGTTCTGGCCGGTCTGCGGCATCGAGTCGGTGCCATAGGCCGCCTGCATCGCCGGGTTCACGAAGCGCCAGCCGATGGTGGTGTCGTGGATCTCGGCATGGCGGCTAAAGGCGGTCTCGGCCTTGGGCAGCACGAAGGGCGCGCGCGACATCGACTCGACGCCGCCGGCGATCATCAGCCCGGCCTCGCCCGCCGCGATCTGGCGCGCGGCGACCAGCACCGCATCCATGCCCGAGCCGCAGAGCCGGTTGATCGTGGTGCCCGGCACCTCGAGCGGCAGGCCGGCCAGCAGCACGGACATGCGGGCGACGTTGCGGTTGTCCTCGCCGGCCTGGTTGGCGCAGCCATAGATCACATCGTCGACCGCCTGCCAGTCGAGCCCGGCATGGCGGGCCATCAGCGCGCGCAAGGGGATGGCGCCCAGGTCGTCGGCCCGCACCGGGGAGAGCGCGCCGCCGAAGCGGCCGATGGGCGTGCGGATATAGTCGCAGATGAAGACGTCGGTCATGTCACAGCTCCGGCACGACCAGGTCGCCGACCGCACCGTCCAGATGCAGCCGCGCGCCGGTCACGGCTTGCAGGTCGTCAAGGGAAATCGTGGCCAGCTTCTCGCGCAGCACGAAGCGGCCGTCCTCGATGTCCACCACGGCGAGCGAGGTATAGACCCGCGTCACGCAGCCAACCCCGGTCAGCGGCAGGGTGCAGGCCTCCAGCAGCTTCGGCTTGCCGTCCTTGGTGACATGGTCGGTGATGACCGCGACGCGCTTGGCGCCATGCACCAGATCCATGGCGCCGCCCACCGCCGGCACGCCTTTCGGCCCGGTGGACCAGTTCGCCAGGTCGCCGTTCTGCGCCACCTGATAGGCGCCCAGGATCGCCACGTCCAGATGCCCGCCGCGCACCATGGCAAAGCTGTCGGCATGGTGGAAGAAGGCCGCGCCGGGCTTCAGCGTGATCGCCTTCTTGCCGGCATTGATCAGATCCCAGTCTTCCTCGCCCGCCGGCGGGGCCTCGCCAAAGCCCAGCACGCCGTTCTCGGTATGGAACACCGCCTGGCGGCCGGGGGGCTGGAACTTGGCCACCATCTCGGGAAAGCCGATGCCGAGGTTCACATAGGCGCCGTCGGCGATGTCCTGTGCCGCGCGCCAGGCGATCTGGGCGTTGGAAAGCTTCGTGGTCATACCTGCACCTCCTGGGGACGGGCGGGGGGATGGGCCGCCTCGGCGCGGTTCAGCGCCTCTTCCTGCGCCGGGTTGGCGACCTCGACGATGCCGGAGACGAAGATGCCCGGCGTCACCACATGCTCGGGGTCGATGCCGCCCGGCGCGACCGCCCGCGTCACCTGCGCGACGGTGCGCGCCGCCGCCATCGCCATCAGGGGCGAAAAATTCCGCGCCGCCATGCGATAGGTCAGGTTGCCGTAGTGGTCGCCCAGCTCGGCCTTGATCAGCGCGAAATCGGCCTTGAGCCAGCGTTCCTGCACATAGGGCCGACCGTCGAATTCGGCGACCGGCTTGCCGCGGGCCAGGTCGGTGCCATAGCTGGTCGGCGTGTAGAAGGCCGGGATGCCGGCCCCGCCGGCACGGATGCGTTCGGCCAGCGTGCCCTGCGGCACCAGCTCCAGCTCGATCTCTCCGGCCAGGTATTTCTCGGTAAAGACCCGCGGATCGGCCGAGCGCGGGAAGGAACAGACCATCTTGCGGACCATGCCCTGCTCGATCAGCGCGGCGATGCCGACATGGCCGTTTCCGGCATTGTTGTTGATGACGGTCAAATCCTTGGGGCTGCCGGTGGCCAGGTAGCGGTCGATCAGCGCGTGGATCAGCTCGATCGGCGCGCCCGAGCCGCCGAAGCCGCCGATCATCACCGTGGCGCCGTCCGGGATGCCGGCGACGGCCTCGGCCAGGTTGGGGATGCGTTTGTCCATGACCCCCTCCTGCGGGTTCCGGGGATGTCATGCGCGCATGGCCGCCGCGAGGCCAGAGATTTCGTGCGGATGTTGACATTTGTTCAAACTGCGTAAAAACCTGTGCGCATGGTGAACAAGACCGATTTCATCGCCTCGCTGGCCAAGGGTCTGGGCGTGATCGAGGCGTTCCGGGCGGAACGGCCGCGGCTTTCCATCGCCGAGGTGGCCGAGGCGACGGGGCTGGACCGGGCGACGGCTAGGCGCTGCCTGCTGACCCTGCACGAGCTGGGCTATGCCGATTACGACGGCAAGTTCTTTACCCTGACGCCGCGCATCCTGCGGCTGGGCATGGGGGCCCTGGCGGCGATGCCGCTGGCGCAGCTGGTGCAGCCCTGGCTGGACCAGCTGTCCGAGCAGATCGGGCAATCCACCTCGGTCTCGATCCTCGATGATACCGAGATCGTCTATCTGGCGCGGGCGGCGCAAAGGCGGGTGATGTCCATCGGGCTGATGCCGGGCTCGCGGCTGCCGGCGCATTGCACCTCGATGGGCCGGGTGCTGCTGGCCGCCCTGCCCGAGCCCGAGGCGCGCGCCATCGTCGAGCGCTCGGACCTGACGCCGCGCACCCGCCACAGCCTGACCGCGCCGGACGAGATCATGGCGCGCATCGCCCGAGCCCGCGACGACGGCCATGCGGTGATCGACCAGGAGGTCGAGCTGGGCCTGCGCTCGCTTGCCGTGCCGCTGTTGAACGCGCATGGCCGGGTGGTGGCGGCGCTGAATACCGGGGTGGCGGCGGTGCAATCCTCGGCCGAGGAACTGGTCGCACTCTACCTGCCGGCGCTGCTCCGGGTGCAGGAGGGGCTGCGCCGGGTGCTGCGCTAGCGGCCGGGCAGCGGCGGGCGCGGCCGGCCTGCCAGTTCGGTGGCGCTGGCCAGGTCCAGACCGGCCATGCAGAGCAGACGGGCCACGATCCGCTCGCTTTCCGCGGGGGAAAGCTGGCCTTGGGTGATCGCCAGGCTGGCGCCGATCAGCGCGTGGCAGGTCAGCCGCCAGGTCAATTCGGCGTCCTCGGCCCGAAAGCGGCCGGCCGCCGAGGCCTGGCGCAGGTCGCGGATCGCAAAGGGGCCCATCATGCGGAACAGCGCATCTGCGATCACCTCGGAACGGTGCAGCATCTGCCGCCAGCGCGGATCGCCGGTCGCAGCGTCCAGCACGGTGCGGATGCCGAAGGCATAGACCTGCGCCGGATCCTCGAACCGGTCGGTGACGGCCTGGATGCTGACCCCCAGGTCATGCATCAACCCCTCGAGTACGGCGATGGCCAGTTCGTCCTTGGATCTGAAGTAATTGTAGATCGTCCCCGCCCCGACATCAGCGCGTTCGGCGATCTCCAGCATGGTGGCGGCCTCGGCGCCCTTCTCGGTCATGATCTCGCGCGCCGCCTTGATCAGCGCCGCCCGGTTGCGCCGCTGGCGCCGCGCCACGCGGCCCTCGCCCTGGATCCCTGCCTCGGCCATGCCCTGC
This sequence comes from Paracoccus sp. TD-10, assembly GCF_048270675.1. Taxonomy (NCBI): domain Bacteria; kingdom Pseudomonadati; phylum Pseudomonadota; class Alphaproteobacteria; order Rhodobacterales; family Paracoccaceae; genus Paracoccus; species Paracoccus sp. TD-10. Next base: position 572,281 of record NZ_CP182420.1, on the reverse strand, counting down.
TCCGTATTCGAACCCGAACCATATTCGGAAACGAATCGGATCTCAAGCCGAGGGGCGGCTCGCCCCGCCGGCGCGACAAGAAAATGCAGGCGGTGGGAGAGTTTTTAGCGTCCAGTCAATGCGTTGCAAGCTTCCGGTCAATATGAATTATAATCAAAGTTGATGATAATTCATTTTTAGAACAAATTCACCGCCGACCGATCCACCCGCATGGGAGCGCGGGCGATCGGGCCGGAACCCCCGGCAATCGTTTCAGGGAGGAGCAAGCATGACCCCATCAACCCAAGCCATCGACACCGATGTCGCCATCGTCGGCGCCGGTCCGGTCGGGACGCTGCTGGCGATCCTGCTGGGCCAGCGCGGCAAGCGCGTCACGCTGATCGAGCGTTGGAGCACGCATTACGACCTGCCGCGCGCCGTGACCTTCGACCACGAGATCGCGCGCATCCTGGCCACGCTGGGCATCGACGCCGAATCCGACCCGTCGATCAACCATCACGACGAGCTTTACTACTGGCGCAACGCCAGGGGCGAGAACCTGCAGATCGTGGATTGGCAGAGCCGGTCGGCCAGCGGCTGGCGGGTGCGCTACTGGTTCAACCAGCCGCTGCTGGAAAAGCGCCTGCTGAAGCTGGCGGGCGGCATGCCGGAAATCACCATGCTGCGCGGCTGGAACGCCGTCGCGCTGGACCAGGATGCCGAGGGCGTCACCCTGGCGCTGCAACGGAACCCCGAGGAGGTCGGCCCGGATGGCGAGCGCCGGACGATCCGGGCGAAATTCGTCGTCGGCACCGACGGCGCCAACAGCTTCGTGCGCCATGCGCTTGGCATCGAGAACGAGGACAAGGGCTATTTCTTCGACTGGCTGATCCTCGACATGCTGCCGAAATTCGACTATTGCGCCGCGCACCCGGATGAGCCGGCGCAATGGCAGCTTTGCGACCCCAGCCGCCCGACCACCATCGTCCCCGGCGGGCCGGCACCGCTGCCCGGCCAGCCCGACCGCCGCCGCTGGGAGTTCATGGTCCTGCCCGGCGAATCGGCGGCCGAGATGCAGACCCCGGAAAAGGCGTGGGAATTGCTGCAGCCCTGGGGCCTGACCCCCGAGAATGCCGCGCTGGAGCGCGCCGCCGTCTATCGCTTCCAGGCCCGCTGGGCGAAGCAATGGCACAAGGGCCGCTGCCTGATCGGCGGCGACGCCGCGCATCTGATGCCGCCCTTTGCCGGCGAGGGCATGTGCGCCGGCATCCGCGACGCGGTGGCGATGGCCTGGCGGCTGGACCTGATCCTCGAGGGCAAGGCAGGGCTCGGCCTGCTCGACAGCTATACCAGCGAGCGCAAGGATCATGCCTGCCACTACATCGACTTCAGCCGGGAGCTGGGCCGCATCATCTGCATCGCCGACGCGGCCGAGGCCGCGGTGCGCGACACCCGCATGATCGCCGAGCTTCAGGCCCGCGGCCAACGGCCGGTGCCGACCGACATCTGCCATCTCGGCCCCGGCGCCTGGTGCCCGGCCAGCGCCCATGCCGGCGAACTGTCGGTGCAGGGCGTGGTCGAGCACAAGGGCCGGCGCGACCGCTTCGACCAGGCCGTGGGCCGGGGCTGGGTGGTGATCGGCCACGAGGCCGATCCGCTGGCGGCGCTGACGCCGAGGCAGCGGGCGCAGCTTGACCTGCTCGAGGGGTTCGGCGTGCAGCTCTGCGCCCCCGGCGGCGGCTGCGCCGTGATCGACACCGAGGGCACCTACAGGCGCTGGTTCGACGAGATCGACGCGAAATTTGTGCTGATCCGGCCGGATTTCTATGTCGCGGCCACAGCAAACAGCCCCGAGGTCTTCCAGCGGCGCGTCGATGCGGTGATGCGCACGCTGGACCTGGCCGACAGCCCGGCGCTGGCGGCGGAGTAAGGGACCGCCCTCTGGTCCCGGTGCCGTCCGCCCCGCCCGGATCCTGTCCGGGGCGGGCCGGGCAGGCGGGGCCTGTTCGCTGCCTTCCTGCGCATCGACGGCCAGCCCATCATCCGATGACGCGCCGCGCAAGGCGGATTCGAGCCGAGGCGCAAGCCCTGACAGAAACGGCCGCGCCAAGCCGGCGCGGCCCTTGTCATTTTCGCTGCCCGAGCGGAGATTTGTTCCATGATGTAGAATGGCATATTTGCAAAGGATCGCCAAATACCGCCAAAATCGCGGCAACTGGCAATTTTCACTTGCACTTTGTCAAGAATCGCCCAGAAATTCCCAAAAACCGGCAGCTGTAATGTCCATATCATGGATCATCAGCAGGGAGGGGAGGCCCGCCGCCATGGGAGGGATGCGATGCAACTGACCGACACCCCGCCCGAGGGCGAGCTGGCCCTGGGCGGCATCGAGGCACTGGCCGAGCCCAAGCGCGCCGAGTTCTGGATGCGCCCGGTCGAGATCGCCGCCGCCGGCCTTCTGGTGGTGATGATCGTCACCGTGCTGGCCAACGTGTTCTTCCGCTATGTGCTGACCAAGCCCTTGATCTGGGGCGACGAGGTCGCGTCCATCAGCTTCATCTGGATGGCGATGCTGGGCGCGGCGCTGGCGGTGGACCGGCACGAGCATATGCGCCTGACCGTGTTTTTGCCGCTGCTGCCCGAGCGGCTGGCGCGGGTGGCCGAGGTGGCGGGTCAGGTGCTGGTCTGCGTCCTGCTGCTGCGGCTTTTGCCGGTCGCGGTGGAATATGCCTATGAGGAAAGCTTTGTCAGGTCGCCGGCGCTGGGACTGCCGATGTCCTGGCGCGCCTCGGCCCTGCCGGCCGGGATCGGGCTGATGGCGGTGCTGGCGGTGCTTTCGGTCCTGCGCTCGCGCGAATGGCGCATCATCGCCGCGACCCTGGCCATTACGGCACTGGCAGTGGCGCTGATGTGGTTCGCGCGGCCGGCGCTTCTGTCCATCGGCAACTGGAACCTGCCGATCTGGCTGGGCCTGCTGGTCGCGGTGCTGCTGTGCATCGGCGTGCCCATCGCCTTCTGCTTCGCGCTGGGGACGCTGGCCTATCTGACCTTCGCCAGCCACGCGCCGATCTTCGTGATGATGGGCCGCATCGACGAGGGCATGTCCTCGCTGATCCTGCTGTCGGTGCCGGTCTTCGTGCTGCTGGGCTGCATCCTCGACGCCACCGGCATGGGCAAGGCCATCGTCAATTTCCTCGCCTCGCTTCTGGGCCACGTCAAGGCGGGGATGAGCTATGTGCTGCTGGGCTCGATGTTCCTGGTCTCGGGGATTTCCGGCTCGAAGGTGTCGGACATGGCGACGGTGGCGCCTGCGCTTTTCCCGGAAATGCGCCGTCGCGGCCATTCCGCGCCCGAGATGACGGCGCTGCTCGCGACCGGCGCGGCCATGGCCGATACGGTGCCGCCCTCGATCGTGCTGATCGTGCTGGGCTCGGTCGCGGGCGTGTCCATCGCCGGGCTGTTCACCTCGGGCTTCGTCATCGCCATGGTGCTGCTGGTCGTGCTGGCGGTGCTGGCACGCTGGAAGGCGCGGGCCGAGGACATGTCGGGCGTACGCGCCGCCACCCTGCCGCTGATCGGCCGGACCGCGCTGATCGCGGCGCCGGCGCTGGTCCTGCCCTTCATGATCCGCAGCCTGGTCGGCGGCGGCGTCGCCACGGCGACCGAGGTTTCGACCATCGCCGTGGTCTATGCCTTCGTCATCGGCGTCGTGCTCTATGGCGGCATCCCGCTGCGCAAGCTGGGCACCATGCTGGTCGAGACCGCGGCCATGTCGGGCGCGATCCTGCTGATCCTGGGCGCGGCATCCGCAATGGCCTGGGCGCTGACGCAATCGGGCTTCGCCCGCGACCTGATGGCCGTCGTCACCGGCCTGCCGGGCGGCTGGGTGGTGTTCATGCTGGCCTCGATCCTGATCTTCCTGATCCTGGGCTGCGTATTGGAGGGGCTGCCGGCCATCGTGCTTCTGGCGCCGATCATGTTCCCCATCGCCCGCGGCCTGGGCATCCACGACATCCATTACGCCATGGTCATCGTCACGGCGATGAACATCGGCCTGATGGCCCCGCCCATCGGCATCGGCTTCTACATCGCCTGCAAGATCGCCAACGTGCCCGCCGACCAGGTCATGCGCCGGATCTGGCCCTATCTGGCGGCGCTGCTGGTCGGCCTGCTGGCCATCGCCGCCGTGCCCTGGTTCTCGACCGCCTTGCTTTGACGTCAACAACCCTCGGGGAGGAGGAAACCATGACCATCACCCGCCGCAGCGTCCTGATGGGTGCCGCCGCAGGGGCGCTTGCCGCGCCCTTCATCCGGCCGGGCGCCGCCCGCGCCGCCGAGTTCAGCTACAAGATCGCGAACAACCAGCCGCTCGAGCATCCCAGCAACGTGCGGCTGGCCGAGGCGGTCAAGGCGATCCTGGAGGAAACCTCGGGCGCGGTGGATATCCAGATCTTCCCCTCGAACCAGCTGGGCGCCGATACCGACGTGCTGGGCCAGCTGCGCTCGGGCGGGGTCGAGTTCTTCCAGCTGTCGCCGGTGATCCTGTCGACGCTGGTGCCGAACGCCTCGATCAACGGCGTGGGCTTCGCCTTCCCCGACTACGACACGGTGTGGAAGGCGATGGACGGCGAGCTGGGCGCCTATGCCCGCGGCCAGATCGAGAATGCCGGCCTGGTGGTGATGGACAAGATCTGGGACAATGGCTTTCGCCAGACCACCACCTCGACCAAGCCGATCCAGACGCCCGAGGATCTGCAGGGCTTCAAGATCCGCGTGCCGGTCAGCCCGCTCTGGACCTCGCTGTTCTCGGCCTTCGGCGCCGCGCCCGCCTCGATCAACTTCGCCGAGGTCTATACCGCGCTGCAGACCGGCATCGTGGACGGGCAGGAAAACCCGCTGGCAATCATGAAGGTCGCCAAGCTGTGGGAGGTGCAGAAATACCTGTCCATGACCAACCACATGTGGGACGGGTTCTGGCTCTTGGGCAACCGCCGCGCCTGGGGCGCCCTGCCCGAGGACGCGCAGCAGGCCGTCGCCAAGCATTTCAACGCCGGCGCGGAACGCCAGCGCGAGGATGTGATGGCGCTGAACGCCACCCTGCGCGGCGATCTGGAAAGCCACGGCTTCGTCTTCAACGACGTGGATCCGCAGCCCTTCGAGGACAAGCTGCGCGAGGCGGGCTTCTATGCCGAGTGGAAAAAGACCTATGGCGACGAGGCATGGGAGATCCTGGAAGCCGCCATCGGCCGGAAGCTGGCCTGATGACGGACGCGCCCGCCCCCGAAACGACCGGCGGCGCGCAGGCGGTGGCGCGGGCGCTGTCGCTGCTGTCGCTGGTCGGCAGGGGCGGCGATGCGGGGCTGGCGCTGGGGCAGCTGGCCGCCGCCTCGGGGCTGGTAAGGCCCACGGTGCGGCGGCTGCTCTTGGCGCTGGCCGCAGCGCGCATGGTCGAGCAGGACCGCCAAACCCGGCGCTATCACCTGGGCCCCGAGGCCTATCTGCTGGGCAGCTTCGCCGCCGAGCGCCACGGCATCCTGCATCACGCCCGCGACCCGATGCTGCGGCTGGCGCGCGAGACCGGCGACACCCTGCTTTTGACCGTGCCGCAGGGCGACCATACCCTGTGCCTGGAGCGGATCGAGGGCGATTTCCCGATCCGCACCCATGCGTTGATGCGCGGCGACCGCAAGCCCGCGGGCGTCGGCGCGGGCGCCTTGGCGATCCTCGCCGCCCTGTCGGTGGCCGAGGGCGACGCGCTGCTGCGCCGCGTGGCGCCCCTGGCCGAGGCGCTGGCCCCCGGCCTTGCCGCCGCGCTGGCCGAGGATCTGGCAGGGGCACGCGCGGCCGGGCACGCGCTGAACCCCGGCCGGGTGGTGCCGGGATCCTGGGGCCTGGGGGTGGCGATCCTGTGGCCCGACGGGCGGCCGGCCGGCGCGCTTTCCATCGCCGCCATCGAGAACCGCATGGGCGCGGCGCGGCAGGCCGAACTGGCCGCCCTGCTGCATCGCGAGGCGCGGCGGGTCGAAGCCCGCCTGGCCGCGCTGGACACGCAACCGAAAAGGAACATCGCATGAGTGATCCGCTGATCGTCGGCTGGGCGCATACGAAATTCGGCAAGTCCGAGGCTCCCGACACGCTGGCCCTGATGGCCGAGGTGGCACGGCCGGCGCTGGACCATGCGGGCCTTGGCGCCGATGCTGTCGATGGCATTTTCGTCGGCGTCTACAACAACGGTTTCTCGCGCCAGGATTTCCAGGGCGCGCTGGTCGCCATGGGCACGCCGGAGCTGGCGGGCGTGCCCTTCATGCGCACGGAGAACGCCTGCGCCACCGGCTCGGCCGCGCTCTATGCGGCGGCCGATTTCATCGCCTCGGGCCGCGGCAAGGTCGCCCTGGTCATCGGCGCCGAGAAGATGAGCGCGACGCCCGGCGACCAGGTCGGCGACATCCTGCTGTCGGCCAGCTACGTCCCCGAGGAGGGCGAGATCCCCGGCGGTTTCGCCGGCGTCTTCGGCCGCATCACCGAGAGCTATTTCCAGCGCCACGGCGACCGGTCCGAGGAACTGGCGATGATCGCCGCCAAGAACCACGAAAACGGCATGCGCAACCCCTATGCGCATATGCAGAAGCCTTTCGACCTCGCCTTCTGCAACACCATCTCGGACAAGAACCCGCGCGTCGCCGGGCCGCTCAGGCGCACGGATTGCTCGCTGGTCTCGGACGGGGCGGCGGCGCTGGTGCTGGCCGCGCCCGAACTGGCGGCGGAACTGCAGCGCGCCATCCGCTTCCGCGCCCGTGCGCAGGCCGGCGACCTGCTGGCGCTGTCGCGGCGCGATCCCATCGCCTTCGACGGCCCGCACCGGGCCTGGGCTGCGGCGCTGGAGCAGGCGGGCCTGGGCATCACGGACCTGGCGCTGGTCGAGACGCATGACTGCTTCACCACCGCCGAGATGATCGAATACGAGGCCATGGGCCTGGCCCCGCGCGGCCAGGGCTGGCGCGTCATCCGCGACGGCGTGACCCGGTTCGACGGCGCGCTGCCGGTGAACCCCTCGGGCGGGCTGAAGTCGCGCGGCCATCCGATCGGCGCCACCGGCGTCTCGCAGCATGTCATGGTCGCCATGCAGCTGGCCGGCGATGCCGGCGCCATGCAGGTGCCGGGCGCCAGCCTGGGCGGGGTCTTCAACATGGGCGGCGCCGCGGTCGCCAGCTATTGCTCGATCCTGGAGCGGGTGAAATGACCGAACCCGCCACCGACCCGGCTGGCGGCGTGACCCCGGTCTCGACCCGGGTAATGAATCTTGCCACCTTCCTGACCCAGGCCGCGCGGCGCGACCCGGACGGCATCGCGCTGGTCATGGGCGAGGCGCGCTGGACATGGGCCGAGTTCGAGGCCCGCGCCGACGCCCTGGCCCATGCGCTGCAGACCCGCTTTGGCCTGCGCAAGGGCGACCGGGTCATGTGCCAGTCGCAGAACTGCATGGAGATGATGCAGGCCATGTTCGCCACCTGGCGCGCGGGTGGCGTCTGGGTGCCCGCGAACTTCCGCCAGACGCCCGAGGAAGTGGCCTGGCTGACCGAATCCTCGGGCGCGACGCTGATGTTCTGCAATGCCGCCTTTCCCGATCACGCCGCCGCCTGCGGCGTGACCACGCTGGTCTTCGGGCAGGCCGGTTTCGGCCCCTCGGTGCAGGCCATCACCGCCGAGCATATGGGAAGCCGCCCGCAGGTGGCGGCGGTGGATCGCGACGATCCCTGCTGGTTCTTCTTCACCTCGGGGACCACCGGCCGGCCCAAGGCCTCGGTGCTGACCCACGGCCAGATGGGTTTCGTGGTCACGAACCACCTGGCCGACCTGATGCCGGGCCTGACCAGAGACGACGCCTCGCTGGTCGTGGCGCCCCTGTCGCATGGCGCGGGCGTACACCAGCTGACCCAGGTGGCGCGCGGGGTGAAAACCGTGCTGCTGCCGACCGAGCGTTTCGACGTGGCGCAGGTCTGGGATCTGGTGCGGGCATGGCGGGTGTCCACCATGTTCACCGTGCCGACGATCCTGAAGCTCTTGGTCGAGCATCCGGCGACGGAGACGGCCGACACCTCGTCCTTGCGCTACGTGATCTATGCCGGAGCGCCGATGTATCGCGTGGACCAGCAAAAGGCGCTGCGCGTCCTGGGCAAGGTGCTGGTGCAATATTTCGGCCTGGGCGAATGCACCGGCAACATCACCGTGCTGCCCGCGCATCTGCACGAGGCCGAGGACGGCCCGACCACCCGCATCGGCACCTGCGGCCATGCCCGCACCGGCATCGAGATCCAGATCCAGGACGACCAGGGCCGCGAATTGCCGCCCGGCCAGACCGGCGAGATCTGCGTGATCGGCCCGGCAGTCTTTGCCGGCTACTATCAGAACCCGCAGGCCAATGCGAAGGCCTTCCGCGACGGCTGGTTCCGCACCGGCGACCTGGGCCATATGGACGAGGCGGGGTTTCTCTATATCACCGGGCGCGAGTCGGACATGTTCATCTCGGGCGGCTCGAACGTCTATCCGCGCGAGATCGAGGAAAAGATCCTGACCCATCCCGCCATTTCCGAGGTCGCGGTGCTGGGCGTGCCCGATCCGCTCTGGGGCGAGGTCGGCTGGGCGGTCTGCGTGGCCGAAACCCCCGTGACCGAGGAGGAGCTGGCGGCATTCCTTGCACCGAAACTGTCGCGCTACAAGCTGCCCAGGCGCTTCCTGTTCTGGGACGGCCTGCCGAAATCGGCCTATGGCAAGATCACCAAGAAGATGATCCGCGAGGAGCTGGAGGCGCGCGGCCTGCTGGAGCAGACCCCGGCATGAACATGGTCCATCCCGGCCCCCGCGCGGTCGAGCGCGTGCAGGCCCGGCGCGCCGCGCTGCGTCCCGTCCATGGGCAACTGCGCGCCGGGCAGACGGTGATGCAGGCGGTGGGCGAGCTGTTCGCCGATCACGGCTGCAAGGGCGGCGTCGTCTCGCTGGCGGGCCTTGCCTGCGCGCCGATGCGCTATGTCCTGCCGGCGCTGTCGACCGACGGGCTGCACGCGGCCTGGTATTCCGACACCCATGCGCCCGCCGGCCGCTGGACCCTCGACAGCGCCACCGCGACGGTCGGCAGGAAGGACGGCGCGCCCTTCCTGCATTGCCACGGCATCTGGTCGGACGGGCGAGAGGTCGCGATGGGCCACCTGCTGCCCTTTGATGCGGTGATTGCCGAGGACGTGGCGGTCGAAGGGCTGGGCGCGGCGGAGACATGGTTCGAGGCGCTGCCCGACGAGGAAACCGCCTTCACCCTGTTCACCCCGCAGGGCGGCGGCGACGGCCCCGGCCTTTTCGCCCGCATCCTGCCCGGCGAAGACGTGGTCTCGGCCATCGAGACGCTGGCCGCCCGGCACGGCATCGCCACGGCGCGGCTGCATGGCGTGGGCAGCATCGACCATATCCGCTTCGCCGAGGGGCATCGCATGGACTGCCTGGCCACCGAACTGCGGCTGGACGGCGCGCGGCTGGCCCGGGGCACGGCGCATGTCCCCATAGAGGTCGTGGACATCGACGGCCATATCGCGCGCGGCACGCTGGAACGGGGCGCGAACCCCGTCGGCGTGACGCTGGAACTCATCATCGAACCGACAGGGGAAACGCCATGAAAACCGCCATCGTCACCGGGGGCTGCCGCGGCATCGGCCTGGCCGCCACCGAGATCTTCCTGGAACATGGCTGGCGCGTCGCCATGGTCGACCGCGACACCCAGGAACTGCACCGGGTCGCAGAGGGCATGGAGAACGTGCTGGCGGTCGAGGCCGATGTCTCGGACCCCGACCAGGTCGAGCGCATGGTGGCCGAGACCGTCGCCGGCCTTGGCCGCGTCGATGCGCTGGTCAACAACGCGGGCGTGGCACTGTTTTCGCGCGCGGGCCGCACCAGTTTCGAGGAATGGCGCGAGGTGATGGCGACCAATCTGGACGGCGTGTTCCTGTGTACCCAGGCCGCGGCGCCGGAACTGGCGAAAACCGGCGGCGCCATCGTCAACATCGCTTCGATTTCCGGGCTCAGGGCCTCGACGCTGCGGGTGGCCTATGGCACCTCGAAGGCGGCGGTGATCCACCTGACCAAGCAATTCGCCGCCGAACTGGGCGAGCATGGCATCCGCGTCAACTGCGTCGCCCCCGGCCCGGTCAAGACCAAGCTGGCCATGGCGGTGCATGCGCCCGAGATCATCTCGGCCTATTACGACGCCATCCCGCTGAACCGCTATGGCGAGGCGCGCGAGATCGCCGAGGCCATCGTGTTCCTGTGCTCGGAGAAGGCCAGCTTCGTCTCGGGGCAGACGCTGGCGGTGGATGGCGGCTTCGACGCCACCGGCGTCGGCCTGCCGGCGCTGCGGCGCGAGAACGAGCCGGCCTGACGGCGGCGCGCGCGCCGGACCGGATCAGCCGATTTCGACGCGCAGCCTTTCGATCATCCTGTCGCGCTCGCGCAGGGCGCGGCGCGCGGCCGCCGGCCGGGTGGCGGCGCAGGCGTTGACCAGGCATTCGACGGCGACGGTAAAGGCGCCGATGCTGTTCGACAGGAAGCTGGTCTCATGCGCGACCAGGATCGCGGCGCGCGAGCTTTGCACCAGCGGCGAATCGGTCCGGTCGGTCAGGGCCACGGTGCCGATGCCAAGCTTGCGCGCCTCGGCCGCGACCTCGACCACCTGCGCCGAATAGGGCGCGCAGCTGGTCGAGATCAGCACCCCGCCCTCGCCCAGCAGCGCCAGCCCCTCGGCAATGCCCAGCCCGTTCGCATCGAGCAGCGCCACGTCCGAGCGGATCATGCGCAGCCCATAGACCAGGAAGCTGGCGATGGAATGGAACTGGCGGATGCCGTGAACCACGATCCGCGGCGCCGCCATGATCATCTCGGCCGCCATGTCGAAGGCGGCCTCGTCGAACTGTTCGATGAACCGGTCGATATTGGCCTGGTTCTCGCGGCACAGGCGCGCGGCGCGGGCGCGGGTCGAACTGCCGCCCTCGAGCGCCGAAGCCGCCCGGCGCGAATAGAACGCCCCCGGCGCGCTCATCGAGGCCGAGAGCAGAACCTGCTGGAAACCGGGAAAGCCGGAGTAGCCCAGCGAATGCGCCAGCCGGGTCAGGGTCGAGGGGCTGACCTCCAGCCGCTCGGCCAGCGTGGTGATCGACAGCAGCACCGGATCGCCGGTCAGGTCCAGGATGCGCGACAGCGCGCCGCGCGCCTTGGCCCCCAGCGAGATGCCGCCCTCGCCCTGCGCGATGGCGACGGCCAGGGCGCGCAGCTCTTGCAGGGTCTCAGGCGGTGCCGCTGTAGCGGGCGGGTCCGGTGGCGCGGTCATGGATGCTCCAATCGAGCCCCCGGACGGTCAGGCGCAGGATCGCGGTGCCGAGGGTGTTTTCTTCGTCGGGATCATCCTCCGCATCGCGCCGGATGGGAAGCCCCTCGCCGCCGGTATCGCGCAGGATCGCCAGCGGAGCCGCGCCCGCCGCCACCAGCGCATCGCCGCGCCGCTGCCGGTCGCCCGAGGACGCGGTGACGATCTGGCCGTCAAGGCCGCGCGGCAGGTGCAGCGCGTGATTGGCATGCAGCGCCGGGGCGACGATCTCGCGCCGCGACATCGCGCCGCCGCCGAACTCGACCGACAGGATGCGCCCGTCACCGCGCTGCATCAGCGCGAAATGGAACCCGCCCGAGGCGGCATCGGCCAGCACCTCCAGCGCCGCCGCCAGCGTCGGGCAGGCCAGCACCGCCCGGCCCAGCACCATGCGCGGGATTTCCGCCTCGACCCCGGTCAGGCGCAGGTTGTTCACCGTCTGCACCAGCCCGGCGCCGGTAAAGGCAAAGGTATGGCCGGGGATCGAGCCGGGATAGCAGAAGGCATGGAAGCCCGGCTCGGCCTCGGGCCGGGCCTCGGCGATGAAGCAGGCGCCGCGAAAGCAGGGCAGCCCGTCCTCGTTATGCGCCAGCAGCGGCTCGGGGCCCGGCAGCATGACGGTGGTGCAGCCGTCCGGGACCGAGGCCAGCAGGTCGCCGCGGCAGTTCCAGGCAAAGACCTGCGCCACCGGCAGGCCCAGCCCCTCGGCCAGCCCCTCGATTTCCTGCCAGATGCGCGGAAAGCGGGCACGGGTCGCCGCGGCCATGGCGGCAAGGCGGGGGGCATGGGCGGCGGCGTTGACCTCCTGCCACAGCGGATGGCCGGACAGGTGCCGCCGCACCGCCGCGCGGCCGGCGCGGCCAAGCGCGACGCCGATCTGATGCGGGGTGCCGGCCAGTTGCAGCCAGCCCAGCCCGGGCGCGGTCGAAACCTCAGACATGTTGCAGGAAATCCTTCAGACGGTCGTTGGGCGGGTTGGCGATGGTCTGGACCGGATCGCCGTCCACCGAGATCTTGCCATGTTCCATGAAGATCAGCCGCGTGCCGACCTGGCGGGCGAAGCCCATCTCATGGGTGACGACGACCATGGTCATGCCCTCCTGCGCCAGTTCGCGCATGACGTTCAGCACCTCCTGCTTCAGCTCGGGGTCGAGCGCCGAGGTCGGCTCGTCGAACAGCATGACCTTGGGCCGGATCGCCAGCGCCCGGGCGATGGCCACGCGCTGCTGCTGGCCGCCCGACAGCGCCGAGGGCGGATGATGGGCACGCGCCGCCAGCCCGACCTTTTCCAGAAGCCGCATCGCCTGCGCCTCGGCCTCGGCGCGCGGCAGGCCGCGCACCTTGCGCGGGCCAAAGGCCACGTTCTGCAAGGCGGTCATCTGCGGGAACAGGTTGAACTGCTGGAACACCATCCCGGCCTCCTGCCGGATGCGGCGCAGCTGCTTGGCCCCGGCGCGAACCGAGATGCCGTCCACCAGCAGGTCGCCGCCGGTGATCTGTTCAAGCCCGTTGATGCAGCGCAGCAGCGTGGACTTGCCCGAGCCCGAGGGGCCGATCAGCACCACCACCTCGCCGGTCTCGATGGAGAGATCGACCTCGTCCAGCACCTTCAGGTCGCCGAAGTGCTTGGAGGTCTTGCGAAACTCGATGATGCTCACAGGATCCTCATGTGTTTTTCGATCAGCCGCAGGACAAAGGTCAGGACGCCGGTCATGACCAGGTAAAGCACCGCCACCGCCGTCCAGATCTCGACGGCGCGGAAGTTCGAGGCCATGATCTCCTGCCCGGTACGGGTCAGCTCGCCCACCCCGATCACGATAAACAGCGAGGTGTCCTTGAGCGAGACGATGAACTGGTTGCCCAGGGGCGGGATCAGCCGGCGAAAGGCCAGCGGACCGACGATATGGGTCAGCACCTTCCATTGCGGCAGGCCCATGGCCAGCCCCGCCTCGGTCAGGCCGCGCGGGATCGACAGGAAGGCGCCGCGCACGATCTCGGCGATATAGGCGCCGGCATTGACCACGATGGCCAGGATCGCGGCGGTCATCGGGTCGATGCGCACCCCGGCCAGCACCGGCAGCGCGAAATACAGGAACATCACCTGCACCACGATCGGCGTGCCCCGGATCACCTCGATATAGGCGAAGGCGATGGCGTTCAGGATGACGCCGCCATAGGCGCGCATCAGCCCGGCGATCAGCCCGAGGACGGTGCCACCGACCAGACCGGCCAGCGCGATGAGGATGGTGACGCGGGCGCCGGCGAGAAGTTGCGGCAAGAAGCCGGGAACGACGGACCAATCGACTTCCAAGGGAAGACCTCCGTGACGCGGAAAGGACAGGATACGGCCGGACGGACGGGGACGGATCGGTCCCCGTCACCCGCGCTGGCCGCCCGGAACGATCACTCGGCGGGCTTGGTGCCGAACCATTTCTCGTAGATCGCTTCGTAGCGCCCGTCGGCCTTGAGCTTGGCCAGCGCCTCGTTGACCTTGGGGGTCAACTCGCTGCCCTTGGGAAAGCCGATGCCGTATTCATGCGCCATCATCTGCTCGCCCACGGCCTTGACCTGGCCGCCGCCGGCGGTGGCGATGTAGTAAAGCACGTTCGGCGTGTCATGCATGGCCGCATCGACGCCGCCGGTGCGCAGCTCCAGATAGGCGTTGTCGATGTTGGGGAACTTGCGCAGCGTGGTTTCCTTGAAGTTCTCCTCGGCATAGTCCGAGGACGAGGTGCCGGTCTTGACCGCCAGGGTCTTGCCGGCCAGGTCGGCATGGCTGGCGACCTCGCTGTTGACCGGCACCATCAGCATCAGGCCGCTGTCGTAATAGCCGTCCGAGAAGTCGATGACCTCCTGCCGCTCGGGCTTGATGGTGATGCCGGCCAGCGCCACGTCCACCTGCCCGGTCTGCAAGGCCGGGATGATGCCGGCGAAATCCATCGGCCGCAGCTTATAGGTGACGCCGATCTCGGCGGCGATGGCATCCCAGAGGTCGATGTCGAAGCCGACATACTTGTCGCCCTCCTTGAACTCGAAGGGCACGAAGGCGGTGTCGGTGGCGACGACCAGATCCTCGGCCATGGCGGCGGTCCCGATGCCCAGGGCCAGGGTGGCAGCGCCGGCGAATGCGAAAAGCGTCTTCATTTGTTCTTTCTCCCTGTGGAACGGCACCGAGAGACCGGCACCGCGCTCGCAAATTTATTTGCATAAATTACCAAACAATGCAATTAAATTTGCCGATCACTGGCCCATGAAAGGATGGAGTCGCGATGCCCGGACATGTTTTCGGACGAACGACCAAGGGGGTGCTGCCGGTGGCGGCACGCGGCGAAGGCTGCTACATCATTGATTCCTCTGGGAAACGCTATCTGGACGGCTCGGGCGGGGCGGCGGTGTCCTGCCTTGGCCATTCCGATGCCGGGCTGCGCGCCGCGCTGCATGCGCAGCTGGATGCGCTGGCCTTTGCCCATACCGGCTTCTTCACCTCCGAGCCCGCCGAATCGCTGGCCGACGCACTGGCCGCCCATGCGCCCGAGGGGATCGAGCGGGTCTATCTGGTCTCGGGCGGCTCCGAGGCGGTCGAGGCAGCGATCAAGCTGGCGCGGCAGTATTTCCTGGAGATCGGCCAGCCGCAGCGGCACCGGGTGATCGCCCGGCGGCAGAGCTATCACGGCAATACGCTGGGCGCATTGGCGGCGGGCGGCAATGCCTGGCGGCGGGCGCAATTCGCGCCGCTGCTGGTCGAGACCAGCCATATCGCGCCCTGCTACGAATATCGCGACCGGCAGGAGGACGAGACGCAGGAGGCCTACGGCCAGCGCGCCGCCGACGAGTTGGAGGCCGAGATCCGCCGCCTCGGCCCCGAGACGGTGATGGCCTTCATCGCCGAGCCGGTTGTAGGCGCGACCGCCGGCGCGGTGCCCGCCGTGCCCGGCTATCTGAAGCGCATCCGCCAGATCTGCGACCGCCATGGCGTGCTGCTGATCCTCGACGAGGTGATGTGCGGCATGGGACGGACCGGCCATCTTTTCGCCTGCGAGGAGGACGGCGTCGCGCCCGACATGATCACCATCGCCAAGGGACTGGGCGCCGGCTACCAGCCGGTCGGGGCGCTGCTGGCCTCGGGGCGCATCTACGGTGCCATCGCGGCGGGTTCGGGCTTTTTCCAGCATGGCCATACCTATATGGGCCATGCGATGGCGGCGGCGGCGGCCGGGGCGGTGCTGGACGCCATCCTGGGGCGCGGCCTGCTGGCGCGGGTGCGCGACCAGGGCGCCAAGCTCGACGCGGCGCTGCGGGCCGAGTTCGGCCAGCATCCGCATGTCGGCGACATCCGCGGCCGCGGGCTGTTCCGCGGCATCGAACTGGTCGAGGACCGCGCCGGCAAGACCCCCTTCGACCCGGCGCGCAAGCTGCATGCACAGATCAAGAAACTGGCCTTCGAGGCCGGGCTGATCTGCTATCCGATGGGCGGTACCATCGACGGGCAGCGCGGCGACCACATCCTGCTGGCGCCGCCCTTCATCATCGAGGACGCGCAGATCGACGAGCTGGTCGGCAAGCTTTCGGGCGCGATCCGCGGGGCGCTGGCGGCATGAGCCTGCCGCGGATCATGGTCGCGCCGAACGGCGCGCGGCGCGGCAAGGCGGACCACCCCGCCCTGCCCGTCACCATCCCCGAAATCGTCGGCTGCGCGCGGGCGTGCCATGCGGCTGGCGCAGGCGGCATCCATGCCCATGTCCGGGACGCCGAGGGCCGGCATGTGCTGGACGCCGGGCTCT
Source organism: Paracoccus sp. TD-10 (assembly GCF_048270675.1). Taxonomy (NCBI): domain Bacteria; kingdom Pseudomonadati; phylum Pseudomonadota; class Alphaproteobacteria; order Rhodobacterales; family Paracoccaceae; genus Paracoccus; species Paracoccus sp. TD-10. Next base: position 556,120 of record NZ_CP182420.1, on the reverse strand, counting down.
ATGCCGAGCTGATCGCCGAACTGGCCCGCGCGGTGCCCGATATGGCAGTGCAGATCACCACCGAGGCGGTGGGCCGCTACAGTCCCGCCGAGCAGCGCGCGCTGGTGGCGCGGCTGCGCCCGGCCGCGGTCTCGGTCGCCTTGCGCGAGATCACGGCCGAGCCGGATGCGCGGCTGACCCGCGCCTTCTTCCACGATTGCGCCGCGGCCGGGATCGCGGTGCAGCATATCCTCTATGCGCCCGAGGAGGTGGACCGGCTCGCCGCCCTGCTGGCGGATGGCACCGTGCCGGCCGCGGGGCTGCAGATCCTGCATGTGCTGGGCCGCTATGCGGCGGGCCAGATCTCGCAGCCCTCGGAGCTCGACGCGCCCCTGGCCCGCCAGCGCGCCGCCGGGCTGGCCGCCGACTGGGCGGCCTGCGCCTTCGGCCCGGCCGAGACCGCATGCCTGCTGGCGGCGATGCGGCGGGGCGGCAAGGCGCGGATCGGGTTCGAGAACAACCTGCTGAACATGGATGGCCACCCGGCCGCCTCGAATGCGGAACGGGTGGCGGAACTGGTGCGGCTGGCCGAAGCGGATCGCTGAGGCCCCGCTCCGGGACAGCCGGCCGGCGGCGCCGCCCGGGACAGCCCGAGCCGCGGGGATGGTCAGGCGGACTGGCCGCTGCCGGCCGGGCGTGCGGGCCTGCGGTTGGTCGCGAAGCAGACGAGGATCGCCAGGATGCCCGCGACCGCCGTGCCCAGAACGCCGGGGATCGGCGACAGGAAGATCGCAAGCCCGCACAGAATGCCGGTCAGCGCGTTGCGGCGGGTGGCGCTGTTCATGAACATGACCAGCACGGCGCCGTAAAGCGCGGGCAGCGTGTATTCCTTGACCGCCAGCGCCATCGGCGCGGGCATGGCGTCGATCAGCGCCCGGCCGATCACCACCAGCGCCACCAGGAAGACCAGGTTCACCAGCACCGAGACGGCGATGCCCAGCACCGCCGCGACCTCGGCCTTGCGCGAGCCGGTCTCGGCCTCGACGGCCTGCTGGCACGAGATCACCACCGGCATGCGCATGTTGCCGATATTGCCCGACAGGAAGCTCATATAGGTGCCGCACACCCCCAGCACCGGGAAATACGAGATCGGCTCGACGATCCAGATGATGCCGACAAAGGCCAGCACGGCCAGAAAGCCGGTCAGGATCACCCCGGCGCCGGGCCAGGCGCCCAGCACGAAGGACAGGTAGAGCGCGGGCAGCAGGCAGACCGCCATGGCGATCAGCAGCGTGATGCGCCCGATGCGATGCGCCCGCGGGATGAAGCTGGTCCGGTAATGGGTCTCGAGGTTCTGCTTGGTCATGGATCGCTCCTGATGCTTGGGGATCAGGCCAGGATCTGGCCGACGAGATATCCGGCGGCGAGCCCGCCGATCAGCGCGAAGCCCACGGCCCATTCGCGCAGCCACAGCCAGCGTTTGCCAAGCTGGCCCAGCACCAGCATGGTGCCGGCCCCGATCAGCAGCGCGGCCAGATCGTCCCAGGCCACGGCGATCTCCGCCAGCCCGGTCTTGGCCACGGCCGCGCCCAGCCCCAGCGTCAGGAAGATCGCCACCGGCGTCGCGCTGCCAAGCGCCCGGATCAGCTGCGGATTGCCGACCGACAGCTTGTCGCGCGTGCGGTCGAGGCTTTTCGTCATCAGGAAGGTGCTGACCAGCCAGCCCATGCCGCCCAGCGTCATCACCCAGACCGAGGCGGTAAAGGCTTGCAGCGTGTAGCTGTCGGTGCCCAGCGTCGCGCCCGCGGCCTTGGCGCCCATCTCGGCGGCGACGAATTCGAAGATGGCCGAGCCGATCACCCCGACCCGCATCAGCGTCACCGGCCCGCCCACCATGGCGACCAGCGAGACGGCGACGAAGAAGACCGCGATCGCCGGCCCGATCGAGTTGATCGTCGCGGTCTTGTAGACCCGCAGGCGCTCGTCGCGGGTCAGGATGCCGTAATCGTTCGAGAGGCGCAGCGTCATGCGCAGGTAAAGCAATGCCTGCACCACGACGGTGCCGACGATCAGGCCGGCAAGCAGCCACAGCACGGGGCCGTTGGCCACCGAGAAGACATGTTCCATGCGGGTAATCCTTGCAAGCCCTGCCGGGCAGGGGGCGCTCAGGCCAGTTCGGTTTCGACCAGGCGGCAGAAATAGCTGGCCGCCACCGTCAGGATCGCATCGTTGAAGTCATAGCCGGGATTGTGCGGCATGGCGCCGGGGCCGGCGCCGACCAGGACATAGCTGCCCGGCACGCGCTCGGTCATGAAGGCGAAATCCTCGCTGCCGGTCAGCGGCGGCGCATCGGCATGCACCCGCTGCGGCCCGACCACCTGGGCCGCGACGGCCAGGGCCACACCCGTCGCCTCGGCATCGTTGACCAGCGGCACGAAATTGTCGTCATATTCCACGCGCGCCGCGCCGCCATAGGTCGCGGCGACGCCTTGGGCGACCTCGTCCAGCCGCCGCTTCATCAGCGCACCGACCGCCTTGTCGAAATAGCGCAGGCAACCCTTGAGCGTGGCCTTGTCGGGGATGACGTTATGGCTGTTGGTGCCGGCATAGACATCGGTAAAGGACAGGATGCCGGTTTCCAGCGGATCGAGGTTGCGCGCCACGACGCTTTGCGCCGTCACCACCAGATTGGCGGCGATCTGCGCCGCGTCGACGGTGGTCTGCGGCAGCGCGGCATGGCCGCCCCGCCCCTGCACCCGGATGGTGAAGAAACTGCATCCCGCCATGGCCCGGCCGATGCTGCTGTAGATATGGCCCTGCTCCATGCCGGGGAAATTGTGATAGGCGTAAAGCCGGTCGCAGGGGAAACGCTCCAGCAGCCCGTCACGGATCATCGCAAGCGCACCGCCCAGCCCCTCCTCGGCGGGCTGGAAGATGAAATGCACGGTGCCGGCGAAGTCGCGGGTCCGCGCCAGGTGCCAGGCCGCGGCCAGCAGCGTCGCGGTATGGCCGTCATGGCCGCAGGCATGCATCACGCCCGGAACCTTCGAGGCATAGGGCTTGCCGGTCTCCTCCTGGATCGGCAGCGCGTCCATATCCGCCCGCAGCCCGATGGCGCGGTTCGATTCCCGCTTGCCGCGCAGCACCCCCACCACGCCGGTGCCGCCGATGCCGGCATGCACCTCGTCAAAGCCGAAATCGCGCAGGCTGCGCGCGACCAGTTCGGCGGCAAAGGTTTCCTGAAAGCCGATACCCGGGTTTTCGTGCATCGCGCGGCGCCAACCGACGAAGGTGCTTTCCTGCGCGACGATATCCTCGATCAGACCCATGCTTCCCTCCCTGCGAATCACGCCTGTCTGTCTTGATATGAAATTGTTGCATAATAAGATCATTGCGCAAAGGAATTATTTCACCTTTGCTATGCCCCGGGCCAAGGACGGACAAATGGGCGGAAACATGGGAAAAACCTGGTCGAGAAGCTTTCGTCAGGGCAACGCGATCTACAAGCTGAACCTGCTGGCGACCGAATCGATCCGCTCGGTCGAGGATCGTTTCATCGCCCTGGTCGGGCTGGACGTGCGCACGATCCGGGTGCTGCGGCTGATCGGCGACAATCCCGGCACGACCTTTGCCGAACTGACGGTGATGACCGGGCTGGAGCGCAGCCTGGTGTCGCGGCTGATCCAGAATCTGGTGCGCAGCGGCCATGTCGAGCGGCGCAACGACGATGCCGACGCCCGCCGCTTCGGCCTGTTCGTGACCCAGGCCGGGCAGAGGGTGCGCGACCGCGCCGACCTGCTCTCCGCCCGCGCGCTGGAGGCGGTGTTCGAGCCGCTCTCGCCGGCCGAGGTGCAGGCCTTCATCGCCACCATGGACAAGCTGGCCGACTGGCTGGACAGTCCGGACTATGCGCAAAAGGTCACACGGATCTTCGACAGCATCGATTTCGGCGATTCCGGCCCGGTCTAGGGGCGGCGTTCATCCCCGCTCCAGCACCGCCTGCGCCCAGACCGCCGCCAGCCCGGCGGCAAGCGCCAGCGCGCTGATCCCGGCGACGGTCAGCCCGATCCGCCGGTTGCCGACCAGCGCCGCCATCGCCGCCTTGGACAGGGTATTCACCGCCACCGCGACCAGGATCGCGCGCGCCGCGACCGGGGTGGCCAGGTCGCCGCCGCCGAGCCGCGCCATCGAGATCGACACCGCATCCACATCGCCGATGCCCGAGATCGCCGCGATGATCAGCACGCCGACATCGCCATAGTGGTGGCGCAGGATCTCGGCCGCCAGCAGCACGAGGGCGATGAAGGCGGCGATCTTCAGCGCCGTGCCCACCGCCAGCGGGTTGCTGATCGGCAGCGCCGGTCCGGCCTGCGCCGGCCGCCGCCACAGCAGAAGCGCCGCCGCCGCGGCCATCACCGCCGCCCCCGCCGCCAGCGGCAGCGCCAGATGCGCCAGCAGCGCCCGGTTCAACCCGACCGTCACCACGCCGACGCGGACCAGCATGACGATGCCGGAAATCAGGATGCCGGCGGCAAGCAGCCGGGCGGCGCCGGGCTGGGCCTTGCCCAGCCGGGCAAAGGCCAGCGTGGTCGCGGTCGATGAGGCCAGCCCCCCGGCCGCCGCCATCACCACGATCCCCAGCCGGTCGCCAAAGGCCCGGACCGCGACATAGCCGGCAAAGGAAATCCCGGCGATCAGGATCGCCAGCAGCCAGATCTCGCGCAGGTTGACCGCGCCCCAGGGATCGACGCTGCGGTCGGGGATGACCGGCAGCAGCAGGAAGGACATGGCCGCCAGCGTCAGGATCGCCCGGATCTCGGCCCAGCTCAGCGCCGCGACCCAGCGGTGCAGGTGTTCGCGCCCCGCCAGAAGCAGCGTCATCGCCACGGCGGCGGCGACGGCCGGGACCAGCGGCCCGGTGACGGCCAGCGCGCCCAGCAGGAAGACCAGCATCCCCGCCACCGCCGAGGTGGCGCTGACATTCCGGTCGAGCCGCGATTCCAGCCATTGGAAGGCGGCAAAGACCAGCGCGAAGCCGCAGAACACGATGCCGATCACCAGACCGCCGTATTGCAGCGCCAGGACGCCGGTCGCCCCGCCGGTCAGCCCGGCCAGCGCGAAGGTGCGCAGGCCGGCGGCGCGCTGATGCTCGCGCTCGTCGCGGGTGCGCCAGCCGCGTTCGAGCCCGACCAGCAGGCCGATGGCCAGCGACACGGCAAGGCGGCTGAGGATCTGATCCGGGTCCATCGGCGCATTCTGCCACCGGTTTCAGCGGCTTGCCAGCGCCGCAAGGTGGCCGCGATCCGGGCCCGGCTTGCGCCCGGCGTCGCGGGATTTCGGGTATTTTCGGAACAGAGAAGCCGCGAGACCCGGCACGGCGGCTCTGGACGAACCGCCCGCCGCGCCTGCATGATCGGCTTTCCAAAGAGCGAGCTTCGAGCATGACCGAGACAGGCCCCCTCACCCTCCGGACGCTGATGGCGCAAAGCGGCGTCGCCTTCGGCACCAGCGGCGCGCGCGGATTGGCCAGCGCGCTGACCGACCGCGTGGCCCATGGCTGCGTCCAGGGCTTCCTGCAATACCTGCGCGAGATCGGCGAGTTCGCCCCCGGAACCGAGGTGGCGCTGGCGGGCGACCTGCGCCCCTCGACCCCGCGCATCCTGCGCGCCTGCGCCCAGGCGGTCCGCGACGCGGGCGGGCGGGCGCTGTTCTGCGGCCATGTGCCCACGCCGGCGCTGGCGCATTACGCCTTTGGCCGCGCCATCCCCTCGCTCATGGTCACGGGCAGCCATATTCCCGACGACCGCAACGGCATCAAGTTCCACCGCCCCGGCGGCGAGATCCTGAAGCCGGACGAGGAAGGCATGGCCCGGCAGGCGCTGGCGCCGGATCCCGCCCGCTTCGACCCCGACGGCGGGCTGGCCGAAGCCGCCCCCCTGCCCGAGCCCATGGACATCGAGGACGGCTATCTGCGCCGCTATCTGGACTTCTTCGGCAAGGACGCGCTTTCGGGGCTGCGGCTTGGGCTTTACCAGCATTCCGCCGTCGGCCGCGACCTCATCGCCCGCATCCTGCGCGCGCTTGGCGCCGAGGTTCTGCCGCTGGGCCGCTCGGACCGTTTCATCCCCGTCGATACCGAGGCGCTGCGGCCCGAGGACATCGCCCTGGCGCGGGACTGGGCGGCGGGGCAGCGGCTGGACGCCATCGTCTCGACCGACGGCGATTCCGACCGTCCGCTCCTGGCCGACCACCGCGGCGAATGGCTGCGCGGCGACCTGCTGGGCCTGCTTTGCGCCCGCGAACTGGGCGCCGAATGCGTCGTCACCCCGGTCAGCAGCAATACCGCGCTGGAACTGAGCGGGGCCTTCGCCCGCACCATCCGCACCCGCATCGGCTCGCCCTATGTCATCGCGGCGATGAGCGAGGCGGCGTGCGAGACCCTGGGACCGGTCTGCGGCTACGAGGCGAACGGCGGCTTCCTGCTGGGCAGCGAGATCGTGCGGGACGGGCGGCGGCTGGCGGCGCTGCCGACGCGCGACGCGGTCCTGCCGGTGGTCGCGGTGCTGGCGGCGGCCAGGGCGCGGCCGCTGGCCGAGCTTTGCGCCGGCCTGCCGCGGCGCGTGACCTTCAGCGACCGGCTGCAGGATTTCCCGACCCGGGATTCCCAGGCGATCCTGGCCTGGCTGACCGCGGGCAGCGAGGCGGAGAGCCGCGCCCGGATCGAGGCGCAATTCGGCCCGCTGGCCGGCGGGTTGTTGCGGATCGACCAGACCGACGGGCTGCGCATGACCTTCGCGGACGGCGCGATCATCCACCTGCGCCCGTCCGGCAACGCGCCGGAGCTGCGGCTTTACACCGAGGCCGGGACCGACGAGGCCGCGCGGACGCTGAATGCCGCGGCCCTGGCGCAGGTCCGCGGGATGGCGGCGCTGCTGGCCTGACCGGCCGGGCTGGGCTCAGGCGGCCGCGGCCGCCGGCCGCACCCTTGCCGCGAAGGCACGCAGCTCGGCATCCTCCAGCGTCTCGCGCACCAGCAATTCGCGCGCGGATTGCTCCAGGAGGTCGCGATTGGCCTCGAGCAGCGCCACGGTGCGGGCAAAGATCCTGTCGGTGATCTGCTTGACCCCCGCGTCGATCCGCTGCGCCGTGGCCTCGGAATAACGCCGGCTCAGCCACGAGCCCTGCTCGTTCGTGCCCAGGAAGCCGGGGCGGTCGCTGTCATAGCTGACATGGCCCAGATCGTCGTCCATGCCATAGCGCGTGACCATGGCGCGGGCAATGTCGGTCGCCTTGACCAGATCGTCGGCCGCGCCGGTCGAGAGATGGCCGAAGACCACGCTTTCCGCCGCCCGCCCGCCCAGCAGGACGGCGATCTTGTCCTCCAGCTCGGCGCGGGTCATCAGGAAGCGGTCCTCGGTCGGGCGCTGGATGGTATAGCCAAGCGCGCCGATACCGCGCGGGATGATCGAGACCTTGTGGACCACGTCCACGCCGGGCAGCGCCATGGCGACCAGCGCATGGCCCATCTCGTGGCAGGCGACGATCTCGCGCTCGCGCGGGTTCAGCAGGCGGTTGCGCTTTTCCAGCCCGGCGACGATACGCTCGACCGCCTGGTTGAAATCGGCCATGGCAACGGCATCGGCGCTGCGCCGGGTGGCCAGCAGTGCCGCCTCGTTCACCAGGTTGGCCAGGTCGGCGCCGGAAAAGCCCGGCGTCAGCGCGGCGACCTGCCCGACCTCGACATCCGGGGCCAGCCGCACCTTTTTCATATGCACCTTGAGGATGTCGATGCGGCCCTTGCGGTCGGGCTTGTCCACCAGCACCTGCCGGTCGAAGCGGCCGGCGCGCAGCAGCGCCGGGTCCAGGATCTCGGGCCGGTTGGTCGCGGCCAGCAGCACCACGCCCGACGAAGGGTCAAAGCCGTCCAGCTCGGACAGCAGCTGGTTCAGGGTCTGCTCGCGCTCGTCATTGCCGCCGGTGAACTGGCCCGAGTTGCGGGCGCGGCCAAGCGCGTCGAGTTCGTCGATGAAGATGATGGCCGGGGCGCTCTTGCGGGCCTGCTCGAACAGGTCGCGCACCCGCGCGGCACCGACGCCGACGAACAGCTCGACGAATTCCGAGCCCGAGATCGACAGGAAGGTCACCCCCGCCTCGCCCGCCACGGCCCGCGCCAGCAGCGTCTTGCCGGTGCCGGGCGGACCGACCAGCAGCACCCCCTTGGGAATGCGCGCGCCCAGGCGGCCATAGCCCTCGGGGTCGCGCAGGAAGGCGATGATCTCCTCCAGCTCGGCCTTGGCCTCGTCCACGCCGGCGACATCGGCGAATGTCACGCCGGTTTCCTTTTCCATATAGACCTTGGCCCGGCTCTTGCCGACCTGCATGAAGCCGCCCAGGCCCTGGCGCTCGGCGAACTTGCGAAAGACGAACATCCACAGTGCCAGGAACAGCACCACCGGCACCACCCAGGACAGCAGCGCGCCAAGCCAGGTGTTCTGCGGCACGCCGCTGATCTCGACCCCGGCCTGGTCGATGCGCTCCAGGACGGCCGGATCGACCAGGGTGGTGACGAACTGGTTGCGGCCGTCGACCGGGCTATTGAAATTGCCGGTGATGCGGTCGCCGCCAACCGCCACCGACGAGATGCGGCCCTGCTCCAGGTAATCCTCGAACTGGCTGTAGCTGATCGGCGCGACATCGCGCGCGCCCGACAACAGATCCTGGACCAGGATCACGGCCAGGAAGGCCAGGATCCAATACCAGATGTGGAACTCGGTCCTTTTCTCCATGTCTTCTCCATGCCGGCGCCCGGCTGCTGGGCGCCTGGTCGACAAGCGCGCGCCTGGCCGATGTTGCCCGACCGCGCGGCGCCGATCAACGGGCCGGGCGGGTTTCGGGCGCGCGCCGATGCCGCAGCAGGACCGGCGACAGCCCCCTTGCCGCGGCCAGGGCCGCGCTCATGGCTGCGCCGGCAGGATGCGCCCGGTGCAGGGTCCGAAGCCGATGCGATAGCCCGCGCCCTGCGCCTGGGCGAAAAGCCCGATCTCGTCGCCATCCTCGATGAAGGTGCGGGGCGCGCCATTGACCGTGACCGGCGCCTTGCCGCCCCCGGTCATCTCCAGCAGCGCCCCGGCCTGGTCGCGGCCCGGCCCCGAGATCGTGCCCGAGCCCAGGAGGTCGCCGACCCGCATCGGACAGCCGGAACTGGTGTGATGCGCCAGCTGCTGGGCGCTGGAGTAATACATGACGTTGTAATTCGTCCGTCCCATCACCTGGCCGTTCATGGTCCAGCCGATCTCCAGGTCGTAAAGCCCCGGCCGCCGCTCGTGCAGATAGGGCAGCAGCGGGTTCAGCCTCTCGGCCCCTGCGCAACGGAACGGCTCCAGCGCCGCCTGGGTCACGATCCAGGCGCCGATGGTGGTGCCAAGCGCCTTGGACTGGAAGGGCCCCAGCGGCTGGTATTCCCAGGCCTGGATGTCGCGCGCCGACCAGTCGTTCAGCAGGACATAGCCGAAGATCATCGCCTCGGCCTGATCGACGCTGACGCGGCTGCCCATCTCGCTGTCCGCGCCGACGACGGCGCCCAGCTCCAGCTCCAGGTCCAGCCGGCGGCAGGGCACCCATTCCGGCCCGGCCTCGCCCCGGACCTGCCCCATCGGCCGCCGGATCGGCGTGCCCGAGACCACCACCGACGAGGCCCGGCCGTTATAGCCGATGGGCATATGCGTCCATTGCGGCGGCAGGGCGTTCTCGGGACCGCGAAACAGCACGCCGACGTTGAAGGCATGGTTCTTCGAGGCATAGAAGTCGGTGTATTCCGTGACCCGGATCGGCAGGTGCATCTGCGCGTCAGACATGGCGACCAGCGGCAGGTCTGGCGTCGCGCCCTCGGCGAGCAGTTCGGTCAGCCGCGCACGCACTGCGTCCCAACGCGCCCGGCCAAGCGCCATGAAGCTGTTAAGTGCCGGCTGCGCGAAGGTGCCGTCCGCATCGACCAGCCCGCACGCCTCGCATTCGGCCAGATCCAGGATCATGTCGCCGATGGCCACCCCGCAGCGCGGCGCAGTGCCCGACACGGAGAACACCCCATAGGGCAGGTTGTTCAGGGGAAAGGGACAATCCGGCCGATTGGCGCTTTCGACCCGAGACCGCAGCAAGGCCATGCGCATCTTCCTTCTTTCTTGTGAAAATATCCCACGGGAGGTCGCCGGCTGGTGCGCCACTGGTTCGGGAACCAGCCGGCGACGGGTGTGAAACCCCCGGCCTCCGGGGGCCACGGGTCCGGGGGCCACGGATCCCGGTGCGCGTCACTTCCCGCCCGGCGTGCCGTCGAACTTCTTCTCCAGCTTTTTCCAGACCTCGATATAGTCCTTCTGCATCGGGGCCTCGCGGGCGGCGAATTCGGTCAGGTGCTGGGGAAAGCGGGTCTCGAACATGAAGGACATGGTGTCGTCCAGCTTCTCGGGCTTCAGTTCCGCGTTGGAGGCCCCCTCGAAGGCGTCGCGGTCGGGGCCGTGCGGCAGCATGCAATTGTGCAGGCTGATGCCGCCCGGCGCGAAGCCCTGCGGCTTGGCGTCATAGATGCCGTGGATATTGCCCATCAGCTCGGACATGATGTTCTTGTGATACCAGGGCGGGCGGAAGCTGTGTTCGGCCACCTGCCAGCGTTCCCGGAACAGCACGAAGTCGATATTCGCCGTCCCCTCCTGCCCCGAGGGCGCGGTCAGCACGGTGAAGATCGACGGGTCGGGATGGTCGAACAGCACCGCACCCACCGGCGCATAGGTCCGCAGGTCGTATTTGCAGGGGCAGTAATTGCCGTGCCAGGCCACCACGTCCAGCGGGCTGTGGTCGATCCAGGTCTCGTGGAACCGGCCGCACCACTTGATGACCATGCGCGAGCGGGCCTCGCGATCCTCGAAGGCGGCGACCGGGCATTTGAAGTCGCGCGGATTGGCCAGGCAATTGGCGCCGATCGGGCCGCGGTTCGGCAGGTCGAACTTCTGGCCGTAATTCTCGCAGACAAAGCCGCGGGCCGGGCCTTCCAGCAGCTCGACGCGATAGACGAGGCCGCGGGGGATGATGGCGATCTCCTTCGGCTCCAGCTCGATCACGCCCAGTTCCGTGCAGAAGCGCAGCCGGCCCTCTTGCGGGACGACCAGCAATTCGCTGTCGGCCGAGAAGAAGTATTCATCCTGCATGGATTGCGTCACCAGGTAGACATGGCTGGCCATGCCGACCTGGATGTTCACGTCGCCGGCCGTGGTCATGGTGCGCATGCCGGTGATCCAGGTCAGCTCCTCCTCCGGCACCGGGATCGGATCCCAGCGATACTGGCCCAGGCTGACGATGTCGTCGCGCACATTCGGCGCCGTCTTCCAATGGGGCAGGTCGATGGCCGCAAAATCGCCGGTATGGCGGACCGAGGGCCGGATGCGATAGCACCAGGTCCGCTCGTTCTGGCCGCGCGGCGCGGTGAAGGCGGTGCCGGACAGCTGCTCGGCATAAAGCCCGTAGGCGCATTTCTGCGGGCTGTTCTGGCCCTGCGGCAGGGCGCCGGGCAGGGCCTCGGTCTCGAAATCGTTGCCGAAGCCGGGCATGTAGCCCGGATGCGTGCCGGTGGCGACGGTGGCGCGGGTCATCCCGCGCGGCAGGTCGTGGGTCATGGGCGCTCCTCCTCGGTCGTTATCATTGCTATTGCAACGAATATGCCGTTGCATTGGCAACGATGTCAACGCGGATCTGCGGCCCGGCCGATCCTTGTTGCAGGCGCAACGGCTTTCTGCTGTTCTGCCGGCCAAGGAGAAGCGCATGTCATTCGCTCTGGACCGGTTCCTGCCCTATCGCCTGTCGGTCGCCGCCGCCCAGGTCAGCCGCCGCTTTGCCGCCCGCTACGCGGCCGAGGCCGGGCTGAGCATTCCCGAATGGCGGGTTCTGGCGCATCTGGCCCATTCCGGCGCGGTGAGCGTGCGCGACATCAACGCGCGGGTGCATCTGGACAAGTCGGTGGTCAGCCGCGCCGCCGCGCGGCTGCAAGAGGCGGGCTGGGTGCGCAAATCGGGCAACGCGGCCGACCGCCGGCTGGTGGTGCTGGAGCTGACGCCCGAGGGCCGCGCGCTGATGGCGCGGCTCGGGCGCATCGCCGAGGCCTTCCAGGCCGAGCTGCTCGCCGAGCTGGGGCCGGAGGCCGAGGCCCTCGACAGGGCGCTGGCACGGCTGGCCGGCACGGAAGCCGGCGCGCCCTAGCCTGCAGCACCAAGACCCGGAACGCCGACAGGGGCGGTAGGAGGCTTGCGATATGCGTCACGCGGCCCGGACATACTGCGATCGAACCAGATCCGCCCGGATCGGGCGCAGGACGGGCGCAGAACAGGCACCGGGGTTGCGCCAGCCCGCGCGACGGGCGAACATCGCCGGCAGGCCACCCTGTCCCCTGATCCGCATGCGATGATGAAACCGACCCCGGCGACCGGCACCCCTTCCCCGACCCCCCTGCCCGCGACCGGGATCACCGGGCTTTCGGCGCTGGACCTCAGCCGCGCCATCCAGGCCCGCGACCTGGGCTGCGTCGAGGTGATGACGGCCTTCCTGGACCGGATCGAGGCGCTGAATCCCAGAGCGAACGCCCTCGTCTCGCTGCGCCCGCGCGAGGCGCTGCTGGCCGAAGCCCGCGCGGCGGATGCGGAACTGGCGGCGGGGCGGTCGCGCGGCTGGCTGCACGGCATCCCGCAGGCGCCCAAGGATCTGACCGCGACCGCCGGCATTCCCACGACCATGGGGTTCCGCGGCCTCCGGGACCACCTGCCCAAGGCCGATTCCGTGCTGGTCGAGCGCAGCCGCGCGGCCGGCGCGATCCTGATCGGCAAGACGAACACGCCGGAATTCGGCCTTGGCTCGCATACCTACAACGCCCTGTTCGGCACCACGCCGAACGCCTGGGATCCGGCGCTTTCGGCGGGCGGCAGTTCCGGCGGCGCGGCGGTGGCGCTGGCGCTGCACATGCTGCCGGTCGCGGATGGCAGCGACATGATGGGCTCGCTGCGCAACCCGGCGGGCTGGAACAACGTCTATGGCTTCCGCCCCTCGATGGGCCGGGTGCCCAACGGCCCGGCGCCCGAGCTGTTCTTCCAGCAGCTCGGCCACGAGGGGCCGATGGCGCGCAATGTCGCCGACCTTGCCATGCTGCTTGCGACCCAGGCCGGCCGCGATCCGCGGCTGCCGCTGTCGCTGGCGGGCGACGGCGCGGAATTCGCCGCGCCGCTGGCCGGCGATGCCAGGGGCAAGCGGATCGGCTGGCTGGGCGATCTGGGCGGCCATCTGGCGATGGCGCCGGGCGTGCTGGACACCTGCGAAAGCGCGCTGCGGATCTTCGAGGCGATGGGCTGCGCCGTCGAGCCCGCCCTGCCGCAATTCGACATGGCGCGGCTGTGGTCGGCCTGGGTCGTGCTGCGCAGCTTTCTGGTCTCGGGCAGCCTGCGGGCGGTCCACGACCTGCCCCGCACCCGCGCATTGCTGAAGCCCGAGGCGATCTGGGAGATCGAGACCGGCCGCGCGCTGACCGGCAGCCAGGTCTTCGAGGCTTCGGTGTCGCGCTCGGCCTGGTACCAGGAGGTTCTGCGGCTGTTCGACCGCTACGATTACCTGGCGCTGCCCACGGCGCAGCTTTTCCCCTTCGACGCCGGCGAGCCCTGGCCGAAGGAGATCGCCGGGCGCAGGATGGACAGCTATCACCGCTGGATGGAGGTGGTGATACCGGGCAGCATGGCCGGCATCCCCGTGCTGGCGGTGCCGGCGGGCTTCGGCGCGCAGGGCCTGCCGATGGGGTTGCAGATCATGGGGCCGCCGCACGCGGACCGGGCGGTGCTGGAACTGGGCCATGCCTATGACCTCGTCCAGCCCCATACGGCGCGAAAAAGCCCGCTGGCGGGCTGACAGGGCGGAAGCCCGCGCCGGCGCCGCGCGGTCAGGCGGCCGGCGCCACATGCCGCAAACCGCGGGCCGCCTGCCGGATGGCCTGCGCCTCGGCGCCGTCCAGACGCTGCGCCAGCCGGTCGAGGCTGGGGCCGGCGCGGCCGGCGTCGCGGGCGATGCGCGCCAGCCGCCGCCGGGCCAGCCCCGCCGCGCGTCGGGTCGGGTCCGGCGTGTCGGGCGCGGCCAGCAGCGCGTGGCAGCGCATCGCGGCATGGGCCAGGGTCAGAATGGCAAGGCTTTGCGCCAGCGCCCGGTCGCGCGCCCCGGCCAGCCGCTCGGAAAGCCGCACCAGCCGCAGCGCACGATGATACAGCCGCGCCTGCCAGACCCGGCGGCGCGCCAGCGCATCCGGGTTGTCGGCGATTGCGGCCAGATCGCGCAGCATCATCTGCACCAGGTGCCGCTGGCGGCGTTGCAGGCTGACCGGATAGACCAGCCGATAACCGGCCCAGGCCGTCAGCGGCGCGGCCAGGACCGCCAGCCCCTTCAGCAGCAGGTCCGGCAAGCCTTCCTGCAGCGGCAGATGCGGCTGCGACATCAGCAACAGGATCATGCTGTAATCCGTGGCGGCCAGCATGGTCCGGCGGTGTCCGGCCAAAAAGCGGCGCCAGCATCAGCAAGGGCACCAGCATCAGGATCTGCTGCAATTCGGTCCGGGCCAGGGGCCAGAGCAGCCAGTGGCACAGGATCGCCGCCACCATGCCGAGCGCCTGCCCGGCGCTGACGTGGCGCATCATCTGGGCCGGGTTCTCGAAGGTCGAGAACAGCGAGATCATCACCGACAGGCCCAGCAGCATGAAGGGGCCGAGGCTCCAGCCGGTGGCCAGCCAGATCAGGCCGAACAGCAGCATCGCCCCGCCGGCACGCAACCCGGCCTCGCGTGCGCCGATCCAGTCGCGATGCAGCGCCACCGCCGCATCGGCCAGCCGCCGCGCCAGCGGCACCGGCACCGGCGCCGCGCCCTCGGCCCGCAGCAGCAGCGGCATGGCGGCAAGCAGCACCGCCCGGCTGGCCCGCACCTCGCGCCGCGAGCGCAGCGAACCGGCGGCATGGGGATCGAGGCCCTCCTCCAGCGCGGCGATGCGCGACAGCAGCGCCCGGCCCTCGGCCGGCACCGTTCCGGCCAGATGGCGCAGCAGATCGACCAGCAGGCCGCCGATGCGGGCGCGCAGATCGGCGACACCGCCCTGCCCGGCCAGGAAATAGCCGGCCAGCGTCGCCACCACGACCCCGGTCAGCACCGTCGCCAACCGGTCGGCGCCCAGATGCAGCACCCGGTCGGGATGCGCCGTGTCCAGCAGCGCCACCATCGAGGCCGAATAGCCCGCCAGCACCGTGCCATAGGCGATAAAGCCGCGCTGGAGATTGCCGGCCCAGGTGCAAAGCCCGACCCAGAGCGCCAGCCCCAGCACCAGGATCCCCGGATGCAGCGGCGCGCCCAGCACCAGCAGCACCCCCGCCCCCGTGCCGACCAGCGTCCCGGCAAAGCGGAAGAAGGCCTTTTCGAGCAATTGCCCGCGCAAGGGCTGCGCCGCCGCCCAGACCGACATGCCAGACCATTGCGGATGCTCCAGCCCCATGGCCCAGGCGACCAGAACCGCAAGGCAGCAGGCCAGTGCCGTGCGGCTGGCAAAGCACAGCCTGCCCCCGTCGAAGCCGCGCCGCAGCAGCCAGTCCGCGCTCATTCCTGCCCGACCGCCAGCCTGTGGGCGATGCGCGCCTCGATCCGGGACAGGTGGCGCAGCATCTCGTCCAGCGCGGCATCGTCCAGATCGGCCAGCAGCTCCGCCTCGATCCGGTCCAGCAGCCGGCGCAGGCGCGCCACCTCGTCCCGGCCGGCGGCGGTCAGCAGGATGCGGCGGGCACGGCGGTCGGCGGGATCGGGCCGGCGCTCGACCAGGCCGCGGCCCTCCAGCAGATCCAGCAGCCGCACCAGCGTCGAGCCGTCCAGCGCCAGCCTTGCGGCAAGCTCGGTCTGGCTGATGCCGTCGCCGCCCTCGGCCAGATGGATGAGCGGCGCCCAGGTCGCATCGGTCAGCCCGGCCGGGGCCAGGGCCTGCTCGACGGCCCGCCGCCACTGGCGGCCGAGCGTCACGAAATAGCGGCCGAAACCGCCGCGCGCAGGGGTCGGATGATTGGTCATGATGATACATGTATGTCAAAATAATTTGTATTGCAAATTATTTTGACGGCCAATGAATCCCGGCAAGGCACGGCGACAGTTTCCCAGCGCGACGCTGCGCCGGCGTCCCGGTCCTGCCCCCCGGTCCCGCCCCCAGGTTTCGCCCCGCGCAGCCGGAGAAATGACATCAAACTGTCCGCCAACCGTTGCCGAACCGTTGCATGCCGGCCCTAGCGTCCGCGCGACCCGCATCCCAGGAGTTGCCATGACCGCCCGCCTGCTTTCCGCCGCCTCGATGCTTGCGCTTCTTGCCGGCCCCGCCCTGTCCGAAAGCTTCAACCGCATCGCCTCCATCCCGGTCATCGCCAACATGGCCGAGGGCGAAGACAGGGCGCGCGCTTCCTCGGCCGAGATCGTCTCGGCCTCGCCCGACGGCATGACGCTGATCTATACTGACAGCCCGTTGGGCGTGGTCGGGCTGATCGACATCCGCGATCCCAGGGCGCCGAAACCGCTGGGCAATGTCGCGCTGCAGGGCGAGCCGACGACCGCCCATATCATCGGCACGCACGCTTTCGTCGGCGTGAACACCTCGGAAAGCCGTGCCAAACCCTCGGGCCGGCTTGCCGTGGTCGATCTGGACAGCGCGGCCGAGGTGGCCTCTTGCGACCTGGGCGGCCAGCCGGATTCGGTGGCGGTGGCGCCGGACGGCAGCTTCCTAGCCGTGGCGATCGAGAACGAGCGCGACGAGGAGGCGGGCGACGGCGGCTTGCCGCAGATGCCCGCCGGCTTCCTGGCCAAGCTGCCCATCCGCGACGGCATGCCCGATTGCGCGGCGCTTGAGCGGATCGACCTGACCGGCCTGGCCGGCATCGCCCCCGAAGACCCCGAACCCGAATTCGTCGACATCAACGAGGCGGGCGAGATCGTCGTCACGCTTCAGGAAAACAACCACATCGCCGTCATCGGCGCCGACAGCCGGGTCGCCGCGCATTTCCCGGCCGGCGCCGTGGCGCTGGAGAATGTCGATACCAGGACCGATGGCATGCTGGACTTTTCCGGCAAGACCGACCCGATCCCGCGCGAACCCGACGGGGTGAAATGGATCGACGCCGACCATTTCGTCACCGCCAACGAAGGCGACTGGAAGGGCGGCTCGCGCGGCTTCACCATCTGGAACAAGGACGGCACGGTCGTTTCCGAATCCGGCGCCACGCTGGAACATGCCATCGCCGAGATCGGCCACTATCCCGAAAAACGCTCGAAATCCAAAGGGGTCGAGATCGAAAGCGTCGAGTTCGCCCGCTTTGGCGAGACGCCCTATCTGTTCGTGCTGTCCGAGCGTGCCTCGGTCGTGGCGGTCTATGACCTGACCGACCCGGCAGCGCCGCAACTGACCCAGATCCTGCCCTCGGGCATCTCGCCCGAAGGGGCGGTCGCCATCCCGGCGCGCAACCTGTTCGTCACTGCCAACGAGGCCGATCTGGGCGAGGATGGCGCGGCACGGGCGCATGTGATGATCTTCGAGCGCAGCATCGCGGAACCGGCCTATCCCATGCTGACCTCGGCCGGCGCCGACGGGCTGATCGGCTGGGGTGCGCTTGGCGCGCTGGCCTCGGCCCCCGGGCGCGAGGACCGGCTGTTCGCCGCCTCGGACAGCGTCTATTCCGCCATGCCCTCGATCTACGAGATCGACACCGGCACGAAACCGGCGCGGATCGTGAAGCAGACCATCGTCACCCGCGGCGGCGATCCGGCGCAAAAGCTCGACATCGAGGGGCTGACCTCGGATGGCGAAGGCGGCTTCTGGCTGGCGAACGAGGGCGATGCGGCCAAGCTGGTGCCCCACGCAATCCTGCATGTGAACGAGACGGGCGAGATCACGCAGGAAATCGCCCTGCCCGCCGTATTGCTGGCGCATCAGACCCGCTTCGGCGCCGAGGGCATCGCCAAGGTGGGCAACACGCTTTGGGTCGCGATGCAGCGCGAATGGAGCGACGATCCGCAGGGGCAGGTGAAGCTGCTGGCCTATGATCTCGATGCCGGGGAATGGGGCGCAGTGCGCTATCCGCTGGAGCCGAAGGGCGAGGGCTGGATGGGCCTGTCGGAAATCGCGGTGAAGGGCGGGCACGCCTATGTCATCGAGCGCGACAACCTGATCGGCGACAAGGCGGCGGTGAAGAAGATCTTCCGCGTGGCGCTGGCCGACCTGCAGCCGGCCCCGCTGGACGGCGAGTTGCCGGTCGTCGCCAAGGAAGAAATCCGCGACCTGATCCCGGAACTGCGGGCGCTGACCAACGGCTATGTCGTGGACAAGGTCGAGGGGCTGGCCTTCGACGCACGGGGCGACGCCTGGGTGGTGACCGACAATGACGGCGTGGACGACAGTTCGGGCGAAACGCTGTTCTGGAACCTTGGCGCGCTGTGATGCCATGGGCAGGGCCGGCGCCGGCCCTGCCCGTCAATAGCGCAGCCGGGCGTAATAGGAATGCTCGGCCGCCGCGCGCGCCTGGCCCAGGGTGACGATGCCCCGCGCCTTCAGCAGCGGCAGCAGGCGCAGGAACACCTCGGCCGTCACCAGCGCATCGCTCAGCGCGTTGTGGCGCTGGGTGATCTCGACCCCCAGCCGCGCCGCGATGGCTTCCAGCGAATGCGAGGGCTCGTGCGGCTGGGCGATGCTGGCCAGCAGCAGCGTATCCAGCACCGGCTGATCGAAGCGCAGCCCGGTCGCCGCCTCTTTCATCTGCAAAAAGCGCATGTCGAAGGCGACGTTGTGGCCGACCAGCACCGTGTCCGCGGCATAGGCGTGGAAGGCCGGCAGCACCGCGGCGATGCGGGGCTGGCCCTGCACCATCTCGGGGCGGATGCCGTGATAGGGGATGGATTCGGGCGGAATCTCGCGGCCCGGATCGACCAGCTGGTCGAAACGCTCGCCACGCAGCATCTTGCCGTTCAGGATGCGCAGCGCGCCGATCTGGATGATCTCGTCGCCCTGCGCCGGGTTCAGGCCGGTCGTCTCGGTGTCGAAGACGGTATAGCTCAGCCGCTCCAGCAGCTGGTCGTCCAGCGAGCGGCTGGAATCGCTGGCCGCGAACAGGTCGAAATCATAGAATTCCGGCCGCGTCTCCAGCGCCTCGGCCTCGGGCCCGGCCGAGGCGGTCGGCAGCAGGAAGCGGAAAAAGGACAGGCCGGCCGGGCGGTCCTGCTCCAGCCACAATTCGCCGCCATGCCGCTCGGCGATGTCGCGGGCGGCGGCCTGCGCACCGCCATCGCCGCCCGCGGCCGGGGCGGCCGGATCGAGCGGCCAGACCAGGTCCAGATGCGCCCAGCCCGGCGTCGCGGCAGGCGCAAGGCGCAGCGTCAGGGACGGCATGCCCTGCGGCCCCGACAGCGATTCCGCCAGCGCGCCAAGCGCCTGGATCAGCGAAAAGCTGTCCAGTCGCAGCCACAAACCGTCATCGGCGCTTTCCACCTTGGCCACCCGCCCGGTCTGCGCCAGCACATGCTGCGCCGCCGCCGCCAGCAGGTCGTCGCCCAGCATCTCCTGCAGGGGCCAGCGGGTCAGGATCTCTTGCGAGGCATCGGCCGTCATCGCCGCCAGCCGCTGGCCCATGGCCGCCACCTCGTCGCGGACGATGGCGTGGAAGCCGTCGCGCTCGGCCGGCTCCAGGTCGGGATAATCCAGCATGTCCAGCGCCGCGCCCATATTGGCCAGCGAGGCGCGGCTGGCCTCGGTCAGCTCGGTCAGGCGGCGGTCGCGGCGGGACTGGGCGGCATAATCCTGGGTGATGTCGTCAAGCAGCAGCACATAGCCGCTGATCGCGCCCGCCTGCGGCCGCACCGGCGCCAGCACGACATGCAGCAGGCTGCCGGTGGTGGTGGTGGTGACGAATTGCGCCGAAACCGCCGTGTCGCCCCGCGCGATATGGCGGTCCACCGTCTCGCGCGCATGCTCGATCAGCGCGCGGTCGATCACCGCGTGGATCGAGCGGCCCAGCCCGATCGCCTCGGCCCCGCCGGCAAGCTGCCCGCCCGAGACGCGATGGAACAGCCCGCGGGCATGGTCATTGTAAAGCAGGATGCGGCCGTCGAGATTGCAGACCACGACGCTTTGGCGCAGCTCGGCCATCAGCGCGCCAAGCTGGTCGCGTTCCTGCGCCACCTTCTCTTGCGCCTCGGCCACCAGCCGGGCCATGTCGGTCTGCAGGGTCTGGCGCTGGTCGGCCAGCCGGTTCACCGCATCGGCCAGCCCGGCCAGCGCACCATCCGCCTGCGGCCGCGGCGCGTCGGCATTCCCGGCCAAGAGCCGCGCGGCATCGGCCAGCCGCGCCGGTGCCTCGACATGGCGGGCATGAAGCCGCGCCGCCCACCAGCCCGTCAGCGCCGCGCCCACCAGCCACCAGCCGAACAGGATCGCGCCGCTGGCTTGCAGCGCCGGGGCCAAGGCGGCGCCCAGCCCCCCGCGCGGCCCCAGGGGCAGCGAGGCATAAAACAGCCCCGCGCCCAGCAGCGCCCAAAGCGCCAGCGCCAGCCCCGGCGCGGCGGCAAGCAACAGGCGGCGCGGCCCGGGCCTCATGCCAGCATCTCGCGGATGCGCACGATCAGTTCGCGGGTCGAGAAGGGCTTGGTCACATAGGCATCCGCCCCCGCCCCCATGCCGCGGGCGATGTCGGTGTCGCGGCCCTTGGCGGTCAGCATCAGGATGCGGATGCCGGAAAGGTCGGGATCGGCGCGCACCGCCTCGCAGACCTCGAAGCCGCTCATGCCCGGCATGGCCGCATCCAGCAGCACCAGCCGCGGTCGCTCGCCGCGGATCATCGCCAGCGCCTGGGTACCGTCGGGCGCGACCAGCACCTCGTAGCCCTCACGCTTGAGCATGAAGGACAGCGAGACAACGATATTCGGCTCGTCATCCGCGATCAGCACCCTCTCCGTCATCCAACCCTCCCTTGCTGCGAAAGCGGCAGGCTGAAGGCAAAACACGCCCCCTGCCCCGGCTGGCTGTCCAGCCACATCCTGCCGCCCAGATTAACCACGATCTGCCGGCTGATCGGAAGCCCGAGCCCGGTGCCGGGCGGGCGGTTGCCGGCCTCGCCGCCCTGACGGAACTTGTCGAAGACGGCGGCCTGGTCCGCGGCCGCGACGCCGGGACCGTTGTCGCGCACCATGACCACCAGTTCGTCGCCCTGATGGCGCAGGGCGACCTCGACCCGGCCGCGACCCTCGGGGACGAATTTCGCGGCATTCGACAAAAGGTTGACCAGAACCTGCGTCAGCCGGTCGGGATCGGCCAGCACCATCGGCACCTGCTCGGGCAGGTCCAGCATCACCTCGGCGCCACGCTCGCGGAACAGCTCGGCGGTGGAACGCAGGGCCGCCGCGATCAGCGCCTTCATGTCCACGTCGGTATTGTGCCATTCGGCCATGCCGGATTCGATCTTGGCCAGGTCCAGAACCTGGTTGACCAGCCGGCTCAGCCTTTCGCTTTCCGACAGGATGATGCCCAGGAACTCCTCGCGCTCGGCGGGCTGGATATCGGGCGTGTCCAGCATCAGTTCGGTCAGCGCCCGGATCGAGGTCAGCGGCGTGCGCAATTCATGCGTGACCGAGGACATGAAATCGTCCTTGAGCTGATCGAGGCTTTTCAGCTTTTCATTGGCGGCGCGCAGCTCGACCGTCGCCTCCTCAAGCTCGCGGGCATAGGTGCGCACCTGCGAGGCCTCGTCGATGATCTCCAGCACGTCGCCCAGGCTCAGCGGTTCCTCTTGCGCCACCGATTCCACCATGACACGGGCCGAGGCGGTGCCGATGGCGCCGGCGATCTGGCGCTCGACCCGCTCCACCAGCCGGGCGTCGGCGGTCAGGCTGTCCAGTGCGGTTCCGGTCTCGCGCGCGTGGTCGCGAAACAGCGCCTCGGCCCGCGCCGCGCCCAGGAAACGGCCGGCCAGCCGGCGCAGATCCTCGGGCCGCGCCCGGCCGCGCCAGAAGACCGGCTGCGCCTGGCCGCGCTGGAACACCTCGACGAAGAGCAGCGCCTGGCTGGCCTCGCGGGCCGAGGCGCGGCCCCGAAGCGACAGGCCGACATAAAGCCCGATATTGACCAGAAGGCTCCAGAACAGCGAATGGGTCAGCTCGTCAAAGCCGGTCAGCCCGAACAGGCGCTGCGGTGCCAGGAAGGCCAGGCCGAAGGGACCGTCGAGGAAACCGCCCGGAATCCAGCCCGAACGCGCGACCGAGGGCAGCATCAGGGTATAGGCCCAGACCAGCGAGCCGCCGATCAGCCCGCCAAGCGCGCCGGCCCTCGTCGCGCCACGCCAATACATGCCGCCCAAGAGCGCCGGGGCGAATTGCGCCACCGCGGCAAAGCTGATCAGCCCGATCGAGACCAGCGCATAGGCCTCGCCCGCCACGCGGAAATAAAGATAGCCCAGCAGCAGCACCAGCAGGATCGCGGCCCGGCGGATGTTCAGCAAAAGCTGCGTCAGATCGCCCCCGGTGCGGGCAAAGCGGCCGCTGCCCAGCAGGGCGGGCATCACCAGGTCGTTGCAGACCATGGTCGAGACCGCGACGGTTTCCACGATGATCATGCCCGTCGCCGCCGAAAGCCCGCCCAGATAGGCCAGCAGCGCCAGCCATTCCGCACCCTGCGACAAGGGCAGCGTCAGCACATAGCTTTCCGCCCCCGCCCCGCCGTCGCCGAAGATCAGCATCCCGCCGATGGCGATGGGCAGCACGAAGATGTTGATCAGCAGCAGATAGGCCGGAAACTGCCACGAGGCGGGCAGGATGTGCCGCTCGTTCACGCATTCGACCACCATCATCTGAAACTGCCGCGGCAGCAGCAGCACCGACAGCATCGACAGCAGCGTCAGCGTGAACCATTGCGCGCCCTGGAAGCCCTGGAACCCCTGCCCGCCCAGTTGCAACAACGCGGCGATGTCGGGCTGGGCCTGCGCCCGCGCCCAGATGTCGCCCATGCCGCCGAAAAGCCCGTAGGTGACGAAGATGCCCACCGCCAGGAAGGCCGCCAGCTTGACCGCCGATTCGAAGGCGATGGCGGCGACCATGCCTTCGTGCCGCTCGGACAGGTCCAGGTGGCGGGTGCCGAAGACCACGGCGAAACCGGCCAGCGACAGCGCCATGTAAAGCGTGCCGTCCTGCCACCAGGCCGCATCGGCCGGGCCGGGGCCGCCGGTCAGCGCCTCGTAGCCGGCCGAGACCGCTTTCAATTGCAAGGCGATATAGGGCAGGATGCCGACAACGGTGATCAGCGTGACCAGCGCCGCCAGCAGCGGGCTCTTGCCATAGCGGCTGGCGATGAAATCCGCGATCGAGGTGATGCGGTAGCTGCGGGCGATCCGCACCATCTTGCGCAGCACCAGCCAGGCCAGCAGCATGGCCAGCATCGGCCCCAGATAGATCGGCAGGAACCACACCCCGCCCGAGGCGGCGCGCCCGACGCTGCCGAAATAGGTCCAGGCCGAGCAATAGACCGCCCAGGACAGCGCATAGACCAGGCTGTTGTCGATCAGCGAGCGGCCCTGGCCGGCGCGGCGGTCGCCATGCGCCGCCACCGCCACCAAGAGCAGCAGGTAGCCAAAGGAAACCGCAAGGACCAGGGCAGGCTGGATCATCCCTCGCGCTCCCCGGCGTCCCGCGGCTCCTTGCCGCCGCGGCCGGTGCGCGGCGCGCTGACCCAGGCCAGGGCGGCGATCAGCCCGATCCAGATCACGAACAGCGCCACCGGCAGCAGCGGCAGCCCCAGCACCGTCAGCGGCTGGTCCCAGACCAGCAGCAGCGGGAAATTGAGCAGCAGGAAGCCGGCGCCGCACAGCGCCAGCAGCACCTCGGATCGGGGACCGTCGCGCCGCCTCATAGCAGGTCCAGCCGGTAATGCTGGCCCAGCCATTGCTTGAAATCGCGCACGATGTTCAGCGAATCGCGCAGGGCCTGGCGATCCAGCCGGCCCAGGTCGGCGGGACGGATGCTGTTGTCGGGCGCCTGCCCGCGCGCGATCTGCGCCAGGTTGCCGTCCAGCTTCAGCGCCATCATGCAATGCAGCGCGTCGGTCAGGTCGCGCGCCAGCCCGGCATCGATGCGCCCCGCCGCCGCCAGCGCCTGCAAGCGGGCGCGGGTGCCGGTCGCAGCGATGCCATATTCCAGCGCCAGGGCGCGGGTGCCATGCACGACCGGGAAGATGCCCAGCTTCTTGAGGTCGATCTCGGCCGCCTCGGGTCCGCGCATCCCCGGCAGGCGACGCCACCAGCCGCCCTCGGCGCCGCTGTCGAACTGCCGGATCGCGGCGGCGAAGCGGGCATGGAAACTGTCGCTGCCGGTCAGGATGCGCCGCAACCGGTCCCGCAGCGCGACCAAGAGCCCTTCGTCGCCCGCCACCGCCGCGGCATCGAGAAAGATCGCCAGGTTCATCGGCCCCTCGGCATCGCCGCCATGGACCCAGTCGCGGATGGTGTCGCCGAAGCCCTGCACGCTTTGGCACCACAGCGGCCGGCTCAGCATGATGCCGCCCGGACAGGGCGGATAGCCGAAGGAGATCAAAGCCTCGGTAAAGGCCTGCGTCACCCGGTCGAGCCCGTCGAAGCTGAAATCGTCGCGCAGGATCAGGGCGTTGTCCTGGTCGGTGCGGATGATTTGTTCCGACCGCCCCTCGCTGCCCATGACGATCAGGCAGCTGTTGTCGCGCAGCGCCTGCGGCGCCAGCAGCTGCCACAGCCGGCGAAAGATCTGCCGGTTCAGCCCGCCGACCAGCCCGGCGATGACCTCGATTCGCACGCCGTCCTCGTGCAGGGCGCGGATCAGCACCTCGACCTGGGCGGCGGGCCGGGCCAGTTCGGCCGGGCTGGTCGCCCGCGCGATCTCGGCCGCGACCAGGTGCGACTGGTTGGCCAGGAAGCCCATCAGGTCCAGCTGGCTGAGAATGCCGGCAACCGCGTCGCCCTCGCGCACCAGCACGCGGTGGATGCGGTGGCGCAGCATCAGCGTCATCGCGTCGAAAAGGTCGTCGTCGATCGAGACGGAAAAGGGCGTGAAGCTGGTGAAGTCGCGCACCTTCAGCGCCTCGGGGGGCGTCTCGCGCAGGATCGCCTGCACCAGGTTGGTGGTGGTGAAGATGCCCAGGCGCGTGCCGTCCCGCACCAGCGCATCGGTGATGCCGCGCGCCGCGAGTTCGCGGCACAGCGTCAGCAGGTCGGTTTCGGCATCGACGAAATGCGGCTTGCGCAGGATGGCGTCGCCCACCCGCGCGGTAACCAGCGTCACCATCTCGCGCTGCTCGTGGCGCTGCGCGCGCTCGACGGCCGTCATCGCCGGCCTTCCCGCCGCCCGGCCAACAGACACCAAGCCACCGCTTCAGAGGAATCGCGCATGGATTCTCTGCCCCCTCCCAACCTTGAAACCGCACCAGGCGCAACCTTTTCAAGGCTGCGCCCGGCGCCATACCGGCCTTCCTCCTGCTCGCAATACCTTGATAAGCCTAAGCCCAGGGCTTGCACAACATCCTTGCCGCGGGTGGGGGTGCGGAAGGGCCGCGATCAGGGGTCGACGGCGCGGAACTCCAGCTTGCCCGAAAGCAGGATGGCAACGGTCGAGCAGACCGCGCCCGACAGCAGATAAAGCCCCGCGGCGGGCAATCCCAGCCAGGTGGACAGCAACAGCGCGGTCAGCGGCGCAAAGCCCGCGCCGAACATCCAGGCCAGGTCCGAGACGATGGCCGAGCCGGTATAGCGGTTGCGCGCCTCGAACAGCGAGGCCACCGCGCCCGAGCTTTGCCCGAAGCTGAGGCCGAGGATGAAGAAGCCGACGATCATGTAGACCAGCTCGCCGGTCTGGCCGCCGGACAGCAGCAGCGGCGCCAGCGCGGCAAAGCCGCCGATCAGCAGCGCGCCCACCAGCAGCAGGTTGCGCCGGCCGAAGCGGTCGGCCAGCCAGCCCGACAGCAGGATGGCCAGGATGCCGCCGGTCGCCGCCACCGCCTCGATGATCAGGAAGCTCAGCAGCGTCTCGTCGGTGTAAAGATAGATCCAGGACAGCGGATAGACCGTGACCATGTGGAACATGGCAAAGCTGGCCAGGGGCACGAAGATACCGATCAGGATCGCGCCGCCGTCCTCGCGCAGGGTC
This sequence comes from Paracoccus sp. TD-10, assembly GCF_048270675.1. Classification (NCBI taxonomy): domain Bacteria; kingdom Pseudomonadati; phylum Pseudomonadota; class Alphaproteobacteria; order Rhodobacterales; family Paracoccaceae; genus Paracoccus; species Paracoccus sp. TD-10. Next base: position 529,914 of record NZ_CP182420.1, on the reverse strand, counting down.
TTGCCGATGCGGGTCGGCTGAAGTTCGCGCGATTCGAACAGCTCGGCGAATTCCTCGGTCGCGACGATGCGCAGCCGCGCGAACAGCGCCACGACATTGACCGAGAAGGCGACGAAGAACGGATAGCGCCAGCCCCAGTCCAGAAAATCCTGCGCCGTCAGGTTGGCCGCCAGATAGGCGAACAGCAGGCTGGCCACGATCAGCCCGATGGGTGCGCCCAGCTGCGGCACCATGGCGTAAAAGCCGCGGCGATGGCGCGGCGCGGTCAGCGCCAGCAGCGAGGGCATGCCGTCCCAGGCGCCGCCCAGGGCCAGCCCCTGCGCGATACGCAGCACGGCCAGGATGGCCACGGCCCAGCCGCCGACGTTCTCGTAGCTGGGGATGAGGCCCATGGCGACGGTCGCGGTCCCCATCAGGAACAGCGCCGCGGTCAGCTTGGTCACGCGGCCGTGGCGGCGGTCGATGCTCATGAACAGCACGCTGCCCAGCGGCCGGGCGACGAAGGCCAGCGCCAGCAGCGCGAAGGACAAGAGCGTCCCGGTCAGCGGATCGGCAAAGGGAAAGATCCGCTGCGGAAAGACGATCACCGAGGCGATGGCGAAGACGAAGAAATCGAAGAATTCCGAGGTGCGCCCGATGATGACGCCCACCGCGACATCCGAGGGCGAAACCCGGTGGCGGCCATGCGAGGACGGGGCGGCCGATTGCACGGCGGGCGTGGAGGAGGTGGTGCTCATGTGTCGAGGAATCCGATGCGATGCAGATTCGTGCCGGGCACGGGCCAACCCGCCGCGGCGTTTCCGGCCTCATAGCTGCCGCAAGCCAAAACTGAACTGTATAGGACAAAACGTCGCATGGCGGATTTGATCTAGATCAAGGTAATTCGCCCCGTGCCATGTCGCGCCCCGCGACTCAGCCCTCCGTTCCCGTCGCTCACCGACATCGGGTAGTCCAATGACCTACATAAGAAAATTCGCCCGCCTGCCCTGGCTTGCCTTGCTGATTCCGCTTGCCGCCTGCAGGGCCGAGGTGCTGGCGCCCGCCGGGGACGTGGCCGCGCGGCAGCGCGACCTGCTGGTGATCTCGACCCTGCTGATGCTGCTGATCATCGTGCCGGTGATGGTGCTGACCGTGATCTTTGCCCGCCGCTATCGCGAAAGGAACAAGGACGCCGACTATCGCCCGGACTGGGATCATTCGACCAAGCTGGAATTCGTCATCTGGGCCGCGCCGCTTCTGATCATCATCACCCTGGGCGCGCTGACCTGGGTCGGCACGCATCTGCTGGATCCCTATCGGCCGCTGGACCGCATCAGCGCCGACCGCCCGCTGACCGAGGCGCATGAGCCGCTGCCGGTGCAGGTGGTGGCGATGGACTGGAAATGGCTGTTCATCTATCCCGAGCAGGGCATCGCCTCGGTCAACGAGCTGGCCGTGCCGGTGGATCGCCCGGTCGCGTTCACGCTGACCTCGACCTCGGTGATGAACGCCTTCTACATCCCCGCGATGGCCGGCATGATCTATGCCATGCCGGGGATGGAGACCAAGCTGAACGGCGTCTTCAACCATCCCGGCGAATACAAGGGCATCGCCTCGCATTATTCGGGACACGGCTTCTCGGGGATGCATTTCAAGGCGCATGCCACCGACGAGGCCGGCTTCGACGCCTGGGTCGAAAAGGCGCGGGCCACCGGCGGCACGCTGGACCGCCCGCGCTACCTGGAACTGGAGGCGCCCAGCGAGAACGTGCCGCCGATGTCCTTTGCCGAGGTCGACCCGCAGCTGTTCCAGCGCATCGTCAACATGTGCGTCGAGCCGGGCAAGATCTGCATGGCCGAGATGATGGCGCTGGACGCGCAGGGCGGCACCGGGCTGGCCGGTACGATGAACGTGACGGCCCTGACCTATGACAAGCATCAGCGCCGCGGCACCCGCGCGCCGGTGCTGGGCTGGGAACCCTTCCAGGTCGCCTCGTTCTGCACGCCCGAGGATTCGGCGCTGATGTTCGGCCAATCGCCCGAGCTGGCCCGCGCGCCGCTGGACACGGCCCCGCTGCGCGGCCATGCGCTGGTGCCGCCGAAAGGGCCCTTCGCCCCCTCGCAAGACAATGCCGTCACGCTGCTGGACCCCGCCGAGGGCCGGGCGCGGAACTTCTGATCGGACGCAAAGCATGGCTACCTTTTCCAACGAGACCACCTTTCTTCTGGGCCGGCTGAACTGGGACGCGATCCCGAAGGAGCCGATCGTCTGGGCCACCTTCGTCGTCGTCGCCCTGGGCGGCATCGCGCTGCTGGCCGCGCTGACGAAATACCGGCTCTGGGGCTGGCTCTGGCGCGAATGGTTCACCTCGGTCGATCACAAGAAGATCGGCATCATGTATATCGTGCTGGCGCTGGTCATGTTCCTGCGCGGCTTTGCCGATGCGATCATGATGCGGTTGCAGCAGGTCTGGGCCTTCGGCGGCTCCGAGGGCTACCTGAACGCGCATCACTACGACCAGATCTTCACGGCCCATGGCGTGATCATGATCTTCTTCGTGGCGATGCCCTTCATCACCGGGCTGATGAACTATATCGTGCCGCTGCAGATCGGCGCGCGCGACGTGTCCTTCCCCTTCCTCAACAATTTCTCGTTCTGGATGACGGTGGGGGGCGCGGTCATCACCATGGCCTCGCTGTTTCTGGGCGAGTTCGCGCAGACCGGCTGGCTGGCCTTTCCGCCGCTGTCGGGTATCGGCTACAGCCCCTGGGTCGGGGTGGACTATTACATCTGGGGGTTGCAGGTCGCCGGCGTCGGCACCACGCTGTCGGGGATCAACCTGCTGGTGACGATCCTGAAGATGCGGGCGCCGGGCATGACCATGATGCGGATGCCGGTCTTCACCTGGACCTCGTTCTGCGCCAACATCCTGATCGTCGCCTCGTTCCCGGTGCTGACCATGACGCTGATCCTGCTGACGCTGGATCGCTACGTGGGCACCAATTTCTTCACCAACGACCTTGGCGGCAATCCGATGATGTATATCAACCTCATCTGGATCTGGGGCCACCCCGAGGTCTATATCCTGATCCTGCCGCTGTTCGGCGTGTTTTCCGAGGTCACCTCGACCTTCTCGGGCAAGCGGCTGTTCGGCTATTCCTCGATGGTCTACGCGACCGTCTGCATCACGGTGCTGTCCTATCTGGTCTGGCTGCACCATTTCTTCACCATGGGCTCGGGCGCTTCGGTGAACTCGTTCTTCGGGATCACCACGATGATCATCTCGATCCCGACCGGGGCCAAGCTCTTCAACTGGCTGTTCACCATGTATCGCGGCCGCATCCGCTATGAGCTGCCGATGATGTGGACCATCGCCTTCATGCTGACCTTCGTGATCGGCGGCATGACGGGCGTGCTGCTGGCGGTGCCGCCGGCGGATTTCGTGCTGCACAACTCGCTGTTCCTGATCGCCCACTTCCACAACGTGATCATCGGCGGCGTGCTGTTCGGCCTGTTCGCGGCGATCAACTTCTGGTGGCCCAAAGCCTTCGGCTTCAAGCTGGACGTGTTCTGGGGCAAGGTCTCGTTCTGGTTCTGGGTCGTGGGCTTCTGGGCCGCCTTCATGCCGCTTTACATCCTGGGCCTGATGGGCGTCACGCGGCGGCTGCGCGTCTTCGACGACCCGGACCTGCGGATCTGGTTCGCCATCGCCGCCTTCGGCGCGGTGCTGATCGCCTGCGGCATCGCGGCCATGTTCGTGCAGTTCGGCGTCTCGATCCTGCGCCGCAACCGGCCGGACTATCGCGACGTGAGCGGCGATCCCTGGGACGGGCGGACGCTGGAATGGGCGACCTCCTCGCCGCCCCCGGCCTATAACTTCGCCTTCAGCCCGATCTCGCACGGGCTGGACAGCTGGTGGGAGATGAAGCAGCAGGGCGCCGTGCGTCCGACCGGGGGCTACATGCCGATCCACATGCCCAAGAACACCGGCGCCGGCGTGATCCTGGCCGCGCTGGCCACCATCTGCGGCATGGCGCTGGTCTGGTATGTCTGGTGGCTGGCGGCGGCAAGCTTCCTGGGCATCATCGCCGTGTCGATCGCCCATACCTTCAATTACGACCGCGACTATTACATCCCCGTCTCGGATATCGAGGCGACCGAGGATGCCCGGACGCGCCAGCTTGCGCAGGGGGTTTGAGAGATGAGCCACGCGACGACCGATACCATGGCCCGCTATTGGGAGCTTGAGCCCCATCACCACCCCGAGGGCGCCTCGACCAGCCTGGGCTTCTGGGTCTACCTGATGAGCGACTGCCTGATGTTCGCAGTGCTCTTCGCGGTCTATGGCGTGCTGGGCACCAGCTTCGCCGCCGGGCCGGGGCCGAAGGACCTGTTCGACCTGGAGCTGGTGGCGGTCAACACCGCCATGCTGCTGCTGTCCTCGATCACCTTCGGCTTCGCCATGCTGGCCATGGGCAAGGGCGACCAGCGCGGCACGCTGCGCTGGCTGGCGGTGACGCTGTTCTTCGGCCTGTGCTTCCTGGCCATCGAGCTTTACGAGTTCCACCACCTGATCCATATCGGCGCCGGGCCGCAGCGGTCCGGGTTCCTGTCGGCCTTTTTCACGCTTGTCGGCACGCATGGGCTGCATGTCACCTTCGGCTCGATCTGGCTGGTGACGCTGATGGTGCAGATCACCCGGACCGGGCTGATCCCGGCGAACCAGCGCCGCATGGTCTGCCTGTCGATGTTCTGGCATTTCCTCGACGTCATCTGGATCGGCGTCTTTACCTTCGTCTATCTGCTGGGGATGATCTGATGTCCGCCGAACACGCCCATGCCGCGCATCACGACGATCACGGCCACGACCATGGCAGCTATGCCTCTTACCTCAAGGGCTTCCTGCTCTCGGTGATCCTGACCGCGATCCCCTTTGGCCTGGTCATGGCCGGCGGCTTCGAAAGCCGCGCCCTGACCGCCGTCACGGTGATCGGCTTTGCCGTGGTGCAGATCCTGGTCCACATGGTCTATTTCCTGCACATGAACGGCAGGCAGGAAGAGGGCTGGACCATGCTCTCCACCATCTTCACCGTGGTGGTGGTGGTCATCCTGCTGGCCGGCTCGCTCTGGGTCATGTATCACATGAACACCAACATGATGCCGCAGATGGACCATGAGCTGATGCAGGGCTTCGGTTCGTGACCCTGCGCCGGCTGGCGGCGCCGGCCGGGGCGCTGGCGGTGTTCCTGGCGCTGATGGCGCTGGGGCTCTGGCAGGTGCAGCGGCTGGCCTGGAAGACCGACCTGATCGCGCGGGTCGAGGCGCGGCTGGCGGCAGGCCCGGTCCCCGCCCCCGGACCTGCCGAATGGGCCGGGATGGACGCGCGCGATGCCGAATACCGCCGCATCGCGGTGACGGGAACCTATCGCGCGGACAGCGACACGCTGGTCAAGGCGGTGACGGAACGCGGGCCGGGCTTCTGGGTGATGACGCCGCTGCAAACGCCCGAGGGCTGGACCGTGCTGGTCAATCGCGGCTTCGTCGCGGATACCGCCCGCGACGACCGCCCCCTCCCCCAGGGCGAGGTCACGGTGACGGGCCTGCTGCGCATGAGCCAGCCCGGCGGCGCCTTCCTGCGCGGCAACGATCCCGCGGCCGGGCGCTGGTATTCCCGCGACACTGCCGCCATCGCCGCGGCGCAGGGGCTTGGCCCGGTCGCGCCCTGGTTTCTCGACGCCGATGCCCAGGGCGGCGGGGCGCAGCCCATCGGCGGGCTGACCGTGGTCCGTTTCCGCAACAGCCACCTGGGCTATGCCCTGACCTGGTTCTCGCTGGCGGCGCTTTGGGCGGGCTGGCTGCTCTGGGCCCGGCGCCGGGGCGCGCGGGACTGACGGGCGCGAAGGGGCCAGGGCCCAGGAAAACCCACGCGACTTGACTTGAATCAACGTCCTGGCGGCTTGATATCCGCAAGGGTGGGCAAGATGCTGGCGCCGCCAGGTCGGAAGGACCGAGCCGCGCCCCATCGTCATCCGGTCCCTGCGTGCCCGCCCCCGCGTCCGCCAAGGAGATGCCCATGAAGACCCCGACCAGCGCACCGAAGCCCGCTGCCGCATCCGCATCCGCCGACCTGCCGCCCGTGCCCTGCCCCGAGACGCTGGGGCGCGAAGCCTTCCGCACCTTCGACCGCATGCGCGAGGCAATGGCGGCGCAGTTCACCGGCGGGCTGTCGCCGGCGGCGCTGACGCTGGCCCTGCAGGACTGGACCATGCACCTGGCCGCCGCGCCGGGCAAGCGGATGGAACTGGTCGACAAGGCCAACCGCAAGGCCGCGCGGCTGTTGTGCCACCTGGCCGCGCTTGGCGTGGACCGCGAGACGCCCGCCTGCATCGACCCGCTGCCCGGCGATTATCGCTTTGCCGCCGAGGGCTGGAAGAAGCCGCCCTTCAGCATCTGGGCGCAGGCCTTCCTGCTGCAACAGCAATGGTGGCACAATGCCACGCATGAGGTGCCCGGCGTGAACCCGCATCACGAGGAGATCGTCTCCTTCGCCGCGCGGCAGATGCTGGACGTGTTCTCGCCCTCGAACCTGCCCTTCACCAATCCCGAGGTGATCGCCCGCACCATGAAGACCGGCGGCATGAACCTGGTCGCCGGCATGCGCAACTGGACCGAGGACGTGATCCGCCAGGCCACCGGCCAGCCCCCGGTCGGGACCGAGGCTTTCGTGGTCGGCAAGGACGTGGCGGTGACACCCGGCAAGGTGATCTATCGCAACCACCTGATCGAGCTGATCCAATACGCCCCCACGACCGAAACGGTGCTGGCCGAGCCGGTCCTGATCGTGCCGGCCTGGATCATGAAATACTATATCCTGGACCTGTCGCCGCAGAACTCGCTGATCCGGCACCTGGTGGCGCAGGGGCATACGGTCTTCTGCATCTCCTGGCGCAATCCCACGGCCGAGGATCGCGACCTGTCACTGGACGACTATCGCCGGCTGGGGGTGATGGCGGCGCTGGATGCGGTCGGCGCCATCCTGCCGCAGCGCAAGGTCCATGCTGTCGGCTATTGCCTGGGCGGCACGCTGCTGTCGATCGCCGCCGCCGATATGGCGCATGGCGACGACGACCGGCTGGCCAGCCTGACCCTGCTGGCGGCGCAGACCGATTTCAGCGAGCCGGGAGAGCTGGCGCTGTTCATCGACCACAGCCAGGTCAACCTTCTGGAAAGCATAATGTGGAACCGGGGCTATTTGTCCGCCGACCAGATGGCCGGGGCCTTCCAGCTGCTGCGCTCGAACGACCTGATCTGGTCGCGCATGGTGCATGACTACCTGATGGGCGAGCGCAAGCCGATGATCGACCTGATGGCCTGGAACGCCGATTCGACGCGCATGCCCTACCGGATGCATGCCGAATACCTCAAGCGGCTCTACCTGGACAACGAACTGGCCGCCGGACGCTTCATGGTCGAGGGCCGGCCCGCTGCGATCCAGAACATCCGCGTACCGATCTTCGTCGTCGGCACCGAGCGCGACCATGTCGCGCCCTGGCGCTCGGTCTTCAAGATCCATTACCTCAGCAATACCGAGCTGACCTTCGTGCTGACCAGCGGCGGCCACAATGCCGGCATCGTCAGCGAGCCGGGCCGGCCGCGCCGGCGCTATCGCATCGCGCTGCGCGCGGCCGGCGGACGCTGCCCCAGCCCCGACAGCTGGGCCGAGACCGCCGAGGCGCGGCCGGGTTCCTGGTGGGAGGCCTGGACCGGATGGCTGGCCGCGCATTCCTCGGCCAAGCACGTCCCGCCGCCGGCCCTGGGCGCCCGCAGGGCCGGCTATGCACCGCTGGCCGATGCGCCCGGCAGCTATGTGCTGCAACGCTAGCGCCCGGCCCCGCGCATTGCACGCAGGGACGAATGCCGCCAAACAGGTCCGGGACAGGTGACTGCCGAAGGAGAGCGCCATGAAGCCAGCCGAGATCGTGCCGGACGGGTCCGCATGGCATGCCCAGAGCGGCGAGGAGGTCTGCACCGCGCTGGCGACCAGCCTGGACGGGCTGGCCCATGACGAGGCCGCGCGGCGGCTGGAGCGTTTCGGGCCGAACGAGCTGCCGCCCGCCGCCCGCACCCATCCGGCATTGCGCTTCCTCGCGCAGTTCAACAATGCGCTGATCTATTTCCTGCTTTCGGCGGCGGTCGCGGCCATCGCGCTGGGGCATGTCATCGACGGCGCGGTGATCGTCGTCGTGGTGCTGGTCAACGCCGTCGTCGGCTTTGTCCAGGAGGGCAAGGCCGAACGCGCGCTGGACGCCATCCGCGACATGATCGCCCCCCATGCCGTGGTGCTGCGCGAGGGCGAGCGGCACACCCTCGACACCCGGCAGATCGTGCCCGGCGACATCGTGGTGGTCGAGGCCGGCGACAAGGTGCCCGCCGACCTGCGCCTGCTGCGCGCCCGCGGGCTCAGCGCCGACGAGGCGCTCCTGACCGGCGAATCGGTGCCGGCGGAAAAGACCGAGCCGCCGGTGACGCCCGATGCCGCGCTTGGCGACCGCGCGCCGATCCTGCATTCCGGCACGCTGATTACCACCGGCCAGGGCATCGGCGTGGCCGTGGCGACCGGCCCGCGAACCGAGATCGGCCGCATTTCCGGCATGATCGGCGCGGTGCAGACCCTGACCACGCCGCTTCTGCGCCAGATCAACGCCTTCGGCACCCGCTTTACCTGGTTCGCCATCGCCACCGCGGCGCTGCTGTTCGCCTTTGCCACGCTGTTCCGGGGCTATGCCCCGCTGGATGCGCTGATGGTGGTGGTGGCGCTGGCGGTCGGCGTGGTCCCCGAGGGGCTGCCCGCCGTGATCACCATCACGCTCGCCATCGGCGTGCGCCGCATGGCCGCGCGCAATGCCGTGGTGCGCCGCCTGCCCGCGGTCGAGACGCTGGGCGCGACCTCGGTGATCTGCTCGGACAAGACCGGCACGCTGACCCGCAACGAAATGACCGTGCGCCATCTGGTGACTGCCGCCAGCCTGACCGCGGTATCCGGCACCGGCTATGCCCCCGAGGGGCGGTTTTCCGGCCCCGACGGCGCCGAGCCCCTGCCCGACCCCGAGCGCGACGCCCTGATCCGCGCCGGGCTTCTGTGCAACGACGCCCTGCTGGTCGAACGCGACGGGCTTTGGGCCGTGCTGGGCGACCCGATGGAAGGCGCGCTGGTCGCCACCGCCGCTAAGGCCGGCCTGCACCCGGAAACCGAACGCGCCGCCTGGAACCGGCTGGACGAGATCCCCTTCGACGCGCAGCACCGTTTCATGGCGACGCTGCACGAAACCCCGCAGGGCGGGCGGCGCATCTTCGTCAAGGGCGCGCCGGAACGGGTGCTGGCCATGTGCGCCGCGCAGGCGGTGGGCGGCACCACCCTGCCGCTCGATCCCGGCTATTGGCAGGAATGCATCGACGCCTGTGCCGAGGGCGGCGAGCGGGTGCTGGGCTTTGCCAGCCTTGCCGCCGGCCCCGAGGTAGAGCGGCTGGATTTCGCCATGGTCGAGGGCGGGCTGACATTCCTGGGCCTGGCCGGCTTCATCGACCCGCCGCGCGACGAGGCCATCGCCGCGGTGGCCGAATGCCGCTCGGCCGGGATCGCGATCAAGATGATCACCGGCGACCACAAGGGCACGGCAGCGGCCATCGCCCGCCAGCTGGCCATCGCCGACGACCCGAAGGTGCTGGAGGGCACCACGCTGGACGGCATGCCCGACGAAAGGCTGCGCCAGGTGGTCGAGGAGGTCAGTGTCTTTGCCCGCGCCACGCCCGAGCACAAGCTGCGCATCGTCAATGCCTTGCAGGCGAACGGCCATATCGTCGCCATGACCGGCGACGGGGTGAACGACGCGCCCGCCGTCAAGCAGGCCGATGTCGGCGTCGCCATGGGCCGCAAGGGCACCGAAGCCGCCAAGGAGGCGGCGCAGATGGTGCTCTTGGACGACAACTTCGCCTCGATCGTCGCCGCCGTGCATGAGGGCCGCACCGTCTACGACAATATCCGCAAGGTGATCGGCTGGACGCTGCCCTCGAATGGCGGCGAGGTGCTTTGCGTGATCCTGGCCATCATCCTGGGCGTGACCCTGCCGATGACGCCGGTGCAGATCCTGTGGATCAACATGATCCTGACCGTCACCCTGGGCCTGGTGCTGGCCTTCGAGCCGCCCGAGCCCGACGTGATGAACCGCCCGCCGCGCCCGCGCGACGCGCCGATCCTGTCGCGCTTCCTGGTCTGGCGCATCGGCTTCGTCTCGGTGCTGTTCATGCTGGGGGTGTTCGGCATCTTCGCCTATGCCCAGCATCGCGGCTACGGGATCGAGGGTGCCCGCACCATGGTGGTCAACATGCTGGTGGTGATGGAGATCTTCTACCTGTTCAACGTGCGCTACCTGCATCGCACATCCTTCAGCCTGATCGGCGCCATGGGCACGCCCGCGGTGCTGGGGGCGATTGCCGTGGTGGTCGCGGCGCAGCTTCTGTTCACCTATGCGCCCTTCATGCACGCCCTGTTCGACAGCGCGCCCCTGGCCTTTGTCGACGGGCTGGTGATCGTGCTGGCCGGCGTCGTGACCATGGCCATCCTGGAGATCGAAAAGATCGTGACCCGCCGCCTGACCCTCTAGCCGCGGCGGCATCGCTCCCCCCGGATTGATTTTGTTCCCGATATGTTCTAGGTTGGGGCCATGATCCGCAAGGGAGATCCGCCATGGATGCCACCACCTTTGCCCTGCCGGCCACGCCGCGCCAGATCGCCTATGCCCGCTCGCTGGCGCTGAGGAACCAGACGCTGCTGCCCTGGGATGTGCAGCAGGACCGCCGCACGCTCAGCGCCTGGATCGAGGCGCAGGCGCGGATGCGGCCGGCCACGGGACTGCCGACATCGAAACAGGTCGCCTTTGCCGAGCGCATCGCCCGGCTCAAGCGCCGCGCCGTTCCCGACGAATGCTTCCGCGACCGCCAGTTGCTGTCGCGCTGGATCGACAGCAATCGCTGAACCCCGCGCCACACGCCCGGATCAGGGCCGCATGTCCGGCGCCGCCAGGGCCGACAATTGCATCCCGGCCGGGTCCGCCAGATCGCCTAGCACCTGGAAATGGTCGCAGCCCGGAACGTGCAGCAGCGCCGCCCGCTCGCCCGCCAGCCGGCAGGCCCCGGCATAATCGTCGGATTGGCGGATCAGTTCCGGCAGTTCCTCGGCGCCGACAGCGATCAACATGGGCGCGCCGGCGCCGATATTGCGCTGCGGGCTGCAGGCGGCGATCTCGGCCGCGGTCAGCTGCAGCTTGTCGTTCAGCTGCCCGAGGCTGATCGGCAGCAGGTCGAACAGCCCGCTGATCGCCAGCACCGAGGCCACGGCCGGGTGGCCGCGATGCATGGCCGCCAGATGCCCGCCGGCGGAATGCCCGGCCAGGCAGAGCGGCCGCCCGGCCAGCTCCGCCGCCAGATGGTCGAGCAGGCGCCCGATCTCGGCCACGATCTGCGTCATCGACGTCTCGGGCGCCAAGGTGTGTTCGGCCAGGATCACGTCATGGCCGCGCGCCATGGGGCCCTGGGCGCAGAAGGCGAAATCCTCCTTGACGCAGCTTTGCCAATAGCCGCCGTGGATGAAGACGAAGACCGGCGCATCCGGCCGGCCGCAGGGAAACCAGTCATAGGTCTGGCGCGCGCCGGGGCCGTAACGCAGATCCCGCCGGCAGTCATGCGCGGCGTAGAACCGGTCGCTGCGGGCGCGGAAATCCCGCATCAGCCCCGGAAAATCCGCAAGCCTGCCAGTGTTGCTATAGGCCACGTCCAGTTCCTGCCGGGTCATCCCCCGGTAAATCGCCACCGCCATTCACACCCCCAGATAGCGGTCGGTCAGGTCGGCGGTCAGGTCGGCGATGCCGCCCTGCCAGACCGTCGCGCCGCGTTCCACGATCACGGCGCGGTCGGCGACCGAGGCGATCTCGCTGAGCGACTTGTCCACCAGCAGGATCGACAACCCCTCGGATTTCAGCCGCCGCACGCCGGCCCAGATCTCCTGCCGCACGACCGGGGCCAGACCCTCGGTCGCCTCGTCCAGCACCAGCAGGCGCGGATTGGTCATCAGCGCCCGGCCGATGGCCAGCATCTGCTGCTCGCCCCCCGACAGGGTGCGCGCGACCTGGCCCATGCGTTCCTGCAGGCGGGGAAACAGCGCGCAGACCCGGGCCATGTCCCAGGGGCCGGGACGGGCGGCGACGGTCAGGTTCTCGGCCACGGTCAGCGGCGCGAAGCAGCGCCGGCCCTCGGGAACCAGCCCGACGCCCAGCCGCGCCACCTTGGGCGCGGAAAGCCCGGCGACATCGCGGCCGGCAAGGCGCAGGCTGCCGCCGGAATGCGGCATCAGGCGGCTGATGCAGCGGATCGTCGTGGTCTTTCCCATGCCGTTGCGGCCCATCAGCGCCACCACCTCGCCCTGATCCAGATCCAGCGTGATGCCAAACAGCGCCTGCACCGGGCCATAGGATGCGGTCACGTCGCGCAGTTCCAAAAGCCGGGTCATGCATCCTCTCCCAGATAGGAGCGCCGCACCTCGGGATTGGCGCGGATCTCGGCCACGCTGCCGGTGGCGATGACGCGGCCATAGACCAGCACCGAGATGCGGTCGGCCAGCGCAAAGACCGCATCCATGTCATGTTCGACCAGCAGGATCGGCGCCTCGTTGCGCAGCTCCGACAGGATCGCGGTCAGCTGTCGCCCGCCCTCCAGCCCCATGCCGGCCATCGGCTCGTCCAGCAGGAAGGCGCGCGGGCGCAGGGCCAGCGCCATGGCAATCTCGAGCTTGCGGCGCTCGCCATGCGAAAGCCTCGCGGCCGGGACCAGCTGCCGCCCGGCCAGGCCCGCCTGCTCGATATGGAACAGGGCGGGTTCGGTCAGCTTGCGGTCGGCCAGCGCCGGCAGGTGAAAGCGGAACACCGTGCCGCTGGCCCCGGCCACCGCCAGCATGACGTTTTGCAGCACGGTGAAATCCGGGATCACCGAGGACACCTGGAAGCTGCGCGCCAGCCCCAGCCGCGCCCGCGCCGCGGCGCCCAGCCCGTCGATCACCTGCCCCTCGAAGCGGATGCTGCCGGCGTCGGGTCGGATCTCGCCGACGATCTGCTTGATCAGCGTGGACTTGCCGGCGCCGTTCGGGCCGATCAGGGCGTGGATCTCGCCCGGGCGCAGGTCCAGGCTGACATCGTCGGTCGCCAGCAAGGCGCCGAAGGACTTGCGCAGGCCCCGGATCTCCAGGATGGGTTCGTTCAGCTTGGGTTCAGGCATGGCGGCCCCTTTTCGTGACGATGCCGATCAGCCCGCCCGGCGCGAACAGCACGATCCCCAGCAGCAGAAGGCCCAGCAGCGCCTGCCAGTAATCGCTGATGCCGCCCAGCACATGCTCCAGCAGGATGAAGATCGCCGCACCCGCGACCGGGCCGCAAAGCCGCCCCACACCGCCCAGGATGACGAAGACCATGATCTCGCCCGACATGTGCCAGGACAGCATGGCCGGGCTGACGAAACGGTTCAGATCGGCGTAAAGCGACCCCGCCAGCCCGACGATCATCCCCGACAGCACGAAAGCCGTCAGCCGGATGGCATAGGGGCGGATGCCGACGGCGACGGTGCGCTGGCTGTTCTGCCGCGCCGCCTGCAAGGCCAGGCCGAAACGCGACTGGGTAACGACCGCGGTAAAGGCCAGCGCCACGGCCAGCAATGTGGCGCAGACGGCGAAATACTGGATCGGGGCAAAGGTGTTCAGGCCGGGAAAGCTGTTGCGGACATAGAAGCTCAGCCCGTCCTCGCCGCCATAGCGCGGCCAGCTGATGGCGAAATAGTAAAGCATCTGCGCGAAGGCCAGCGTCACCATGATGAAATAGACGCCCGAGGTGCGCAAGGACAGCGCCCCGATGGCCAGCGCCGCCAGCCCCGCCGCCAGCATCGCCATGGGCCAGATGCCCAGCATCTCGTTGCTGCCCATGACGGTGAAGGGCAGCGTGGCGACCGGCGTGCCCGCCGCGGCATGGCTGGCCAGGATCGCGGTCACGTAGCCGCCGATGCCGAAGAAGGCGGCATGGCCGAACGAGATCAGCCCGCCATAGCCAAGCGCCAGGTTCAGCCCCACCCCCGCCAGGCCAAAGATCGCCGCCTTGGTCGCCAGCGTGACGGCAAAGCCCTCGCCCAGCAGATGCGCGGCGACGGCGGTGGCGACCAGCAGGGCCAGGATCGCCAGGTTGATCGCGGTGTCGCGGTTCAATGTCTCTCGCATCACTCAGGCCCTCGCCCCGAAAAGCCCCTGCGGCCGCAGGATCAGCACCACGGCCATCAGCACATAGATCAGCACCGAGGCCAGCGAAGCGCCCACGGTATTGGCGCTGGACGCGTCCAGCACCCGCGACAGCAGCCCCGGCAGCAGCGCCTTGCCCAGCGTGTCGGTCATGCCGACCAGCAGCGCGCCGATGAAGGCGCCCTTGATCGAGCCGATGCCGCCGATCACCACCACGACGAAGGCCAGGATCAGCACCGGCTCGCCCATGCCGACCTGCACCGACTGGATGGTGCCGACCAGCGCGCCCGCCAGTCCCGCCAGCGCCGCGCCAAGCGCGAAGACGATGGTGTAGAGCCGGGCGATGTCCACCCCCAGCGCGCCGATCATCTCGCGATCCGCCTCGCCGGCGCGGATGCGGATGCCCAGCCGGGTGCGGGTGATCAGCCACCACAGGCCCAGGGCCACTGCCGCGCCGAAGCCGATGATCACCAGCCGGAACAGCGGGTAATGCAGCCCGCCCGGCAGCACCACCGCGCCGGAAAGCGAGCCGGGCAGCTTGAGGTAAAGCGGGAAGGAACCGAAGAGCCAGCGCGTGCCCTCGGAGAACACCAGGATCAGCGCGAAGGTCGCCAGCACCTGGTCCAGGTGGTCGCGGGCGTAAAGCCGGCGGATCACCGCGATCTCGACCAGCGCACCCGCGGCGGCGGCGGCCGCCAGGCTGGCGACCAGCCCCAGCCAGAACGAGCCGGTGGCCGCCGCCACCGCCGCGCAGGCGAAGGCCCCGGTCATGTAGAGCGAGCCATGCGCAAGGTTGATCAGCCCCATGACGCCGAAGACCAGCGTCAGCCCGGCCGCCATCAGAAACAGCATCATCCCGTATTGCAGGCCGTTCAGCGCCTGCTCGGCCAGAAGCATCACCGCTTTCTCTCCCGATTTGCCAGGGGGCCGGGCTTTGTCGACCCGGCCCGGCAGGGCTTACATCTTGCACTGCTCGGCATAGGCGTCGCCATGGTCGGCCATGGCCGGGCCGATGATCTTGTTGGTCAGCACCTCGCCTTCCCTGACCACCTCGCGCACGTAATAGTCCTGGATCGGGTGCTGGTTCGGGCCAAAGCGGAACTTGCCGCGCACGCTGGGGAAATCCGCTTCGGCCAGCGCGGCGCGGAAGGCATCGGCATCGCCCACATCCGCCTTGGCGACGGCCGAGAGCAGCAGGTTGGCCGTGTCATAGGCCTGCGCCGCGTAAAGCGAGGGCAGCCGGCCGTATTCGGCCTGGAAGGTCTCGACGAAAGCCTTGTTGGCCTCATTGTCCAGATCCTTGGACCATTGCGCGGTGTTCCTGACCCCCAGCGCGGCATCGCCCACCGCGGGCAGGATGTCCTGGCTGAAGCTGAAGGCCGGGCCGATCACCGGCTTGCCGACGCCGGATTCGGCATATTGCTTCATGAAGGCGATGCCCATGCCGCCGGGCAGGAAGAAGAACACCGCATCCGCGTCGCTGGCGCGGATCTGGGCGATTTCGCCGGCGTAATCGGTCTGGCCGACCTGGGTATAGATCTCGCTGACCACCTCGCCCTTGTAGTAACGCTTGAAGCCCGCCAGCGAATCCTGCCCGGCGGGATAGTTCGGCGCCATGATGAAGACCTTGCCGATGCCGGCATCCGTGGCATGGGCGCCCGCCGCCTCGTGCAGGTTGTCGTTCTGGTAGGAGACCGAGAAGTATTTCGGATTGCAGCCCGCCCCGGCCAGCTGCGAGGGCGCGGCATTGGTGGACAGATAGAACTTGTCCTGCGCCACCGCCGCCGGCACCACCGCCATGGCGAGGTTCGACCAGACGATGCCGGTCAGCACGTCCACCTGTTCGGACTGGATCATCTTGTCGGCGATCTGCACCGCGACATCGGGTTTCTGCTGGTCGTCCTCGATCACCAGCTCGACCTGCTTGCCGGCATCGCCGGCGTTCTTCAGCGCCAGCAGGAAGCCATCGCGCGTGTCGACGCCCAGCCCGGCCCCGCCGCCCGACAGCGTGGTGATCATGCCCACCTTGACGGGTTCGGCCTGGGCGGCCCCGGCCAGGGCCAGGGCGGCAGAGCCGCAGATCAGCAGTCTTTTCAGTTTCATGTCGAACTCCCTGAATAATGCGCGATGATTGGTCGTCGCATGTTTTTATGATGCGGTCGCGGGCTGCAACGGCTTTCGCGCATCAGTCCGCAACCCCAAGGGTCACGCCCGCCCTTCCAGCAGACGGAATCGCTGGATCTTGCCGCTTTCGGTCTTGGGCAGCGCCTCGGCAAAGACCACGCGGCGCGGGTATTTGAAGGGCGCGATGACGGATTTGACATGATCCTGCAAGCATTTGGCCAAGGCCTCGCCGGCCGCGGCACCGGGGCGCAGCACGACATGCGCCTCGACGATCTGGCCGCGCGCCTCGTCCGGGGCGCCGACCACGGCGCATTCCAGCACGTCGGGATGGGCCAGCAGCGCCGCCTCGACCTCGGGGCCGGCGATGTTGTAGCCGGCCGAGACGATGATACCGTCGGTGCGGGCGGCAAAGTGGAAATAGCCCTGCTCGTCGCGCCAGAAACTGTCGCCGGTCAGGTTCCAGCCGTCCTGCACATAGGCGCGCTGCTTCTCGGGGTCGGCCAGATAGCGGCAGCCGACCGGGCCGCGCACTGCCAGCCGCCCGGTCTCGCCCGGCGGCAATTCGCGCCCGTCCGGGCCGATGATCCGCGCCTCGTAGCCCGCGACCGGGCGGCCGGTGCAGGCCGGGCGGCTGTCACCGAAACGGTTGGTCAGGAAGATGTGCAGCATCTCGGTCGAGCCGATGCCGTCCAGCATCGGCTTGCCGGTCTTGGCCATCCATTCCTCGTAGACCGGGCCGGGCAGCGTCTCGCCGGCCGAGACGGCGGCGCGCAGGCTGGACAGGTCGGCGCCCTCGTCCATCGCCCGCATCATCACCCGATAGGCGGTCGGCGCGGTGAAGCAGATGGTGGCGCGGTATTTCTGGATGATCTCGACCATGTTCGGCGGCGAGGCGTTCTCCAGCAGCGCCGCCGAGGCGCCGAAGCGCAGCGGAAACACCGCCAGCCCGCCCAGCCCGAAGGTAAAGGCCAAAGGCGGCGAGCCGACGAAGACATCCTCGGGCCGCACCTCCAGCACCTCGCGGGCATAGCCGTCGGCGATGATCAGGATATCGCGGTGGAAATGCATGGTCGCCTTGGGCTCGCCCGTGGTGCCCGAGGTGAAGCCCAGAAGCGCCACGTCGTCGCGCCCCGTGCGCACCGCCTGAAACCGCACCGGCTGCGACAGGGCGGCGCGGTCCAGCTCGGCATCGTGGTTCGCCGTGCCGTCGAAGCCGATCACGGTCTTCAGGTGCCGGCTGCCCTTGGCGGCCAGCGCCAGCTCGTCCATCAGCCTTGTGTCGCAAAGCGCGTGGCTGACCTGGGCCTTGTCGATGATCTTGGCCAGTTCGCCCGCGCGCAGCATCGGCATGGTGTTGACCACCACCGCCCCGGCCTTGGTCGCGGCCAGCCAGCAGGCCACCATGGCCGGGTTGTTGGCCGAGCGGATCAGCACCCGGTTGCCCGGCCGCAGGCCGTAAGTCTCGACCAGCGCATGGGCGATGCGGTTGGTCCAGTCGGTCAGTTCCTTGTAGCTGCGGATGCGGCCGTTGCCGATCAACGCGATATGGTCGCCGAAACCCTTCTCGACCATGCGGTCGGTCAGCTCGACCGCGGCGTTCAGGTATTCGGGATAGGCGAAGCCGTCCAGCTTCAGCCGCGGCCAAAGCTCGGCCGGCGGCAGGTTGTCGCGCGAGAAGCTATCGACATGCGCCGAGGGTCCAAGCGGCGGATTGCCCGTCATCTTCAATCTCCCTGTTGGGCGGGCCGGCATCTTGTCGTGCCTTGGCCCGCTTGTGCCGCGCCCCCGTCAGGCGGGGATCACGGCGGTTGCCTCGATCTCGACCTTGGCGCGGTCCTCGACCAGGGCCACGACCTGCACCAGCGCCATGGCCGGATAATGCCGGCCGATGATCTCCTTGTAGGCTTGCCCGATGTCCTTGAGCGCGCCCAGATATTCGCGCTTGTCGGTGACATACCAGGTCAGGCGAACCAGATGTTCGGGCCGCGCGCCGGCTTCGGCCAGCACGGCGACGATGGATTGCAGCGCCTGGCGCACCTGCCCGGCGAAATCGTCGGTCTCGAATTCCTGCTGGTCGTTCCAGCCGATCATGCCGCCGGTGAACACCATCCGCCCGGTGGCGGCGATGCCGTTGGAATAGCCCGGCGTCGCCTTCCAGTTCCTCGGATGCAGAACCTCATGCACCATCGCTTGCCTCCATGAACGCGATCATCTTGCGGCGGATCGCCTCGGGCCAGGGCGCGGCGCGCCCCTGCGGCGTGACCCAGACCAGGGTCGAGACGCATTGCAGCTTCAACTGCCCGCCGGCGCTGGCCCGCTGCACCAGCCGCGCGCTGGAGCCGCCGACATGCTGCACCTCCAGCGCGAAATCCAGCACCTCGCCCAGACGCGAGGGCGCGCGAAACCCGGCCTCGATCTGCACGGTCGGAACCGCGCAATCCTCCTCGACATGGATGCGGGTGAAAGGATAGGCCAGCACCTCGGCGAAGAAATTCTCGATCACCGAGTTTAGCATCTCGAAGTAACGGGGATAGAAGACGATCCCCGCCGGGTCGCAATGGTTGAACTCGACCTGGATGCGGCGCCGGTAGATCATGCCAGAACGCTCCGGGCGATGACCACGCGCTGCACGTCGCTGGCGCCCTCGTAGATGCGCAGGGCGCGGATGTCGCGGTAAAGCGCCTCGACCGCGCTGCCGTGGCGCACGCCGTCGCCGCCATGCAGTTGCAGCGCGGCGTCGATCACCTCCTGCGCGGCCTCGGTGGCATAGAGCTTGGCCATCGCCGCCTCGCGGGTGACGCGCGGCGCGCCCATGTCCTTGGTCCAGGCGGCGCGATAGACCAGCAGCGCCGCCGCATCCACCTTCAGCGCCATGTCGGCCAGATGGCCCTGCACGATCTGGTGATCGGCCAGCGTGCCGCCGCCGGCCCGTGGCCGCCGCGCCCGCGCCAGGGCCTCGTCCAGCGCACGGCGGGCCATGCCAAGCGCCGCCGCCCCGACCGTGGGGCGGAACACGTCCAGCACCGACATGGCGATCTTGAACCCCTCGCCCGGCCGGCCGATCAGCGCCGCATCCGGCAGCACCACCCCGTCCAGCTTCAGCCGGGCCAGGGGATGCGGGGCGATGACCTCGATCCGTTCGGCGATCGTCAGCCCGGCGCTGTCGGCCGGCATCAGGAAGGCCGACAAGCCCCGCGCGCCCGGTGCCTCGCCGGTGCGGGCGAAGACGACATAGAGATCGGCGATGCCGCCGTTCGAGATGTAGGTCTTTTCGCCCGTCAGCCGCCAGCCGCCCGGGGCACGCTCGGCCAGCGTCGCGGTGCTGGCCACGTCCGAACCGGCGCCGGGCTCGGTCAGCGCGAAACCCGAGATCGCCCGGCCCGCGCGCGTTTGCTCCAGCCATTCCCGCTGGCCGGGGGTGCCGAACAGCGTCACCGCCCCCATGCCCAGCCCCTGCATGGCAAAGGCGAAATCGGCCAGCGGATCGTGCCGCGCCAGCGTCTCGCGGATCAGGCACAGGCTGCGCACGTCCAGCGCCTCGCCCGCGCCCGCGCCGCTATGACGCAAGAAGCCCGCCGCCCCAAGCGCCGCGACCAGCACCTTGCAGGCGGCATCGACATCGCCGTGATCCACCGGCAGATGCGCCGCGCACCAATCCTCAAGCGCCGCCGAAAGTTCGCGGTGGCGGGTCTCGAAAAACGGCCAGTCCAGAAAGCTCTTGTCCATCTTCCTTGTCCAAATATCCTCGGAGGTTGTCCATTGAGCCCGCCATTGCTCCGAGGACCAATGGACAACGGGGCAGACAGCCCCCGGCTTCAGTCGCCCTCGAACACCGGCTTTTCCCTGGCGACGAAGGCCCGATAGGCGCGCTCGAAATCACGGGTCTGCATGCAGATCGCCTGCGCCTGCGCCTCGGCCTCGATGGCCTGTTCCAGCCCCATGTTCCATTCCTGGTTCAGCTGGGTCTTGGTGATGCCATGGGCAAAGACCGGCCCCGCGGCCAGCCGCCGCGCCAGCGCCTGCGCCTCGGCCTCCAGCGCGTCCGCGTCATGCAGCGCGTTCCAGAAACCCCAGGCATGGCCCTCCTCTGCGCCCATCACCCGACCGGTGTAAAGCAGTTCGGCCGCCCGCCCCTGGCCGATGATGCGCGGCAGCATGGCGCAGGCGCCCATATCGCAGCCGGCCAGCCCGACGCGGGTGAACAGGAAGGCACATTTCGCCTGCGCCGTCGCCAGCCGCAGGTCCGAGGCCATGGCCAGGATCGCGCCGGCGCCGACGCAGATCCCGTCCACCGCCGCGATCACCGGCTTGCCGCAGCCGATCATCGCCTTGACCAGATCGCCGGTCATGCGGGTAAAGGCCAGAAGCCCCTTCATGTCCATGCCGACCAGCGGGCCGATGATGTCATGCACATCCCCGCCCGAGCAGAAATTGCTGCCGTTCGAGGCCAGCACTACCACATCCACGTCGCGGGCATAAACCAGCGCGCGGAAGGTGTCGCGCAGCTCGGCATAGCTGTCGAAGGTCAGCGGGTTCTTGCGCTCGGGGCGGTTCAGGCGGATGGTGGCGATGCGGTCCCGCACCTCCCAGATGAAATGTTGCGGCTTCAGCCCGGCCAGCTCGGTCATTTCGCGCCCCCCATGCGTTTCAGGATCTCGGTCAGCAACTCGATGTCCTCCTCGGTCAGGCCGGCGAAGATGCGGTTCACCTCGGCCTCGTGATCGGCGGCGAAACCCTCGAAGGCCGCCAGCCCCTCGGGCGTCAGGCTGACGAAGACGGTGCGCCGATCGGTTTCCGAGGGCTCGCGCCGCGCCAGCCCGTCCCGTTCCAGCCGGTCCACCACCGCCGTCGCATTGCCGTTCGAGACCAGCAACATGCGGCTGAGCTCGCTCATGGTGACGCCCTCGCGCCGGCGATAGAGCGCGGCCATCACGTCGAAACGCGGCAGCGTCGTGTCGTGCCTGACCCGCAGGAACTCGCGCAGCTGGCCCTCTGCGGCACGGGTGACGCCCAGCAGGCGGATCCACAGCTTCAGCCGGCGCTTGGACAGCGGATCGTTCATGCCTCGCCCCCCGAAATACCGATGGCCTGGCCGTTGACCCCCTCGGAGCCCGGCCCGCACAGCCACAGCGCCGCGGCGCTGACCTCGGCGGGCTGGATCAGCCGGCCCTGCGGATTGGTCGCGGTCAGCGCGGCCAGCGCCTGATCCCGGCTCTTGCCGGTCTTGTCCATGATGGTGGCGATGGAACGCGCCGTCATCTCGGTATCCAGAAAGCCGGGACACAGCGCGTTGACCGTCACCGGCCGCCGCGCCACCTCCAGCGCCAGGCTGCGCACCAGACCCACGACGCCATGCTTGGCCGCCGCATAGGGCGCGACATAGGCATAGCCGCGAAGGCCGGCGGTCGAGGCCACGGCGATCAGCCGGCCCCAGCCGGGCAATTGCGCCAGCCCCGCGCGGAAGGTCAGGAAGGTGCCGGTCAGGTTCACCGCCAGCATGGCGTTCCACTGCTCCAGCGTGGTGCGGCTGAGCGGCGCGCTGTCCGCCGCCCCGGCATTGGCGATGACGATGTCGCAGGGACCGGCCTCGGCGAACAGCGCCCTGACGCTGGCCTCGTCGGTCACGTCGGCGGTCAGGGCGCGGGCGCCGGTCCGTTCGGCCACGGCCTCCAGCGGTGCCTTGCGGCGGCCGCAGATCACCACCTCGGCCCCGGCCCCGGCAAAGGCGCGCGCCAGATCGGCGCCGGTGCCCGTGCCCCCCCCGGTGATCAGCACCCGTTTGCCCGCCATCGCCGTCATGCCCGGATCGCCTCCTGCGCGCGGCTGCGCAGCCGCAGCGCCTGGTCGCGGCCGGCCAGATAGGGCAAGGGCCAGGCCGCGGCCTCGTCCCCGGCCTCGACGGCGGCGTGCAAGGTCCAATAGGGATCGGCCAGATGCGGCCGCGCCAGGCAGACCAGATCGGCCCGGCCGGCCAGCAGGATGCCGTTCACCTGGTCGGCCTCGGTGATATTGCCCACCGCCATGGTCGCCAGCCCGGCCTCGTTGCGGATGCGGTCGCTGAACGGGGTCTGGAACATCCGGCCATAGATGGGCCGCGCCCCGGTGCTGGTCTGCCCGGCCGAGACGTCGATGATGTCGGCGCCGGCATCGGCGAACATCCGGGCGATCTCGACCGCCTCCTCGGGCGTCACGCCCTCGTCGCCCACCCAGTCATTGGCCGAGATGCGCACCGACATCGGCTTTTGCGCCGGCCAGGCGGCGCGCATCGCCCGAAACACCTCCAGCGGATAGCGCATGCGGTTTTCCAGGCTGCCGCCATAGTCGTCTTCGCGCCGGTTCGACAGCGGCGAGATGAAGCTGGAGATCAGATAGCCATGCGCCGCATGCAGCTCGACCATGTCGAAGCCCGCCCGCGCCGCCATCTGGGTCGCGGCGACGAACTGGTCGCGCACCATGTCCATGTCGGCGCGGTCCATGGCCTTCGGCACCGCGTTGCCGTCCTGCCACGGGATCGCGCTGGCCGAGATCAGCGGCCAGTTGCCCTGGGCCAGCGGCCGGTCGGCATCCTGCCAGCCCAGCTGGGTCGAGCCCTTGCGGCCGGAATGGCCGATCTGCATGCAGATCTTGGCCCGTGTCTCGGCATGGGTGAAATCGACGATCCGCTTCCAGGCAGCCTCGTGTTCGGGCGCGTAGAGGCCGGGACAGCCGGGGCTGATCCGCCCCTCGGCCGAGACGCAGGTCATCTCGGTATAGACCAGCCCGGCGCCGCCCTTGGCGCGCTCGGCGTAATGGACGAAATGCCAGTCGGTCGGGCAGCCGTCCACGGCCTTGTATTGCGCCATGGGCGAGACGACGATGCGGTTTTCCAGTTCCATGTCGCGCAGCCGGAAGGGCGCGAACATCGGCCGCCGGCCCTTGCGCCCGCCGGCGCGTCCCTGGAACCAGTCCTCGGCCTGCCCCAGCCATTCGGGGTCGCGCAGGCGCAGGTTTTCATGGCTAATGCGCTGCGAACGGGTCAGCAGCGAATAGGCGAATTGCAGCGGCTCCATGTCCAGGTAACGCTCGACCTGCTCGAACCATTCCAGGCTGTTGCGGGCGGCCGATTGCAGGCGCAGCACCTCGACGCGGCGTTCTTCCTGATAGCGTTCGAAGGCGCGCTGCATGGTCGGTTCGGAATGCAGGTATTCGGCCAGCGCGATGGCGCTGTCGAAGGCCAGCCGCGAGCCCGAGCCGATCGAGAAATGCCCGGTCGCCGCCGCATCGCCCATCAGCACGACATTCTCGTGATACCAACGCTCGCAGATGACCCGCGGGAACTGGATCCAGACCGCCGAGCCGCGCAGATGCGCGGCATTGGACATCAGCGCGTGGCCGCCCAGATGGCGCTCGAAGATCCTGCGGCAGGTCTCGACCGATTCCTCCTTGGACATGTCGGCAAAGCCCAGCTTCTCCCAGGTCTCGGGCAGGGTCTCGACGATGAAGGTCGCGGTGTCGCCGTCGAACTGGTAGACATGCGCCCAGACCCAGCCATGCTCGGTCCGCTCGAAGATGAAGGTGAAGGCGTCATCGAATTTCTGATGCGTGCCCAGCCAGACGAACTTGCAGCGGCGGGTGTCGATATCGGGCTGGAACACCTGGGCATATTCGCTGCGCACCAGGCTGTTGATGCCGTCGCAGCCCACCACCAGGTCGTAGTCCCGGCGGTATTCCTCGGCCGATCTGAACACCGTCTCGAACCGCAGGTCGATCCCCAGCTCGCGCGCGCGGGCTTGCAGCAGGACCAGCATCTGCTTGCGGCCGATGCCGGCGAAGCCATGCCCGCCCGAGACGGTGCGCACCCCGTCATGCACCACGGCAATATCGTCCCAATAGGCGAAATGGCTGCGGATCGCCTCGGTGCTGGCGGGGTCGTTCTGCTGCATCCGCCCCAGCGCGTCGTCCGACAGCACCACGCCCCAGCCGAAGGTGTCGTTGGCCTTGTTGCGTTCCAGCACGGTGATCTGGTGCGAGGGATCGCGCAGCTTCATCGAAATGGCGAAGTACAGTCCAGCCGGGCCACCGCCCATACACAAGATCTTCATCGCTCACCTCCCTGCGCCTTTTCGGCCTGTTGGGGAAAAGCTGCCAGCGAATCGGATTCGTTTCAAGTTTAAAATTTCAAGCTTGAAATGATTCTTGCCGATGGCATGATGTCCATAGGATGCAGCGCGGAGTTTCCGACATGACCACCATTGCCGTCATCGGCCTGGGCACGATGGGCCTCGGCATCGCCCAGACCTATGCCGCCGCCGGCTTTGCCGTGCTGGCGACCGATGCCGCGGCGGACGCGCGGAAAACGGCGCTGGAGCGGCTGCGCGCCGGCCTTGCGCCTCGGGTCCAGGCCGGCAAGCTGGCGCAAGCCGATCTGGACGCGACCCTGGCCCGCATCACCGTCGTCGAGGGCCCCGAGGCCATGGGCGCCGCCGATCTGGCCATCGAGGCGGTGGTCGAGCGCATGGAGGCCAAGCGCGCCCTGTTCGCGGCACTGGAATCGGTGCTGGCGCCCGATGCGGTGCTGGCCAGCAATACCTCGTCGCTGTCGGTCGCCGCCATGGCCGAGGGGCTTTCGCAGCCCCAGCGCCTGCTGGGCCTGCATTTCTTCAACCCGGCACCGGTGATGAGGCTGGTCGAGCTGGTGGCGCATCCCGGAACCGGCACGGCAGCGCTGGAGCGGGCCCGGCGCCTGACCGAGGCGGCGGGCAAGACCGTGATCCCGTGCCCAGACCGGCCCGGCTTCATCGTCAACCGCTGTGCCCGGCCCTTTTACGGCGAGGCGCTGGCGCTGCTGGAGGAGGGCCGCAGCGCGGCCGAGATCGACGCGGCGATGCTGGCGGCGGGCTATCGGCTGGGCCCCTTCGGCTTGATCGACCTGGTGGGCGCCGACATCAACCTGGCCGCGACCGAAAGCCTTGCCGCGGCGATGGATGGCCACCCGCGCTATCACGTCTTCGAGGCGGCGCGGCGGCAGGTCGCCTCGGGCGCTCTGGGGCGCAAGACCGGCCGGGGCTTCGTTTACCCGGAAAAGCCCGGCCCCGCCCCCGAGGATGCCGCGGCCATCGTCCGGCGCATCGAGGCGACGCTGGTCAACGAGGCCGGCTGGCTTCTGGCCGAGGGCGGCACGACGCAGGAGGGCATCGACACGGCTCTGAAACTGGGCCTGAACTTCCCGCGCGGCCCGTTCGAGATCCTGGCCGCGCAGGGATGCGCGCGGGTGCGGGACCGGCTGGAGCGGCTGGCTGCCGCCGCGCCGGCCCATCTGTACGGGCGCTACCGGCCCGCGCCCATCCTGACGCGCTGATTCAGGGCCCGGCGAACCGGGCCGAGACCGCGGCCCCGCCGGCGCGGGCCCGCGCGGTCCGCGCACCGTCCAGTGGCAGCGGGCCGATCCGGGCGCCGGTGATGATGACGTCGCCTTGGCAGAGCGGCAGATCCTGCGCCGCCGCGTGACCGGCCAGCCAGGCCAGGAAATCCACCGCCTCGGCCAGGCTCGCCGCGGTCTCCGGGACCGCGACCCGGCGCTCGTCCAGCCAGAGCGCGATCCCCAGCGGGCCGGTCATGCCGTCGCGCCAATCGGGCAAAACATCGCCCAGCACGATCCCGGCCGAGCCGAAACCATCGGCCATCAGTTCCAGCGGCAGCGCCGTCCCGCGGTCGGCAAGCCGCGGGGCGACCAGTTCGAAGGCCAGCCGCACCTCGGCAATGGCGTCCGCCGCGGCAGCGGCTGTCGCACCGGCGGGCAGGTCCGCGCCAAGGATCAGGGCGGTCTCGACCTCGATGCAAGCATCGGCCGGCAGCGGCGGCAAAAGGGCGTCCGAGCGGACGACCCCCCGCCCCGGCAGCGCCCCGGCATGGCGGTCGCGGCCGGCCAGCAACGCCATTTTCCAGGCACCGCCGCCAAGCGCACGGATCACCGCCCGTTGCACCGCATAGGCCGCGTCGGGATCGGGTGGCGGCGGGACCAGGCCCGGCAGGCGCGGCGCAGCGCCATGGACCGCCAGCAGGGCGCGGGCGGCGGCCTCGGGATCGAATGCGGCACTCATGTCGCCACCCCCAGGCCCAGATCGGGCATGGCGGGGCGCGGGATGACCGCACCGGGATGGGTGACGACGACCGCGGCCAGGCGGGCGGCAAGGGCCACGGCTTCGGCCGGCGGCAGGCCGGCATCGCGCGCGGCCAGCCAGCCGGCGTTGAAGCTGTCGCCGGCGCCGGTGGTATCGACCGCGGCAACCATCGGGGGCAGCGGATGGGTCTCGATGCGGTCCTGGCCGGGCGGGCGGCGCAGCACCTTGCCCCCGCCGGTGGTCAGCACGATCTCGGCCCCGCCCAGCCCGGCCAGGGCCGCCATCGCCCCGGCCGGGTCCGCGATGCCGAAACAACCGGCCATGTCGTCCAGCGAGGGCAGGACCAGCGTCGCCAGCGCCGCCGCGCGGCCGATCACCCCGCGCGCCGTGGCGGCATCGGGCCAAAGGGCGGGGCGGTAGTTCGTGTCCAGCACGATCCGTCCCCCCGCCGCCAACCGCCGTTCCAGCGCGGCCAGCAGCCGCTCGCGGCTTTCGGGCAAAAGGATCGCCAGCGTGACGCCGGACAGAAGCACCGTCCCGGCCTCGGCCACGGCCCCCAGCGCCATGTCGCCATCATCGAACATGCGCCGCGCCGGCGCCTGCTCGCGCCAGTAAAGAAAGCTGCGCTCGCCCCGCATATCGGTCGAGATGAAGCTCAGTCCGGGCCGGCCGCCCGGCTCGGTGGCGCACAGATCGGCCACCCCCTCCCCGGCCATGACGCCGCGCAGCCAGGCGCTCATCGCGTCGTCGCCGAGTCGCGACAGGTAGCCGACCGAGCCGGCGGGCAAGAGCCGCGCCAGATAGATGGCGCTGTTCAGCGTGTCGCCGCCCGCGCGCCGGTCGAAGGTCGAGGGCGCATCGCGGCGGGCGGTGAACTCGACCAGCGGCTCGCCGATGCAAAGATAGCGCATGCTAGGCCTCGTAGGGGGTGGGCAGCGGCCGGCCGGCGAAATGGGCGGCGATATTGTCCAGCACCAGCTGCGCCATCGCGCGCCGCGCCTCGGCCGTGGCCGAGCCGATATGCGGGGTCAGCACGCAATTCGGGGCATCGAGCAGCGCCTGCGGCACGTTCGGCTCATCGTCGAAAACGTCGAGCCCCGCCCCGGCGATGGCGCCCGCATGGAGCGCCGCGGCCAGCGCCCCGGCATCGACCACCGGGCCGCGAGCGACATTGACCAGGACGCCATCGGGGCCGAGCGCCGCCAGCACGCCGGCATCGACCAGGCCGCGCGTATCCTTGCCCCCGGCGGCGGTGACGAAAAGCAACTCGCAATCCCGCGCCAGCGCCAGCGCATCGGGGCGGAAGCCGTCCGGGGCGTCCGGCCTTTCGTGCCGGGCGGTATAGAGCACCGCCATCCCCATGCCGCGCAGCAGGTCGGCCAGCCGGCGCCCGATGCGGCCATAGCCCAGGATGCCAGCCCGCCGCTCCAGCACCGAAAGGCCGAGGCCCAGCTTGCCGCCCGAGGACCATTGGCCGGCGCGCACGAAACGGTCGCCCTCGGCGATCCGGCGCCCCGCCGCCAGCGCCAGGCCAAGCGCCATCTCGGCCACGGCCAGCGACAGCACGTCGGGGGTGGTGGTGACGGCGATGCCGCGACGCCGCGCCTCGGTCAGGTCGACGGCATCGACGCCGACGCCGTTCACCGCGATCAGCCGCAGCGCCGGCAGCCGCGCCATCTGCGCCGCCGTGATCCCGACATTGCCGGCGGTCAGCACCGCCTCGACATCCGCCGCATCGCCGATGTCGCGGATCACCCGGTATTCGGCGGCAAGCCGGTCGGCCATGTCCTGCGGCTTCAGCTCGGCCAGGGCCAGGATGCGCGGCCGGGTCATGCGATCTGGCCCAGGAAGTTCTGCAACCGTTCGTTCTGGGGATTGCCGAAGAACTGGTCGGGCGCGTTCTCCTCGACGATCACGCCCTTGTCCATGAAGATCACCCGGTCGGCCACGGCGCGGGCGAACTCCATCTCATGGGTGACGCAAAGCATGGTCATCCCCTCGCGCGCGAGGTCGATCATGGTGTCCAGCACCTCCTTGACCATTTCCGGGTCCAGCGCCGAGGTCGGTTCGTCGAACAGCATGATGCGCGGCTTCATGCACAGCGCGCGGGCGATGGCGACGCGCTGCTGCTGGCCGCCGGAAAGCTGGGCCGGATATTTGTCGGCCTGTTCGGGAATGCGCACCCGCTCCAGGTATTTGCGCGCCGTCGCCTCGGCCTCGGCGCGCGGGATCTTGCGGGTTTTCATCGGCGCCAGGACGCAGTTCTCCAGCACGGTCATGTGCGGGAACAGGTTGAAGGACTGGAAGACCATGCCGACATCCTGCCGCACCCGGGCCACGTTCTCGCCGCCGGCGGTCAGCTCCACCCCGTCCACGATGATGGTGCCGGATTCGATGGGCTCCAGCTGGTTGATGGTGCGGATCAGCGTCGATTTGCCCGAGCCCGAGGGCCCGCAGATGACGATGCGCTCGCCCCGCGTCACGGTCAGGTCGATGTCGACCAGGGCGTGATAGGCACCGTAATACTTGTTCACGGCACGCATGATGATGGCATGTTCGGTCATGTGGCTTTCCCCTGGGATGGCACGCGGCCGGGGCACGGCCGCGCGGCGCGCGTCACTGGGCGTTCTTGACGAAATCGGGCAGCGGCTCGCCCAGCCATTTCTGATGGATCTGGTCCAGCGTGCCGTCGGATTTCGCCTGGTCCACGAAGGCGTTGACCTGTTCCAGCAGCGCATCCGACCCCGGCGCGACGGCGATGCCCTGCACCTGGCTCGACAGGTCGAACTTCTTGTCGAAACGGTCGCCCGCGACGGTCGAGACCTGCGAGAACACCACGTTCGACAGCCCGATCAGCCTGACCTGCCCCGACATCAGCGCCTGCACCGCGCTGGCGTCGTCGTCAAAGCGGCGGATGTCGGTGCCCTGCGGCGCAACCGCGCTGACGCCGGTGTCCTGGGTCGAGGCGCGGGCGACAGCGAGGGACTGGCCCGCCAGCCCCTCGGGCGCGGCGATCTCCAGCCCGCTGTCGCCATAGACGGCGATGCTGATCCCGGCATAGGGTTTCGAGAAGTCGACCTTCTCTGCCCGCTCCTCGGTGATGCCCAGCGAGGCGACCAGTACATCGACCTGGCCCGAAAGCAGATAGGGGATGCGGTTCGGC
Source organism: Paracoccus sp. TD-10 (assembly GCF_048270675.1). Lineage (NCBI taxonomy): Bacteria > Pseudomonadati > Pseudomonadota > Alphaproteobacteria > Rhodobacterales > Paracoccaceae > Paracoccus > Paracoccus sp. TD-10. The sequence goes on along the minus strand of NZ_CP182420.1, from coordinate 500,222 downwards.
CCGGTCACCGGAACGATCTGCGCCTGCACGCCCAGGAATTCGCCAAGCGCCTTGGCCACGTCGGCATCATAGCCATCGGGCTTGCCCGAGGCGTCCTGGATGCCGAAGGGCGGGAAATCGACCAGCATGCCCACCCTGACGGTGCCGGCATTCTTGACTGCGTCAAGATCGGCGGCGCTTGCGGGCGGGGCCAGCCCCATGGCCAGCGCGCCGGCGGCCAGGGCGGTAAAGATGCGACGGTTCAGTTTCATGGTTTCCTCCTCCGTGAAATCCTCTGCGCGGGGCTCTAGCGGGTGATCGCCAGCCGCATGCGCGCCTCCATGTGCCGGGCCAGAAGCGACAGGGGCCAGCACAGGACGAAATAAAGCGCGGCCACCGTGCCGAAGACCAGGAACGGCTTGAAGGTCGCGTTGTTGATGATCTGCCCGGCGCGGGTCAGCTCGGTGAAGCCGATGATCGAGGCCAGCGAGGTGCCCTTGATCAGCTGCACCAGGAAGCCCACGGTCGGCGCGGTCGCCAGCCGCAGCGCCTGCGGCAGGACGACATGGCGCATCCGGTCCCGGTAGGACAGCGACAGCGCCACCGCCGCCTCGGTCTGGCCCGGCGGCACCGCCTCGATGGCGCCGCGCCAGATCTCGCCCAGGTAGGCGCTGGCATGCAGCGTCAGCGCGACGGCGGCGGCCAGCAGCGGGTCGATGGGCAGGCCAAGGACGGCAAGGCCGAAATAGACCAGGAACAGCTGCATCAGCAGCGGCGTGCCCTGGAAGACCTGGATGAAGCCCGCCGCGATCCGGCGCGGCAGCCGGCCCTGCGCGGTCCGCGCCAGCGCGACGGCCAGCCCGCCGATGGCACCGCCAAGAAAGGCGATGGCCGAGAGGATCAGCGTCCAGCGGACGGCCGAGACGATGAACAGGATGTCGGCAGAGGAAAATTCGCGGATCATCTCAGCGGCTCGCAGGATAGGTGAAGAAGGCGCGGCGGATGGCGGCGAACAGGGTCGAGAACCCCAGCGCCAGCAGGAAATACAGGATCGTCAGCACCAGGTAGATCTCGAAGCTGGCGAAGGTGCGGGCGTTCAGGTCCGCCCCGGCCGAGGCAAGGTCGTTGGCCGAGATGACCGAGACCACGCTGGAGGTCAGCATCAGGTAGATGAACTGGCTGGTCAGCGAGGGGTAGATGTTGCGCAGCGCCGGGATCATCACGACATAGCGAAAGATCTGGGCGGGGCCGAGGCCAAGCGCGCGGCCGGCCTCGATCTGGCCGCGGGGGATCGATTCGATGCCGGCCCGGATGATCTCGGTGCCATAGGCGCCGACATTGACCACCAGCGCCACCAGCGCGGCGGTGTTCGGCGACAGGCTGATACCGGCAGCGGGCAGGCCGAAGAAGATGAAGAAGATCTGCACCAGGAACGGCGTGTTGCGGATCACCTCGACATAGACATCGGTCAGCCAGCGCAGCGGCCGGATGCCCGAGGTCTTGGCCACCGCGCCCAGGACCGAGACGACCAGCCCCAGCACCATGGCCATCAGCGACAGCCGCACCGTCAGCCAGGCGCCGTAAAGCAGCAAGTCGAGATTGCCGAAAACCGGCTGGAAATTGAACTGATACATCTGCCCTCCCCTGCGGATGCGTCGATTCCTGTTATTTAGAACGATCTAAAAGAAGCAAATGCAAAAGTCAACCCGCTTCCCGCCCGCTGCTTTCCCGGATCACCAGCCGCGGCGCCAGGATCGCGCGCTCGACCGGCGCGCCGGCATCGGCCAGCCGCCGGGCCAGCAGGCGCGCCGCGGCAGCGCCGATCCCGGCCGGGTCCATGGCGACGCTGGTCAGCGGCGGATAGGTCAGCTCGGCCAGCGGCAGGTCGTCCAGGCCGACCACGCCCAGGTCGCGCCCCGGTTCCAGCCCGGCGCGGCGCAGGCCCAGCATCAGACCGGCGGCAAGGACATCGTTGAAGCACAGCACCGCCTCGGGCCGGCTTTGCAGCGCCAGCACCTCGGCGGCCGAGCGCGCCGCGCCCTCCCAGGTCAGGTCGGCCTCGACGATACCGGCATCCTCGGCGCCGGTCTCGGCCAGGGCGCGGGCAAAGCCGGCCAGCCGCTCCTCGCGCGCCGAGGTGCGGGCGCCGACCGACAGGAAGGCAATGCGGCGACGGCCGAGGCCGACCAGGTGCTGCACCGCCAGCCGCACCCCCTCGATATAGTCGGCGCCGGCGTAATCGGTGGCACCCCGGTCGATCTCGCGCAGCGACTGCACCATCGGCAGGCCCCAGCGGCGCATGCGCGCGGGCAGGCCCGGATCGGTCCCCGCCGCCGGGCACAGGATCACCCCATCGACACCATGGCCGCGAAAGCGTTGCAGGATGCCCTCCTGGCGCCGGGGATCGTCCTGGCTGTTGGCCAGCAGCACGACCCGGTCGTCCTCGCCCATCACCCGCTCGACCCCGGCCAGGAACTCGGTGAAGAACGCGTTCACCAGATTCGGCACGATCACCCCAACGGTGCGGCTGCTGTTGTTGCGCAGCCGCGCGGCGCCGATGTCGCGGACATAGTCCAGGTCTGCCATGACCTGCTCGACCTTTTCGCGGGTGTGATCGGCGACCAGGGGCGATTTGCGCACCACCAGCGACACGGTGGCGCGCGACACGCCGGCGATCCGCGCGACCTCGTCCAGCGTGACCCGTTTGCGCTGCATGGCGATCCCCCTCTCTCATGGCTCTCTCATGGCATTCGTGCCGGGGGGCGGGATGTCAAGCCCGCAGCGGATCGCCCCTCAGCGCGGCGGGCCGGCGAACCGCTGGATCGCGGCCAGGATCGCCTGGAAGCTGCGCCGCGCGCGGTCGCTGTGGCGGCGGGCCCGCAGATAGCCGTGGGGCAGTTCCGGCTCGTTGCGCCAATGCGCCGCGACGCCCTCGGCCCGCAGCCGCCGCGCATAGTCGCGCCCGTCGTCGCGCAGCGGATCGACATCGGCGGTGACGACGAAGGCCGGCGCCAGCCCGGCCAGGCTGTCGGCCTGCAAGGGATGCGCCAGCGGATCGGCCGGCCCCTCGCCATGCAGCGCGGCGTGATAGCCGGCCAGATCCTCGGTGCGCAGCAGGGGCGCCTCGGCATTCTCGCGATAGGAGGGCGCGCTGCCGTCGCCGCCCAGGCCGGGATAGACCAGCACCTGCCCCAAGGGCTGCCGCGCCCCGCGCCGCGACAGGCAAAGCGCGGCGGCCAGCAGCCCGCCCGCGCTGTCGCCCGCGATGACGGCGGGACGGTCCAGCGCGTCCCAGACCGCCTGCACATCCGCGATCTGCGCCGGCCAGCGATGCTCGGGCGCCAGCCGGTAATCGACCGCGACGACCTGCAACCCGGTGGCATCGGCGATCTCGGCGCAGACATCGTCATGGCTGTCGAGCCCGCCGACCACGAAACCACCGCCATGCACATAGGCCACGGCCACGGGGGTCTCGGGGCCATAGACCCGGCAGGGCACGCCGCCGATGCGGCGATCCTCGACCTTCAGGCCCGGCGGGCGCGGGGCGCGAAAGACGGCGCACATCGCATCGTAGAAGCGGCGGTTGTCGGCGGCGCTGGCGCCGTTCGCCTCGGGCGGATAGGCGGCCTCGGTCCGGGCGATGAAGTCCAGCACCTGCGGATCGCGGATCATGCCGCGCCCTCGGCGATGCGGCCCTCGGCGATACGACGCGTCAGCCAGTCCGGGTCCATCTGCGGCACCGAGGCCAGCAATTCCCGCGTATAGGCATGGCGCGGCGGGTCCAGCACCTCGGCCTTCAGGCCCTTGTCCATGACCCGTCCGCCCCTCATCACCACCACCTCGTCGGCGATGGCGCGGACGGTGGCGATGTCATGGGTGATGAACATGTAGCTGACGCCGGTTTCGTCCTGCACCTTGCTGAGCAGCCGCAGGATGCCCTCGGCCACCAGTTGGTCCAGCGCGCTGGTCACCTCGTCGCAGATGATGAATTCGGGATCGGCGGCCAGCGCCCGGGCGATGCCGATGCGCTGCTTCTGTCCGCCCGACAGCTCGCCCGGCAGGCGGTCGAGAAACCGCGCCGGCTCCAGCTCGATCTGCTCCATCAGCGCGTTGAGCCGCGCCTCGCGCGCCCGGCCGGTCAGGCCCAGGTAGAATTGCAGCGGCCGCGACAGGATCTGCCGGATGGTCTGGCGCGGGTTCAGCGCCGTGTCGGCCATCTGGTAGATCATCTGCACCGCCCGCTTCTGTTCCAGCCCGCGCTGCGCCAAGCGCGGCGGCAGGGGCGTGCCGTTCAGCGCGATGCTGCCCGCACGCGGCGGCAGCAGCCCGGTGATCGCCCGCGCCGTGGTGGACTTGCCCGAGCCGGATTCGCCCACCACCGCCACGGTGGCGCCGCGCGGGATGTCGAAGCTGACCTCGCTGAGCACGTCCAGCGACGAATAGCCCGCCGTCACCTCGCGGATGCTGATCGTCGGCGCGCTGGCCTGCGGCAGGGCGCGCGGCGGCCGGCGGAACGCGCACACCGCCCAGAGCGAGCGGGTATAGTCCTGCGCCGGCGCCTCGATCATCCGGCGGGTCGGCGCGTCCTCGACCTCGCGGCCGTGGCGCATGACCTTGATGCGGTCGGCCATCTGGGCGACCACGGCCAGGTCGTGGGTAATGTAGATCGCCGCCGTGCCGGTGGTCTCGACCGCCTGCCGGATCGCCGCCAGCACGCCGATCTGCGTGGTCACGTCCAGCGCCGTCGTCGGCTCGTCAAAGACGATCAGGTCGGGCTTGCAGGCCATGGCCATGGCGACCATGGCCCGCTGCAACTGCCCGCCCGAGACCTGATGCGGAAAGCGCAGCCCGAAATGCTCCGGGTCGGGCAGGTGCATGGCGGCATAGAGCCGGCGCGCGAAGGCTTCGGATTCCGCGCGGTCCGCCGTGTGGTGGATCGCCGGCCCCTCGCAGAACTGGTCCAGAAGCCGCCATGCCGGGTTGAAGCTTGCCGCCGCCGATTGCGCGACATAGGCGACCCGGCGGCCGCGAAAGGCGCGGCGCCGGCGCTCGGGCAATTGCAGCAGGTCGGTGCCGTCGAAGATCACCCGCCCGCCGGCGAAACGCAGCCCGCCCTGCGCGAAACCCAGCGCCGCAAGGCCCAGCGTCGACTTCCCGGCCCCGGATTCGCCGATCAGCCCGACGACTTCGCCCCGGGCGACCTGCAGGTCAACGCCGTGCAGGATCGGGGTCCAGCCTTCCTCGCCCCGCGCCTCGACCTTCAGCTTTTCGATGTTCAGCAGCATGGTTCAGTCCTTCAGACCCGAGGCGCGGTGCAGCATCCAGTCCACCACGAAATTGACCGAGACCGTCAGCACCGCGATGCAGGCGGCGGGCATAAGCGGCGTGATGTCGCCGAAGGTGATCAGCGCCGCATTGTCGCGCACCATCGCGCCCCAGTCCGCCATCGGCGGCGGCAGGCCGAGGCCCAGGAAGCTGAGCGCCGAGATGGTCAGGAACACGAAGCAGAAGCGCAGCCCGAACTCGGCGATCAGCGGCGCCGAGATGTTCGGCAGCACCTCGCGGCTGATGATCCACCAGGTGCCCTCGCCGCGCAGCTGCGCCGCCTCGACATAGTCCATCACCATGACGTTCATCGCCGTGGCACGGGCCAGGCGAAAGACCCGGGTGGAATCGAGGATCGCCACCACGACGATCAGGTTCGCCACCCCCGGCCCCAGCGCCGACAGCGCCAGCAGTGTCAGGATCAGCGCCGGCACCGCCATCAGCACGTCCACGAGCCGCGACAGCGCCAGATCGGCCCAGCCGCCAAGCGCCGCCGCCAGCAGACCGGCGATGGCGCCGATGCCGAAGGCCAGCGCCGTGGTGATCAGCGCCACGCCCACGGTATTGCGCGCGCCCCAGATCAGCCGCGACAGCATGTCCCGGCCCAGCGTGTCGGTGCCAAGGGGATAGGCGGCGCTCCACGGCTCGAACTGGGCGCCGACGATCTGCGCCTCGGCATGGGGGGCCAGCAGCGGCGCAAACAGCGCGATCACCGCATAGGCGGCGATGACCAGAACCCCAAGGATCGCGGTCGGCGGCATGGTTTTCAGCATCCGGATCATGGCCTTACCTCGGATGCAGCAGGCGGGGGTTCGTGGCGATCGCCAGAACGTCGGCCAGCAGGTTCAGCAGGATATAGACCGCGGCAAAGATCAGCGCGCAGGCCTGCACCACCGGAATGTCGCGGTTGGTGACGCTGTCCACCATCAGCTGGCCGAGGCCGGGATAGACGAAGACAACCTCGACGATGACGACGCCGGTGATCAGCCAGGCCACGTTCAGCGCCACCACGTTGACGATGGGGGCCAGCGCGTTCGGCAGGGCGTGGCGGGTGACGACGCGCCAGCGCGACACGCCCTTCAGCCGCGCCATGGTGACATAGGGCGCGCCCAGCACGTTGACGACCGCCGCCCGCGTCATCCGCATCATGTGGGCGGTGACTACCAGGACCAGGGTGATCGCGGGCAGGAAGGCGCGGCCCAGCATCTCGGCCAGCCGCGGCGAGGCGCCGGGATCGGCGATCGAGGGGAACCAGCCCATCCTGACCGACAGCCAGAACATCAGGATATAGGCGATGAAAAATTCCGGGAAGGAAATCGCCGAGAGCGTCGCCACATTGGCGATACGGTCGAACCAGCTGCCGCGCCACAAAGCGGCGAGCAGCCCCAGCCCCACCGCCAGCGGCACCGCGATCACCGCCGCATAGGCGGCCAAAAACAGCGTGTTGCCCAGCCGCGCGGCCAGCAGGTCCGCCACCGGCCGGCCATTGGCCAGCGAGCGGCCGAAATCGCCCGACAACACCCCGCCGACCCAGTCGAGATAGCGCCAGGCCAGCGGCTGATCCAGCCCAAGCTCGCGCCGGAAGGCCGCGACGGTCTCGGGCGTGGCGGACTGGCCCAGCACCTGCTGGGCGATGTCGCCGGGCAGCAGGCTGACGGCCAGGAAGATCAGCACCGAGATGACGAAGAGCGTAAAGACCCCGATGCCCAGCCGGCCCGCGATCATCCGCAGGATGGGCCGCCGCCGGGCCTCGGCGGCGCTCATGCGGTGGCCTCCTTCTGGCGGATCGGGCGGATGCCGGCGCCGGCATGATCAGGATGCGGCGCGCCGTCCTGCGCGGCCACCCGGTCCAGCGCCTCCAGCAGCGCGGACGGCATCGGGATGGCGCGCCCCTCGCCGGTATCGACATGCAGCAGCATATGCTCGCCGGTCGCGGCCTCGGTCCCGTCCTCGCGCAGGATGGCATGATGCAGGCGGAAGCGTTTGGCGTCATGGCCCAGCAGCCGGGTCTCGACGGTCAAAAGCTCGCCCGCCCTCACCTCGGCCAGGTGGCGGATATGGGTCTCGACCGTATAGGCCGAGCGGCCCTGCGCCCGGTAATCGGCATCCAGCCCGATATGGATCAGGAAGGCGTCGGTCGCATCGCCCAGCACCTGCAGATAGCGGAACTCGGTCATGTGGCCGTTGTAATCGACCCAGCCGCCGGTCACGCGGGCCTGATGGATGCGCAGCGGATAGCCCTCGGCCCGCACGGGCGCGCGGGCATAGAAGCCGTCCTCCTGCGCGCGCACAGTCTGGCCGACACCCCAATCGTTCGCCTTGAGCGCCTGGAAGATGCCGACCAGGTTGTCGTCGCGGATCCGCTCCAGCTCGCGGATCGAATGCCGGCCCGACTGCGCGTCGGACTGGCCGGCGATACGGTCGATCAGCGCCTCGTCGAGGTCGGGCACCTCCATCAGCTTGGTCCAGGGCCATTTCAGCGCCGGGCCGAACTGGCCCAGGAAATGCCGCATCCCGGCCTCGCCGCCGGCGATGCGATAGGTCTCGAACAGGCCCATCTGCGCCCAACGCAGGCCGAAGCCGAAGCGGATGATGTCGTCGATCTCCTCGGTGGTGGCGATGCCGTCATGCACCAGCCACAGCGCCTCGCGCCAGACGGCTTCCAGCAGGCGGTCGCCGATATGGGCGTCGATCTCGCGCGCGATCCGGACCGGCTTCATGCCGATTTCGGTCAGGATCTCGCAGGCGCGCCCGGCCGCCTCGCCGCCGCCCACGACCTCGACCACGGGCAGAAGGTAGACCGGGTTGAACGGATGGGCGACGAGGATGCGGGCGGGATGCCGCGCCCCCTGCCGCAGCTCGGAGGGCTTGAAGCCCGAGGTCGAGGAGCCGATCAGCGCCGTCCCGGGCGCGGCGGCCTCGATCTCGGCGATGATGCGGTGCTTCAGCTCCAGCCGCTCGGGCACGCTTTCCTGGATATAGTCGGCGTCCCGGACCGCCTCGGCCAGCGAGCCGGCCCAGAGGATGCGCCCCGGCCGGGGCAGCGGCGCCTGGAACAGCCTTTCCCAGGCGCGGGTGGCATTCGCCAGCACCTCGCCGACGATGCGCTGCGCCTCGGGGTGGGGATCGTGGACCGCCACGTCATGCCCCGAGAGGATGAAACGGGCGATCCAGCCGCCGCCGATGACCCCGCCGCCGATTGCCGCGATCTTCATGCCTGCCACCACCGTTCCACGATCTTCCAGCCGTCGAGGAAGCGGTTCGACGCCACCTCGCCATGCGCCACCTTGTCATTGGCCACGTCGATATAGTTCACGAAGATCGGGATGATCGTGCCGCCATCCTCGGAGACCAGCCCCTGCATCTCGCGATACATCTCGGCGCGCAGGCCGTCGTCCAGTTCGGCCCGCGCCTTCAGCAGCAACTCGTTGAAGCGCTCGTTGTCCCAGTGGCTCTCGTTCCACTCGGCGCCACGGGCATAGACCAGGCTGAACATGTCGTCCTCGGTCGGGCGGCCGTTCCAGTAGCTGACGCAGAAGGGCTTCTTCAGCCAGACATTGGACCAATAGCCGTCGTCTGGCTCGCGCTTGACGGTCAGCTCGATCCCGGCCGCCTTGGCCGATTGCTGGAACAGCTGCACCATGTCGAGCGCCCCGACCGAGGCCGCGTCCGAGGCGGAAATCTCGACCTTCAGCCCCTCCATGCCGGCCTGTTTCAGGTAATGTTTCGCCTTGTCCGGGTCATAGGCCCGCTGCGGCAGGTCGGCGGCAAAGAAGCGGTTCGCCGGCGCGATCGGACTGTCATTGGCGATCTGGCCATGGCCGCGCAGCACCTTGTCCAGCACCTCCTGCCGGTCGATGGCGTATTTCAGCGCCAGCCGCAGGTTCGGATCGGTAAAGGGCGCCTGGTCGCAGAACATCGGCATGGTGTAATGCGCGGTCCCCGTCACCTCGACCAGTTGCAGGCCCGGACGGCGCTGCAACAGGTGCAACGTAGCGAGGTCGGGCGAGTTGATGACATCGACCTCGCCGGTCATCAGCGCATTCTGCCGGGCGGTGGCGTCGTTGATGGTCAGCAGCACCGCCTCGTCGAACCAGGCGCGGTCGGGCTTCCAGTAATCGTCGCGGCGCTTGAGCGTGATGCGCACGCCCGGCTCGAAATTCTCCAGCACATAGCCGCCGGTGCCCAGGCCCGACTGCCAGTCCAGCGTGCCGTCCTCGTTCGCCGGCATGATGACGAAGTGATAGTCCGAAGTCAGATAGGCGAAATCGGCATTGCCCGAGGTCAGCTCGAACACCACCACATTGTCGCCATCGGCGCGGATCTCCTTGACCTGTTCCAGCGAGCCCTTGGCGCCGGACTTGGTATCGGCGCCGCGATGGTGGTCGAAGGAGGCGATCACATCCCGCGCCGTGACCTTGCGCCCGTCCGAGAAGGTGACGCCATCCTTCAGGCGGAAGGTCCAGATCCGGGCCTCGGCATCGGGCTCGAACTCGGCCAGTTCGGGCACGGCCTGGCCCTTGGCGTCGATCTCGACCAGGTTGTTGCAGACCGCCAGCATCGCCGTCACCACCGGACCGGCAGCATAGGTCGCCGGGTCCAGCGTGTCCGAGGTCGCCCCGCCCAGATGGCCGATGCGCAGCCTGCCGCCGCGCCTGGCCTCTTGCGCCCGCGCGCCGCGCGGCAGGATCAGCCCCGCCGCCGCCACGCCCGCCGCGCCGGCCAGCAAGCCCCGCCTCGTCAGCCCCCGACTCGTCAGATTGATGCTCATGGTGGACCCCCTGTCTTGTGTTATGGATTGGTTCGGCCTGCGGCTCAGCGCCGGGTCAGCTTCAGCGTGTCGCGCACCTCCTGCGGACCGAGGATGCGGCAGCCCATCGCGTTCAGGATCGTCGCCGCCCGCTCGACCAGATCGCCGTTGCGGGCCGGCACGCCCTTGTCCAGCCAGATATTGTCCTCAAGCCCGACGCGCACATTGCCGCCGGCCAGCGCCGCCTGCGCGACATAGGGAAGCTGCATCCGCCCGATAGAGAACATGGAATAGACCCAGCCGGGCGGGATGTTGTTCACCATCGCCATCAGGCTGTTCGGATCGGCCGGCGCACCATAGGGGATGCCCATGCACAGCTGGATCATCACCGGATCGTCGATCAGCCCCTCCTCCACCAGCGTCTTGGCCAGCCACAGATGGCCGGTGTCGAAGACCTCGATCTCGGGCCGCACCCCCGCCGCCTGGATGCGTGCCGCCATGGCGCGCAGCGTGCCGGGGGTGTTGGTCATGACGTAATCGGCCTCGGCGAAGTTCATCGTGCCGCAATCGAGGGTGCAGATCTCGGGCAGCAGTTCCTCGACATGCACCAGCCGCTCGCTGGCGCCGATCAGGTCGGATTGCGGCGACAGCGGCAGCGGCGCCTCGGCCGAGCCCAGCACGATGTCGCCGCCCATGCCCGCCGTCAGGTTCAGCACCACGTCGGTGCCCGCGGAACGCACCCGCTCCACCACTTCGCGATACAGCGCCGGATCGCGCGATGGGGCGCCGGTATCGGGATCGCGCACATGCACATGGGCGATGGCCGCACCCGCCTTCGCCGCCTCGATGCAGGCTTCGGCGATCTGGCGGGGCGTGATCGGCACCAGGTCGGACTTCTTGTGGCTCTGCCCCGATCCGGTCACCGCGCAGGTGATGAAGACGTCACGGTTCATTCATGGCTCCGGCAATGTGTGATTTCACCGCAGCCTGACAGCTATTTGACTGGCATGATGTGCAGTTTACGCCATAATCTTTGCCCATGTCGCCAAAATCGCCGCTGCACCTGACCTTCCTGCTGTTCGACGGCTTCTCGAACATGGTGCTGGCCAGCGCCATCGAGCCCCTGCGGGCGGCCCGCGACCTGTCGGGGCGGCGGCTGTTTTCCTGGCAGGTCAGCTCGCTGGACGGCGGGGCGGTCACCAGCTCGTCGCGGCTGGCGATCGCGGTCGATCTGCCGCTGGAACGGGTGGGGGCGACGGATGCGCTGATCCTGGTCTCGGGCTACGGCATGCGCGACCATTTGCAGCGCGACTCGATGCGGGCGGTGCTGCGCAAGGCGCGCGGGCTGCCGGTGTTGGGCGGCCTCGACACCGGGGCGTGGCTGCTGGCGCAGATGGGCCTGCTGGCCGGGCGCCGTGCCGCGATCCACTGGATGGAGCGCGAGGCGCTGGCCGAGGCCTTTCCGGAAATCACCGTGGTGCCCGACCCCTATGTCGCGGACGGCAATATCGTCACCTGCGGCGGCGCGCAAAGCGTACTCAGCTGGTCGCTGGACCTGATCGGCGCACAGGCAGGCGAGGCGCTGCGCTTCGACGTGGCCAACATGTTCGGCCGGGTCATGGGCCGCAGCACCGATCCGGTGGAATGGCAATTGCCCAGCCGCATGACCGACAGCGCCCTGCCACCGGCGCTGCAGCGCGCCATCGTCGCCATGCGCGAAACCGCCGAACAGCCCTTGCCCCTGCCCCGCATCGCCGAGCGCGCGGCGCTGTCGCCGCGCAGCATGGACCGGCTGTTCCATGCCCATCTGGGCCTGTCGGCCGGCGGCTATTACCGGCAGATCCGGCTGTCCCATGCCCGGGCGCTGGCGCTGGAAACCAAGCTGTCGCTGGGCGAGATCGCCTCGCGTACCGGGTTCTCGTCGCCCGCCACGCTGGCACGCGCCTATCGCCGCGCTTTCGGGGAAACCGTGCGGAAAACCGGGACGCGATAGCGGTCAAAGCCGCGATATGCGGCGATGCGGGGGATTTCCGTCGATCGGCCCGCTGCCCTGGCCCATCCCGTGATCGCGCTGCCTCGAAGCGATCGCGCCTTCGCTGCCCACATGATGCATCTTTTTTATTTACTAGTATGCAAGTATGCAATACATCCGGCCCAGGGGGAAGAATCATGTCCATGCAGCCCAATATCGACTTCACGCTTTCAACCGCGCCGCAGGTCTATGACTGGCTGCGGGACGCGATCCTGCGCGGCGCGCTGCCGCCCGGCACCCGGCTGAGCGAAACCGAGATCGCCACCCAGGTCGGCGTCAGCCGCCAGCCGGTGCGCGAGGCCTTCATCCGCCTGACCGCCGACGGGCTGGCCGAGGTCCGGCCCCAGCGCGGCACCTATATCCGCCGCATCTCGGTTTCGGCGGTGCTGTCGGCGCGGCTGATCCGCGAGGCGGTCGAGAGCGATCTGATCCGCATGCTGGCCAAGCAGGCCGACGACCGGCTGCTGGCCCATCTGGACCGCGAGATCGAGGAACAGGCCCAGGCCGTCGCCCGCAACGATGCCGAAACCTTCGTGCGGCTGGACGACCGCTTCCACCGGCTGCTGGCCGTGGCCGCCGGGCAGGAGGCGGTCTGGGAGGTGCTGGAGGGGCTGAAATCGCAGATGAACCGCCTGCGCTACATCACCGCGCGCACCTTCGACATCCAGAAGCTGATCGGCCAGCATGCCGAGATCGTCGAGGGCCTGCGCAACCACGATCCCGGCCTGGCCGAAGCCGCCATGCGCCGCCACCTGCGCGAATTGCTCAACGACCTGCCCGAGATCGCGCGCGCGCGCCCCGAACTTTTCATACCCTGACCCCGCATCATCCCGGAGGAGAACCATGATCACCCTGAACCGTCGCCGCTTCGCGGCGCTGGCCGTGGCCTGCATGACCGCCGCTTCCGCCATGGGCGCCTCGGCCGCCGAACTGACGCTGAAGCTCGGCCATCTGGCGAACGAGCAGAACTCCTGGCACAAGGCGTCGCTGAAATTCGCCGAGGAGCTCGACCGCCTGACCGAGGGCCGCATCGCCGTCGAGGTCTTCCCGAACGACTCGCTGGGCCGCGAGATGGACCTGATCAACGGCATGCAGCTCGGCACGGTCGAGATGACCATCACCGGCGAAAGCCTTCAGAACTGGGCGCCCATGGCGGCCCTGCTGGCCATTCCCTATGCCTATCAGTCGCTTGAGCACATGGACGCGGTCGCCGGCGGCGAGATCGGCCAGCAGATCGAGGCGCAGATCATCGAGCGCGCGCAGGTCCGGCCCATCGCCTATTTCGCCCGCGGCCCGCGCAACCTGACCGCGAACCACCCCATCACCACCCCGGCCGAGCTGAACCGCATGCGGCTGCGGGTGCCCAACGTGCCGCTCTTCGTCGACACCTGGACCGCGCTCGGCGCCCAGCCGACGCCGATGGCTTTCTCGGAGGTCTTCACCTCGCTGCAGAACGGCACCATCGGCGGGCAGGAAAACCCGCTGGCGCTGATCCAGGCCGCCTCGCTGAACGAGGTGCAGAGCCATGTGAACCAGACCGAGCATGTGCGCAGCTGGATCTACCTGACCATCGCCGAGCAGGTCTGGCAGCGCCTGTCCGAAGAGGACCAGGCCCATGTGCTGGAGGCCGCCCGCATCGCGCAAGAGTTCGAGCGCGAGCAGTTCCTGCAGGACGAGGACGCCATCCGCGCCGATCTGGAGGCCAAGGGCATGACCTTCGTCGAGGTCGACCAGCAGGCATTCGCCGAGGGCTCGCGCGATGCGGTGATCAAAAGCGTCGACGAAAGCATCAGGCCCATCGTCGAGGATCTGTTCAACCACTGAACGGCAACGGGACGGAGCCGGCGCGCAGCCCGCGCCGGGGCCTTCCCCAAGGGTTTGGAACCATGAAAAACCTGGCACTCTTGCAACGCGGCGTCGCGGCGGCCAGCCGGTTTGCGGTGGGCATCGCCTTCTTCGCGCTGATCGTGGTGGTCACGCTTCAGATCGCCACCCGGACCTTCGGCCTGCCCTCGCCGGTCTGGACCGAGGAACTGTCGCGCTATCTGCTGCTCTACATGACCGCCTTCGGCATCGGCCTGTCGCTGATGACGGGCGAGCTGGTGAACGTGGACCTGCTGCAGGAAACCGTCTCGGAGGCCCGCGCCTGGTGGATGCGGCTGATCGCGGCGATCTGCACGGCGGCGCTTGGCGCGGTGATGATCTGGCCGGCCTGGAAATTCACCACCATCGGCGCCTTCCAGCGCTCGCCCAGCCTGCGCTGGCCGATGGACATCATCCACGCTTCGGTTCTGGTGCTGTCGGTCCTGCTGTTCCTGTTCGCGCTTTTGCGGGTGATCGGCATGATCGCCGGCACCGATGACGGGCGCCCCCATCTGGCCGAGGAAGCCTGAGCCATGGATCTTTTCCTGCTTCTGACCACCTTCATCGTGACGCTGGCGCTTGGCGTGCCGGTCGCGGTCTGCCTGGGGCTGGCCTCGCTGGCCTATATCCTGTCAGCGGGGCTGCCGGTCGTCATCATCCCGCAGCGCATGTATGCGGGCATGGACGTCTTCGTGCTGCTGTGCATTCCCGGCTTCATCCTGGCCGGCAACCTGATGAACTTCGGCGGCATCACCGAACGCATCATCCGCCTGGCCAATGCCATGGTGGGCTGGATGCGCGGCGGGCTGGCCATGGCCAATGTCGCGGATTCGATGATGTTCGGCGGCGTCTCGGGCACGGCGGTCGCCGATGTCGCCGCGACCGGCGGGGTGATGATCCCCGGCATGAAGAAATCCGGCTATCCCGGCGATTTCGCCGCCGCGATCACCGCCGCCTCGGCCACGGTGGGGCCGATGCTGCCGCCCAGCGTGCCGATGATCATCGTCGGCGCCCTGTCGGGCATCTCGGTCGGGCAGCTGTTCCTGGCCGGCGCGGTGCCGGGCATTCTGATGGGCGTCGGCATGGCGATCACCTGCTATATCCTCGCCGTGCGCCGCAACTATCCGCGCCAGCAATGGCAGGGCTTCGGCGAGCTGATCGCGGCCTTCCTCGCCGCCTTCTGGGCGCTGGCCATGACCGGGCTGATCATCGGCGGGCTGCTGACCGGCATCGCGACGCCGACCGAGACCGCCATCGTCGCCTGCCTCTACGCCTTTGTCGTCGGCGCCTTCGTCTATCGCGAGTTGCCGATCCGCGCGGTGCCGCGCATCGTCGTCAACAGCGCGATCTCCTCGGCCGGCATCCTGGCGCTGGTGGGCTTCGCCAATGTCTTCGGCTCGATCCTGGCCTCCGAGCGCATCCCGCAGATGCTGGTCAGCAGCGTGCTGGCGATCACCGACAACCCGATCCTGGTCATCCTGCTGATCAACGTGCTGCTGCTGTGCATCGGCATGTTCATGGAAACCATCGCGGCCCTCATCATCCTGTTCGTGCCCTTGCTTGGGCTGGCGACCAGCGTCGGCATCGAGCCGCTGCATTTCGCCACCTTCGCGGTCTTGAACCTGATGATCGGCCTGACCACGCCGCCGGTGGGGGTCTGCCTGTTCGTCGCCTGCAACATCGCCCGCGAGCCCTTGGCCAAGGTGATCAGCGCGGTCATTCCCTTCCTGATCTCGAACATCGTGGTGCTGCTGCTGGTCTCCTATTACCCGCCCTTCGCCACCTGGCTGCCGACGACGCTGATGGGGAACTGACATGACACGCGACATCGCCTGCCGCCTGCACGCGGCCCATGACCTGCGGATCGAGCCCCTGGCCGAACCGCAACCCGCCCCAGGCACCGCCCTGATCCGCGTGCTGCGCGGCGGCATCTGCGGCTCGGACCTGCATTACTATCACGATGGCGGCTTCGGCCCGGTCCGGGTGCGCCAACCCATCGTGCTGGGCCACGAAGCCGCCGGCGTGGTGGAAAGCGCGCCCGAGGGGTCCGGTCTGGTGCCGGGCCAACTGGTGGCGCTGTCGCCCTCGCGCCCCTGCGGCGAATGCGACTATTGCCGCGCGGGGACCGAGCGGCATTGCCTCGACATGCGCTTCAACGGCTCGGCCATGCGGATGCCGCATGAGGACGGCTTCTTCCGCAACCGGCTGTATCACCCGCTGGGCCAATGCCTGCCGCTGCCCGAAGGAACCAGCGCCGAAGCCGCCGCCGGGGCCGAGCCGCTGGCCGTCTGCCTGCACGCCCTGACCATGGCGCCCGACCTGTCCGGCCAGCGGGTGCTGATCACCGGCGCCGGTCCCATCGGCGCCATCTGCACCGCGCTGGCCCGCCTGCGCGGCGCGGCCGAGATCGTGGTGACGGATGTGCAGGACTTCACGCTGGAGATCGCCCGCCGCATGGGCGCCGACCGGGCGGTGAACGTGGCCGAAGATCCCGACGCCCTGGCCGACCTGGCCCAGGGCAAGGGCCGCATCGACGTGGTGCTGGAATGCTCGGCCAATCCCCATGCCATCGCGCAGGCCATCGGCTTGGCGCGGCCGCAGGCCACCATGGTCCAGATCGGCGTCGGCGGCACCCTGCCCCTGCCCTTGAACCTGATCGTCGCCAAGGAGTTGCGCCTTTTCGGCACGCACCGCTTCGACCGCGAATTTGCCGAGGCCGCGCACATGATCGGCGCGGGCCAGATCGACCTGTCGCCCATGGTCACGCAAGTCCTGCCCGCGGCCGAGGCGCAGCGGGCCTTCGACCTGGCCGGCGACCGGGCGCAGGCGGTCAAGGTACAGCTGGATTTCGGGGACTGAATCATGCCGGTCATCACCGAGATCGAGGATCTGCGCCGCCTGCACCGGCGGCGCGTCCCGCGCATGTTCTACGATTACGTCGATGTCGGCGCCTGGACCGGCAGCACCTATCGCGCCAACCGCGCCGATTTCGAACGCATCCTGCTGCGCCAGCGCGTCGCCCGCAACATCGAGGCCCGCAGCCTTGCCACCACCATGCTGGGCCAGCCGGTCTCGATGCCGCTGGCTCTGGCCCCGGTGGGGCTCTTGGGCATGCAGCACCCGGATGGCGAGATCCTCGCCGCCCGCGCCGCGCATTCCGCCGGCGTGCCCTTCACGCTGTCGACCATGTCGATGTGCTCGCTGGAGGACGTGGCGGCCGCGACGGGGGCGCCGTTCTGGTTCCAGCTCTATACCCTGCGGGACGAGGAGTTCCTGGACAATATCCTGGACCGCGCCCGCCGCGCCGGGGTGACGGCGCTGGTGCTGACGCTGGACCTGACCATCCAGGGCCAGCGCCACAAGGATCTGAAGAACCGCATGACCGCACCGCCGCGGCTGACGCTGCCGAACCTGATCGACATCGCCCTGCATCCCCGCTGGGCGTTGGGGATGCTGGGCACGCGCCGGCGCAGCTTCGGCAATATCGTCGGCCATGCCCGGGGCGTCGAAAGCCTGGGCGACCTGATGGACTGGACCGCGCGCCAGTTCGACCAGCGGCTGGACTGGAATCGGGTCGAGCAGATCATCCGCAAATGGGGCGGGCCGGTGATCCTGAAAGGCATCAACGACCCCGAGGACGCGCGGCGCGCGCTGGATACCGGCTGCGACGCGATCCTGGTCTCGAACCATGGCGGGCGGCAGCTGGACGGCGCCCCCTCGACCATCCGCACGCTGCCCGCGATCCGCCGCGCGGTCGGGCCGGAGCTTCCGCTTTATCTCGACAGCGGCGTCCAGTCGGGACAGGAGGCGCTGAAGGCCATCGCCCGCGGCGCCAACGGCGTCTTTGTCGGCCGCGCCTTCACCTATGGGCTGGGCGCCATGGGGCAAAAGGGCGTCGAGACGGCGCTGGCCATCCTGCGCCGCGAAATGGACATCACCATGGCGCTATGCGGCGTCAACGACATCAAGGATTTCGGTCCCGGCTGCCTGTGGCCCGACGACCGCGGCAATGCCGCCTGAGGAACAAGGAAACGTGAAATGCGACATACCTGGCGCTGGTTCGGTCCCAAGGATCGGGTCTCGATCGACGACATGCTGCAGGCGGGGGTGCAGGGCGTTGTGACCGCCCTGCACCACGTCCCGACCGGAACCGTCTGGTCCCCCGGGGAAATCGCCCGCCGGCGGGCCGAACTGGCGCTGATGACGGACGGCGCGCCCTCGGGCCTGAAATGGGAGGTGGTCGAAAGCCTGCCGGTCAGCGAGGCGATCAAGACCCAGACCGGCGACTGGCGGGCGCATGTCGAGAACTGGATCGCCTCGATGCGCAACCTGAAGGACGCCGGGATCGAGGTCATCTGCTACAATTTCATGCCGGTTCTGGACTGGACCCGCACCGACCTGGCCTGGCGGCGCCCGAACGGCGCGCGCTGCATGCGCTTCGACTTCACCGATTTCGCCGCCTTCGACATCCATATCCTGCAGCGCCGCGGCGCGGCCGAGGATTTCCCCGAGGAGATCCGCGAGGAAGCCGCCCGCCGCTTCGCCCAGATGGACGAGGCCCGGCGCGAAGAGCTGGCCGGCAACGTGGTCTTCGGCCTGCCCGGCGCGGCCGAGCATTTCACCCTGCAGGACGTGCGGGCGCTCCTGGACAGCTATGCCCCGGTGACGGACGCGGTGCTGCGCCGGCATTTCCACGACTTCCTGGAACAGGTCGCCCCGGTCGCGCAAGAGATCGGGGTGCGGCTCTGCTGCCATCCCGACGACCCGCCCTTTCCGCTGCTGGGCCTGCCGCGGGTGATGTCCACCGAGGCGGATTACGCCGAGCGCATGGCCGCCGTGGACCTGCCGGCAAACGGCATCACGCTTTGCTCGGGCTCGCTGGGGGCGCGGCCGGACAACGACCTGCCGGGCATGATGGCGCGGCTGGGCGACCGGGTGCATTTCCTGCACCTGCGCAACGTGCGCCGCGACACGGATGCGATCCGCGGCTCGTTCTTCGAGGACGAACATCTGGGCGGCCAGACCGACATGGTGGCGCTGGTCGCCGCGGTGCTGCGCGAGGAAGCCCGCCGCCGCGAGGCCGGCCGCGCCGATGCCGTGATCCCGATGCGCCCCGATCACGGCCAGGACATCCTGGACGATATCGGCCGCGGCGGCCAGCCCGGCTATCCCGCCATCGGCCGGCTCAAGGGCCTGGCCGAGCTGCGCGGCGTGGAACTGGCGCTGAGCCACGGGGCGCGGCCATGAGCCCGCGCCTGACCGGACTGGCCGATCTGCCGCCCGGAGTCGCGCGGCCGTGCTATGACCGCGCGGCGCATGGCATCGGCATCCTGCATCTGGGGCTGGGCGCCTTTCACCGCGCGCATCAGGCGGTCCATACCGACGATGCGCTGGCGGCCGGGGGCGGCGACTGGCGCATCCTCGGCGCCAACCTGCGCAGCCGCGAGATCCCGGAGGCGCTGAACGCGCAGGACGGGCTTTTCACCGTGCTGGAGCGTTCGGACAGCGACCGGGCGCGGGTGATCGGCGCGCATGGCCCGGCCATCGGCGGCGACGCAGCGGCGATCCTGCGCGCCGCCTGCGATCCGGCGATCCGCATCCTGTCGCTGACCGTCTCGGAAAAGGCTTACGGCATCGACCGCGCCGCCATGGATGCCGATCCGGCCCATCACGCGGTCGCGGCCGACCTGGCGCAGCCGCAGGCGCCGCAGGGTGTGCTGGGCATCATCACCGCGGCCCTGGCGGCGCGGCGCGAGGCCGGGGTCGCGCCCTTCACGGTGCTCAGTTGCGACAACCTGCCCGACAACGGCGCCTTGCTGCGCGCCGGGGTGCTGGGCTTTGCCCGCCGCCGCGACCCCGGTCTGGCCGGCTGGATCGCCGATCATGTCGCCTTTCCGGCGACCATGGTGGACCGCATCACCCCGGCTACGACCGAACGCACCCTGGCCGATGCCGAGGCGCTGACCGGGTATCGCGACCTGGCCGCGGTCGAGACCGAGCCCTTCAGCCAATGGGTGATCGAGGACCATTTCCCGCAGGGCCGCCCGGTATGGGAGGCCGGCGGCGCGCTGTTCGTCCAGGACGTGCGCCCGCATGAGGCGATGAAGCTGCGCATGCTGAACGGCAGCCATTCCCTGATCGCCTATGCCGGGCAGATGCTGGACCTGCCCCATGTCCGCGACGCCATGGCCGATCCGTCGCTGGTGGCGCTGGTCCGCCGCCACATGCGGGCAGCAGGCGCGACCCTGCCGCGGGGCGCCGGACTCGACCCCGAGGCCTATGCCGCGGCGCTGCTGGCACGCTTTGCCAACCCCGCCATCGCCCACCAGACCCGGCAGATCGCCATGGACGGCACCGAAAAACTGCCGCAGCGCTGGTTCGCCCCCGCGGCCGAGGCGCTGCAAGCCGGCAACGACGCCCGCCCCTTCGCCTTCGCCACCGCGACCTGGCTGGCCTGGCTGACCACGCAGCAGCAGGCCCCGGACGATCCGCGCGGCGCGGCGCTGCTGGAGCTGGCCCGCAAGGCGGGCGAGGACGACGCGGCGCTGGTGCGCTCGGTCCTGGCGCTGCCGGGTCTGGTACCGCCATCGCTGGTCGGCGATGCCGGTTTCACCCAGGCGGTGCGCCGGACCGTCAGCCATATCCGCCGCGACGGCTTGCGCGCGGCCATGGCGACGGAGTTGGCATCATGACCGGCAAGCCCATCCTTTCCATCGGCGAAGCGATGGTCGAGCTGTCGCCCTCGGGCCAGGACGGGCTGTGGCGGCTGGGCATCGCCGGCGACACGCTGAACACCGCCTGGTATCTGCGCCGCCTGCTGCCGGCCGACTGGCGCGTCGCCTATTGCAGCCGCGTGGGCCTGGGCGAGTTCTCGCAGCAGATGGTCGATTTCCTGGCCGCCGAGGGGATCGACGCGACCCATGTCACCCGCGACCCGCAGCGCGAGATCGCGCTCTATGCCATCTCGCTGAAGGATGGCGAGCGCAGCTTCAGCTATTGGCGCGACACCTCGGCGGCCAGGGGGCTGGCCGACGATCCGGCGGCGCTGGCCGCGGCACTGGCGGGCGCGGGCATCGCCTATTTCTCGGGCATCACCCTGGGCATCCTGCCCCCGGCCGGCCGCGCCGCGCTGATCGCGGCGCTGAAGGGCGCCCGCGGCGCAGGCACGCAGGTGGTCTTCGACCCCAACCTGCGGCCCAAGCTCTGGCCGGACATTCCGACCATGTGCCGCGAGATCGAGGCGGCGGCGGCCGTCGCCGACCTGGTGCTGCCCAGCTTCGACGACGAGCGCGGCTTTTTCGGCGATGCCGATCCGCAGGCGACGGTGGCGCGCTATCTGGCGCGCGGGGCCGGGCAGGTCGTGGTCAAGGCGGGCGGCGACGCCATCCGCTATGGCGGGCGCGAGGGCGCGGGGCTGGTCGAGGGCCTGCCGCGCGAGGTGCCGGTGGACACCACCTCGGCCGGGGACAGCTTCAATGCCGGCTACCTGGCCGCGCGGCTGGACGGCGCCGACATCCCCGCCGCCATCCGCCGGGCACATGATCTCAGCCGCGTGGTGATCCGCCATCGCGGCGCCTTGGTGCGCGAGGCCGTCGCGCGGGGCTGACCTGCGCGCGGGCCGCATCCCATCACCCGCCCGGTGCGGCGGGCGGAGGCCCCGCCCCGCGCCCCTGCGGACTCGACTCCAAGCCGAAAATCCTGTATCAATCGATTGATTGATTGACCTCTGGCAGGATCGGCATGGACGCGCACCCGACCCGCATTTCCCTGATCCAGGCCGCGATACGGCAATTCGGCCGCGGCGGGTTCGAGGCCGCATCGACGCGGACCATCGCCGCGCAGGCTGGGACCAACATCTCCTCGATCGCCTATCACTTCGGCGGCAAGGACGGGCTGCGCATCGCCTGCGCCGATGCGGTGGCCGAACGGGTGGCGCAGGTCGCCCGGCCCCTGCCCGGCTTGCAGGACCGGCCGGACCCGCGCCACGCCCGGCTGCTGCTGCGGCGGCTGGTGCGCCGGATCGTCACCTTCATGATCGTCAGCCCCGGAGCCAGCGACGCGGTGGCCTTCGTGCTGCGCGAGCTGGCCGAGCCGGACAGCCCGGTGCTGGACCGGCTCTATGCGACGCTGATCGAGCCGCGCCACCGGGCGCTTTGCGCGCTCTGGTCCGCCGCCACCGGCGCGCCGGCAGAGGCCGAGGAGGTGAAGCTGGCCGTGTTTTCCCTGGTCGGCCAGGCGGTCTATTTCCGCGTCGCCGCGCCCATCGTCCAGCGCCGCATGGGCTGGCGGCATTACGGGCGGGCCGAGGCGCGGGCGATCACGCGCCGGATGCTGGCCAACCTGGACCGGATGATCGGGGACGGGGATGGCTGATTTCCTGTGTTCTCTGGGCTTTCTGGCCGCGCTGTTTTCCCATTGCGGCCCGCCGCCGCCGCTGGGCACCGGCTATGCCGAGGGCGAATATGTCCAGATCGCCCCCCTGGCGACGGCACGGGTCGAGGCGCTGGCGGTGCAGCGCGGCGACCGGGTCGAGGCCGGGCAACCCGTGGCGACGCTGGAGAGCCGCGACGCCGCGCTGGCGCTGGCCGCGGCCGAGGCCGCCCATGCCCGCGCCG
This sequence comes from Paracoccus sp. TD-10, assembly GCF_048270675.1. Lineage (NCBI taxonomy): Bacteria > Pseudomonadati > Pseudomonadota > Alphaproteobacteria > Rhodobacterales > Paracoccaceae > Paracoccus > Paracoccus sp. TD-10. The sequence goes on along the minus strand of NZ_CP182420.1, from coordinate 477,658 downwards.
CCAGCACCCTGGCCGACCTGGAGAAAGGCGGCCGCGCCCCCGAAATCGCCGCCATCGAGGCGACGCTGGCCTCGGCCCGCGCCCATGCCGAGCATGCGGCGCGCGAGGCGGCGCGGCAGGAGCGGCTGCTGGCGCAGCGCGTCAGCGCGCCCGCGCAACTGGAAGACGCCCGCGCCGCCGCCGAGATGGCCGAGGCGGCGGTGCGCGAGGCCGAGGCGCGGCTGGCCGTCGCCCGCCTGCCCGCCCGCCCCGATGCCATCGCCGCCGCCCGCGCCGCCCTGGCCCAGGCCGAGGCCGACCGGCAGGCGATGGAATGGCAGCTCCAGCAGCGCCGGCTGACCGCCCCCACGCCCGGCACCGTGACCGACATCCTGCGGCATGAGGGCGAGATCGCCGGCCCCTCGGCGCCGGTCCTGACCTATCTGCCGGACGGCGCGGTCACACTGCGCTTCTATGTCGCCGAGGCCGATCTGGCCGCGCTTGCCCTGGGAGCCAGGCTGACGGTCGGCTGCGACGGCTGCGCGCCGGCCGGCGCCACGGTCTCCTTCATCGCCGACGAGGCCGAGTTCACCCCGCCGGTCATCTATGCCCGCGACACGCGGCAGAAGCTGGTCTACCTGGTCGAGGCCCGCCCCGAGCCCGGCAGCCCGCTGAAGCCCGGCCAGATCGTCGAGGTCTGGAAGGCGCCATGACCCAAGCCACCGCCATCGACGTGACCGGGCTGACGAAATCCTTCGGCGGCAGGCGGGTGGTCGATGAGGTCGCGCTGCAAGTGGCCGAGGGCGAGATCGCCGGCTTCCTGGGGCCGAACGGCTCGGGCAAGACCACCTGCATCCGCATGATCTGCGGCCTGCTGACGCCCGACGCGGGCAGCGGCCGCGTGCTGGGCCTGGACCTGCGCCGCCAGCAGCGCGCGATCCGGCGGCAGGTCGGCTACATGACGCAGAAATTCTCCTTCTACGAGGATCTGTCCATCGAGGAGAACCTGGCCTTCGTCGCCGGGCTCTACCACCTGCCGCGACAGGCGGTGCGCGACACGCTTGAGGATCTGGGCCTGACCTCGCGCCGGACCCAGCTGGCCGGCAGCCTCTCGGGCGGCTGGAAGCAGCGGCTGGCGCTGGCCGCCTGCATCATGCACCAGCCGCGGCTTCTGCTGCTGGACGAGCCGACCGCCGGCGTCGATCCCAAGGCCCGGCGGCAGTTCTGGGACGAGATCCACGCCCGCGCATTGGGCGGCATGACCGTGCTGGTCTCGACCCATTACATGGACGAGGCCGAGCGTTGCCACCGCATCAACTACATCGCCTATGGCCGGCTGGTGGTCTCGGGCACCGTGGCCGAGGTGATCGCAGGCGCGCGGCTGGTGACGCTGACCGTGCAATCGGCGCGGCCGGGCGAGCTGGCCGAGCGCCTGCGCCGGGCACCGGGCGTCGGGCAGGTCGAGCCCTTCGGCACCGCGCTGCACGTGACCGGCACCGACCGCGCACAGCTCGAAGCCGCGCTGGCCGCCGAGGGCGTGACGGGCCGGCCGGCCGAGACCAGCCTCGAGGACGTGTTCATCCGGCTGATGGAGCTCTCCGAGGACAACATGCGATGAGCTTTTCCCCGACACGGCTGCGGGCGCTGCTGCGCAAGGAATTCATCCAGATGCGCCGCGACCGGCTGACCTTCGCCATGATGCTGGGGGTGCCGATCATGCAGCTTTTGCTGTTCGGCTATGCGATCAACAGCGACCCGCGGGACATGCCCACGGCGCTGGTCGCGCCGGTGCAGGACCGCTTCGGCCGCAGCTTTGCCGCGGCACTGGAGAACAGCGGCTATTACCGCATCACCCATCCCGCGGCGACGGCCGCGGCGGCCGAGCGGCTGATCACCCGCGGCGAGGTTGCCTTTGTCGTGACGGTGCCCGCCGATTTCGGCCGGCGCATGCAGCAGGGCGACCGGCCGCAGATCCTGGTCGAGGCGGACGGCTCGGACCCCTCGGCGACCAGCGGCGCCATCGCCGCGCTGCCGCGCCTTGCGGACAGCGCCTTTCGCCGCGACCGCCCGGCCGAGTCTGCACAGGGCGCGCCGGAAATCGTCGTGCATCGCCGCTACAACCCCGAGGCCGTCACGCAATACAACATCGTCCCCGGCCTGCTGGGGGTGATCCTGCAGATGACCATGGTGATGATGACCGCCATGGCCCTGACCCGCGAGATCGAACGCGGCACCATGGAGAACCTGCTGGCCATGCCCGCCACCCCGGCCGAGATCATGCTGGGCAAGATCACCCCGTTCCTGGCCGTCGGCGCGGTGCAGGTTCTGGTCATCCTGGGCGCGGCCTGGGCGATCTTCGACGTGCCTTTCGCGGGCTCGCTGGGGCTGCTGCTGGCCGGGGTGATGGTCTTTGTGCTGGCGCTGGTGCTGCTGGGCTATCTGATCTCGACCGCGGCGCGCACGCAGATGCAGGCGATGCAGATCGCGATCTTCATCTTCCTGCCCTCAGTGCTGCTGTCGGGCTTCATGTTCCCGTTCCGGGGCATGCCGGGCTGGGCGCAGGCCCTGGGCGAGGTGCTGCCGGTGACGCATCTGCTGCGTCTGGTGCGCGCCGTCATGCTGAAGGGCGCGGGCTTCGCCGATGTCGCGCCGCAATTCGCGGCGCTGGCGGTCATGGTGGCGGTGCTGGGCGCGCTGGCCCTGCTGCGGTTCCGCCGGACGCTGGACTGACCGCGCGCCGCATCGCCGACCAACGCCACTCCTGCGCGGCATGCACCCGCTCCTCCAGGGGCTTGCCGGGCTCGTCCTTGCGGTGCCGGCCAGGGGCGAGGTTCTCGCGGACCGTCATATGCGCAAACAGCGCATGGAACTGGAGCACCAGCCCGATGTTGCGCCTGTTCGGCGGCAGGCGTGTCACGTCGCGCTCGCCGGTCCATCCCTCGGTCGACCCCGGCCGGCCGGGGCGGCAATGGGCAGGATCGCGGCCAGATCGTCCGGCAGCAGCACCTTGCTGCGGACCGGGCGGAGGGTGCCGCCAATGATCTTTGGCGGCAATGTCTTCGACTGGACCGGGCGACGCTTCGACCTGCTCGACCGCCTGCCGGCGCATCGAAGTTATCGGGATCGCGGCCGATCAGGATCTGCCCCTTGCCGTGCCATTTCAGCATGGCTTGCTGGGTTTCCGGCCCGCCATAGATCCAGGTATCGATCTGAACACGCCCCTAACGGTCCACCGAGGCGGGCGTGTAGGCATAGTAAAGCTGCATATCGGTGGGCTTGCGAACGATACGATTGGCAAGGCCGGCGCGGAAAATCTGTTCATAGGACCGGCCCGCCGCGCCTTGGCCTTTGCGGCCAGTTTCGCGGTTGTAACGGTCGATCTCACGACGATAGACTACTGCTATAACCGAGAATGGGATGGGTACCATATCGCGGCCGGGGCGGCACCGGGCGCATGACTTGCGTGGGCGCCCTTGAATTCCGGCCTGTCATCGACTCCGCACGAGAGGCTGGCAAAGACCCGTTCAGCGATCTTTGCACGCGCATTCTTCGGAATCGCGAAGGTCAGGTCGACGTCTCAATTGACTGGCTGGTCGGAAGGAGTGACCCGGCAGAGACAGGCGAGTTCGGGTGAGAGGACGACGCGATTTTTGCCAATCTACGGTGGTGTACCTTCTCGTTAAGATTCTCGCTGCAGTTAAGGGCGACCCCCAACATGCCATTGACGCGGAGCAAGGCAGGATCATGGGTGATGAAATCCATGAGGTCGCGGCTACGGCGATGTTTGACTTTATGCGGCAGATAGAGTTGCAGAGCACTCATCCTGCCCGTCCCCGAGGCTACTTTAAGCGGAGCTGCGAATCTTGGTCTCGCATGGCCGTAGAGGAAGGGATACCCAGTTCAGCCGACGATCTTGGTCAGCGCACACATTTTCAGCTAACGTATTGATTTTTCGGCGCCAGAATTTCTGACATTTCGGGAAAATGGCAGGTTTCGAGCCGAAAAGCTCAAACCTTTTGATACGCGTCCCTGTAACCCATTGATTTTACACACCCGAAAAATCGCCGAGTCCCAAACCTTTTGACACCCCTCGACGGGGCCGCGGGGTCGCTCCCCCCGGGGTATTTGCGGAAACGGTGAAAGCGCTCAGAGCTTGCCGGTGAGTTCGGGCACCACGGAGAACAGGTCGCCCACCAGGCCGTAATCGGCGATCTGGAAGATCGGCGCCTCCTCGTCCTTGTTGATCGCCACGATCACCTTGCTGTCCTTCATCCCCGCCAGGTGCTGGATGGCGCCGGAGATGCCCACCGCGACATAGAGTTCCGGGGCGACCACCTTGCCGGTCTGGCCGACCTGCCAGTCGTTCGGGGCATAGCCGCTGTCCACCGCCGCGCGGGAGGCGCCCACCGCGGCGCCGAGCTTGTCGGCCAGCTCTTCGATGATCGCGAAGCTCTCCTTCGAGCCGAGGCCGCGGCCGCCCGAGACCACGCGTTTCGCCGAGGTCAGCTCGGGACGGTCGCTCTCGGCCACCTCGTCGGCCACCCAGGAGGACAGGCCGGGATCGGCGGCCAGCGCGGCCTCGGTGACCGGGGCGTTGCCGCCGATCCCCGCCGCGTCGAAGCTGGCGGTGCGGATGGTGAAGACCTTCTTCGCGTCCTTCGAGCGCACCACCTGGATGGCGTTGCCGGCATAGATCGGCCGCTCGAACGTGTTCGCGTCGAGGATGGCCGAGACATCCGACAGCACCATCACGTCGAGAAGCGCCGCAACCCGCGGCATGACGTTCTTGGCGTCCGTGGTCGCCGGCGCGGCGATGTGGTCGTAATCGCCGGCCAGGCCCAGGATCAGCGCCGCGGTCGGCTCGGCCAGGCGGTGGCCGTAGAGCGGCGCCTCGGCCACCAGCACCTTCGCGACGCCGGCGATCGTCGCCGCCTCCGCGGCCGCCGCCTTGGCCTGCGCGCCGGCGCAGAGCACCGTGACATCGCCAAGCGCCTTGACCGCCTGCACCGCCTTCGCCGTCGCGTCGCGGTTCAGCACCCCGTTCGTCACTTCCCCAAGCAGCAGAACAGCCATCAGATCACCCCCGCTTCTTTCAGCTTGCCCAGCAGCTCGTCCACCGAGCCGACCTTGATGCCGGCCTTGCGGCCCTCGGGCTCGCGCACCGAGACCACCTCGAGACGCGGCGCGACGTCGACGCCGTAATCGCCGGCGGTCTTTTCCTCCAAGGGCTTCTTCTTGGCCTTCATGATGTTCGGCAGGCTCGCATAGCGCGGCTCGTTCAGCCGCAGGTCGGCGGTGACCACCGCCGGCAGGCTGACCGCGATGGTCTGGAGGCCGCCGTCGACCTCGCGCGTCACCTTGGCCTTGGCCCCTTCGATCTCGACTTTCGAGGCGAAGGTGGCCTGCGCCCAGCCCAGGATCGCCGCCAGCATCTGGCCGGTGGCGTTCATGTCGTTGTCGATGGCCTGCTTGCCGGCGATGATGAGTTCGGTGCCTTCGGCCTTGGCCACCGCGGCGAGAATCTTCGCCACCGCCAGCGGCTCGATGTCCTGCTGCACGTCGTCCGCGGCCACCACCAGGATCGCCCGGTCGGCGCCCATCGCCAGCGCGGTGCGCAGCGTCTCGGCCGCCTGCTTCACGCCGATCGAGACCGCGATCACCTCCTCGGCCTGGCCGGCTTCCTTCAGACGGATCGCCTCCTCCACCGCGATCTCGTCGAACGGGTTCATCGACATCTTCACATTCGCCAGATCGACACCCGTGCCATCCGCGCGAACCCGCGCCTTCACGTTGTAGTCGATCACCCGCTTCACGGGGACAAGGATCTTCATGGTGTCATTTCCTTTCCTTCCTTCGCATTGCCCGTGGCGGGTCAGTTCCGCAGCGGCTTGCCGGTCCCGAGCATGTGTTCCATCCGCGCCCGCGTCTCGGGCCGGTCGATCAGGTCGAACAGCACCTGCCGCTCGACCGCCATGTTCTCGGCCTCGCTGCGGCTGCCGCCGCCGCCCAGCACGCGCGCCAGGCCCCGCAGCATCTGGCGGTCGTAATCCGAGCCCTCGGCGGCCAGATCGGACAGGTCCAGGCCCTGCGGCAACGTCAGCACCTGCCTTGTGGGCGGGGCGTAGCCCTGGGCCAGCTGAAGCGCCATCCGATGCGCGCTGGCCAGCAGCAGGTCGCGGTTCATCACCAGCCGGTCCTGCGGCAGCAGGATGCCCGCCGCCAGCGCCTGTTCCGCCGAGCCGGATTGCGATGCCGAGAAGATCGTCGCCGCCGCCCGGTGCGCCGCATCGTCGGGGGCCAACCCGGCCTGCAATCCGCGCGCCAGCAGGCTGGTGCAGCCGCCCCAGGCCGGGATCAGGCCGACCAGCACCTCGGGCAGGCCCATATGCGCCTCGGCATGGGCGAGGATGCGGTCGGCATGCAGCGCCAGCTCGCAGCCACCGCCAAGCGCAAAGCCGTGGACCGCGGCGACGACCGGCACCGGCGCGTGGCGCAGGCCCAGGAACAGGCGCTGGCCGCGGTCGATGAAGGCCTCCAGCTCGGCACGGCGCCCGCCCTTGATCAGCGACAGGATGAAGCGCAGGTCCGCCCCTGCCGAAAAGGCGCGCGGATCGTCATTGCCGATCACCAGCCCCCGCAGCCGCTTGCCCAGCAGGGGCAGCGTCTCCTCGATCACGTCCAGCACCTCGGGGTGCAGGCTGTTCATCTTGGTGTGGACCTGCAACAGGCCGAGGCCGTCGCCGGTATCCAGCAGCGAGGCCGAACCGTTGCCAAGGATGGTCCTGCCCTGCGCCCGCAGCCCGGCGGCCGTCAGCGGCACCTCGCGCCCCGCGCCCGCGGCGGGTGCGGGTGCGGGTGCGGCAAGAAAATGCCCGTCGCGATAGAAGCCGCCCTTCTCGGTCGCCTGGGTCAGCAGGGCCGGGATGGGCAGGCCGGCCGCGTGCAGATGCGCCGCCACCCGGCCAAGCCCCCACCTGTCGGCCAGCAGGAAGGGGCCCTGCCGCCAAGCATAACCCAGCCGCATGCCGGCATCGACATCCGACGGGTCGGCGGCGATCCGGGGGGCGTGATCGGCGGCATAGGCCACCACCTCGCCCAGCACGGCGCGGGCATAGCCGCCATGCCGGCCCGGATCGGCCAGCAGCGCCGCCAGATCCTTGCCGCCGCCCGGCAGGTCGTCCGGCGCGACGGGCACGGTGGGGCGCCAGGCACCGGAGGCAAGGTCGCTGGCCTCGAGCCCCGCCTCGGTCTTGCGAAAGAAGCCGCCGCCCGACTTGCGGCCGAAGCGGCCCTGATCGGCCAGCGTGCGGAACAGCGGATCGGCGGCGATGTCATAGCGATGGAAGCGGTCCGTCGCCGGCAGCCCGTCGACCAGGCTGCGCCAGACCTGCGGCACCAGGTCGATGCCGATCAGGTCGAACAGCCCGAAGACGCCGGTGCGCGGCATGCCCATGGCCTGATGCACCGCATCGGCCTCTTCCACGGTCAGGCCGTGTTCGCGCGCCAGCAGCGCGGCCGCGGCCATCCAGAAGCAGCCGATGCGATTGGCCACGAAGCCGGGCGTGTCGCGGCAGTCGATGACGGTCTTGCCCAGCACCTGCCGGGCCGCCTGCCGCGCCCGCTGCAGCAGCGCCGGATCGGTTTCCGGGGTCGAGACGATCTCGAGCAGCGGCATCAGCCGCGGCGGGTTGAAGAAATGCGTGATCAGGAAGTCGCGGCGGAAGGCGTCGGACATGCCCTCGACCAGTTGCGAATGCAGCAGGGTCGAGGTGTTGGAGGACACGATCGACCCCGGTTTGCGCAGCATTTCGATGCGCGCGTAAAGGTCGCGCTTGACGTCCAGCCGCTCGATCACCGCCTCGACGATCCAGTCGGCCTCGGCCAGAAGCGGCAGGTCGCGGACGGTATTGCCGGTGACGACGCGCCCCGGACCGGTCGGGCCCATGAAGCCCTGGATCCTGACCTGCCGGGCCAGTCCCGCCTGGGCGGGGGCGTCTGGCGCATCGCCCTCGGGCCCCGGCATGTCCAGCAATATGACCTTCAGCCCGGCATTGGCGAATTGCGCGGCAATGCCGCCCCCCATCGCCCCGGCGCCGATCACCGCGACGCAGGCGATGTCGCGCGGCAACCCGGCCCAGAACGCCTGGCTGGCCATCATCTTGGTCATGTCTGTTTCCCCCTCAGTTGCCGGTGAACCGGGCCGGCCGTTTCTCGAAAAAGGCAGCAAGCGCCTCGGCGAAATCCGCGGTTGCGGCACAGGTCTTGAAAGCCTGCTTCTCGGCCTCCAGCGTCGCGGCGTAATCCCGCCCGAAACCGTCGCGCAGCAGATGCTTGAGCGCGCCCGAAGCGCCGGGGGCAAGCCCGGCAAGACGCGCGGCAAGCCTTGCGCCCTCGTCTTGCAACGCCGCGTCGGGGACGATGCGGTTCACCAGGCCCCAGTCCAGCGCCTGCACGGCCGGCACGGCGCTGCCTTCCAAGGCGATCCAGGCGGCGCGGCGCAGCCCGACGATGCGCGGCAAGGCCCAGGTGATGCCGCAATCCGCCGGCGCGCCGACCCCCAGATAGGCAAAGCTCAGCACCGCCGATTCGGCGGCCAGCGCAAGATCGGCCGCCAGGGCCAGCGAGAGGCCCGCCCCCGCGACCGGCCCGTGCAGGAGCGCGACGGTCAGCGCATCCGATTCGGCCAGCCGCGCCAGGGCTCGGTTCATCGGGCCGATGATCGCCTCGGCCTCGGCGGCGCGGTCCTCGGCCCGGCGGAAGGCAGCAAGGTCACCCCCCGCCATGAAGGCCCGGCCATTGCCCGAAAGCGTCAGCACCCGCACCCCCGCGTCCAGGGCCTGGGCGACGGCGGCCTCGAAGGCGCGCGCGGTGGCCTGGTCGATGGCATTGAGCGCCTGGGGCCGGTCGAAGACGATACGCCCCAGCGCGGCGTCAAGATGCAGTCGAAGAGGTTCGGTCATCGCAACTCCTTGCAAAAGCCCGCAATGGTCGACGGGCTGGAAAGTCACTCCTGCCGCGCCCTGATTGCCATGGACGCCGGGGCTGGGCAAGATATATATACAATAAGCAATCATAAAAATACAATTTTAGGCGCGACGCCATGCTGGCAGCGGCACGGGCACTATAGGATCATAATATTTTCTATTGAAATTATGTATTCTTATGATAGCTGATACGTACACAATTTTCGGCAGGCCCTGCCGCATCGCTGCGGAAGGATCGCAACAAGGGATCATCCATGAACGACATCGTCATCCTGTCCGGGGCTCGGACCGCCATCGGCGGCTTCGGCGGATCGCTTTCGGGGCTTGCGCCACACGAGCTGGGCGTTATCGCCGCCCGCGCCGCCATCGAGCGCGCCGGCATCGAGCCAGCCCGGATCGGCACGACCGTTTTCGGCCACGTCATCAATACCGAGCCCAGGGACATGTACCTGTCCCGCCTTGCCGCCATGGGTGCGGGCGTGCCCGACACCACGCCGGCGATGAACGTGAACCGGCTTTGCGGCTCGGGTGTGCAGGCGGTGGTCTCGGCCGCGCTGGCCCTGCGCCAGGGCGAGGCGGATTTCGCGCTGGCCGGCGGCGCGGAATGCATGTCGCGCGCGCCCTATGCCGTGCAGGCGGCGCGCTTTGGGCAGAAAATGGGCGATGCGGCGATGGTGGACATGCTGGTCGGCACGCTGAGCTGCCCTTTCGGCACCGGGCACATGGGCATCACCGCCGAGAATGTCGCCGCCGAACATGGTGTCTCGCGTGCCGACCAGGACGCTTTCGCACTGGAAAGCCAGCAGCGCGCGGCACGGGCCATCGCCGCGGGCCATTTCCGCGACCAGATCGTGCCGGTCGAGTTGCAGAGCCGGCGCGGGGTGGAGCTGTTCGACCGCGACGAACACCCCAAGGAAACCTCGCTGGCCGCGCTGGAGCAGCTGAAGCCGGTGTTTCGCAAGGACGGCTCGGTCACCGCCGGCAATGCCTCGGGCATCAACGACGGCGCGGCGGCCCTGGTCCTGGCCCGCGCGGATGCGGCCGAAAGGCTGGGCCTGACGCCGATCGCGCGCATCCTGGACCATGCGATCGCCGGGGTGCGGCCCGAGGTGATGGGCATCGGCCCGGTCCCGGCGGTCCGGCAATTGCTTGAGCGCACCGGGCTGAAGGCCGCGGATTTCGACGTGATCGAATCGAACGAAGCCTTTGCTGCCCAGGCGGTTGCGGTGACGCGGACGCTGGATCTGGACCCGGCCCGCGTCAATCCCAACGGCGGCGCCATCGCCCTGGGCCATCCGGTCGGCGCCACGGGCAGCATCCTGCTGGTCAAGGCGATCAACGAACTCAAGCGCATCGGCGGGCGTCGCGGCCTGGTGACGATGTGCATCGGCGGCGGACAGGGCATCGCCCTGGCCATCGAGATGAGCTGAAGGGCCCGAAACCGGACCCCGGAGCTTGACGCAGGCTGCGTGGAAACGCGGCCTGCCCCGTCGTTTCCATATCGCACAACCAATTGAAATAACACTAATAATTCTGATTCATCCCGCAAATAATCCTTGCTCGCTGAACACATTTTTGTCAGGTTCAGTATGCGCAGTATGAATATTTGTATGCGCAATGAGGGGATTCGACACAGGGGCACCGCCCGCAATCCGGGCGTGACCGTTCCAGCGGATCGACGACACCGCCATGTCCAGGCAAGGACGGTTTGGGAGGAATGGAATGAAAATCAAGGAAAAAATCGGCTCTGTCGGCCAGATGGCCGCGGCAGTCCTGATCGGAGGGACAGGCGCGGCGGCCGCGCAGGATCTGACGGCTCTGGAGGCGCGCATCTCCGCGCTGGAGAACCGCCAGGCCGAAAGCGGCCAGCTGACCCTGGCGCCGGGTGTAAAACTGACGTTTTATGGGTATACGAAACTCGACCTCATCACGGACAACGACTACGATCTGGGCGCGACCACCGGGGCCATGGCCGGGGTGACGGCCGGCAGCCCGCTGGAGGGGTCGGGCTCGAACGCCCATGCCTATGAAAGCCGGCTGGGCCTGCGCGCCAGCATCGACACCGATATCGGCGAGGTGAAGCTTACGCTCGAAGGGGACTTCTTCGGCAGCGGCGGCAATTTCCGCCTGCGCCACGCCTATGGCGAGGTCGGGCCGCTGCTGGCGGGCCAGACCTGGACCAACTGGGTGCCGGCCGAAGGCGGCCCCGCCGCGGTGCAGGACTTCAACGGCCTGGCGGGCGGCAGCTATTACCGCACGCCGCAGGTCCGCTATACCTTCCGGCCCAACGACCAGTGGCGCTTCGCCGTCGCGCTGGAAGAGGATTACGCGCCCGGCACCGCCTCGCGCGTCGCCGTGTCCGGTTTCGCGGGCTATGCCAACGGGCCGCTGAAGATCGGCATGGGCGCGATCTCGCGCGGGCTGGAAACCAGCAACTTCGGCGACGTCACCGGCTTCGGCTATGCCATCGGCGCCGATTACGAGGCCTGGCAGGGCGGCAAGCTGCATGCGCAATATGTCGGCGGCAAGGGTATCTCGACCCTGCTGAACAATGCCGGCTTCTCGGGGCTGGAAGTGGGTGCCGCGGGCAAATACGCCTTTGACGTCGATGCGGCGGGCGACCCGGTCAAGGCCAAGGGCGTGAAGCTGGGCATCACGCAGAAGCTGGGCGAGAAAAGCGACCTGTCGCTGGCGCATGGCTTCCAGCGGTTCGACGATTTTGCCGGCGCCCTGGGCAGCCATACCAGGGAAATCAACTCAACCCACGTGACCTATCGCTATTTCGCGACGAAATCCGTGATGCTGGCGGCCGAGGCGGCCTATGTCGAGCGCGAGCAATTCGACGGGGCGAGCTTCGACAATACCCGCCTGCAAGGCGTGGTGAAGTTCACCTTCTGAAACACCAAGGCCCGCCATGCCGGCGGGCCTTGTCCTTGCGCCGGGGCCAAGGGTTCAGACCGTATCCATGCTGCCCAGGATGACGCTGGTCTGCGAGGACAGCACCCCGCCATTGCCATGGCACAGCGCAAGATCGGCCGCCGCCAGCTGGCGCTCGCCCGCCTCGCCGCGGATCTGGCGCACGGCCTCGACCAGCGTGAACAGCCCATACATGCCCGGATGCACGCAAGAGAGCCCCCCGCCATTGGTGTTGACCGGCAGGGCACCGCCCGGCGCAATGGCCCCGTCCTGGACGAAGCGCCCGCCCTCGCCCTTGGGGCAAAAGCCAAGGTCTTCGAGGAACAGGATCGTGTTGATGGTAAAGGCGTCGTAGAGCTGCACCATGTCCATGTCGGCGGGACCGTAGCCCGCCGCGGCATAGGCGCGCCGGCCCGACAGCTTGGCGCCGGTGACGCAAAGGTCGGGCATGGCGGCGATTTCCTTGTGCGTGGTCTCGGCCCCGGCGCCCAGCACCGCCACCGGCTTCTTGCGCAGGTCGCAGGCACGGTCCAGCGCGGTCACGACCACCGCCGCCGCCCCGTCCGTGACCAGGCAGCAGTCCAGGGCCCCCAGCGGCGAGGAAACCATGCGCGCGGCCAGGTATTCCTGCATGTCCAGCGGCTCGCGCCGGAATGCCTCGGGGTTCAGCCGCGCCCAGGCACGCGCGGCCAGCGCCACCGCGCCCAGCTGCTTTCTGGTGGTGCCATAATCGTGCATGTGGCGGCTGGCGGCCAGCGCATAGCCGCCGATGGGCATGCGCGCGCCATGCGGCGCCTCGTAGACCGAGCCGCGCAGGGCCGAGACCAGCCGCCCCGCCGCCGACCGCTGGTTCGAGCCATAGCAGATCAGCGCCGTGTCCATGTATCCGGCCGAGATCATGAAGCAGGCCGTCATCAGGTGGTTCAGAAAGGACGAGCCGCCGGTGCGGTTGTTGTCCACGAACCGGGCCTTGACGCCCAGGTATTCCGCCACCGCCAGCCCGCCCAGCAGATCCTCGGGCAGGCAGGTGAAAAGCCCGTCCACATCGGCAAGGCCGAGGCCCGCATCCTCAAGCGCCAGAAGCCCGGCCCTGGCGGTCATCTCGAGCGCGCTGTGGCCCTCGCACAGGCCGATGCCGAAGGTGGCGGCGCCGGCGATGGCGCAGGCGGCGCGCGGAAAGGCGTCATCCCTGGTCATGGTCGCTTTCCGGCACGAAGAAGACATGCGGCGGATCGCTTTCGCCGGCGATCACCGCGCGCAGGCGCTGGCCGATCCTGACCGGCGCCCCGGCCTCGATCCGCGACAGCAGGCGGAAACCCTCGTCCATCTCGACGATGGCGATGATGCGGCTGGGCGCGGGCGGCTTTTGCGGCTGCTCGGTCACGGCATGGACCCGGCCCCGGCCCGAGGATTGCGCCCATTCCAGCACCGCCCCGTCGCCGGGCGCGGCCAGGCGGGGCGGAAAGACCGCCCGCCCCTCGGCCGTGCGCTGATAGCAGAAGCGGCCGTCGCGCAGGGCTTGCAGATATTCGGCCTCGGGGCCCAAAGACGCTGTGGATGATGCTGCCATGCCCGGCCCCTCAGATGATCGCTTCGTCGCGCAGCTTCTCCAACTCCTCGACGGAAAGCGAGAGGCATTGCCGCAGCACCTCGTCGCTATGCTCGCCGGCAAGCGGCGGGGCCGAGCGATAGATCACCGGCGTCTCGGACAGCCGCAGCGGGCTGCCGACCAGGCGCACGATGCCGGTGACGGGATGCTCCATGGTCACGAACATGCCGCGCGCCTGAAGCTGGGGATCCTCTTCGATGTCGGGCATCTCGTTGATCGGCCCGCAAGAGACCTTGGCGGCCAGGATCCTCTCCATCCAATGCGCGCGCAGGTTGGTGGACAGCACGGCGTTCATCTCGGCCGTCAGCGCCACGCGGTTCTCCAGCCGGTCGCGCGAGCGCAGGAAGCGCGGATCCTCGGCCCATTCCGGGTGGCCCAATGCGCCGGCCAGCCGGGCGAACTCGCGGTCGTTGAAGGTCGCGATCAGGACGAAGCCGTCCGCGCATTCGAAGACGCCGTTCGGCACCGCGGTCGGATGTTCGTTGCCGGTGCGCGGCAGCGGCGCGCGCGCGTTCAGCCACGAGCCGATATTGTTCATCAGCAGCGCCACCTGGCTGTCGAACAGCGCGATGTCGATATGCTGACCCTGCCCGCCGTTCTGGCGATGCAGCAAGGCCGCTAGGATGGCGATGGCGGCATTGTTGCCGGCGGTGATGTCGGCGATGGGCACGCCCACGCGGGTCGGGATGCCGCCATCCGCCTCGGGCTGGCCGGTGACGGCCATCTGCCCGCCCATGGCCTGCACCAGGTAATCGTAGCCCGAGCGGTCGTTATAGGGCCCGGTCTGCCCGAAACCGGTGATCGAGCAATAGATCAGCCGCGGATTGATCTTGCGCAGATCCTCATAGCCCAGCCCATATCGCGCCAGGGTTCCGGTGCGGAAGTTCTCGATGAAAACATCCGATTCGGCGGCAAGCCGGCGCAGAAGCTCGGCCCCTTGCGGACGCGAGAAGTCCAGCCCGATCGAACGCTTGTTGCGGTTGACCATCTGGAAATAGGTCGATTGCTCGGGCGCGCCGGGCCGGCCCTCGACCCAGGGCGGGCCCAGGCTGCGCAGGTCGTCGCCATCGCCCACGCGCTCGACCTTGATGACATCGGCGCCCAGGTCGGCCAGGGTCTGCGCCGCCAACGGTCCGGCCACGACCCGCGTCAGGTCCAGCACCCGGATGCCCGAAAGAACGCCCCGGCAGTCGATCCGGCCCTGGCCGCCCGCCGCATCCGTGGCGCCTATGTCGAGTTCTTGCATGTCTGTCTGTAGGGTCATGGTTCCTCTGCCTAAGGCTGATGCCAAGCAACTCCGCTTGGCTGAATATACAATAACAATAATTCATTATACAAGAAAAGTATTGTTATTGTTTTTCTCTTGCGGGCGTGTAATATTCTGCCAGCAAGCAAAGAATGTCAGCGGAGAGCACGATGGATCTGCGGTTGAGGGGCCTGAAGGCGGCGGTGACCGGGGGAACGCGGGGAATCGGCAATGCCATCGTGCATGTCCTGGCCGAGGAAGGCTGCGCCCTTGCCACCTGCGGCCGCGCGCCCGAGCGCATCGAATCGCTGCGCCGGCAGATGGATGACGCCGGGGTCCGCTTTCATGGCGAAACCGTCCAGGGGCGCGACGGCGAGGCCGTGCGCAACTGGATGCGGAACTCGATCGAGGCCCTGGACGGGCTCGACATCTTCATCGCCTCGCTGTCCGCCGGCGGCGGCACGGACGAAGAGCGCTACTGGTACCGCAATTTCGAGATCGACCTGATGTCCGCCGTCCGCGGCGTCGAGGAGGCGCTGCCCGCCCTGCGCCGGTCGCAAAGCCCCTCGATCCTGATCCTGGCGACCATGGCCGCCTCCGAAACCTTCGTCGCGCCCATGGCCTATAACGCCATCAAGGCGGCGCTCGTCACCTGGTCCAAGCAGCTTTCCCAGCAGCTTGCCCCCGAGGGCATCCGGGTCAACTGCCTGTCGCCCGGCCCGACCATGTTCAAGGGCTCGAACTGGGAAATGATCCGCGTCGCGCGATCGCGCATCTATGACAACGCCGTCCGCCAGCAGCCCACCCGCCGCATGGGCACCGCCGAGGAGATCGCGCGCTCGGCCGTGTTCCTGGCAAGCCCGGCCGCGTCCTGGTGCAACGGATCGCATCTGCTGGTGGACGGCGGCTTTTCCAAGCGCGTCCCGTTTTGAATCTCAGGAAGGTTCCTTTCATGGCCATCGAACGCATCAAGCCGACCGATTTCACCCGTACGCCGGCCGCCCCGGCCGCGAAGCCCGATTTCGGGACGGCGATGATCCCCAAGGAACGCTATACCTCGGCCGAATACATGCGCCTGGAATGGGAGCGCATGTGGACCAAGGTCTGGCTCTTGGGCTGCCGGACGGACGACATCCCGAATCCCGGCGACTATCACGTCACCACCATCGGCAAGGAAGAGATCATCCTGGTCCGGCAAAAGGACATGTCGGTGCGCGGCTTCTACAATGTCTGCCTGCACCGCGGGAACCGCATCATGGTCGGCGAGGGCAATGCGACCAGCTTCAAGTGCCAGTATCACTTCTGGGAATACGGGCTGGACGGCGCCTTCGAGAACATCCCCGACCTCGAGACCTTCCCGCAGGGCGCGCCGCCCTGCAAGGGCCTGCGCGAGGTGAAATGCGACAGCTGGAACAGCTTCGTCTGGTTCTCGATGAACCCCGAGGCCGAGCCGCTGCTGGACTATCTTGCGCCCCTGCCCGAGCATCTGGAGCCCTATCACTTCGAGCGCATGGTCAAGGTGACGGACCTGACCGTGGAATGGGATTGCAACTGGAAGACCTCGGTCGATGCCTTCAACGAATCCTACCATGTGCAGGGCATCCACCCGGAACTGCTGTATTTCATCGAGGACAAGGACGTCCAGATCGACTGCTACGGCCGGCACAACCGCTATCTGGTGCCCTTCTCGACCATCTCGCACCGGGTCGAGGAAACCACCGAGATCCCGCATCTCATCAAGCATGCGATGAAAGAGGCGGGGATGAACCCGGCTGATTTCGACGGCCGCGTGACCGAGGTGCGCAAGGCGCTGCAGGCCTTCAAGCGCAAGCACGGCCCCGAGATGGGGCTGGATTACAGCGACCTGAACGACGACCAGCTGACGGATGATTACCACTACAACATCTTCCCGAACCTGACGCTGAACACCCATGCCGACGATCTGATGCTGTTCCGCCAGCGCCCGCATCCGACCGATCCCAACAAGATGTTCTTCGACCTGTTCATCTTCAAACTGCTGAAGAAGGACGAGCCGCGCCCGAAAAAGCCGCGCCACGAACAGTTCAGGCATGGCGAGAAATCGCTGGGCCTGGTGCTGGACCAGGACGCCTACAACCTGCCGGGGGTGCAGGCGGGGATGAACTCGGACAGTTTCGGCGGGCTATGGATCGGCGATCAGGAATTGCGCATCCGCCATTTCCATCACGTGCTGGAATCCTATGTCGGATCGTGACGCGAAACCGCCCCGCCGCTGGGAAGACCTGGCCCTGGGCGAGGAAACCCGCTCGCGCGAGATGCTGGTGGAAGAACAGCCGATGATCGCGTTCGCCACCCGCTACGACCCGCAATTCTTCCACATGGACCCGGAAACTGCGGATCAGTCGCTGTTCGGCGGCGTGATCGCCAGCGGGCTTTACACTGCCTGCCTGTGGCGCATCCTGGATCACGAGGTGAATGGCGACATCGCCTGGGTCTGCGGCGTCGCCTGGGACGATGTGCGCTGGTCGCGCGCGGTGCGGCCGGGCGACCGGATCGTGGCACATTCCCGCATCGAGGCGCTGCGCCCCTCGGCCTCGCGGCCCGCGGTGGGGCTGGCGACGCTGCGTCACGCGCTGACCAACCAGGACGGCGAGACGGTATTTTCCTTTGTCTCGACCGACATGGTCTATCGGCGGGGGGCTTAGGCGATGCGCCCCATGCGCCGGGTTCTGCTGGTGGTCGGCGGGCTTTACCACGATTTCGACTTCGTCCGGCTGGAACTGCTGGCGCATCTGGCCCGGCGCGAGCATCTGCGCGTCGATCTGCGCCACGATTATTCCGACCTGGCCGCGCTGGAGCGTTGCGATGCGCTGATCACCTATACCGCCGCACTTTTGCCCGATGCGGCGCAGACCGCGGCGCTGGCCGACTGGGTCGGGCGCGGCGGGCGCTGGTTCGCGCTACACGGCACGAACTCGGCGATCCGGATCCGGCCCGACGGCAAGGTGCTGACCCCGGCGATGGAGCCGCTGCTGTTCGACCTGCTGGGCAGCCAGTTCCTGGCCCATCCCGTGCCCGGCCGCTATCGCATCCGCCCGGTCGAGGCCCATCCGTTGACCGAAGGGGTCGAGGCATTCTTCCTGGAGGACGAGCATTATCTCCAGCGCCATGCCGAGGGGAACCTGGTCCTGCTGGCCTCGGAATTCCAGGGCGAGACGGCGCTGTTTCAGACCCGCGACTGGCCCAAGGGACAGCACCAGAGCTTTTACCTGCGCCCGCGCGGCCAGGGCGGGGTTCTGTATCTGACCCCCGGCCATGCCAGGGGGCGCTATGACATGCAGCCCCTGACCGAGACTTATCCCTTCGTCGAGCGCGGCGCCTGGATCCTGCCGGTATTCCACCAGCTGATCCGGCGCGGCATCGCCTGGCTCGACCGCGACCTGCCGGAGACCATGCCATGACCAAGCCCGAGATCCTCGAATTCCACACCTCGGACGGGCTGCGGCTGGAGGCGGAAAGCTACGGCACGGGACCGACGATCCTGCTGGCCCATGGCGGCGGGCAGACCCGCTATTCCTGGCGCGGCGTCGCGCAGGCGCAGGCGGAAAAGGGCTGGCGTACCGTGGCGCTGGACCTGCGCGGGCATGGCGCCAGCGACTGGGATCCGGCCGGCGACTACGGCCTGGAACGCTATGGCCGCGATATTGCCGAGGTCGCGCGGCAATTGGGCGGCGGCATCCATCACGTCGGCGCCTCGCTGGGCGGAAACGCGGCGCTGGCCGCGGTCGGCCGCTATGCGCCCGAACTGTTCCGCGCGCTGGTGCTGGTCGACGTGGTGCCGCAGGTGGACAAGACCGGCGTGGCCGAGGTGCTGGGCTTCATGGGCAGCCACCTGGACCGGGGTTTCGCCGACCTGGACGAGGCATCGCGCGCCGTCTCGGCCTATCGCAAGCAGGCGCCGCGCCCGGCCGGCCAGGCCACGGGGCTGGCACGCTATCTGCGCAGGCGCGACGACGGCCGGCTGGTCTGGCATTGGGATCCGGCCTTCGTGCGCGGCCGGCGCCACGGGCGGCTGACGCCGGATCTGGCGCAGCGGCTGGACCACGACCTGCGCAACATCGCCTGCCCGGTCCTGCTGCTGCGCGGGCTGGACAGCAACCTGGTCACGGACGAGGCCGAGGCCGCCTTTCGCCGCAGCGCGCCTCGGGCGCTGGTCTGGCATGTCGAGGATGCCGGGCACATGGTCGTCGGCGACAACAACTCGCAATTCGCGGGCGATCTGGACCGTTTCCTGAATCTGGTCCGCAATCGCGAAACAGCCATCGCAAATCAGGGGAGAGCGAATGCCTAGACTCGAGGGAAAGCGCGCCGTCATCATCGGCGCCGCCGGCAAGGGCAATCTGGGCCAGGTGCTGGCCCGCCGCTTTGCCGCCGAGCGCGCGCAAGTCACCGTCGCCGGCCGCCACCAGGACGTGCTGGCGGAACTGGCGGCCGAGATCGGCGGCCATGCCGTCACCGCCGACATCACCCGGACCGAGGATAACGAGGCTCTGGCCGAGGCGGCCCTGGCGCGGATGGGCGGCATCGACATCGCCGTGAACTGCACCGGCTGGGGGCTCTTGGTGCCGTTTCTCGACACCACCCGCGACGAGCTTGAGCGAATGACGCGGCTGCAATTCATCGGCCCGTTCGAGTTCTTCCAGTCCATGCTGCGGCGCATGGCCGACGGCGGGTCGATCGTGCAGGTGTCGTCGGCCACGGCGCGGATCATGATGGACGACCACGCCGCCTATATGGGCACCAAGGCCGGCATGGACCACGTCATCCGCTGCATCGCCAACGAGTTCGGCGCGCGCGGCATCCGGGCCAATTCGGTCTCGCCGGGCTTTACCGCCTCGCCCATGACCGGGCGCGCGGCAAGGAATGATGCGGTGGTCGGCGCATTCGCGCGGGAATACCCGCTGGGCCGCGTGGGCACGCTGGAGGACACGGCCGAGGCGATCACCTGGCTTTGCACCGATGCCTGTTTCCTGACCGGCGAGAACCTTCAGGTCAACGGCGGGCTGACGCTGCGGCGAAACCCCACCAATGCCGAGATCGCCGAGGCCGTGCGGGCCGCGAAAGCCGCCCGCGCCGCGGCGCAATAGTTCCCTCCGCCGGCGGGTGGCGGACCACGCCCGACGGCACTTCAAGGCCCCGATCCGTTGGACCGGGGCCTTTTTTATGCGCAGGGCTGGGGCGGGCGACCGTCAGCCGGAGGCGCAAACCGCCCGGCGCTTGGCCATCATCTGCTTGATGTCGAAATATTCCTCGGCCGCGAATTCGCGCGACAGCCGGAACTTCTGGATCTTGGTGGTGGACATCGGCCATTCGGTGACGAAGCGTACATAGCGCGGCACCTTGTAGCTGGCGATGCGGCCCAGGCAGTAATCCACCACCTCCGCCGCCGTCAGCCGCGCGCCCGGCCGCAGCTCGACATAGGCCGCCGCGACCTCGAACAGATGGCCGTCGGGCACGGCGATGACCTGCGCCAGCTCGATGTCCGGGTGGGTGCAGAGATAGCTTTCGATCTCCAGCGCCGCGACATTCTCGCCGCCGATCTTCAGCATGTCCTTGAGCCGGCCGTCATAGGTGACGATCCCCCCGGCATCGACATAGCCAAGATCGCCGGTGCAAAGCCAGCCGTCGGCGCGCAGCACCTGCGCCGTCGCCGCCTCGTCCTTGAGATAGCCGCTGAACCGGCAAAAGCCGCGCAGCCGCAATTCGCCGCGGGTGTCGGGCGGCAGGCGCCGGTCGGTCTCGGGGTCGAAGGCGGCGATCTCGAGCCCGTCGAAGGCCTTGCCGGAATGGGTGAAGGGATCGTCCGCCGGATCCCAGGGATCGGACCAGACCGGAACGCCGCTGCCCTCGGTCAGCCCGTAGGCATTGACGAAACGCACCCCCGGCAGGCTTTCGCTGTAGCGCCGCAGCAGGTCCGCCGGCCCCACGCAATGCAGCAGCCGGACCGAGGACAGGTCGGCCTCGGCAAAACCCGGATCGTTCAGGATGCCGCCGACGATGGTCGGGAAGGACACATAGGCGAATGTCGCCCGCTCGTCCTGCATCTGGCGCAGCGCCTCCTGCGGCTTGAAATGGCCGGTACAGATCTGCATCGCACCCGCGGCCCGGCAGGCCGCCATCGGCAGCATCGAGGACATGTGGAAGAACGGCATCGGGTTGTAGACCACGTCCTCGGGGCCCAGCCGGAAGCGCCGGGCAAAGGACATGCCGATCTGCGACAGGTTGCGGTGGCTGAGGATGCAGGCCTTGGGATGCGCCGTCGTGCCCGAGGAATAGATGATCAGCGCATCGCTTTGCGACGGGATCTCGTCGCGCAGCCGCCGGGCCTGGTCCAGATGCGTGGGCGTCGCGGCCGCCAGGAAGGCGGCCTCGTCGGGCCAGACCGTCTCGTCGGGGTCGCCAAAGTTGAACAGGCGGCGCAGATGCGGCGCGGCGGCCAGCGACAGCGGCGCCTTGCCGTCCCAGCCCTGCAATTCGGGATAGATCCGCACCAGCATGGCGCGGAAATCCATGAAGGACTTGGCCTGGCCGCCGATGAACAGGAAACCGGCCTCGGCATGGTCCAGCGCATAGACCAGGTCCGCCTCCTTGAAGCGGGCGTTCAGCGTGATGGCGCAAGCCCCGATCATGCCCGCCGCGTAAAGCAGCTTGACATATTCCACCGAGTTCGGCCCCAGGATGCCGATGCGCGTGCCCGGCCCCGCCCCCTGGGCCAGAAGCGCCGCGGCATAGCGTTCGGCCTCGGCCAGCATCTGCGCATAGCTCAGCCGCTCGCCGTCCAGCAGCAGCAGCGGCCGGTCGGGCCAGCGGCTTGCGGATTGCGCCAGCACCCGCGCATTGGTGTGCTGCCCCGCGGCCTCGACTTCGGCCGGGGGCGCCAGGGTGGTTTCGCTTTGCGACATGGTCTTTCCTTAAACTTGGGCCGGCGCGCCGGCCGCCCATTCGCGCGCGGCAGGGCTCAGCAGCCAGTCGAAGGCGTTTCTCAGCAGCTTGCGGAATGCCGGATGGGCGAAGGTCGCACCGTCGTTGCCGCATTGCAGCGTGACCGTGGGCGACCGGCCGGAAACCTTGGCCCAGCCGATCAGGTCGGTGCCCCGCGGCGGCGTCCAGCCGTCCGAGGTCCACATCCGCGCCGCAAGCGCATTCCTGGCAGAGTGGAACCGCGCCGGGTCGAAATCGGCCCGGGCGCGCAAAAGCGGCACCACCTCTTCCAGCATCTCGAAAAGGTAAAGCTCGTCGGTCAGTTCGAAACCATCCTCGAGCCCCCGGGTCACGGGATGCGCGCCCACCGGCTCGGCCCGGTAGGTGACGGGGAACAGGTAGCCGGAATCGGGATGTGCCCGGCCCTTGTAGCACCCCGGCTGATAAAAGAACCGCGCGCCGATGGCCTCGGCATATTCGTCCCAAAGCGGCCAGCCCGCGATGGCATGGTGCAGAAACAGCAAGGGCTTGCCGCTGGTCAGCAGGGCGCGGAACCCGGCCTTGAAGCCCTCGTCCGGCTCGATCAGGTCGGGCGGGTTCGGGGTGCGGAACTGGATGCCCGGCACGTCGTAGAACAGGATCAGGTCATGGTCCTGCCCGCCGCCGCAGGCGATCAGCCGCGCGGCGGCGGGCTGTTCCACATGCGTCCAGCTGATGCCGTTGAGCGAATCGAAAAGCGCGCAAAAGGCCGTGCGATCATAGGGATGGCCCTTGGTCACCACCAGAAGCCTCACCTTGGCATCGTAACGGATCAGCATGGGCGGGGCCGTCAGAACTGGACGCGCTTGGTGAAGCCGCCGTCCACGACCAGGTTGACGCCATTGATCCAGCTTGCCGCGTCCGAGGCCAGGAAGGCGATGGCGCGGGCCACCTCATCGGCCTCGCCCATGCGGCCGTCGGGCTGCTGCGCCAGGATCGAACGGAAGAACGCCTCGTCCTGCTGGCGCACCTGGTCCCAGGAGCCGCCCTCGATCATGATCGGGCCGGGCGAGACCGTGTTCACCCGCAGCCCGCGCTTGGCATGGGCCTGCGACAGCTGCTTGCCATAGGTGATCAGCGCGGCCTTCAGCGCGTTATAGGCCATCGGGCCGATGAAGGTCTCGACCGCGGCCGTGGTCGAGATGAAGACGACATTGCCCGAGCCCTGCGCCTTGAAGGTCGGGAACAGCGCATCAAAGCCGCGCACGCAGCCCATCAGGTCGATCTCGAAGGCCTTGTACCAGCTTTTCTCGCCATCCATGCCGCCGCCGGCCGAAACGCCGGGCACGAAGATGTCGACGCCGCCCAGTTCCTCGGCGGCCTGTTGCAGCCAGGTCTTGTAACCCTCGGCATCCTTGACGTTGGCGGTTCCCCCGATGATCCGCGTACCGTAGGGCTTCAGTGCCTCGACGGTGGCATCGACCTCGTCCTGCTTGCGGGCGCAAAAGGCGACATCGGCGCCTTCCTGAGCCAGGATTTCCACCAGGCTGCGGCAGATGCCACGGGTCGCCCCCGTCACGATGGCGCGCTTGCCCTTCAGTCCCAGATCCATGCTTTCCTCCTTGGTTTCGCGCGCGCCACGGGCATACGCGCCAATGGGGCAGGCCGGCGCGATTCCGGCCGGTCGCCGCAGATGAAGCCAAAACTGCACCGGATCGGGCGGAATTGCAATATACAATTATGGCATTCTTTGTATAACAAGCCCCAGAATCGCCTGAAACAGAGGAAGCCATGCAGGATTATGATGTCATCGTCGTGGGTGCCGGGCCGGGCGGCTATGTCGCGGCGATCCGCGCAGCGCAGCTGGGCCTGAAAACCGCCATCGTGGAGCGCGAGCATCTGGGCGGCATCTGCTCGAACTGGGGCTGCATCCCGACCAAGGCGCTGCTGAAATCGGCCGAGGCGCTGGAAACCGCCCGCCGCGCCGCCGATTACGGCGTCCGGGTCACGGGCGAGGTCGCGGCCGATCTGGCGGCGATGGTCGAACGCTCGCGCGGGGTCGCGGGCCGCATGGCCGGTGGCGTCGCCATGCTGATGCGCAAGAACCGCATCGACGTGATCTGGGGCAAGGCGCGGCTGGACGGTCCGGGCGCCGTGACGGTCGAGGCGGCCGCGCCCCATCCCCGCAACGCCGGCGCCCAGCCGCCCAAGGGCGCGCTGGGGGCCGGCCGCTATACCGCGCGGCATGTCATCCTGGCCACCGGGGCGCGCCCGCGCGTCCTGCCGGGGCTGGAGCCCGACGGCCGGCGCGTCTGGACCTATTTCGAGGCTCTGGCTGCGACCGACCTGCCCGGCCATCTGCTGGTGGTCGGCTCGGGCGCCATCGGCATCGAGTTCGCGTCTTTCTTCGCCGCGCTTGGCGCGCCGGTGACGGTGGTCGAGGCGGCGCCGCGCATCCTGCCGGCCGAAGATGCCGAGATCGCGGATTTCGCCCGCCAGCAATTCGCCCGGCGCGGCATCGCCTTTCATACCGGCTGCACGGTGACGCAGCTTGACCGGGGCCCGGCCGGCGTAACCGCCACGCTGCGGGGCGGCAAGGGCGAGACGCGCAGCATCGAGGCCAGCCATGTCCTGGTCGCCGCGGGGGTCGAGCCCAACAGCGAGGATCTGGGCCTGGCCGAGGCCGGCGTGGCGCTGGAGCGCGGCTTCGTGCGCACTGACGCCCTGGGCCGCAGCAATGTTGCGGGCATCCATGCCATCGGCGATCTGGCCGGCGGGCCGATGCTGGCGCACAAGGCCGAGCATGAGGCGGTGATCTGCGTCGAGGCCATCGCCGGCCAGAACCCCCATGCGCTGAACCGCGACCGCATTCCCGGCTGCACCTATTGCGATCCGCAGATCGCCTCGGTCGGGTTGACCGAGGAACGGGCGCGGGCCGAGGGGCGCGACGTCGCGATCGGCAAGTTCCCGTTCCTCGCCAATGGCAAGGCCATCGCGCTTGGCGCCGACCAAGGGCTGGTCAAGGTCATCCACGACCGCAAGACCGGCGAGCTTCTGGGCGCGCATATGGTCGGGGCCGAAGTGACCGAGATGATCCAGGGCTTCGTCCTGGCCATGGAGCTGGAAGGCACGGATCGCGAACTGGCCGAGGCGGTCTTTCCGCACCCGACCCTTTCCGAGACGATGAAAGAGGCGGTTCTCGCCGCCATGGGCCGGGCGATCAACATCTGACGGCCGACAGCCGGGGCCCGGATCGTCCTGGCCCCGGCGGTTTCGTCAGGCGCCGCCGGGCACCTCGCGCCCCGCCTGCCGGGCGATGTCGCGCGCGGCGATCCAGCCGAAGGTGACGGCCGGGCCGATGGTCGCACCCGCTCCGGGATAAGAGCCGCCGAACACGTTCGACTGGTCGTTGCCCGCCGCGTAAAGCCCGGCGATGGGCCGGCCGCCCTGCCCGATCACCCGCGAATGTTCGTCGGTCTTCAGGCCCTTGTAGGTGCCGATCTCGCCCGGATAGATGCGCACCGCGTAATAGGGGCCCTTGTCCAGCGGCCCCAGCGCCGGGTTGGGGCCGTGGTTCTCGTCGCCCTGATAACGGTCATAGGCGGATTCGCCCCGGTGGAACTCGGGGTCGCGCCCCTCGGCGGCATGGCGCGAGAAATCGCGGATCGTGTGGGCCAGCGCCTCGGGGTCGATGCCCAGCTTGCGCGCCAGCGCCTCGGGCGTGGCGGCGCGCGTCAGGTAGCCGTTGCGCAGGTAACGCCCCTTGGGAATCGGGAAGGGCCGGACGAAGCCCATGCCCCAGCGGCGGATCGCCCGGTCGTCGCCGATCAGGAAGGCGCGGTCGGCGCCGCGGCTTTCGAAGGCGTCCAGCATGGCGGGCACCAGGTCGTGATAGGGCGCGCTTTCATTGGCAAAGCGCCGGCCGTCCGGCAGCACCATGATGAAGCCCGGCTTGTTGCGGTCGGTCAGGTGCGGCCAGACGCCGTTCTGGTCCACCGCCCCCGGCAGGCGCGAGGTCGGCAGCCAAGCGGCGGGTTGCAGCAACTCGGCATTGAACTGCGCGCCGACCTCCTCGGCCATGCGGATGCCGTCGCCGACATTGGTGACGGGCGCGGGCGTCACCGGCTCCATGGTCCGGGCATGGCCGGGATATTGCCGGGCGCGGCGGTCCTTGTCGCGCGGAAAGCCCCCCGCCCCCAGCACGACGGCATGGCGCGCCAGCACCCGCACCGGCTTGCCGTCGCGCAGGATCTCGGCCCCGACGACGCGGTCGCCCTCGCGGATCAGCCGCTCTGCCGGGGCGTTCAGCCAGAACGGCACGCCCAGGTCATGCGCCGTCCGCGCCAGCCGCGCGATCAGCGCCCGGCCGCGCACGATGCGCTGCGACGATCCCTTGAGCGCCAGGTCCATGAAATGCCGCGCCATGCGGCGGATCACATAGGCCATCGCCTTGGGCGAGCGGCCCGCCGCCAGGAACTGCTTCATCTCCAGCGTCGAGCCGATGGCCAGCCCCAGGAACAGCGTCTGCGGCAGCTCGCCCTTGAGCGTCTTCATCAACTCGCCCATCTTGGCCGCGTCGTAATCCATCGTCCCGACCGAGCGGATGCGCGAGCCGCCCTCGGTCTCGGGGTGATAGTCGGGAAACTCCATCGGATAGAATTTCACCTCGGTATGGTCTTCCAGGTACTCGACCATGCGCGGGGCATGTTCCAGATAGGCCTCGATCCGGGCCTCGTCATAGCAATTGCCGGCCTCGTGGCGCAGATAGGTCCGCACCAGGTCGCCATCGTCCTCGACCCCCAGCCGGGCGCCAAGCGCCTTGGCATGGCGGCTGCCCGGCACCCACAACACCCCGCCCGAGGTCGCGGTGGTGCCGCCGAACTGGCCGGCCTTTTCGGTGACAAGCACCTTGAGCCCGGCCTTGGCGCAGGTCACGGCCGAGGTCAGCGCCCCCGCCCCCGAGCCGATGACCAGAACGTCGCAGGTTTCTGTCTGGGTCATCCTTGCCTCCTTCATGGATTGTCCGCCCGCTGCACGCGCCTCGCGCAGCGGCCAAGGGAAAGAAAACCGGCAGGTTCAGATCTGCGCGAAGGCGTCGCGGCAGATGATCACGCGGCCCTCGGAATCGAGATAGCCCATGTCCCCGGTCTTGAAGAAACCGCTGCGGTCCAGCACCTTGCGGCTGGCGCGCAGGTCGTCGTGATAGCGCAGCATCAGCGGCGCGCCGCGAATCCAGATCTCGCCGATCTCGTAAAGCAGCATGTCCATCGAGGTGCGGGGATCGACGATCATCACCTCGACGCCGCGCAGCGGCCGGCCGGCGGTGGCATGCGCGGTATGCGGCGGGTCGCGCGGGTCCGAGCAGATGGCGATACCCGCCAGCTCGGCGCGGACATAGCTGTTGAAGATGTGGCTGTGCGGCAGGGCGCGCTGCCAGCCGCGAACCAGCCTCGCATCGCCGCTAAGCAGGACCATGCCCGGCTGCATCTCGGGCGCGGGCGGGCTTTCGGCGAGGGGCGGCGGCAGATCGGCCAGGATCAGATGGCTTGCCGGCGCCGAAAAGGCCGGCAGGTCGCACAGCGCCGCCCCCGAAAGCAGCGCCGCCAGTTCAGCCGTCAGCCGGGCGGCATGGTTCAGCGGCAGAGGCACCGCCAGCCGCGACCCCGGCCCCATCCCATAGCGCGCGGCCAGGCCCCGCGCGGCGCAAAGCAGCGCCCGGTGGCTCAGCACCACGCCGCGCGCGGTGTCCTGCCGGCCCTCGCCGTAAAGCACGACGGCGGGATGGTCGGGCAGAACCCGCCCGGCGCGTTCGGTCAATTGCCCAAGGTCGGGCGCATCGCCCTGGGCCAGCAGCTCCTCGCAGCCCAGATGGCGCACCGCCGCAAGGTTCGTGCCGCAGCCCGCGCCCTGCGGGCGATGCACCAGCAGGCGCAGGCCCGAGCCCTGGAGCGCCATGGTCAGCCGGGCTTGCGGCAGGCTGGGCTCCAGCGGCACCACCACGCCGCCCAGCCACCAGATCGCCGCGCAAAGCGCCGTCCGCTCGGCCGAGGGCGGCATCGAGACGCCGACCCGCTGGCCGCGGCGAAGCTCGGCCGCAAGCAGACCGGCAGCAAGGCGCAGGATACGGTCGCGCATCGCCGCGTGGCTGGTCTCGGCCCCTGCCGCGACATGCGCGGGCAGGTCGCCCCAGGATGCACCCGCCAGGGCACCGCCGATCGCCGGCTCGCCCAGCCGAAAGCCCGTGCCTATCGCCCTGTCCACGCCCATGCCCCGCCTGCCGTCATACCACGTTGAAATGCTCGGGCACGCCGGCGGGCCAGACCGTGCCCCACATCTGCATGCCGCCGTCGATGGTCAGCACCTCGCCGGTGATGAAATTGCCTGCATCCGAGGACAGGTAGGCCACGCCCTCGGCAATGTCCCAGCCGTTGCCCATGCGCCGCTGCGGGTTGACGTTGCGAAAGCGCGCGGTGGCATGTTCTGGATATTTCGACAGCCCTTCCGAGGCGATGGCGCCCGGCGCGATGCAGTTCACCCGGATGTTCAGCGGCGCCCATTCCGTCGCCACCGTCCGGCTGAGATAGATCACCCCCGCCCGCGCCGCACAGGTATGCGCGGCCTGCGGCATGCCGCGCCCGACATGGGCCACGATCGAGATGACGTTGCCGGCCTCGTCCCGGTCGCGCCAGCGTTGGGCGGCGCCCTGCATCATCCACCACGTCCCGTTCAGGTTCAGGTCGATGACCGAGTTCCAGCCCTTGCGCGAAAACTCGATGGCGTCCTGCGGGAACTGGCCGCCGGCATTGTTCACCAGCGTATCGAGCCCGCCCCATTCGCCGAAGACCCGGTCCAGCAGCGCATCGACCTGCTCGGGATCGCGAATCGACATCGAAAAGTAATCGACATGCCGGCCGGTCAGGCGCTTGACCGCCTCTTGCGCATCGGCCAGCACCTCTTCGCGCCGGCCGGCGATCATGACCCTGGCGCCCAGCCGCGCCAGCAGGAAGGTCATCGCCCGGCCCATGCCGGTGCCGCCGCCGGTGATCAGGAAGCGCTTGCCCGCGAAAAGATCGGGGGCATAGATCGTCGGGCGGCTTGCCAGTTCCTCATCGGTCAGGAACCATTGAAATCCGTGCGGGCCTGCCGCCGAGGGCTGTGCCATTTCGTTCATATCCGTGTCCCATTGGCGAAATTTGCGTCCCGGCCCTGGTTGAAGGCCGCGATCCCCTCGCGGCTGTCGGCCGAGTTCATCAGCGCGGGGCCGTGCCGGTGGCCCCAGTCGATCGCGGCTTGCAGCGTCTCGTCCCGCGCCACCTCGTAAAGCTGCTTGGCAAGGCGCAGGCAGTGCCAGGAATTGGCCAGGACCTCCTCGGCCAGGGCGACGGCCTCGTCCAGCACCCGCTCGCCCGGCACGACGCGATTGACCAGCCCCAGCGCGGCGAATGCCTGCGCCGGATAATGGGCACCCGAAAAGATCACCTCGAAAGCCTTCTGCCGCGGCAGGATCTGCGCCAGCCGCTGCACGCCGCCGGCAAAGGCGACCATGCCGCGGCGGATCTCGGGCAGGCCGAAGACCGCGTGATCGGCGGCGACCACCAGGTCGCAGGCCAGCGCCGCCTCGCATCCGCCGGCGACGGCCGCGCCGTTGACGGCCGCGATCAGCGGCTTGGGGCAGCGCCGCTCGGTCACGCCCAGGAAGCCCGCGCCCGGAACCAGCCCGGTGCCCGAGCCGACCTGACCGGCCTCCTTCAGGTCCATGCCGGCGCAGAAGGCGCGCTCGCCGGTGCCGGTCAGCACGATGGCGCCGACGCTGTCATCGGCCTCGGCATGGCACAAAGCCTGATGCACGCCGTAAGAGGTGGCGCGATCAGCCGCGTTGCGCAATTCGGGCCGGTCGATGCGGATGATCGCCACCGCGCCGCGCCGTTCATAGCGAACGGTCGGAGGAAGGACGGGCAGGTCCGGCATGGCTCAGGCCTGCTCGGTTTCCGCAGCCGCCTCGGCCGGTTTCCAGTTCTCGTCCCAATAGGGCTGCAACAGCGGCTTGACGCGCAGCGCCTCGGGCACGCGATCGGCTCCGATGCGGCGGTCGAGTTCCTCGTGCCAGTGATAGATCCGGCGTTCCTGATAGTTCAGCGGGAAATCCCGCAGCCCGCTGGACATGGCGGCGATCTGGATCTTGTCGGCGAATTGCAGGTCTTCTTCCAGGATCGCGGCGAAGTTGCGGATGCGCATGTCCCAGACCTCGGGACGCGGCCCCTCGCCCCAATGCGGCGCGAACCAGTAGACGTCGATCGACATGGTGTCGATGGTTTCCGGCCAGAAGGCCAGGACCGGGATCCCCCAGGGCGAAACCGGCGTGACCAGGTTGGGATAGGCCATCAGCGACAGGTTGGTGTCGCCGAACCAGGGATCGACGCCCTCGATCTCGGGCAGGCCGCGCACGCCGGGGTCTTTCCAGCCCTCGCGCTTGAAGGGCGTGACCATGCGGGAATGGCCGTGTTCGTAAAGCGTGATGGCCGAGCCGCGGTGGTCCAGGAACCGGTCCACGGTGTTCTGGTGGATCGACTTCAGGTGATAGACCTCGAGGAAGGCGTCGATCAGGATCTTGACGTTGCATTTCACCTGGATCGTCGACTTGTCGATCAGCGCCAGCGTGTCGGGCTTCATCTCGTCCAGCGCCTGCGCCACCGGGCCAAGATAGTCCCGAAGCGGCATCGCGTCGGCATCGAGGTTCACGAAATACAGGTTGCCGATATTCTCGCAGCGCACCTCGACCAGCGAGCGGCAGCTGAGATCCAGCCCGACGAAATCCCGCCGGTCGCGCAGGTTGATCAGCTCGCCGCGCGTGTTGTAGGTCCAGCCGTGATACTTGCAGGACACGCCGCGCGACTTGCCCGAAGGTTCGGTGACGACCGGCGCGCCGCGATGGCGGCAGGTATTGTAAAAGCAGCGGACCTTCTGGTCCTCGCCGCGGATGAAGAACAGCGGCTCGCCCAGGCGCGACCACTGGATATAGGAGCCGACCTCGGGCAATTCGTCGGCATGGACGGCATAGAGCCAGGTCTTGCGCCAAAGATGCTCCATCTCCAGCGCGAAGAAGGCGGGATCGGTATAGCGCAGGCCCGGCAGGTCGGGAAATTGCGGGAAGCCCTCGGGCGGCCCCCCGCGCGCGCTTTCGTAAGCCTGCTGATCCAGGATACGCTGCTTTTCTTGCGGATTCATCGCCATTCCTCCCCAGAAGACGCTGATACGATCAGGCCACGGGCGGAACAGCATCCGACCCGGCCGATTAATTTGTATTTTTATAGATCATTACTGCATACGCAAGAACAAAATTTGTGGATTGGAAATCGGCAGGAAGATCAGCTGGCCCGGACGCGCTCCTCGTTCATGGCGATGTAATCGGCCAGGATATCGCCTTGGACCTTGGTATGCTTGCGGAATTGTTCGGCCGCCCGCTCGACGTCCTGGGCCAGGATCGCCTCCAGAATCGCGCGGTGATCCTCCAGATTCGACTGCGACTGGCCCGGATAACCCAGCTGGAAGCGGCGATAGGGCACCAGCTTGCTGCCGAGCTTGTTGGTCATGTCGATCAGTTCCTTGTTATGCGTGCCGTCGATCACCAGCAGGTGGAACTTGCGGCTGAGCGCATAATAGCTGTCCTGGTCGCCGGCGGCGAAGGCGCGTTCGGACTGTTCATGCACCTCCTTCAGCGCCGCGCGCTCTTCCGGGGTCATCCGCCGGGCCGAGTATTTGGCGCAGATCGATTCCAGTTCGGACATCACCTCGAACTGCCGGATCAGGTCGGTGACATCGGTCATGGTGACGACCGCACCCTGGCGCGGACGCTTTTCCACGATGCCGGACTCGATCAGTTGCAGGATCGCCTCACGCACGGGGGTACGCGAGACCTCGAAGCGGCGCGCAAGCTCCTCCTCGTCCAGCGAGCTTCCCGGCGCGATGGCGCCCGAGAAGATGTCCTGTTCGAGCGCGAGTCGAACCTTCTCCGAATGCGTCATTCCGGCAGATCGTGCCATTTTTCTTCTCCTTCTCTGCCCATGAGCTTGACCCGGTCGAAACAGGCTTCCCATATACGCCAGGTGGCAGCAGATTGTATGCTTACACTTCAGCACCAGCGTATTCCAAGCCCGAGTCGCTCTGCAATACTGTTGCCGCATGGCAGGTACCGGCATCGGCTGGAAGCAGCCCTGTTTTGCACTCCGTCGGCCCGCGGCAAGGAAAATCTCATGCCGGTGATAATTGTATATTGAAATGCGGAGAAAAATACACAACACTGTCGCCACGGAGGGGAGGATCAATGCCGGACAGCTTCGATCCCGTGGGAAACAAGGCCCGCTCGCGCCTGGGCGCCATCGTCCAGATGGGCTATGTCGTGCCCGATCTGGAGCGCGCGCTGGTGCATTGGACGCAGACGCTGGGCGTTGGCCCGTTCCTCGTCACCCCGCGAATCGACTATGCCGCGCTGCATTATCGCGGCCGGCCGATCCAGGTCGAGAACGCGGTGGCGCTGGCTTCCTGGGGCGGCATGCAGATCGAGATCATCCAGCAGACCGGCGGCGACGATTCGATGTTCACCGATTTCATCGCACGGCGGGGCGGCGGCCTGCATCACCTCTGCCTGCTTTCCGGGGATCTGGACGCCGATCTTGCCGCCTGGCAGGCCAGGGGCGTCGGGGTGCTGATGGGCGGGCGCACCGCGGCCGGCATTCCCTTTGCCTATCTGGACAGCGACCCGCTGGACCAGGGCCGGGTGATCGAGATCGTGCAGCCCACGGCCGGGCTGAAGAAATTCTTCGCGCGGCTGGAATCGCTGGCGGCCGATTGGGACGGCTCCCGGCCCATCCGCTATCTCTAGCCGATCGACAGACAAGGACGCCAGATGCCACGAATCACAGCCACGGACCGCGACGGAAGCGTGAAGGAGTTCGACGCAGCACCCGGAACCAGCCTGATGGAGGCCCTGCGCGATGGGGCAGGCCTCGACATCGCTGCGATCTGCGGCGGTTCCTGTTCTTGCGCGACCTGCCACATCTATGTCGCGCCCGACTGGCTCGACCGCCTGCCGGAGCAGCAGCCCGACGAACGGGAACTGCTGGAATTCATGGAAACCTATCGCGAAACATCGCGGCTGAGCTGCCAGATCCCCGTGACCGACGACCTTGCCGGGCTCGAGGTGACGCTGGCGCCCGAGGAATAGCCGCCGTCATCGCAGCAATAAGGGGCCCGGCACCAACGGGCCGGGGGGAAAGATGTCAGCAACGCTCAATTACACGGCCACCACCACGGTCGGCGATCTTCTGGTCCGGGCAACGGCACGGACGCCGGACAAGGACGCGATCCGGTTTCCCGATCAGAACCGCAGCTTTCGCCAGTTGCACCAGGCCGCCATGCTGCGGGCCCGCGAACTTTACGGCCTGGGCGTGCGGCCTGGCGACCATGTCGGGATCTTCCTGCCCAGCTGCATCGAATACCTGGAGTATTATTTCGGGCTGGCCTATCTGGGCGCGGTCTCGGTGCCGATGAATGCCCGCTATCGCGAACACGAGCTGCGCTACCAGACCGTCAACGCGGATCTGGTGCATATCGTCTCGACCACACAGGTGGCCGAGGGGCTGGATTTCCGGGCGCGGCTGCACCAGGCCTTCCCGGCCCTGCGCGACGCGCCGGCAGACCAGCCGGTCAGCCTGCCCGAGGCCCCGCGCCTGCGCGGCATCACCTTGCTGACCGACGAGCCCTCGGCCGGATGCCTGCGCCAATCCGTGTCGCAGGGTTTCGCCGCCGAGGTCGAGGACGCGCTGATCGACCGGCTGCGCCGGGCCGTCACGCTGCGGCAGACGGCGCTGATGCTGTATACTTCGGGGACGACCTCGAATCCGAAAGGCTGCATGATCAGCCACGAGGCCCTGGTCCGCACCGGCATGGGCCTGGCCGAGCGTTACGGGATGACCGACCAGGACGCCTTCTGGTCGCCGCTGCCCATGTTCCATGTCGGCGCGCTTTTCCCGCTATGCGCGGCCTATCATGCCGGCGCCACCTATATCGGCATGCAGCATTTCGACGCCGGCGCGGCACTGCGGCTGGTGCGCGAGACGCGGCCGACCATCGGCTATCCCAGCTTTGCCCTGTTCCTGTCGGACATGGTCTATCACCCGGATTTCCGCGCCGAGGACATGGCATCGCTGCGGCTCATCAATTGCTCGATGGCGCTGAGCCCGGAGCCGTTCCGCGAGCTGATGCGCAAGAGCTTTCCCAACGCGGTCTTCGTCGGCACCTATGGCATGACCGAAACCGCCGGCACCGTGACCACCAGCGACCCCGCCGACAGCGAGGCCGAGCGCCTCAACCGGCTCGGCCGCCCCTTCGACGGGCTGTCCGTGCGCATCGCGCGCGAGGACGGTGCCGAGGCCGCACCGGGCGAGATCGGCGAGATCTGCGTCAAGGGCTTCTCGATCTTCACCGAATATTACGGCGATCCCGAAAAGACCGCCGAGGCCAAGCGCGACGGCTGGTTCCATACCGGCGACCTGGGCTCGATCGACGCGGCCGGCACGCTGATGTTCCACGGCCGGGCCAAGGACATGCTGAAGGTGGGCGGTGAAAACGTCGCCGCGCTGGAGATCGAGATGGTCGTGGCCCAGCATCCCGCGGTCAAGACCTGCCAGGTCGTCGGCAAGCCCGACGCGCGGCTGCAAGAGGTGCCGGTGGCCTTCGTGGAACTGGTGCCGGGGCAAAGCGTGGACCCGGCCGCGCTGATCGCCTATTGCAAGACGCGCATCGCCAGCTTCAAGGTGCCGCGCGACGTCCATTTCATCGCGGAATGGCCGATGTCCGCCAGCAAGATCCAGAAATTCAAGCTGCGCGACATGGTGCAAGAGATGGCGGCGGATCGCTGCGCCGCCCAATAATCCATCACAAGTATTTTTACTTCGATCTACAATATTTTTATATCCATCTATGATATACATAGTATTGTGGAGGAAGCCGAGAATCCGTCACGGATCGCGAAGGAACGCGATCCGATACCGGGCGACCGTCAGGTCAACCCGCCGTTCACATTCCTGGGGAGGAAACCGTCGTGAAACTGTCCAATCTGTTCGCCACCTGCACCGCAATGGCGTTGCTGCCCGCCATGGCCGCCCAATCCGACGAATATCACGTGGTGGTCCTGCAAGCCCTGACCGGTCCCGCCGCCTTCATCGGCACCGCCGTCGCCGACGGCATGCGCCTGGCCGAGCAGCAGATCAACGAGCAGGGCCTGCTGGGCGAGGGCAACACGCTCAAGGTCACCTATGCCGATGACGCGACCGACCGCACGCAGACCATGTCGCTGATCGCGCGCTATGCCAACGATCCCTCGATCCTGGGCATTCTGGGTCCGACCAGCGGCGCGGTTGCCATCGCCGGCGCGTCCTCGGGCAACCAGTACAAGGTGCCGGTCGTCACCACGACGAACACGCCCGAGGTGCTGGACCAGGGCCCCTGGTCGTTCATCCTGACCCAGCCGCCGGAAATCACCATCCCCTATCTGGTGGATTACGCGGCCGATGTGAAAGGCGTGAAGGAATGCGCCATCATCGGCATCCGCGACATCGAGGCCTATGTCGCGCTGCAAAAGCAGTTCGAGAAGCTGATGGCGGACAAGGGCGTCAGGATCACCACCGTCGAGCAGGTCGGCGGCACCGATTCCGACTTCTCGTCGGTCGCGACCAAGATCGCCACCTCGCAGCAGGATTGCGTCTTCGTCTCGGCCTCGGCCTCGCAGGGGGCGAACATCATCGTCCAGCTGCGCCAGGCCGGGCTGGACCCGGCGACGCCGGTCTTCGGCCACAATGCCTTCGCCTCGCCCGAGTTCCTGAACCGCGGCGGCGCGGGCGTCGAGGGCGTCACCTTCATCGCCGACTGGGTGCCGGGCGGCTATGACGATTTCACCAGGGCCTTCGCCACCGAGTTCAGCGAGAAATTCGGCCACGAGGCCGACAACTGGAACGCCGTCGGCTATGGCGGAATGCTGGTAATGGCCAACGCGCTGAAATCCATGCCCGAACCCACGCGCGAGGCGTTGCGCGACCAGCTGGGCAAGACCAGCGAGGTCCGCGTGGCCGCCGGCCAGGGCAGCTATACGCTGGACGAGAAACGCTTTCCGCATGTCGGCATGAACGTGCTGACCGTGCAGGACGGCGCCTTCGTCCAGGCTCCGCGCTGAACGCCCGCGCGCCATGGGCCGGGGCGCCAAGCGCCATGGCCGCAACCCTTTTGGACGGACCACCGGGATGCTACTGCAACAGATACTCAATGGAACGGTGTCCGGCGCGATCTATGCCCTGTTCGCGCTTGGCTTCACGCTGATCTTCGGCGTGCAGAAACTGCTGAACCTCGCCCATGGCGCGATCTTCATGGCCGGCGCCTTCATCGCCTATTACGCGACCGCGCAGGGGCTGCCCTTCTGGTTCGCGCTGCTGCTGGCGACCGTCGCGACCGGGGCGATCTCGGTCGTGGTGGATTTCGTGGCCTTCCGGCAATTGCGCAAAGCGGGCCATGCCGAATTCGCCGCCATCGTCACCTCGATCGGGGTGGACCTGATCCTGATGAACATCGCCCAGCAGGTCTCGAACACCAAGGTGCTGAGCTTTCCCTTCGGCACCTTCCCGGTCAAGTTCTTCAGCTTCTGGGGGATGCGCATCTCGCTGTTGCAGCTGACCATCCTGGGGCTGGTGCTGGTCCTGGTGCTGGCCCTGGCCTATTACATCAACCGCACCAGCTTCGGCCGCCAGGTGCGCGCGGTGTCCAGCAACGAGCATGCCTCGGCGCTGCTGGGCATCTCGGCCAGCGCGGTCTATCGCCAGACCTTCTTCATCGCCGGGGCGCTGGCGGGGCTGGCCGGGGTGCTGATCGGGCTGTCCTTCAACTCGATCCACTTCATGATGGGCGAGCCCTTCCTGCTGCAAGCCTTCGTCGTGGTGGTGATTGGCGGGCTCGGCTCGCTTCAGGGCGCGGTGGTCGCGGCCATCCTGATCGGGATCATCCAGTCGCTGACCATCGCCTATCTGTCCAGCGAACTGTCCACCGCGATCATCTTCGCGCTGCTGTTCGTCACGCTGCTGTTCTTTCCGAACGGCCTGTTCGGACGCGCCGGCAACTATGCAGGAGGAAGCCGCAGATGATGTCCTTTTACTATTCCTATCAGCCGCTCATCGACTTCTTCCTGATCGCGGTCGGGCTGGGCTACAGCCAGCAGCTGGCGCTGCGCGCGGGCGTGTTCTCGATCGCCACCGCGGGTTTCTCGGCGCTTGGCGCCTATGCCACGGCGATCCTGGTGACGCGATACGGCGTCCCGGTGCCGGCGGCCATCCTGGTCTCGGCCGTGGTGGGCATGGCGGTCAGCTATGTGCTGTCGGTGCCGCTGGCGCGGTTGCGCGGCGCCTTCCAGGCCATCGCCACGCTGGCCTTCGTGCAGGTGGTGATCGCGCTGCTCTTGTATTTCGAAAGCTTCACCGGCGGCGCCATCGGCATCTCGGGCATCCCGCGGGTGATGAATACCGGCTGGCTGCTGCTGGCGGTGCTGGTCACGATCTACGTGATCTGGTCGATCAACCGCACCTCGGTCGGCCGGGTGTTCAACGCGCTGCGCCAGGACGATTCCGTCGCCGCCTCGCTTGGCGTGCCGATCAAGTCCTATTACGCGCTGGCCTTCGTGTTGTCGGGGCTGATCGGCGCGGTCTTCGGGGCGCTGCGTTCGCTTTACGTCTTCAACATCGAGCCGGTGGATTTCGGCTTTCACGCCATGGTGGCCAGCCTGACCGTGGTGGTGCTGGGCGGGCGCAACACGCTCCTGGGCCCCATCGCCGGGGCGCTGATCATGGCGATCCTGCCCGAACTGGCGCGCCCGCTGGCCGAGAACCGCGGCATCCTGAACGGGGTGATCCTGATCCTGGTCATCACCTTCCTGCCGAACGGCGTGGGCGATGAGCTGGTCTACTGGCTGCGCCGCCGCCTGCGCCGCGCGCCCAAAACCATGTCCAAGCGGAAGGAGGGGGCCGATGTCGTCGCTGCGGATTGAGAACGCCTGCAAGTATTTCGGCGGGCTGAAGGCCGTCGACGGCATCAACATGACCGTCCCCGCCGGCCGGATCACCGGGCTGATCGGCCCGAACGGCGCCGGCAAAAGCACCGTCGTCAACATGATCTCGGGCGTCTACAGCCTGACCAGGGGCGAGGTCTACCTGGACGACCAGCAGCTTACCCGGCTGCATGTGGACGAGGTCGCCCGCCGCGGCATCGCCCGCACCTTCCAGAACATCCGCCTGCTGCCCGAGGAAAGCGTCCTCGACAATGTCGTCATCGGCTATTTCCGCAAGCAGCAGAGCGGCGTCATGGCCAGCCTGATGGGCCTGCCCGTCGCCCTGGCCGAGACCCGCCGCCTGCGCGAGCAGGCCTGGGAGCTGCTGGGCCGCTTCGGCATCCAGAAATATGCCGATTACGAGGCGGGCAGCCTGCCCTATGGCCACCAGCGCCGGGTCGAGATGGCCCGCTCGATCGCCGCGGCGCCGCGCATCGTCATGCTGGACGAACCGGTGGCCGGCATGAACGAGGTCGAATCCGCCGAAATGGCCGAGATCTTCGAGGATCTGGCGCGCTCGGGCATGGGGCTGTTGCTGATCGAGCATAACGTGGCCTTCGTCTCGCGCCTGTGCAGCCAGGTCTATGTGCTGGATTCCGGCCGCATGATCGCCGAGGGGCCGCCCGAAACCGTCACCCGTGATCCAAAGGTCATCGAGGCCTATATCGGAGGCAAGGCCGATGCTGCTTGAAGTCAGGAATCTGAGCGTCTCCTACAAGGGCATCCAGGCGCTGCGCGATGTCAGCCTGCATGTGAACCGCGGCGAGATGGTGGCGCTGGTCGGCTCGAACGGGGCGGGGAAATCGACGCTTCTGAACGCGCTGAGCCGGACCGTGGTGCCGCAAGCGGGGCAGGTCGTCTTCGACGGCAAGGATCTGGGCCGCATGGCCGCCTTCCAGGTCTCGCGCCAGGGCCTGCTGCATGTCCCCGAGGGGCGGCAGGTGCTGGCCGACATGTCGGTCTGGGAAAACCTGCAACTGGGCATGCTGGCCCTGGGCCAGCGGCCGGCGCGATACAGTCTGGACCAGGTCTACGCGCTCTTCCCGATCCTGGAGGAGCGTGCCGATCAGATCGCCGGCACGCTGTCGGGCGGCCAGCAGCAGATGCTGGCCATCGGCCGGGCGCTGATGGGGGCGCCCGAGATCCTGCTTCTGGACGAGCCGTCGCTGGGCCTGTCGCCATTGATGAGCGACCAGGTCTTTGACGCGCTGACGCGGCTCAACCGCGAGGGGCTGACCATCCTGCTGGTCGAGCAGAACGCCTATCGCGCGCTGGAATGCACGCAGCGGGCCTATGTGCTGGATCGCGGCCGGATCGTGATGGAGGGCGCATCGGAGATGCTGATGCGCGACCAGCGGGTGATCGAAAGCTATCTGGGCGCCTGAGCGGACATGGCCGAACGCATCCTGACCCTGCACCAGCTCAGCCTGCGCGACACCGACCCGGTGGCGCTGGTCCAGACCGCCGGGGCGACGGGCTTTCCCTTCGTCACGGTGTTCCTGCACCCGCCGGCGCCGCAGCTCGACATCTTTCCGCGGCTGCTGCCCGGCCCTCCGACACGGGCCTTCGTGCAGGCGCTACAGGCGGACGGCGTGCAGGTCCACAATATCGAGGCCCTGCCCTTTTCCGGCCGCACCGATCCCGCCGGCTACCTGCCGGTGCTGGACCATGCCGCCGAGATCGGGGCGCGGCGCGCCACCGTGCTGATCTATGACCGCGACCTGGCCCGCGCCTCGGACCGGCTGTCGCAGACCTGCGACGCGGCTGCCGCGCGCGGCATCGCCCTGTCCATCGAGTTCATGGCGTTTTCCTCGTTGCCCAGGGTGGGCGAGGCGGCAGATTTCGTGCGCCAGAACGGCCATGCGAACCTGAGCCTGCTGGTCGATCCGCTGCACCTGGCGCGCACCGGCGGCAGCCCGGCCCAGCTTGCCCCCCTCGCCGACACCATCGGTGCGCTGCAATTCTGCGACGCGATGCTGGCCGCGCCCGAGGACGCCTTTCGCGAGGCGGTCGAGGATCGCGCGATACCGGGCGAGGGCGAGCTGCCGCTGCAAGCCCTGCTGGACGCCACCGATCCCGGCCTGCCGCTGGATGTCGAGGTGCCGATGCTGCGGCTTGAGAAACAGGGGCTGGATCCCATCGCCCGCGCGCATCTGCTGAAACGGGCGCTGCGGCGCTATCGGCTGTGAAGGGCGCGGCCGTCAGCCGCGCCGCACCAGCACGCGGCGGCCGGAAATCCTGACCTCGACCCTGGGCAGGTCGCTGCAAAGCGAGGACATGGCCTTGCCGGTCGAGCAGTCGAACCGGGCGCCGTGCTTGGGACAGATCACCACGTTGCCTTCGACCTCGCCCTCGGACAGGCGGGCGAAGTTATGCGTGCAATTGCCGGAAAAGGCGACGATCTCGCCGTCGCGGCGGCACAGGATCACCTCGCGCCCGCCGGCGGTGACGAACCAGGGGCCGGCACTTGGCACCTGCATGACCGCGCCGACATCGACGAATTCCTCGGCATCGGCGCCCAATCCTCTCGGGATCATTCCCTGCCCTTTCCTTCTTGCCGCCAGATTTCGGGGGAAACGCCGGGCCGGTCAACCCGGCCCGGCACCTGGATCAGGCACGGCGCTGGTTGAAACGGCGCCCGACCATGGCGGCGGTGATGTTCACCTTCTGGATGTCCACCGCGCCGCCGGCGATGCCCCAGCCCCAGGAATCGCGCAGCCGGCGCTCCATCGGATATTCCTTGGAATAGCCGTAACCGCCCATCAGCTGCACGGCATTGCCGGTCACTTCGCGCGAGATCTCGTTGGCAAAGCATTTCGCCAGCGAGCTGTCCAGGATCGAGGGCATCCCGTCCTGGGCGTTCTGCGCCGCGCGATGGATCAGCAGCCGCGCCGCATCGACGCGCAACCGCATCTCGGCCAGCTTGATCTGCACCGCCTGGAAATCAACCAGCGGCCGGCCGAACTGGTGGCGCTCCTGCACATAGTCCAGCACGTCCTCGAGCGCGCCGGAGGCCTGGCCCAGCGACATGGTGGCATTGCCGCAGCGTTCCAGGTCGAAGGCTTCCATCAGCCGCTTGAAGCCGCCGCCGGGCACGACGACATGCTCCAGCGGCAGCTCGACATTGTCGAAGAACAGGTCGCTCGACGGCACGCCGCGGAACCCCATCAGCCGCTCCTGCGGGCCGAAGCTGAAGCCGGGCATGCCCTTTTCCACATAGACCGCACCGATCGAGCCCGCGCCCGGCCTGTCGTCGAAACGGGCATAGACCAGATAGCCCTCGGCATGGCCGCCGCCGGAACACCAGCGCTTCGAGCCGTTCAGCACGACCCTGTCCGATTCGATGCGGGCGCGGGTCTTCAGGTCGGTCAGCGCCGAGCCGGCATCGGGTTCGGACATGCCGATGGCGACCACCTTTTCGCCGCGGCAAACGGCGGGGATCACGCGTGCCTTCAGGCTTTCGGGCGCGAAATGCTCGATGGCGCGCACCGGGCCGACGCAGGATTCGAAGACCGGAAACGCCACGGCGGAACTGATCTTGGCGAACTCCTCGACGACCAGCAGCGCCTCAAGATTGCCCAGCCCCATGCCGCCATATTCCTCGGCCACGTTGATGCCAAGGAAACCCAGCTCGGCATAGCGCCTGACCCATTCATGCGGGACTGGCTCTGCCTTCTCCTCAAGCTCGCGGGCAAGATCCACCAGCTCGCTGCGGGCGAACTTGCGCGCCGCCTCTTGCAGGTCACGCTGGATCTCGGTCAGCCGGAAATCCATCCTCTCCTCCAAAAATACATTTAATGCTTATCTAGTATACATATGACCTATGCTTTGAACATATATAAATTGACACGCGCGCAAGAATCGACCAGTTTCCGGGTGCAAGACGAGCGGGAGAGGGCCATGCAACAAAGCCGCACCGACATCCTGAAGGCCTATCGGCAGATGCGGATGATCCGGGACTTCGAGGAAAGACTGCATATCGAGAATCGCAGCGGCGAAATCGCCGGCTTCACGCATCTGTATGCGGGACAAGAGGCGATCGCCGTCGGCATCTGCGAGCATCTGACCGACCGCGACTATATCAGCTCGACCCATCGCGGGCATGGCCATTGCATCGCCAAGGGTTGCGACCCGCGGCTGATGATGCACGAAATCTATGGCCGCGCCGACGGGCTGTGCAAGGGCCGCGGCGGCTCGATGCATATCGCCGACATCGACAAGGGCATGCTGGGCGCGAACGGCATCGTCGGCGGCGGGCCGCCCATCGCGGTCGGCGCGGCCCTGGCCTGCCAGGCGCGCGGCGACGGCAGCGTGGCGGTATCCTTCGGCGGCGGCGGCTCGTCGAACCAGGGCACGGTCTTCGAGGCGATGAACATGGCCGTCGTGCTGAAGCTGCCCAAGATCTTCGTCTTCGAACTGAACGGCTATTCCGAACATACCGGCGAAGGCTATGGCATCGGCTCGGACCTGGCCGGGCGGACGCGGGGCTTCGGCCTGCCGGTCTTCGAGGCAGATGGGTTCGACTATTTCTCGGTCCACCAGGCGATGGCGGATGCGCTGGAGCATGTGCGCGCCGGCAAGGGCCCCTGCGCCCTGATCGCCGAGGCGACGCGCTATTTCGGCCATTTCGAGGGCGATCCCCAGAACTACCGCGCCAAGGACGAGGTCAAGACCCTGCGCGAGACCCGGGACGCCCTGCTGCGTTTCCGCCGGAAAGTCACCGAGGCCAAGCTGATCGAGGCCGCCGAGCTCGATGCCATCGACGCCGAGATCGCGGCCTTCATCGAGGATTGCGTGGCCTCGGCCCGCAAGGCGCCGGCACCGGGGGCCGAGATCATGCTCTCTGACGTCTATGCCGATTACTAGGACCGCATCATGACCGTGAAAACCATGCGAGAGGCGCTGAACGAGGCGCTGTTTCAGGAGATGCGCCGCGATCCCGGCGTCATCGTCATCGGCGAGGACGTGTCGGGCGGTGCCGGCGGGTCGTCGGGCAGCCGCGATGCGGCCGGGGGCATCTTCGGCGTGACCAAGGGGCTGATGGGCGAATTTGGCGACAAGCGCGTCATCGACACGCCGATCTCGGAAAGCGCCATCATCGGCCTGGCCAATGGTGCGGCGCTGGCCGGCATGCGCCCGGTGGCCGAGCTGATGTTCGCCGATTTCGTCGGCGTCGCCATGGACCAGATCTATAACCAGATGGCCAAGTTCCGCTATATGTTCGGCGGCAAGGCCAAGGCGCCCATCGTCGTGCGCATGTCCATGGGCGCCGGCATGAACGCCGCTGCCCAGCACAGCCAGACCATCT
Source organism: Paracoccus sp. TD-10 (assembly GCF_048270675.1). Taxonomy (NCBI): domain Bacteria; kingdom Pseudomonadati; phylum Pseudomonadota; class Alphaproteobacteria; order Rhodobacterales; family Paracoccaceae; genus Paracoccus; species Paracoccus sp. TD-10. Next base: position 434,536 of record NZ_CP182420.1, on the reverse strand, counting down.
ATTCCATGCTGTCGGCCGTGCCGGGGCTGAAGGTGGTGGTGCCGTCGAACCCGGCCGATGCCAAGGGCATGCTGGCCGCGGCGATCCGCGACGACGACCCGGTGATCTTTCTGGAACACAAGGCGCTTTATTCCAGCAAGGGCGAGGTGCCGGACGGCGAATATGTGGCACCGCTGCATGGCGCAAGCCTGGTGCAATCGGGCAAGGACGCGACCGTGGTCACGCTGGGCCGCATGGTCTCCTTTGCCGCAAAGGCGGCGGCCAAGCTGGCCGGGGACGGGATCACCGTCGATCTGATCGACCTGCGCTCCACCTCGCCCATCGACGAAGAGATGATCCTGGAAAGCCTGTCGCTGACCGGGCGGCTGGTGGTCGTGGACGAATCGAATCCGGTCTGTTCGATCGCCTCGGAAATCGCCGCCATCGCGGCCGAGAAGGGCTTCGCCTCGCTGCGCGCGCCGGTGGTGCGGGTCACGGCGCCGCATACGCCGGTGCCCTTCGCCCGCGAGTTGGAGCGCATGTATGTTCCCGGTCCCGACCGGATCGAAGCGGCCATCCGCAAAGCCGTGAAAGGAGAGTGAGCATGGCCCTGATCCATCCCGTCACCCTGCCGAAATGGGGCCTTGAAATGTCCGAGGGCCAGATCTCGCGCTGGATCGTCGCCGAGGGCGACAGCGTCGAGCCGGGCACCGAGCTGGTCGACATCGAGACCGACAAGATCGTCAACACGCTGGACACCGACAGGGGCGGCATCCTGCGCCGCATCCTGGTGCCCGAGGGCGAGACCGCCCCGGTCGGCGCGCTGATCGCCGTGCTGGCCGAGGCGGAAGCCAGCGAGGCCGAGCTGGCCGCGTTCATCGCCTCCTATGTGCCCGTCGATGCCTCCTTCGAGCCCAAGGACGAGGCAAAATCCGCGTCGCCCGAGCCCTCCCCCGCCGCCGAGGCCGGCGCCGGGCCGAAGGCCTCTCCCCTGGCGCGCCGCATCGCGGAACAGGACGGCATCGACCTGGCCGGGGTCCAGGGCTCGGGCCAGGGCGGCAAGATCAAAAAGGCCGATCTGCCGTCGCGCCCTGCCGCGCTTGCCCCCGACGAAGCGGCAAGGCGGAATACGGGCGCCCATGCCAGCCCGGTCGCGGTGAATTTCGCCAATGCGCTTGGCTTCGACCTGACCGGGCTGAAACCCAGCGGCTACCGCGGCCGCATCTCGCTGGCCGATGTGCAGGCGGCGGTGCAGGCGGCCGGCCTGTGGTCGCCGCCGGCGGCTGCGATCCCCGCCGCGCCGGCTGTGGCCCCGGCAGCCGCGGCGCAGGGGGTCGAGCAGCCCTTTACCGGGATGCGCAAATCCATCGCCAATGCGCTGCGCCATTCCAAGCAGACCGTGCCGCATTTCTACACCGCCATGGATGTCGAGATGGACGCGCTGATGGCCCTGCGCGGCCAGTTCAACAGCGGGCGCGAGGGGGCGAAGATCTCGGTCAACGACTTCCTGTTGCGCGCCGCCGCCCTGGCCCTGGCCGCCCATCCCGAGGTGAACATCCACGTCTCGGACAGCGGCATCACCCGCTTCGACCAGGTCGACCTGTGCGTCGCCGTGGCCATCGACGCCGGGCTGGTGACGCCGGTGATCCGCAATGCCGCGCAGCGATCCCTGACCGAGATCGCGGCCGAGGCGGGCCGGCTGATCGCCGCCGCCCGCGACCGCAGCCTGACCGCCGAGGATCTGCGCGGCGGCACCTTCACCCTGTCCAACCTGGGCATGTATGGCGTGCGCAGCTTCGACGCGATCATCAACCCGCCCCAGGGCGCGATCCTGGCGGTGGGCGCCCCCCGGCGCGAGGCGCGCGAGACCGCCGAGGGCGGGCTGCGCTTCGCCAGCGTCGCGACTCTGACGCTTTCGGCCGATCACCGCGGCATCGACGGCGCGGTCGCCGCGCGGTTCCTCTCCACCCTGAAGGCCCGGATCGAGACGCCGATGGCGCTGGTGATGTGACCCGGCCTCCCGGCGCGGCGAAGGCCCCCTTTTCGGGGGCCTTTTCCTATTCGGGAACTGGCCAATGCGCCGCGAAGGGATGGGACGCATCGTAAAGCTCAAGCAGCTCCACGACATTGCCGTCCGGGTCATGGCCATAGACAGCGTTGAAGGTCGGCCGCGTCAGGGGCGAGGAATGGAATACCACGCCCTTCTGCCGCAGCCGTTCGTATTCGGCGTCCAGATCCTGCACCGCCAGGCAAAGATGCGTCAGCCCGGCCCCGAACAGGCGCTGATGCGGGCCGCGCCGCTCCGGGGCCGGCGACTCGAACTGGAACAGCTCCAGATAGCAGTTCCGGTGCCGCAGCATCGCCAGTTGGGCGGCCGAGCCGCTGGCGCCCAGCAGCGCGTTCTGGGCTTCGGCATCGGCGGTCCAGGACTGGCGGTGGACCAGTTCGAACCCCAGCATCTCGGTATAGAAGCCGATCAGCCTTTCGATGTCATGGGTCGAGATCGCCGCGTGATGAACCCCCAGGATCACGCCTGCTGTTCCTCGGGCTGGTAATGCTGCACCCAGCCGGTCCAGCTGGGCAGCGATTCGGGATAGTCGCCGGGCATCGGCACCTCGTATCCGCGCTGGCGCAAGGGCGAGGCCAGCGCCTCGGCATAGCTCTGCACCGGCACGTAATACAGGAACTTCAGCAGCCGCGAGGCGAAATACCATTTCCCGTCGCGGCGGCGGTATTCGTCCTCGTAGCGCAGCGAGCCGACCAGCACCTGCTGGTTGCGCACCGCCTCGGCATGGCAGAACACCTCGCCGGTGGCGCGGTCGGGGTCGGCGGGATCGAAATTGATGACCGTGTCATGGGTCCAGTGGACGGACAGGCCCAGCACCTCGAAGCGCTTGCGATACATCTGCATGATGCCCTCGAGCCCCTCGCCCTTCATGCGCCCGTCGGCGGAGCGCACCCAGGACTCCTCGCGAAACAGCGACCGCAACAGGGGCACGTCGCGGTCGTCGCAGGCTTTGCAGTAATGCGAAATCAGCGCCAGGATCTCGGCACGCGATTCCAGGCGGTCCAGCCGGGTTTCCAGATCGGTCAACTTGTCTCTCCCTTATAGCGACAAAACCATTATTGCACACATTGACACGGCATTCATTATATAGTTTTATATTATGTGTATAAATATGCCGCGCAGCAAGATTGGGATCCGCTGATGACCCTTGACGCGTTCCACCCTTTCAAGGCCCCGGAAAGCAACCCGCCCGCCCCCGAAGGCTGGATCGAGCTGCCCTCGCCCGGCGGATTCTGCGACACCTTCGGCCCCGTGCATGCGACGCGCGACGGGCCGGGGCAATTCGCGGTGGGCTTTCGCTGCACGGAACGCCACCTGAACCCCTCGCACTATTGCCACGGCGCGGCGTTGGCGGCCTTTACCGACATGCAGGCTTACGGCGTGCAGCATCTGGTCGGCTACGAGGCAGCCGTAGTGCCCACGATCTCGATGAACATCGACTTCCTGTCCATCGTCCATTCCGGCGACTGGGTGCGCGGCGACATCGAGGTGACGCGCAAGACCCGCAACCTGGTCTTTGCCCAGATGCGATGCAGCGTCGGCGACCGGCCGGTGATGCACGCCCGCGCGCTCTTCAAGGTCATGGCGATGCACGCGCTGGCCGACACCACCTATTTCGACCGCATCGGCCCCGAGATCGAGCGCCGCTTCGCGCGCATCGGCCGCTGATGGCAGGCCAGCGCCCCATCCCCGGCAGGCGATACGACCTGACCGCGGCGCTGGACGACCGGGTGCGCGCGCTTTGCGCCGCCCCGCCGCGGCAGGGCGACCTGGCGCATCCGATCCACGCCTATCTGGGCGGACTGGCAGCGATGCCGTCGCCCATCGGCGATTTCAGCCGCGACCTGGGGCTGGCCTTCGATGCCGGGCCGGTGCTGGGCGAATGCCGGCTGTCCTTTCCCGGCCGGCTGCGGGTCGGCCAAGCCTATGACGCCACGGTCGAGGTTCTGGACCTGACGCGCAAAGCCAGCCGCCGCTTTGGCCGGGCCGACCATCTGGCGCTGGCCATCACGCTGTCGGACCAGGCCGGCCCGGCCAGCCTGCTGCAATTCAAGATGATTACCCCGGCGGTGGATGATGGCTGACAGACAGAACGGCGCCGGCTGGCGCTTCGGCCCGGTCAGCGGCCCCGAGATGGCGCAATGGTGCGCTCTTCTGCGCGACGACAACGCCATCCACCTGCGGCGCGAGGCCGCCGAGGCGGCGGGCTTCGGCCCCCGGCGCGTCAATCCCGGCCCGGCCAACCTGGCCTATGTCATCAGCGCCGCCATGGCCGCCCATCCGCAGGCCGAGTTCGCCGAGATCGCCGCCTTCTTCGCCGGCAACGTCTTCGAGGGCGACCGGCTTGCGGTCGCCCTCGCCCCCGGGCCCGGCGGCACACTTTACGCCGAGGGGCGCGCCGCGCCGGTCCTGCGGGTCCAGTTCACCTTCAAGGAGCATGACTGATGTCGGATATCCTGACGGCCAGCGGCACGACGGTCTGGCGCCTGATCGCCGGGCGCGCCCATGACCGGCCCGAAGCGCCGGCGCTGATCGAGGGCGGCCGGGTGCTGAGCTATGCGGACATGATCGCCGCCGCCGACCGCATCGCCGCCGACCTGGCGGCGCGGGGCGTGACGCGGGGCGACCGCGTGGCCATCCTGTCCGAGAACTGCATCGAATACGGCCTGACGCAGCTGGCCTGCGCCAAGCTGGGGGCGATGGTCGCCTGCCTGAACTGGCGGCTGGTCGCGCCGGAACTGGCCTGGTGCATCGAGCTGGTGCAGCCGCGGCTGGTGCTTTGTTCGGCCCGCCACCGCGACCTGGCCCGCGCCGCCTGCCCCGACCGCCAGGCCCTGGATCTGCGCAGCCTGGGATGCGCGGGCGAGGCCCCGGATCTGGCCCGGCCCGAGGACGGGTTCATCATCATCTATACCTCCGGCACCACCGGCCGGCCCAAGGCCGCCGTCATCAGCCAGCGGGCACAGATCGCGCGCATGTGCGCCTTTCGGCTGGACCTGGGACTGGCGCGCGAGGACGGCTATATCTCGTGGGCGCCGATGTTCCACATGGGCGGCACCGAGCATCTGTTCTCGACCCTGCTGATCGGCGGCGCCGTCACCGTGATGGACGGGTTCGACGCCGACCGGATCATCGACACGCTGGAGCAGCAGCGCATCGGCTGGCTGATGACCGTGCCCGCCACCACCGAGCTGCTGCTGGCCCGGCTGCGGACGCGCCGGCCCCGGATCAAGGGCGTGCGCGTGGTCGGCGCCATGGCCGACATGACGCCGGCCGCGGTCATCGACGAGGTGACGCGGCTTTTGGACGCGCCCTATCTCAACTCCTTCGGCGCGACCGAGACCGGGATGCCGCCGCTCTCCGGCGACCTGATCCGGCCCGGAGAGATGCCGCGCAGCCTTGCCAAGAAGCTTAGCGTGCTGACCGAGCTGCGCCTTGTCGGCCCGGACGGCCGCGACGTGGCCGAGGGCGAGACCGGCGAAGCCTGGGTCAGGGGCCCGACGCTGTTCAGCGGCTACTGGAATGCCGACCAGGTCAACCGCGAGACTTTCAGCGGCGGCTGGTTCCACATGGGCGACCTGTTCCGCCGCACGCCCGCGGGCTATGAATTTGCCGGGCGCTCGAAATATCTCATCAAGTCCGGGGGCGAGAACATCTATCCGGCCGAGATCGAGCGGGTGATCCTGGCCGATCCGCGCGTCGCCGACGCCATCGTGGTGCGCCGCCCCGATCCGCATTGGGGCGAGGTGCCGGTGGCGGTGGTGGCGCGCTGCGACGACAGCCTGGACGAGGCCGGGGTGATCGCGCTGTGCCGCGCCAGCCTCGCTGGCTACAAGCGCCCCAAGGGGGTGGTCTTCGTCCCGGTCGAACAGTTCCCGCGCAGCACCAGCGGCAAGATCATCCGCGAGGCGGTCGAGGCCATGGTGCAGGAGGCCACGGCCTGAGCGGCCGCGGCGCCCTGCTTCATTCCACGAAACGCCCCGGCGCCTGGTGATAGGCGGGCGGGACCACCGCGACGTCAAGCCCGCTGTCGATCACCAGCACCTGCCCGGTGATGCCGCGGGCCGAGGGGCCGGCCAGATAGGCGAAGGCATCGGCAATATCCTCGGCCGTGCAGACATAGGGGATGGGATTGCGTGCCAGGGCCCGGTCATAGGCCGCCTGCTCGCCGCCGCTGAGGCTGCTGGTCATGCCCGTCACCACGTTGCCCGGCGCCAGCGCATTCACCCGGATCGCGCGCGGCGCCAGCTCCACCGCGCTCGAGCGCGTCAGACCCACCACCGCGTGCTTGGCGGTGGTATAGGAATGGTTGGCCCAGGCCCCGACCCCGGCCAGGCTGGCGGTGTTCAGGATCGCCCCGCCCTGATCGCCCATGGCATTCGCGGCATGCTTGGTGCCATGGAAAACACCGCTGACCATGACCTCCAGCACGCGGTTGAAATCGCGCGCGGCGGTCTCTCCGATCGGGCCGATGGCGCCCAGGATGCCGGCATTGTTGATCATGCAATCCAGCCGGCCATGCCGGTCCAGCGCCGTCTGCACCAGCGCCTCGACCTGATGCTCATCCGCCACGTCGCAGGCCAGGGCGGTCGCGCCAAGCTCCTGGGCCAGGGCCTGCACGCCCTCGGGTCGCAGGTCGCCCAGGACCAGCCTCCAGCCGTCGCGGTGAAAGCGCCGCGCGGTCGCCGCGCCCAGGCCCGAGCCCGCGCCGGTGATCACGGCGACCTTGTCCATCTGGTCATTCATCTTGCAGCAGCGCCTCCAACTCGCCGATCTGGGTTTCGTTCAGCCGCAACTCGGCGGCCTTTGCGTTCGCCGTCACCTGTTCGGGCTTGGTCGCCCCGGCCATGACCGAGGCCACGACGGGCTTCGAAAGCAGCCAGGCAAAGGCGACCTCGGTCAGGACCAGCCCGTTGCGGTCGCACCAATCGGCGATGCGGTCCACGCGGGCCAGGTTCTCGGGCGTCAGGTAACGGTCGGCCAGCCGCGCGATCTTGCCAAAACGCCCCTCGCCCGGATCGCCGCCGCGGTATTTCCCGGTCAGCAGCCCCGAGGCCAGCGGGAAATAGGGCAAAAGCCCCATTCCCAGCGCCTTCAGGCAGGGGATCGTCGTCGCCTCGGCCCCGCGCCGGATCAGCGAATATTCCGCCTGGAGCGAGATGAAATGCTGCACGCCCAGTTCCCGCGCCAGATGGTGGGCATGGGCGATTTCCCAATCCGCCATGTTCGAGGTGCCGATATAGCGGACCTTGCCCTGCGCGATCAGCCGGTCCAGCGCATCGAGCGTTTCCTCGATGGGGGTGGTCGGGTCCGATTCATGCAGCTGGTACAGGTCGATCCAGTCGGTGCCCAGCCGGCGCAGGCTGTCCTCGACGCAGCGGATGATATAGGAGCGGTCGGCGCCGCGGCTGCCATCGGCCATTTCCATGCCGAACTTGGTCGCCACCACGGCCTTGCCGCGCCGCGGGCCCAGGGCGCGGCCCAGGAACTCCTCGGACCCTCCGGAACGGCCATAGATGTTGGCGGTGTCGAAAAAGGTGATCCCGGCATCCAGTGCCGCATCGACCACCCGGCGCGATTGCGCCTCGTCCGTGGTCCAGTTGAAATTGTTGCAGCCCAGCCCGACCGCCGAGACGGTCAGGCCCGAACGGCCCAGCTTGCGATAGTCCATGCTCGCACCTTTCTAGAGTTCGCGGATCACGTCGCGCCCGTCCCAGCCGACCGAGGGCAGGCGCATGCGGTCGAACATCTGCCGCCGCTCGGGTTTCAGATCGACCAGTTCGATCATCGGCGCATCGGGATCGGCGGGGTCGCACAGATAGCACATACGCGACAGCGCCTGATGCCCCTCGATGGCGCGGATCATGCCGCGCGCCTCGGCCGCTGCCAGCTGCGCCTCGAAATCGTCGCAGAGAAAGCCGAAATGCTGAAGCCCGGCGCCGCGCCGTTCCAGAAAATCGCGATAGGGCGAGGCTGCATCGGTCGGCTCGATCAGTTCGATCTGCACCGGGCCGGTATAGCCCATCAGCACCCGCTTGTGGACCTGGGCCGAGACCGGCTCGCCCCAGATCTTCAGCACCTGGAACGGGATCGGCACCGGATAGACGAAGAAGGGCCCGACCCCCATGCGCCCGGCCCAGTCATGGGCGGCGGCATCGGCATCGGGGACCACATATCCGTGCTGGAACAGGGTTCCGTAATGGCGGCTCATGCTTGTCCTCCTTGGTGGCGGGTGGTTGCCGCGATCCGCGCCGCGGCGGCGCTACGGCCGCTCGTCCCGGCCCGGCCCCAGCGTGGCGAAGGAAAAGGGATGGCCGTCATCCATCACCTCCAGCAGTTCCAGCACATTGCCATCGGGATCTTGGCCATAGACCGAGACATGCGTCGGCCGGCGCTGCGGGACCGAGCGAAAGCGGATGCCCGCCGCCTCGAGCCGGGCGACCTCGGCCGCAAGGTCGCGGACATGCAGGCAAAGATGGGTGATGCCGTGGTCCTGGATGCCGCGCTCGGGGCGGCTGGGAACGGGGCTGGAAAACTCGAAAAGCTCCAGGAAGCAGTTGCCGGCGCGCAGCTTGGCCTGCCGCGCCGCCGATCCGCCGAGGCCCATGATCGTGTCGGGCAGCGCCGTGCCCGGCCCCCACTCCATGCGCGAGGCGACGGTGAAGCCGAGCAGGTTGCAATAGAAATCCAGCGCCCGGTCCAGGTCCGGGGTCGAGATGGCGGCGTGGTGGATGCCCAGGATCACGGCCGCACCTCGGCCGCCGCATTGCTGCCGGCCACCCGGCCGAAGACGATGGCATTGCCGATCGAGGCGCCGCCGCCGGCATAGCAGGGGCCGAACATGCCGCCCGTCGTCTCTCCGGCGGCGTAAAGGCCGGCAATCGGCCGGTCGGCCTGGTCCAGCACCCGCGCCTCGGGGTCGATCCGCAGCCCGGTGCCGGTCCAGCAGACGATGGCCGGCCGGATGCGCGCGCCATAGAAGGGCGGGGTCGCAATCGGCTTCAGATGCTCGGCCGGCTTGAAGAAATGCGCGTCCCGCCCGGTTTCGGCAGCGCGGTTGGCGGCGGCGACGGTGGTGGCCAGCGTCGCCGCGTCGATGCCAAGCTGCGCCGCCAGATCCTCCAGCGTATCGGCCTGCGCGATCTGCCCGCGGGCGGCGAAATGCGCCAGCCGGTCGGCGGACCAGTTCGGGGCGGTGGCCGAGCGGGCCTCGCGCCGCGCCGCCTCGTCGAAGATCGCGAAGCATTCGCGCGCGGTCTGTTCGTTCAGCAGTTCGGACAGGATGGAATATTCGCAGGATTCGTCGACGAAGCGGCGCCCCTCATGCGTGACATGGATCAGCCAGGGCGGCAGATAGGTCTCCAGCTCCTTTTCCCAGCCCGGCGTCATCAGCAGCAGGCCGCGGTCGGGACGGGTGATGCCGGCGCCCAGGCGGCGGCCGATGCGGATGCCGTCGCCCTGGGAATGGGCCGAGCCGATATACCAGGACAGCTCGCCCTGCGCCGCAGCGGTGGGGTAAAGCTCGGCCAGCAACTGCCGGTTGGCGCCGAAGCCGCCGGTGGCCAGCACCACCGCCCCCGCCGTCACCCGGTCGCTCTCGACCAGGATGCCGGCGACGCGGCCGTCCTCGACCAACAGCTCCTGCACCCGGCTGCGCAGCGCCATGTCCACGGCAAGGCCGCTCAGCGAGCCCTCCAGCACCTCGGCGATCTCGGCGCCGTGGCCGCGGGCGCGATGGCCGCGCCGGATCTTGTCCACGCCCGAGCAATACAGGTTCTGCTCGGGGAAATCGACGCCCAGCCCGACCAGCCATTCGAAGGCCGGCGTCGCGTCATGGCACAGCCGCCGGACCAGCGCCGGGTCGAGCTTGTATTGGTTGATATGCAGGTAATAGCGGTAAAGCGCCTCGGGCGTGTCCTCGATCCCCGCCCGGCGCTGGAGCGAGGTGCCCGCCGCATAGAACACGCCCCCCGACAGCGCGGTCGAGCCGCCCGCCTTGTCGCCCGCCTCGACCACCAGCACGCGGGCGCCGGCCCGGGCCGCCATATGCGCCGCCGCAAGCCCGGCCCCGCCGGCGCCCACCACGATGACGTCGTAATCCCTGTCCATCACGCTGCTCCCTTCATCCCCGGTGCGACGCCCTGGGCCATGTCCTCCAGAACCATGGCAGCGCATCTCTCGCCGATCATGATCGAGGGCGCGTTGGTGTTCCCGGCCGGCAGCCGCGGCATGATCGAGGCATCCGCCACATACAGCCCGGCGATGCCATGCACGCGCAGCCGGTGATCGACCACGCCGCCCGCGGCCAGGGGCAGCATGGCGCAGGAGCCCACGGGATGCAGGTTGGCGATGCCGTTGCCGCGCAGCCAGTCGATGATCTCGGCCTGGGTCCGCAGTTCGGGGCCGGGGCGGATCTCCTCGGCCATATAGCGGGCCAGCGCCGGCTGGCCGGCGATGTGGCGCGTGATGCGGACGGCATTGGCCATGGCCATCCGGTCCAGCTCGTCGCGAAAGAAATTGTGCCGGATCACCGGATCGGCAAAGGGGTCGGCCGAGCGCAGCCGCACCTCGCCGGTCGCCACCGGGTCCAGATGCACCGGGCTCATGGTGAAGCCGGGAAAGTCGTGGACCCGCATTCCCCGCCTGTCGCGCGAGGCGACCGACCAGATATTGGTGTTGATCTGCAGATTGGGCCGGTCCCTGGTCTCGTCCGTGCGGGTAAAGATGCCGGCAAAGATGCCGTTCGCGGCCAGCGGCCCGCGCCGGGCCAGCACATATTGCGCCCCGGCGATGGCCTTGCGCAGCGGGCTGCGCGCCAGTTCGTTGATCGTCACCGGCTCGCGGCAGCGAAAGATCAGCGAGCAATAGAAATGGTCGCGCAGGTTGGCGCCGACGCCGGGCAGGTCGTGCAGCACCTCGATGCCCTGCCCGCGCAGATGATCGGCCGGCCCGATCCCCGAAAGCTGCAAGAGCTGGGGCGAGCCGAAGGCCCCGCCACAGACCACGACCCCGTGCCGCGCCCGCGCGCGCAGGATGCGCCCGTCCCGGCGGTATTCGATGCCGACGGCCCTGCGGCCCTGGAACAGCAGCCGGGTGGCATGGGCGCCGGTATCGACGCGCAGGTTGCGGCCCGCCGCCGAAAGATAAGCGCGGGCCGAGTTGCAGCGCCGCCGGTTGCGCGTGGTGGTCTGGAACAGCCCCGCCCCCTCTTGCCGGGCGCCGTTGAAATCGGGGTTTGCGGGGATGCCGGCCTGTTTCGCGGCCTCGATGATCGCCAGTGCCACCGGCGACGGGTCGGGCTGGTCCGAGACGGCCAGCGGCCCGCCGGTGCCGTGATAGGCGTCGGGGCCGCGGGCCTGGTCCTCGGCCTTCTTGAACCAGGGCAGCACCTCCTGCCAGCTCCAGCCGGGATTGCCCAGCTGCGCCCAGGTGTCGTAATCGGTCGGATGGCCGCGGATATACAGCATGCCGTTGATCGAGCTGGTGCCGCCCAGAACCTTGCCGCGCGGGTTGTACATCGGCCGCCCGTTCAGTTCCGGCTCGGGCTCGGATTCGAACATCCAGTTCACCTTGGGATTGGTGAACAGCATGGGATAGCCCATCGGCACCTTGATCCAGAAGGCGCTGTCGCGGGGGCCCGCCTCCAGCAGCAGGACACGGTATTTCCCCGATTCCGCCAGCCGCCCGGCCACCGCGCAGCCTGCCGAACCGGCGCCCGAGACGATGAAGTCGAACTCGCTGTCGAAACGCATCGCGTCCTCCTTGGCGCAGCGGCGCGCCCTTGCCTGGGCGCGCGCTTGCGGTGCCTTACAGATCCTCGGGGCGCACGAAGCTGCCGTCCTTGACGGTCAGGATGCCCATGCCGAAGGTCGCGGCCCGTTCCGGGGTGAAATTGTAGACGCCCTGCCCCACGATCACCGGCACGTCCTTGATGCCGGCCAGGGCATCGCGCAGCTCCTCGCGCGTCGCATCCGGACCGGCGCGGCGCAGCGCATCGACAAAGACCATCATCGTCGAATAGCCCTGCGGCACCCAGTTGTCGGCCTCGACCCCGTGCCTGGTCTTGTAGGCTTCGGCAAAGGCGCGGGAAGGCTCGTCGAAGCCGCCCGGCGTCCATTCGCCGATCACGGTCACGCCCTCGACCGCGCTGCCGCCGGTGTTGAGGAACTCGGGCGAGGCCAGCGATTGCAGGCCGAAGATCTGCACCTCGGGGTCAAGGCCCGCCTGCTTGAACTGCATGATGACATTGGCGCCAAGCGCGGCCGGGGTGGCGATGAACAGGCAATCGGCATCGCTTTGCGCCACCTTCACCGCCAGCGCCGAAAAGTCGATGTCGGACAGCTTGACCCCATCGAGCTGCGCCTTCACCCCATGCTCCCTGACCCGCTCCATGAACACATTCGCCATGGCGACATAGGCTTCGTTGTCCAGAACGGTGATGACCGCGCAATTCTGCACGCCGCGCTTCTCGGCCGCATAATCGGCGATCGGCGGCGTGGCGATCCCGGCCGGCTGCGAAAACGGGAAGGACCAGGGCCCGGCCAGCGGCACGGCATCGTTGTTCGACTGCATATAGGCCAGGATGCCCAGATCGTTGGCCGCGGCCGCAGCCGCCGGGGCGATGGCGCCGGTGGTCGGGCCGATGATGGCGATGGTTTCCGAATCGGCGGCGCGCCGGCCGATCAGACCCAGCGCCTGACCACGGTCGCCGGCGTCGTCGTCCAGCGTATACCGGATCGTGACCCCCTCGCCCGCCAGGCCCTTGGCGTTGATTTCCTCGATGGCCATGACCGCGCCGTCGGCGATGCCGCGGCCGATGAAGGCCGGACTGCCGGTCAGCGACTGGATGATCGCCACCTTGACCTCCTTGGCCATGGCCATCGGCGCGAAGGCGGCAGAGACGGCAAGCGCGGTGCCCATCAGGATTCTCGGTGACATTCGTTCTCCCTCCCTGGGGCGCCCGGCGTCGTGATCCGGCTGCCCCTGTTGAAACCGGCGCCCGACACGGCCGCACCGGGGAAGCGGCGGGCAGTGGTTGATTCGTGCCTGCCAGCAAAAGAACACAAATTTATAGTTGTTGTATACAAAAATATGTGTCTATGAATTATGGATCGGGAGAATCCGCAGAACCCCGACCGGGAAGGGAGAGGCTCGTGTTCCTGCAACAACTCGTCAACGGCCTGGTGATCGGCGGGGTCTATGCGCTGTTCGCGCTTGGCTTCACGCTGATCTTCGGCATCCACAAGATCATGAACCTGGCCCATGGCGGGATCTTCATGACCGGGGCCTTCATCGGCCTTTACTCGGTCCAGGCCGGGCTGCCCCTGTGGCTGGCCTTCATCCTGGCGATGGTCGGCGCCGGTCTCGTCTCGGTCATCATCGAGGTCACGGCCTTTCGCCGCCTGCGCCAAAGCGGCGAGGTCGAGTTCAGCGCCCTGATCTCCTCGATCGGGGCGAACCTGGTGCTGGTCTCCATCGCGCAGATCCTGTCCAAGACCCAGGTGCTGCGCTTTCCCTTCGACACTTTCCCGGTGGTGATCTTCAAGCTCTGGGGGCTGCGGGTCTCGGCGTTGCAGCTGGCCATGGCGGTGCTGGCGATCCTGCTGGTAGCGGGGCTGTCCTGGTATCTCTACCGGACCGGCTTTGGCCGCCAGGTCCGCGCCGTGGCGCAGAACGAGCGCGCGGCGCTGCTGGCAGGCATCCGGCCCAGCGTCATCTATTTCCAGACCTTCATGCTGTCGGGCATGCTGGCAGGGGCGGCGGGGGTGCTGGTCGGGCTGGCCTTCAACTCGATCCATTTCATGATGGGCGACCCGTTCCTGCTGCGCGGCTTCGTCGTGGTGATCCTGGGCGGGCTGGGTTCGGTCGCGGGGGCGCTGGTCGCCTCGCTGGGCTTCGGGGTGCTGCAAACGCTGAGCGTCGCCTATCTGTCGTCGCGGCTGTCCGACATCATCATCTTCGGCCTGCTCTTCGCGGTGCTGCTGCTGCGCCCCAACGGCCTTTTCGGGCAGGACGAGGCGGGCGTGCTGAGGGGGCGGCGCTGATGGACATGCTGCTGAGCTTTCGCCCGCTGTTCGACCTGTTCCTGATCCACCTGGGCTTTGCCTATTCGCAATATATCGTGCTGCGCGCCGGCGCCTTTTCCATCGGCAATGTCGGCCTGTCGGCCATCGGCGCCTATACCGCGGCCATCCTGACGGTGAATTACGGCCTGCCGCTGCCGGTGACGCTGCTGGCCGGCACCTTTGCCGGCCTGGCCTTCGGCGCGCTGCTGGCGATCCCGCTGGCGCGGCTGCGCGGGGTCTACCAGGCCATCGCCTCGCTCGCCTTCGTGCAGATCGTGCTGTCGGCCAATCTTTACGCCGAGAACATCACCGGCGGCGCCATGGGCTTTTCCGGCATCCCCAAGCTGGTCGGCACCGGGACGCTGCTGGTCTGTGCCCTGGCGACGATCTACGTGATGCTGGCGATCTCGCGCTCGCGGCTGGGCCGGGCCTTCGACGCCGTGCGCGAGGACGAGGGCATGGCGGTGTCGCTGGGCATCAACGCCGCGCGCACCCAGGCCGTCGCCTATATGATCTCGGGCCTGCTCGCCGGGCTTTTCGGCAGTCTCGAGGCGCTGCATTCCTATGCGGTCGAGCCGAACCAGTTCGGCTTTCACCTGATCATCGTCGTGCTGTCCTATGTCGTGCTGGGCGGCCGGCGCAGCATCTGGGGGCCGCTGGTGGGCGTCGCCCTGCTGATCGCGCTGCCCGAGATCTCGCGTCCGCTCGCCGATGCGCGGATCATGATCTATGGCCTGATCCTGATGGCGGTGATGAACTTCATGCCGCGCGGCATCGTCGACACGCTGGTCGCCCGCCGCCGCAGCCGCGCCGTCACCCCCGAGGTCCGCCAGGCAGAGGTGAAGGGATGACCGATCTTGTCCTTGAGCATGTCCACAAGAATTTCGGCGGCGTCATCGCCGCGAAGGATGTCAGCATGCGGGTGCCGGCGGGGCGGATCACCGGGCTGATCGGGCCGAACGGGGCCGGCAAGACCACGCTGATCAACCTGATCACCGGCATGCTGTCGCTCAGTTCGGGCAAGGTGCTGTTCGGCGACCGCGACATCTCGGCCGAGCCGGCCGACAAGGTGGCGCGCGCCGGCATGGGCCGCACCTTCCAGAACATCCGCCTGCAGAAAGAGGCCAGCGTGCTGGCCAATGTCATGGTCGGCTTTCACCGGCACGAGACCTGCTCGCTGATCGCGGCGATCCTGGGCCTGCCCTCGTCGCGGCGCGAGGATGCGCTGCTGCGGCAAAGGGCGATGGCGCTGCTCGGGCGGTTCGGCATGGCCGGGCATGCGGACAGCCCCGCGGGCAGCCTGGCCTATGGCCACCAGCGCAAGGTCGAAATGATGCGGGCGCTGGCCACCGATCCCGAGTTGATCCTGCTGGACGAGCCGGTCGCCGGCATGAACGATGTCGAGGCGCTGCAACTGGGCCGGATCTTTCGCGAGCTTGCCGACGAGGGCAAGGCGATCCTGCTGATCGAACACAACATGCGCTTCGTGCAGGAGCTTTGCGACCATGTCCATGTGCTGGACGGCGGCCGGCTGATCGCCGAGGGCAAGCCCCGCGAGGTGGTCGCCGACCCCGCCGTCATCACCGCCTATCTGGGAGAGGAATGATGCTGCTGACGGTGACGGACCTCCATGCCTCCTACAGCGGCATCCGCGCGCTGGCCGGCGTTTCGCTGAACGTCGCCGAAGGCGAGATGGTGGCGCTGATCGGGCCGAACGGCGCCGGGAAATCGACGCTGCTGAACTGCATCAGCGGCATCGTCCAGCCCGGCGCCGGCCAGATCCGGGTCGAGGGGGTCGAGCTGGCGCGCAAGCCCGCCTGGGCCATCGCGCGCAGGGGCATCCTGCAATCGCCCGAGGGGCGGCAGGTGCTGCCCGACATGTCGGTGCTGGAGAACCTGCAGGTCGGCGCCAATGCCCTGCACGGCCGCCGGCCGACCCATGACATCGAGGCGGTGTTCCGGCTGTTCCCGATCTTGCAGGAACGGCAGGAGCAGCTGGCCGGCTCGCTTTCGGGGGGCCAGCAGCAGATGCTGGCCATCGGCCGTGCGCTGATGGGCGGGCCGCGCCTGCTGCTTCTGGACGAGCCCAGCCTGGGGCTTGCCCCGGTCATCGTGCAGCAGGTCTTCGAGGCGCTGGCGCAGCTGCGCCGCGACGGCATGACGATCCTGCTGGTAGAGCAGAACGCGCGCAAGGCCCTGCAGGTCTCGGACCGCGCCTATGTCATCGAACAGGGCCGTGTCGTGACCCAGGGGTCCAGCCGCAGGCTGGCACAGGACGACGGCGTGATCGCGCATTACCTGGGCACCGGCGGGCATTGACCCGCCCTGCCCTTCCGGTGCCCTATGCGGCGGCGGTTTCGGTTTCCAGCGCCCGGCGCGCGCGCATGTGTTCGGCCGGCAGGTTCACCGTCTCGACGCAGACCAGCCTTTCGCCGCGATAACTGTGCACCAGGAGCCGCGTCGGATCGGACGAGGGCTCGACCTCGGTCCGGTCGGCGCCATCGCGCAATCCGGCGATTTGCAGCTTGTGCGGACCCTGGTCGCTCCAGAACCAGGGCGTCCTGGCAAAGGGCACGGGCTGGCCCGCCAGCCGCTCGGCCAGGCATTTCGCCTGATCCACGGCGGCCTGCACCGATTCCAGCCGCAGATGCGGCCCGCCCGGCCCCTGCGCCACGGCGGCGCAATCGCCGATCGCCGAAATGGCCGGGTCCGCGGTCGCCAGGAAGCAATCGGCGAGGATGCCGTTTTCCACCGCAAGCCCGGCCTCGCGCGCCAGTTCCGCGTTTGGCACCACCCCGGTCGCCATCAGCACCGCATCCGCGGCAATCGTCCGGCCATCCGCCAGCTCCACCGCGCCGGCGGCACCGTCCGGCCGCGCCAGGATGCGCCGGACCGCGACGTCCAGGTGGATCTCGACCCCCGCATCGCGATGCGCGCGCAGGAAATGGTCCGATACCGCCGGCGAAACCGCCCGCGCCATCAACCGCCCGGCCGCCTCAAGCAGCGTGACCCGCAGCCCGGCGGCACCGAACGCCGCCGCCGCCTCGAGCCCGATGAAGCCGCCGCCGACGATCACCACATGCCGCGCGGTGGCGGCCAGGCCGCGCATCCGGTCGGCATCGTCCAGGCCGCGCAGCGCCATCACCCCCGGCAGGTCCGCACCCTCGATAGGGGGAAGCCGGTTGCGGGCGCCGGTGGCCAGAACCAGGTGCCCATAGCCCAGTCGCCGGCCGTCCGACAGGACGACGGCCTGTCGGGCGCGCTCGATCCTTTCCACCCGGCTGGAGGTCAGCACGGCGATGTCGTTCATCTCATAGAACTCGGCCTTGCGCAGCAGCAGGCGCTGGGGCTCGCCCTCGTTGAAATAGGTCTTGGACAGCGGCGGGCGGCTGTAGGGCAGGAACGGCTCGTCCCCCACAAGGACGATGGGACCGGGATAGTCCTTCTGCCGCAGGCTGATCGCCAACTGGCAGGCGGCCTGCCCCGCCCCGACGATGACGACTGCATGGTGATGGCTTCGCTGCATGGGGCCTCCGCTGGAAAAGGCGATCCCGGCGGGCCGCGCCGGGAAAGCATCTTCGCCGACAAGAACCGATCCGCACAGGCATCTCAAGTTAAAAATACTAGATGGCAGTTTGCGTATGCAATTTTACGCCAAGATTCCGGGCTACCGCCTGCAAATCCGGGAGATCTGGCCGCACGGCGTGGCCAAAACGGAGAGAAGTCCCGCTTGCGCCAAAACTTGCACAAATCAAAAATATATTTGACTGATGAAACAAATATCATAAATGTGCACAAAAATACAAGGGAGGAATCATGAAACGAATGATCGCCGCCACCGGCGCGGCCCTGATCGCGCTTGCGACGCCGGCAATCGCCGAGCAGCCGACCGTGGTCATCATGCAGTCCCTGACCGGCCCGGCCGCCTTCATGGGCGCCGGCGTGTCCGAGGGCATGGAAATGGCCTTTGCCGAGGCGAATGAAAAGGCCGAGTTCGGCGCCGGAAAATCCGTCCGCGTCCTGGTCGAGGATGATGCCTCGGACCGCACCCAGGCGTTGACCCTGATCACCCGCCACGCCAATGCCCCGGAGGTCAGGATGATCCTGGGCCCGACCAGCGGCGCCGTCGCCATCGCCGGGGCCGAGCTGGGCAACCGGCTGGAACTGCCCATCGTCACCCTGACCAACAACCTGGACATTCCCGCCGCCGGGCCCTGGGGCTTCATCAGCACGCAGCCGCCGCGGCAGATGATGTCCTACCTGGCCGATTTCGCCGCCGACACCCGCAAGGTCGAAAGATGCTCGACCGTCTCGATCAAGGAGATCGAGGTCTATGTCGCCCTGCGCGCCGCCTTCGAGGATCTGGTCCGCGACAAGGGCGTCGCCGTCCTGTCCAGCGAATCGGTGTCCTCCTCGGACATCGACTTCTCGACGCTGGCGACCAAGATCGCCGGGCAGGACATCGACTGCCTGTTCATCTCGGCCATGGCGGCGCAGGGCGGCAATATCGTGCGCCAGCTTCGCGAGGCCGGGCTGGGCGACGAGGTCCAGATCTTCGGCATGAACACCTTTTCCTCGCCCGAGTTCACCCAGACCGGCGGCGGCGCAACCGAGGGCGTCTACATGCTGTCCGACTGGG
The DNA here is from genome assembly GCF_048270675.1 of Paracoccus sp. TD-10. NCBI lineage: Bacteria > Pseudomonadati > Pseudomonadota > Alphaproteobacteria > Rhodobacterales > Paracoccaceae > Paracoccus > Paracoccus sp. TD-10. The sequence continues at coordinate 415,785 of NZ_CP182420.1, read as the reverse complement.
TGCCGGGCGGGTTCAACGACTTCTCGGTCGCCTTCGCGCGGAACTTCGAAGCCCATGCCGGCCGGGCGCCGGACAATTGGGCGGCGCTTGGCTATACCATCGGCCGCGTGGCCATCGAGGCGATGAAGGCCGCCGGGCCCGAAAGCGGGCGCGACGCCATCCGCGACGCGCTGAGCGCGACCAGGGACGTGGCCTCGGTGATCGGCAGCGGCTCCTACAGCTATGTCGACGACCGCTCGCCGGTCAGCGGCAGCAACGTGGTGCAGATCAGGAACGGCGCCGCCGTGCTTTATACCGAATGACCCCGGCAGGGTGCGGCAAGATCGCCGCGCCCCACCCAGATGGAGTGAACACGATGGCGGCCGAGCCCCGGCATTTCCCGCATATCTTCCGCCCCCTGCGCATCGGGGACATGCAGCTTTCCAACCGGATCATGGCGCCGCCGCATGGCCGCATCATCGCCGATCCACTGGCCTCGCCGAAAGAGGCCGAGCGTTTTGCCGGCTATTGGCTCGAACGGGTGCGCAACGGCCTTTGCTGGGTCGATGGCGTCAATACCTTCATCGACAACCGCATCGTGCCGCGCGGCTATGCGCCCTCGGGGCTGGGCGCCATCCTGCGCGGCAGCGTCCACAACCCGCATTATCGCGACCGGATGGCACGGCTGGCCGAGGACATCCACGCCCATGGCGCCGTGGTCACGGCCCAGATCATCAACCAGGGCGCCATGCCGCATTCCGCCTCGGGCGTGCTGGCGAATTACACCAACAATGCCGGCACCCACGCCCTGACCCGCCCCGAGATCGCCCGCATGATCGAGGATTACGCCCTGATCGCCCGTACCGTGCGCGATTGCGGGCTGGACGGGATCGAGCTGCACGCCAACCACGAGGACGTGCTGCAACTGTTCCTGTCGCCCGCGACCAACCACCGGCAGGACGAATACGGCGGCAGCGCCGAAGGCCGGCTGAAGCTGCTGATCGACGTGCTGGCCGCCATCCGCGCCGAGGTGGGGCGCGACCTGACCCTTGGCATCCGCTTCAACATGCACGAGCTTTTCGAAGGCGGCTACGATCTGGACGAGGGCATCGCCATCGCCCGCGCCGTCGAGGCGACCGGGCATATCGACTTCTTCCACGGCGTCATCGGCAACAATTGGGGCGCGCCCAGCTATATCCAGCCGCATCTCTACGGCGTCGCGCAATGGTCCGAGATGGCCGGCCGCTATCGCGCCGCCCTGTCCGTGCCCGTGGTCTATAGCGGCCGCGCCGATTCGCCCGAGGCGGCCGAGGCCGTGCTGGCTCGCGGCCATGCCGACGTGGTGGGCGTCGCGCGCGGCTTTTTCGCCGATCCCGCCTTTGTCGCCAAGGCGCGCCAGGGCCGCAGCGCGCAGATCGTGCCCTGCATCGGCTGCAACGACTGCCTGCACGCGGTCTCGGTCGAGAAGCTGCCCTTCGGCTGTGCGGTCAATCCCCGCGCGGGCCGCGAGGCCGACCCGCCCCCTGCCCGCGCCGCCCAGCCGCGCCGGATCGTCGTGGTCGGCGCCGGCCCGGCCGGGATGGAGGCCGCCGCAGTCGCCGCCGAACGCGGTCACGCGGTGGTGCTGCTGGAACGGGCCGGGGCGCCGGGCGGGCAGATGCGGCTGGCCGCCGCCGTGCCCGAGAACCGGCAGTTCCTGGCCTATATCGACCGCCAGCACGACCGGCTGCGTGCCGCCGGCGTGGACATCCGCCTGGGGATCGAGGCCGATCCGCCGGCGATCCTGGCGCTTTCGCCCGATGTGCTGCTTCTGGCCACCGGCTCGCGCCCGCGCCGGCACCGGGTTCCGGGCGCCGAGCTGCCCTTCGTGATCGAAGGCCGCGACCTGCTGGCGGGACGGGCGCAGGCCGGCCGGAGCGCGCTGGTCATCGCCCGCGAGGATCACATGCAGCCCCTGACCGTGGCCTCGGCGCTGGTCGAGCGCGGCGCGCATGTCCGGCTGCTCTATCAGACGCCGGCCGTCGCGCCGCTGGTGGGGAAATATTCCATCGGTGCGATCATGGCCCGGCTGACCGCCGCCGGCGCCGAGCTGCGCGTCATGGAACGCGTCACCGCCATCGCGCCCGGCCGGGTGACGACGCGCAATGTCTATTCCGGCGTCGAATCGCTGCATGAAGGTTTCGACAGCGTCGTGCTTGCCTGCGGGGCCGAGCCCGAGACCGCGCTGGCCGAGGCCCTGCAGGCGCAGGGGGCCATCGCACCCCTGCTGCTGGGCGATGCCTATGTGCCGGGCCGCATCCTTGCCGCGACGCGGGAGGCCCATGAGATCGCCTCGCGGCTCTGAGCGGCACGGCGGCCGCCCGTCGGGGCTGACGGGCTAGGGCTGGTAGCCGAAGGTTTCGAAATCGCGGGCGTAATGGTCGCGCACGCGGATGCGGTCGGCGGGGCTCCATTCGATCTCCAGCGGGTCCGAGCGCAATTCATGCGGGTTCTGCTGGGGCGGGGCCACGCCCAGCCGCTCGGCCACGGCCGCCAGCGGCGCGGCAAGGCCGTCTTCCAGCTTGAAGACCTCGACATCCTTGCCCAGGAACTCCCATTGCGGGCGCAGGTGGTTGTCGAGATGGAACTTGGCGCGGCGCTGCAGGTCGAGGTTTTCCTCGACCCAGGGCGAAAAGGCGGGCAGGCCCTTCCAGAAACTGTCCTTGGCCAGCTGCGCCCGCATCCGGTATTCGCTTTCGATCCGGTGATAGGGGTTGCGCACGATGGTAAAGGCGTAGTCGAAGAAACCCTCGCCCAGCAGCGCCTCGATATCCTGCGCGCGATAATGCTGCGGCGTGCAGCGGCTGGCATGGGGGATGCCCATGGAAAACAGCCGCAGGGGGGCGATGCCCTTCATCCAGCTCTCGACCGAGGTGCCCCCCGCCTTCGGGATATGGATGAAGAGGATACGCTTGCCGTTATGCTGGATGAAGGGCACGACTCCCCCGCATGAACAACCCTTCCTTCTTAAAGAAAATCATAGGATTGATAGTCCTCGTCGTAGAACTTTTTTATCTTCTCAATAGCATTGGACGAAAGGCTATCAGCACTTATCTTGGGGCCACCCGCTTGCTTGTGGGGCAACTCCAGATCGCTACCTGCTCGCGCAGAAAGATCTAACACCAGATCATCCAGTTCACTCATTTGATATATCTTGGAATAGTAATCTTTATCACTCCCAAGATAAGACACCTGCGGCGCGGTATGATCCCGGATAGATTTCGAATGTTCCCTGTAAATTTCCAGTTTCTCCACAAAAACTTCAAGATCGGGATCTGGTTCCGCACCAGCCGAGATCGCATTTGGAGATAGGCGCTTTTCGCTAAGTTCTTTATGAAAACAAACTCGGTTGCTATAGCTTGACAAAAATCTTCTGATCGGATCTCGCACCACACACACTCTGTGATGATGCCGCAACCTATCATGTGGATTGTTCTGAAAAGGTACAGAAGGGTAATAGTTATGTATGTGGAAAACCATACCGTTCTTGGTAGAGGGATGGAATTCCCTTTCATTCTCTATGAAATAGAATACATGCTTTAGCGACGTGCAAGCTACCTTTGGCACGGGAAAGTAAGATAGGTTTATCTTATCAATGATGATTGCCATTCTTCTTCTCTGCGTTTTCAGTTGACTAACTCATGCCTGCCCTAGCGCATCCACCCCACGCGCCAAGATGCCGTCAATTGCAATGAGTTAGCTTCTTTCCAAGTATCGCCGACACCTTGTCCCAATCAGGCTTCTCCTGAAGAAAGTCGAAAATTTCAGAAACGTAAGGCGCGCCTTCTGCATATCTCTCATATTTTATGGTGTAGCATATGTCCGGGTTCCGCTTGCTGAACTCGTCATACATGCTGTTCGCACCCTTCACCATCGCAATTACATCGCTCTTTTCCCCGTTCTTCCACCATCCAGATTTTGATACCGCTTCATGGTCTCGCGTCTGAAAGATAAATCTTGCCTTGGGAAAATATTCTTTAATGATGCTAAGATATGTCTGGAAAAACTTCTTGTCTTCGTGAAATCGTATCTCCTTGAACCCGGAAACCCTGACGCCATCCGGGTTCTTCAGCACATCTCTTACAAATAAATCCATCATTGCACGCGAAAAATGATCAGCATCGACATTCTCGGCGCCATACCAGGGATCCTTGGGCGTCCCCAGAGTGTCCCTCAAAGATATGTGTCGCCTCTCGGGGGGCTTTACCTTTTGTTCCTGACGCCATGTATAATTGTCCCAATTCAGTACGACATTGGCAGCCCGGGCAAAGTGATACAAAAGGTTCCCGTTCTCTCCTCGGATGCAATACCCTGGGATGGAGTTCAGCAGGCTTTGCGTTAGGGTCGAACCCGACCGCCCATAAGTGACGACAAAAACATAACCGTCCTTGGGGGCATGCAGATCAGGATACAAGCTGGCGTCCATCTTTAGTCCCTTCTTGTTCTTTTTTCTTCTTCTCCGCAGCCTGCATGATTTCCAGCCGTCGGAGCAAGGGTGTCACGGCGCTGGTCCAGTCGCGGCCCTGCACATCGGCACGCGCCTGCGCCGAAAGCCGCAGCACCAGCTGGGGATCCCCGGCCAGGCGCGTCAGCGCGGACATCGCCTCGGCGATGGTTTCGCCCTGCGACAGGACGATCCCGTTCTCCCATTGCCGCACCACTTCGGTCACCGCACCCGTATCGGTCGCGATCGGGATGACGCCCGAGCGCATCGCCTCCAGGATCGTCAGCGGCAGCCCCTCGTAATAGGACGGCAGGAGGAAGACATCCGCCCATTCGAAGGCTTCCGCCAGCCCCTCGGGTGTGATCAGCGGCGGCTCCAACATGGTCGCGATGTCGCGCGGCATCTCAAGGGACATGTCGGCCATCACCGACTTTCCGATCAGCCGCCATTCGATGGGCAGGCGCGTCACCTTGGCCGTCTCGACGATGGAAACGAGCCGTTCCACCCCCTTCTGATGGTCAAGCCGTCCCAGATAGATGGCACGCAGCGGCGCGTCCGCCGCCCGATCCGCGCGCCTGGCCGCGATCCGCGCCGCCGCACCCTCGGGCAGGCCGAAGCTGGGCGCATTCGGCAGCGGCACGATCTTGTCGGCCGGCATGCCCATGGCATGGCACCAATCGGCAAGCTGGTGCGAGCATGGCAGGATCAGATCATAGGCATGTTCGAAGGCCAGGCCCAGGTAGGTACTGCCATTGTGGCGCCGGAAGGGGCTGAGGTCGCTCAGATGCAGCGAGACGGCCGTCTTCACGCCCAGGCGCCGCAGCGGCCCCATGACGCCGGAAATCGCGCCGCCATGGAAGTTGATCAGCATGTCCAGCCAGGCGAACATTGCGGTCGCATCACCTTGATCCCCAAAGCGCGACCAGTCCGGGACGCCTGTCCCGATATAGGAAGATGAGGCCGGTTCCCACATCTTGAAACCGGGGTCTGCCAGGAAGGTGACGCTGTCGAAAATCTCCCGCCATTCGTGGCTGTAGTTGCAGTTCGTGGCGTCGAGGATGAACAGATGCGGAATCCAGCCTTCGGCCTTCATCGCCTTTGCGACATTCAGCGCAACGCGTTCGACGCCTCCGAACTCGACCAGCGGCAGGGCAAAGCCGACATGGCGTCCCTCCGCCGCGACACGCGGATAGGCCGCCTTGGACCGGGTTGGCATCCGGGGGATCTCATGAGTCCTGGAGCGCCAGGATATTCCCGGAACCCGCCAGTCCCATTGCCGGGACAGAGCGTCCCGGAATGGCGATGCCTGATAGCGGGCCGCCAGCGCAACCAGGTCATGCGCTGCCGCGACATAGGGTTCTTCTTCCTTGTTGAACAGGACTTCCGGAAGTTGAAGGGAAAGCTTCGCGCTGGGAATATTGCAGGGCCGCGCCGCCAGGCCGGAGACCCAGGCGATCGAGCTGTCACGGACCACCTCGGAAAACAGTCCGGGACGGACCATCACCATGGCAGCACGAAGTTCGGTCGCACCCTGCGCATCCTCCTCGTGCCAACCGATACGCTCGGCCTCGCGCGGCTCTATCTCGAGCGCGGCGAAGCATTTGTCGGCAAGCCGGCGCTCCATCGTCCACAACACGCCATGCAGCAGCCGCGCATGGCGCAACTGGTCCAGCACCGCCGAATGCGTCATCACCAGGATCGGCGGGATGTGATGCTGGCTGTTGTCGGTCTGGGTGCGCCACCAGAGCTGTTCGAACTCGGCCATCGGAAGGCGGCGCGCATCCGGGGCGTCTGGATCGACCGTCAGCAGAACCTCGCTGCGATCTGCAAGGAAGAAGGCATAGCGCGGCGCCTCTTTCTGCTCCAGTTCCAGCAGCCCACGCGGATTGAAGAGCTTCTTGTGCTTCTTGCGCATCTCGCTGCGGATCGCCTCGGCGTCGCGCTCCGAGTCGGCCAGCATGCTTTCGGCCCTCTTGCGATAGAGAAAGCCGAAATTGTCGATGTTGTGGCCCCGAAACCCCGCCTCGGCAGCGGTCAGGAAGAAATCCCAGTCCTCGAAACCGGATTTGAACGAGGTGTCGAAATAGACCCCGGCGTCGAAGACCGTGCGGCGGATCAGGCTTCCCGCCTCGCATATGTTGATGACGGTATGGATCAGCAGCGAATAGTCCCCGCCATAGTCACTGTTCCAGCTGAGGCCGAACATGTCGATATTGGGATAGATCCAGCCGGCGTCGGGATGCTCGGCCAGCGCCGCCATGGCATTGGCCATCGCATCGGGGCGCAGGCGGTTGTCGGCGTCCAGCATGTAGATCGCCTCGACCGAAGGCCAGGTCGCCAGCGCGTGACGGATGCCGTGGTTGCGCGCATCGCTGAGCCCGCCATTGGGCTTGCGCAGATAGGTGATCCGGTCGGGATAGCTCAGCGCATATTCCCGGCAGACCAGGTCGGTCTCGCGATGCGGGCAGCCGTCGTTGACCAGGACCAGCCGGATCGGGAAATCCGCCCGCTGGGCCAGGACGCTTTCGATCGCCTCGGCCAGCAGCACCGAATGGCGAAAGATCGGCACGACCACCGCCAGCCGCGGCATCTGCACCGGCACCGTATCCGCGTCATCGGGGCGCAGGAGAACCTGTTGCATCGTTATCCCCCTCAGAACTGCAGGCAGATGTTCGAGAAGGTGGACCAGCCGTAATGGTTGCTGGAATGCCCCCGCGGCAGGCGCGTCATCAGATAGATGTCATGCGGCCTGTCCAGCGATTCGGGCAGCAGGACATGCGCCTGGCCTTCCTCCTCGGGCTGCAACCTGATCCAGCCGGAACCCAGCGCCGGGTCAAAGGCCGGCAGGCGGCCGGGCTGGTGCGGGCGCTGGTCCTGCGGCAGCAGCGCCAGCTGGTATTCGACCGGCGGCGCCTCGGCATGGCGGGTCAGAAGCGTGGCAAAGACCTGCCGCACCCCCGGCAGGGCCAGCCCCGCCAGGATGCCGCAGGCGGTCTGGTCGGGCAGCACATGGACCAGCAGCGCATCGCCGGACTGGAACAGCGGCACGGTATCGTGCAGCGTGTCCAGGCTGATCGCGGTCGCCAGCGTGTCCCGCTCGACCCGGCGCAGGCGGTTCTTGCCGCCGACCTGGATCAAGGCATTCGCCGGCACCGGCGCCCTGGCCCCGGCGATCCAGCGCCAGATCTGCAAGGCCGGCAGGGTCTCGACCGGCTGGCCGTCGACCTCGGGGTGGAAACGCGGCTCGGGATGCTGGACGGCGCTGGCCAGCCGGATCGTATCCCGGCCCTGATAGGCGATGTTCAGCATCAGGCTGATCGTGTCCGGCCCCAGCGCGCGGTCCAGCGAAAAGCGCAGCCAGCCCTGGGTCAGCCGCGCCGCCGGCACCTCCCAGATCGCCAGGGTCTCGTTGGTATCGGGGCTCAGCAGGCTGACGTTCAGCACCCCCTCGGACGGCGGCGTCTCGTTGCTGATCTGGATGGCGATGTCGCTCAGCCCGACGCTTGATCCCGGCAGCCGCTGCACCAGCCGCGAGCCGTTGCGCAGGGTGATCGGCAATTGCCCCGAGACCGGCGACAGCGTGGTCTCCAGCTTGCGATGCTGCGGCCCGTGCTGATAGACGAATTGCTCCAGGTTCTGGAAGCTGGCCTGGATCTCCTCGTGCTGCTGGCGCAAGAGGCCCAGTTCGCGCATGAACCGGGTCGAGCGTTGCGCGCTTTGCTGCTGGGCCTTGGTCATCTGCACCACCAGCCATTCCAGCACCTTGGCGCGGGCATCCGCGGTATCGGCCATCTCCAGCGGGATTTCTTCCGGCGCATCGGCATCCAGCTTGCTGCGCCACAGGCTTGCCAGCTTGGCCAGATGGCCCTTGCCGCTGTCCGACAGCGGCAGGCGGCCGATGACGCGCAGCGCCACCTGGTCCAGCGGCAGGGCCTGCCCGCCATCGTCGTTGAACGCGACATCGTCTGGCGTTCCGGATGCGACGATCAGCGATACCGGCAGAGACAGGGCGCGGACCTCGGCATAATCTTCGGGCGCTACGAGAATTGAGGCAAATTGTTTGGACATGGGAATGGCGATCACAGTGGGGGATGAGGGGACAGGGCGGCGAAACGGCCCACTAAGCAAACTAAACTCGTCGGTTTTTGCGACATTTGCGTCGGAATGGCAACCAGGCACGCGGTACGGTCGGGACGGTATCCTATGCGGTTGTATTAAGGCTACTTTGTGTCAGGCTTGCAAAGCGTTTCGCCCGCTCGCGCTCTGGCTGTGCCGGCAAAGCGCAAAGAACCGCTCATCCGGGCGGCGGGATGCCGCCGGATTGGCCTTGGCGCGGCCCGCTCGGCAAGATTCCCCCCGCGAATCCCCCCCGATTGGGGCATCGCGCCGGCTTTTGCCATCGCCCCGACCCATGCTATAGACCTTGGGCGGCGTTGCGAGATGGGCCGTGGCGCGCGAACCGCAACGCTGTTCCGCCGCACAACCATGACAAGATCCGCGCCCTCCGCAGCCGCGGCGGGAAACGGGAATGAGGGAAGATGAAGATACTGCTTGTGGGCGCGGGACTGTCGGGCGCGGTGATCGGGCGCCAGTTGGCCGAGGCCGGCCATGATTGCCGCATCATCGACAGCCGCCCGCATATCGGCGGCAATTGCCATACCGAGCGCGACCCCGAGACGGGCGTCATGCTGCATCTTTACGGCCCGCATATCTTCCATACCGACGACGCGGGGGTCTGGGACTATGTCAACCGCTTCGCCGAATTCGTGCCGTTCCAGAACCGGGTCAAGACCACCTCGCAGGGCGCGGTCTATTCGCTGCCGGTGAACCTGCACACCATCAACCAGTTCTTCGGCAAGACCCTGCGCCCGGACGAGGCGCGCGCCTTCATCGAAAGCCGCGCCGACCGCTCGATCGCCGAGCCGCAGAGCTTCGAGGAACAGGCGCTGCGCTTCGTCGGCCCGGAACTCTACGAGGCGTTCTTCAAGGGCTATACCGAAAAGCAATGGGGCTGCTCGCCGCGCGAATTGCCGGCCTCGATCCTCAAGCGCCTGCCGCTGCGTTTCAACTATGACGACAATTATTTCTTCCACCGCTTCCAGGGCATGCCGCGCGCCGGCTATACGGCGATGGTGGCGGCGATCCTGGATCATCCGCGCATCTCGGTCGAGCTGGAGACCCCCTATCGCCCCGAGATGGCCGAGCAGGCCGACCACCTGTTCTGGTCGGGACCGCTGGACGGGTTCTTCGACTACAGCCTGGGCCGGCTGGGCTATCGCACCCTGGATTTCGAGCGTTTCACCTATCAGGGCGATTACCAGGGCTGCGCGGTGATGAACTATGGCGACCGCGATGTGCCCTGGACGCGCATCACCGAGCACAAGCATTTCTCGCCCTGGGAAAGCCACGAGGCCAGCACCTGTTATCGCGAATATTCGCGCGCCGCCGGGCCGGGCGACATCCCCTATTACCCGATCCGCCTGGTCGAGGAGAAATCGCTTCTGGCGCAATATGTCGATCTGGCGCAGGCGCAGAAGGGCGTCACCTTCGTCGGCCGGCTGGGCACCTATCGCTATCTCGACATGGACGTGACCATCCGCGAGGCGCTGGACACGGCGGCGGTGTTTTTGGGGGCGGCAAAGGCGATGCCCAGTTTTGTTACATTACCGATATAATTCACGGTTACCAGAAGCAGGATCCCTACTCATGGGGCAGTTTGAAAGGACAATGCGTAAGCATGATGGTTCCCGCGTTCGGCAGGCAATGCGCCCCATGGGCAAGTATCCGCATAAATGCAGAGAGAGCCTTACATTTCAGCGACCCTGCTAGCGTGTGTAAAATGCCTCTCGCACCGAGGCAGTTGAGTAGGTCAAGAAAATCTCTGCGCTCCACGACGAAAATGCCGCAGATGCTTAGAAATTCGCCGGGATTTCCGGTCGCCGATGCAGAGTGCCGAGCGTTCGGCATTTTTTGGCAGAGTATTCCATTGCAAAAATGCGCCTACTAGGCGGGAGATCGACTCTGGGGCCGCTTTCTTGCCCTTTCACAAGTTCTGATTTTCTAGTATCAGCCAACGGCTCCACAATGCCATGAGCAGACCTCCTCAGGACTGCTCAAACCATATCAGAAGCGGGAACGACCAAGATGCAAGCCACAGACGATCATCACCTTAATACCCGTTTTCCGAATCTCAAACGAAATATCTTCATTGTTACTTACGGGCGCTCAGGCTCGACTCTGCTTCAGAATCTACTGATGACCATTCCAGGCTGCATTATACGTGGCGAGAACCATAACGCTATGGAGTCCATCTGGAATGCCGCGATTCGTTGCCGCATGACCAAGCAGACTTGGGGAAAGACAGAGCAACCCGCTAGCCACCCCTGGTATGGATCAGATCTGATAAAGCCGATAATGTTTGCACGCGGCATGATCGACTCCTTTACAAATCATGTCCTTTGTCCGCCAAGGGATTGCCGCTATTTTGGCTTCAAGGAGATCCGCTATAATGCATTTGGTGATCGGCTGCATGAAGTTTTGGATTTCATGCGCTTTCATTTCAAGGATGCTTTCTTCGTTTTCAATACGCGCGATGTCGATGCGGTGGCAAAATCTGCTTGGTGGAAGGATTGGAACGAAAGCGATGTCGTAAATCTTGTAAAAGGCTCTGATCGTCGATTTTCGGAGTACCATGCTGCGAATCCCGATTTTACTGCCTTGATTCGCTATGAACAGTTCTCCAACGATCCGCAGGCATTGCGGCCCCTGTTCGACAAGCTCAGCGAGCCTTTGGATGAAGCGGCGATTCGTGCCGTCCTGAACAATAAGCTGACGCACTAAAAAGGGCCGCCCTCCATTGATTGGGCGACCTCTTGGCAATGCAATCAGACTGGCACCACCTTCGGCCGGAAGGTCATCCCCCTCGCAATCGCCCGGAAGATCTCCCGCCGCATCCGCCAGGGCACATTGCCGCCCTTCATCTGCAAATGCACACCATAGGCATAGGCCAGCACGCCCATCAGGCCCGCCTCGCGCCGACGCCAGGAGGCCTCGTTGCGGGCGCCGTATTTGAACTTCCACAGGCTCTTTTCGTCCACGAGGCCGAAATTCACCCCGCGGTTGTCCGGCGTGTCGTGGATCACCCGGCTTTCGGGACAGAAAATGCCCGGATAGGACCGCGACAGCCGCCGGGTATATTCCGCATCGTCGAACCAGATGAAGTAATCCGCGATCGGCAACCCGTGCTTTTCCACCGCCCAACGCGGAATCAGGATCGACACGAACGAGGCGGAATCGACCAGCGCCCAGGCCGCCTCGGGATGCAGGAACCGCGGCCAGTCCCAGACCGGGCGCGGCGTGTTCATCTCGCACAGCGTGCCGTCGATCCATTCCACCCGCGAACAGGCAAAGCTGGGCCGCCATTCGTGCCGCGCCTCGAAGGCGGTGATGGCATGGACCAGCCGCTCGATCGCATCCGGCTGCGGATAGGCGTCGTCGTCCGAAACCCAGAAATAATGCGCCCCCAACCCATAGGCGGCCTTGAGCCCCGCGTGAAAGCCGCCGGCGCCGCCGACGTTCTTGGGCAGGCGCAGATAGCGGATGCTCAGGTCGTCGCGGGCACGCGCCTCGACCAGGGCCTGGGTGTCGTCGGTCGAGGCATTGTCCACCACCAGGATGACATCGGGCCGCCGCGTCTGGCCGTCCAGCGCATCCAGCACCTTCATCAGCTTGGCCGAACGGTTGAACGTCACGATCACCGCGGCGGTCTTGCTCAATGCGCTCATCCGGAAAAACTACTCCTGCTGGCCCGAGGCCGCCTTTTGATAGACGGGCATCAGGATTTCCTCGGCGGTGGGGTCGGCCGTCAAGCCGGTCCAGGCGCGGACCAGCGCCTCGCGCTGCCGGGACAGGAAGGCGGCATCGCGCCACAGCCGGTCCACCGCCGCGACGATCCCCTTCACGCAGGCCTGCGGCTCCAGCGGCACCAGCAGATCCTGGGGCACGATCTCGGCCTGCGAGCCGACATCGGTCGAGATGGGGATGCAGCCCTGTTCCACCGCCTCGTAGCAGACCAGCGCCAGCCCCTCGTTGTTCGAGGGCAAGAGCAGGATGTCCGATTGCCGCAGGATCTCGGGCACCGGCGCATCGGCGGGCAGCAGCGCGACGCGATCGGCAAGCCCGTAGCGGCGCAGCAAGTCGCGGACCGTGTCCAGGAACGGCCCCTCGCCGACGATCTTGCCGGTCAGCTCGACATCGTTGCGCCTCGCCCAGGCGGCCAGCGCGCGAAACGCTTCGGCCACCACGACCGGGCGCTTCTGGTAATAAAGCCGGCCCACGAAGGCGACCTGGAGCCGCTTCTTGCCGGGCTGCATGTTCAGCTCGGGCAGGCCCTTGGGATGCCCGGACCGATCCAGCATCCGACCCAGCCGGACCTTGCCGATGACATGGAAATGCTCGCGATAGTAATCGACCAGCTCCTTGCTGATCACGTGGTGGATGTCGATGAAATTCGACCAGACGCCCGAGCTGCGCGGAAAGCCGCCATCGGCATATTCGACGATATGCGTGCTGTCGATCACCTCGACCCAGGGCAGGTTGGCGCGGATCTGCGGCAGCGACTCGTAAAGCGGCCGGCAGTGATGGATATGGATCAGCCGGATGTTCTCGGCCAGGGCCAGCTGCTCGACATAGCGCGGCCACAGGTGATGGGGCAGATAGCGGTCGAGGCGCAGGAAGGTCACGTCCGGGCTGTCGGGCAGTTTCCCGGCCAGGCGCTGGATCGAGGGCACGCCGGCCGCGACAAAGACCCGCAGCCCCGCCTGCTGCGCCCAGCGAATGGTGTCGAAGCCCAGCTTTTCGGCGCCGCCGACCTCCAGCCAATGCATGCCGATCAGGATCGCCGGGCGCTTGCCGGTTTCCGGCGGCCGCGGCGGCGGCAGCAGGGAAGACCCGTCGCCCCGCAACAGCGAGACCCGCGGATGGCGCTTGACCGAGCGGCGCTTGCGCAGCATTTCCGCCTGATAGCGGATCTTCTCATAGACCAGCGGCGCCAGCCGGTGCACGGCCCGCAGCCGCCTGATCGGCGCCCAGGGCGCGTCCATCTGCTTGACCTCGCCGGGCAGCGGCTTGCGGGGGATGGACAGGGTGATCGTCACGCTGGCAGCGCCGGGATGGGTGCCGGGCCGCTCGAACTGGCCCAGGAACTGCGCATTTACGTGCTGGGGCTGGAAGGTGAAGGGGCCCTCGATGACGCTGGGCGCGCTCCAGACCGGATCATTGCCCTCGTAGAGGATGAAATGCAGCCTCTGCGTGGGATAGAGGCGGGAATAGATGGAAACGATCTCGGCGATCTCGCGCTGGATATGCTCGGCTGGATCCTCGCCGACGGGGGCGAGTGCGGTCATGCTGGTCATGCTGCTGCGCGTCTCATCTGCCTGGGCTTTCCCTTTTGCCTGCGGTGTAATCGAGAACGGCATGAAGGGAAAGCCACTAGCGGCCTTGCCAGCCGTTCTGCGCAAGGGTGCGCAGATTGTCGCCACAGCCGTGCGGCAAAGGCCCCGTTCGCCCCATGGTTGCACATGACCTCACGGCCCGCGACGTTTTCGTCAAGGAAACCGAAGGCCGGGGCGGCTATGGTGGCCTCGCGCGGTGATTCGCGCCGCGGGCCCTGGCCCGGCGTCTTCTGATCGCGGAGGTCATGCATGGCGGGCAAGGCAAGATCCTGGTGGGGCGGCGCGGCGGCTGTCGCGGTTCTGGTCGTGCTGGGCTGGCTGGCCTGGCAGAACCGGGCCCAGGACGGGCAGCTTGCCGGCATCGCCTCGGGCAATGGCCGGATCGAGGCGACCGAGATCGACATCTCGGCCCTCTCCGCCGGCCGCATCGCCCGCATCCAGGCGGCCGAGGGCCAGTTCGTGCGCAAGGGCGAGGTGCTGGTGCAGATGGACACCCTGCAACTGGACGCGCAGAAGCGCCAGGCCGAGGCGCAGCTGCGCCGCGCCCGCATCGGGGTCGAGACCGCGCAAAGCCTGGTGACGCAGGCCGAAGCGCAGCACAAGGCCGCCGAGGCCACGGTCGAGCAGGCGCGGGCGGCGGCGGATGCGGCGGCGGCGCGACTGGCGCGCACCGAAAGCCTGGCGCGCAGCAATGTCGCCTCGCAGCAGGTGCTGGACGACGTGCGGGCCTCGGGACGCGAGACGCAGGCTGCCTTGGCCTCGGCCGAGGCCAACCTGGCCGCCGCCGAGGCCGGGATCGGCACCGCCCGCGCCCAGGTCGTCGATGCCGAGGCGGCGGTGGACGCGGCCCAGGCCGCGATCGAGGCCATCGAGGTGCAGATCGGCGACGCCACGCTGCAATCGCCGCGCGACGGCCGGGTGCAATACCGCATCGCGCAAGAGGGCGAGATCGTCGCGGCAGGCGGGCGCATCCTGAACCTGGTCGATCTCGAGGATGTCTACATGACCTTCTTCCTGCCCACCTCGCAGGCCGGCCGGGTCGAGGTCGGGGCCGAGGCGCGGCTGGTCATGGACGCCGCCCCGCAATACGCGATCCCGGCGCGGATTTCCTATGTCGCGGATGTGGCGCAGTTCACGCCCAAGACCGTCGAGACCGCCGAGGAGCGCGAAAAGCTGATGTTCCGCGTCCGCGCCCAGGTCGATCCCGAATTGCTGCGCAAATACAGCAATTACGTCAAGACCGGCCTGCCCGGCATGGCCCATGTCCGCATCGACCCCGAGGTCGCCTGGCCCGATACGTTGTCCAACCTGGTAGAATGACCGTCCTGCCCGACCCTTCCGACGACCCGCCGGTGGCCGAGATCACCGGCGTCTCGCTGCGCTATCGCAAGGCCGTGGCGCTGGACAGGGTCACGCTGGCCGTTCCCGCCGGGCGCATGGTCGGGCTGATCGGCCCCGACGGCGTCGGCAAGTCCAGCCTCTTGTCGCTGATCGCCGGGGCGCGGGTGATCCAGCAGGGCCGGGTCCGGGTGCTGGGCGGCGACATGGGCGACGCGCATCAGCGCGCCCGCCTCTGCCCGCGCATCGCCTATATGCCGCAGGGGCTGGGCCGGAACCTTTATCCCACGCTGTCGGTGGCCGAGAACCTGGATTTCTTCGGCCGGCTTTTCGGCCACGGCCCGGCCGAGCGCGCGCGCCGCATCGACGCGCTGCTGGCCGCGACCGGCATGTCGCCGTTCCGCGACCGCCCCGCCGCCAAGCTTTCCGGCGGCATGAAGCAGAAGCTGGGCCTGTGCTGCGCGCTGATCCACGACCCGGACCTGCTGATCCTGGACGAGCCGACCACCGGCGTCGATCCGCTGTCCCGCCGCCAGTTCTGGGAGCTGATCGCCCGCATCCGCCGCGACCGCCCGGGCATGAGCGTCATCACCGCCACCGCCTATATGGAGGAAGCCGCCGGCTTCGACTGGCTGGTGGCGATGGACGCGGGCCGGGTGCTGGCCACCGGCAGCCCGGCCGAGCTGCTCGACCGCACCGGGGCCGAGGATCTGGACCGCGCCTTCATCGCGCTTCTGCCCGACAGCGAAAGGCGCGGGCACGAGCCGGTCTCGATCCCGCCGCGCCGGGCCGAGGACGGCGAGCCCGCCATCGAGGCGCGGCACCTGACCATGCGCTTCGGCGATTTCACTGCCGTCGACGACGTCAGCTTCCGCATCGAAAAGGGCGAGATCTTCGGCTTTCTCGGCTCGAACGGCTGCGGCAAGACCACGACCATGAAGATGCTGACCGGCCTTCTGCAGCCCAGCGAGGGCACGGCGCAGCTGTTCGGCGCCGCGCTCGACCCCTCGGACATGGCGGTGCGGCGCCGGGTCGGCTTCATGAGCCAGTCCTTCTCGCTTTATTCCGAACTGACGGTGCGGCAGAACCTCGACCTGCATGCGCGGCTTTTCGGCATGGAGGCGGGGCAGGTCGCGGACCGGGTCCGGCGGATGATCGACCGCTTCGGGCTGGCGGGCGTCGCGGACGACCTGCCCGACGCGCTGCCGCTCGGCATCCGCCAGCGCCTGTCGCTGGCCGTGGCGATGATCCACGGCCCCGAGATCCTGATCCTGGACGAGCCGACCTCGGGCGTCGATCCAGTGGCGCGCGACGCCTTCTGGCGCATGCTGGGCGAGCTGTCGCGCCAGGACGGGGTGACGATCTTCGTCTCGACCCATTTCATGAACGAGGCCGAGCTTTGCGACCGCATCTCGCTGATGCATGCCGGCCGGGTGCTGGTCAGCGACACGGCCCAGGCGATCAGGCAGGCCAAGGGCGCGGCGACGCTGGACGACGCCTTCGTCGCCTATCTGCAAGAGGCGATCGGCGACGAGCCCCCGCCCGCGCCGCTTGCCGATGCGCCCGAGGCGCCGGCGCCGCCCGGCGGCTGGTTCAGCCTGCGGCGGATGCTCAGCTATTCCCGGCTGGAATCGCTGCAACTGCGGCGCGACCCGATCCGGCTGACCCTGGCGCTGCTGGGCAGCCTGATCCTGATGTTCGTCATCGGCTACGGCATCAACATGGATGTCGAGGATCTCAGCTTTGCGGTGCTCGACCGCGACCAGACCGCGACCTCGCGCGACTATGTGCTGGACATCGCCGGCTCGCGCTATTTCACCGAAACCGCGCCGCTGGCGGGCTATGATGACATGGACGCCCGCATGCGCAGCGGCAACCTTGCCCTGGCCATCGAGATCCCGCCCGGCTTTGCCCGCGACGTGGCGCGCGGCGGCGCGGTGCAGGTCGGCGCCTGGATCGACGGCGCCAACCCGACGCGGGCCGAAACCGTGCGGGGCTATGTCCAGGGCATGCATGCCGACTGGATCATGCGCAAGACGCGCGAGGCCCATGGCGAGGCGGCGGTGCAGGGCGCCTTCGAACTGGTGACGCGCTTTCGCTACAATCCCGACGTGAAAAGCATCGTCGCCATGGTGCCGGCGGTGATCCCGCTGCTTCTGCTGCTGATCCCGGCGGTGCTGACCACGCTCAGCGTGGTGCGCGAAAAGGAACTGGGCTCGATCATCAATTTCTACGTCACCCCGGTCACGCGGCTGGAATTCCTGATCGGCAAGCAATTGCCCTATGTGGCGCTGGCGATGCTGAACTTCGCGCTGATGACCGGTTTCGCGGTCTTTGCGTTCCGGGTGCCCTTCACCGGCAGCCTGGCGGCCTTTTCGCTGGCCGCGGCGCTTTACGTCTGCGCCACCACGGCCATGGGGCTGCTGATTTCCTCGTTCATGCGCAGCCAGGCGGCGGCGCTGTTTGCGACCGTGCTGCTGACCATGATCCCCGGCGCGCAATATTCCGGGCTGCTGGACCCGGTTTCGTCGCTGCAAGGCGTGGGCCGCGCCATCGGCGAGATCTATCCGACCACGCATTTCATCATCGCCTCGCGCGGGGCCTTCTCCAAGGGGCTGGGCTTCGACGACCTGGGCATGGCCTTCGCGGCGCTGGCGGCGGCGGGGCCGCTGATCCTGGGGCTCAGCGCGATCCTGCTGAGGAAACAGGCCAAATGAAGCTGCGCAACGTCTGGAACCTGGGCATCAAGGAGTTGCGCGGGCTGTGGCGCGACCCGGCCATGCTGCTGCTGATCGTCTATGCCTTCTCGCTGTCGATCTATACCGAATCCAAGGCGATGCCGGAAAGCCTGTCCAACGCCGCCATCGCCGTGGTGGACGAGGACCGCTCGGCGCTTTCCGAGCGCATGGTTTCGGCCTTCACCCCGCCCTATTTCGGCACGCCGCGGCTGATCACCACCACCCAGATGGACCGCCGCATGGACGAGGGGCTGGACACTTTCGCGCTGGACATCCCGCCCGATTTCCAGCGCGACCTGCTGGCCGGCCGCCATCCCGCGATCCAGCTGAACGTGGACGCCACCCGGATGAGCCAGGCCTTCACCGGCAGCGGCTATGTCCAGCAGATCGTGACGGCCGAGGTCTCGGAGTTCCTGGCCGGCCATCGCGGGGACGCCGCCCCGCCGGTCGAGCTGGCGCTGCGGGCGCGCTACAATCCGTCGCTGGACGCGGGCTGGTTCGGGGCGATCAACAGCGTCATCGACGCCGTGACCATGCTGTCGATCATCCTGACCGGCGCCGCGCTGATCCGCGAAAAGGAACATGGCACCGTCGAGCACCTGCTGGTCATGCCGGTGACTGCGGCCGAGATCATGCTGTCCAAGATCTGGACCATGGGGCTGGTGGTGCTGCTGGCCTCCAGCCTTGCCATCACCGTGGTGGTGCAGATGGCCTTGCAGGTGCCGGTGGCGGGCTCGGTGCCGCTGTTCATCGCCGCGGCGGCCTTGATGCTGTTCGCGACCACCTCGATGGGCATCTTCCTGGCCACCATGGCCGGGTCGATGCCGCAATTCGGCCTGCTTCTGATGCTGGTGCTGTTCCCGCTCCAGGTGCTGTCGGGCGGCATGACCCCGCGCGAAAGCATGCCCGACATCATCCGGGCGCTGATGTCGCTGGCGCCCAACACGCATTTCGTCATCCTGTCGCAGGGCGTGCTGTTCCGGGGCGCGGGGCTGGGGGTGGTCTGGCCGCAGCTCCTGGCGCTGGCAGTGATCGGCGGCGTTCTGTTCTGGCTGGCGCTGCGGCAGTTCCGCCGCTTCCTGGCCTGAGCCCCGACTGGCCCGGCCCCGGACCGAGAGAAGCCGGACCCGAAGGCCCGGCAGTCGATACCATGTCAAACCACCACCATTTGACTGACTAATCAATTAACATACGGCGCGATTCGTTGAAACGTTTTTCTGGCGCCGGGCCCGCATCCTGCCGCGCCACAGGCACAAGGCGGGATCGGCAAACCCTGCGATGCGCAGCCGGCCATCCGCGCGCCGATCCCGGCGCCAGTCCTCAGTCCGTCACCGCGACATAGCTGCCGTTCTCGATCTTGAGAACATAGGTTCCATAGATCGGACGGCGGTCGTCCAGCAGCGAATAGCGCCCGAAGCCGATCCGCACCGGCACGTCCTTGGTCGCATCCAGCGCCTCGCGCAGGTCGTCGCGCGTCGGCTCGGGCCCGGCCTTGGCCAGCGCCTCGATCAGCACCCGCATGATCGAATAGCCAACCGCCGCCCAGCTGTCGGGGGCCGCGCCGGTTTCGGCCTCGAACCGCTGGGCAAAGGCGCGGCTGCTGTCGTCGAAGCCGCCGGGGATCCATTCTCCATAGAAATGCACGCCTTCGGCCGCGGCGCCGGCGATGTTCACGAATTCCGGCGACGAGAAGATATTCAGCCCCATCACCGTGACCTTGGGGTCCAGACCCGCCTGGCGCAGCTGCGTCGCGATGCCCGCGCCCTGCGCCGCATAAGAGGCGATGAAGACGCAATCGACATCGGAAAAGGCGATCTTGGTCGAGATCGAGCTGAAATCGGTATCGGTGCTTTGCACCATTTCGCGCGCCCCGATGGCAACCCCTTGCGCGGTGATGCCCTGCTCGAACTCTTGCAGAAGCTGCACATAGACCTCGATGTTCTGAATGCCGATCAGCGCACAGTTCTTCAGCTTCAGCTTTTGCGCCGCATAATCCGCCAGATGGGTGATCGAATCCGCCGGAGTCTGCGTCATGATATAGGACCAGGGCCCGTATTCCAGGATCTTGGGATTGTTGGTCGTGGTCAGGACCGGCACCTTCAACTCGTTGCCGACCTGCGCGCCAAGCTGCGCCACCGCGCCGCTGGTCGGCCCCAGGATCGCCAGCACCGAAGGATCGCGGCCATAGCGCGTGACCAGCGTAGTGGCCTGCGTCCGGTCGGTCGCGTCATCGGCAATCACCAGGTTGATGCGCCGGCCCTCGCCCAACTCGCCCGCCGCGTTCGATTCCCTCACCGCCTGCTTCATGCCCTCGGTGATCGGGATGCCGACAAAGGCCGCGGCCCCGGTCAGCGATTGCAGCGCGACGATCGTATGCTCCTCGGCGCCCGCCTGCGGAACGCAAAGCGCCGACAGCGCGGCCGCGGCAAGCCATGGCCTGAATCCTCTCATCTTTCTCTCCCTAGATTGGCTGGGTAATTGTATTTTTATGTTGATTCTATGCATACATATAAACCATCTTATGTCTACAAATTTTCCGTGACCAGGGAGGTATGGAGGAGGTATGGAAATGAGGAGCGGAAATTCCGATGCGGCGGACAGCGTGGTCGTCGTCGGGGGTGGGCTCAGCGGCATCGCCACCGCGATTGCTCTGGCCGATCGAGGGCGCCCTGTCGTCCTGCTGGAGGCGGGTGCCAAGATGGGCGGCGCCGCCGCCTATTCCGGCGGCCAGGTCTGGGTGGGGGCAAATCATGTCGCCCTGCGCGAAGGCATCGAGGGCGACAGCAAGCAGCGCGCGGAAAGCTATATCCGCGCCATCGCCCACCGCTTTCCCGAATATCTGGACGAACAGGCGATGCGGCGCTGGATCGACACCGCCCCCGACGCGATGCGCTATTGGGAGGAAACCGGCGCGATCCGCTGGGCGGTGATCCCCGGCCTGGCCGATTACCACAACGAGGCCGAGGGCGCGATGCCGGCCGGCCGCTACCTGACCAATGCGCCCATCACGCGGGACGCCCTGGGCGCCTGGCGCGACAAGCTGCTGATCAGCCCCTATTTCCCGGTCGGCCTGACCTATGCCGAACTGTTCGAACGCGGCCGCCGGATCAGCATCGTCGACGAAACCGCCGATGAGGACGAAGGCGGCCCCATCCAGGGCTTTGGCCAGTCCGAACGCCGCGCGGCCCTCGATGGCGGACCGGAAGTCCTGACCTTCGGCCCCGGCGTGGTCGGCAGTTTCCTGGCCCGCGCCATTCGCGACCCGCGCATCACCATCCTGCTCGGGCATCGCGTCACGCGGCTGAAAAGCGACGCCTCGGGCCGGGTCGTCGGCGTGGTCGCCACCTGCGAGGCCGGCATGGCCGAGTTCGACGGGCCGGTGGTGCTGGCCACCTCCACCTTCGACAACGATCCCGACCTGGTGCGCGAAATCGTCGGGCTGGACCCCGAGCAATGGGGCAGCGTCGGTCCGAAAACCCTGCGCGGCGACGGCATCAGGCTTGCCCGTTCGGTCGGCGGCGCGGTGGTGAAGCTGCCGCCTAGCGCGCAGACGATGCAGCCCGGCTGGAAGTCGGACTATAACGAGGGCTTTTCCTACGGTCCCGATACGGCGATGCCCCATACCATGATCGTCAACCGCCATGGCCGGCGCTATTGCGACGATTCCTATTGGGTGGACATCGCGCAAGCCACCATGGACGACACGGCGGAAAACCTGCCCTTCTTCCTGATCTTCGACGAGCAGCACCATCGCAAATACGGGCTGGGCATGACCCCGCCCGGCGCCGATTATCCCGAAGGGCTGGTCACTTCGGCGCCGACCCTGCGCGAACTGGCCAGCAAGCTGGGCATTGATCCCGACGGGCTGGAGGCGACGGCGGAACGCTTCAACCGCTTTGCCGAAACCGGCATCGACGAGGATTTCAGCCGCGGCACGCGCGACTTCGTGCGCCGCTTCTATGGCGATCCGGCGCATCAGCCCAACCCGGTTCTGGGCAGCATCGCCCAAGCACCGTTCCACGGGCTTCGCCTGCGCTTCGTCGCGGCCGCGGTCGGCAACAGCGGCATCCATGTCGATGGCGAGGGGCGGGTGCTGGACGAGGCAGGCGCAGTGATCCCCGGATTGCACGGCGTCGGCTCCTGCACCGCCCAGACCGTGACCGGCACCGGCTATAACAGCGGCATCGCGCTGGGGCGGGGGCTTGCGATGGCCTATCTGGTGGCACGCGACATCACCGGCGCGAACTAGGCGCCGCGGGACCGGGCCCGGCCCGGCCGCCCCTCCGGCCTTTTCCGGCCCCCGCCCATGCCCCGAGGCATGCAGGGCCATTGCTCCGGCCCAGCCCGCTGGCCTATTGCTTTCGCGGCAAAACCCGGCACAAGCGGCGGCGCCGGGCTTCTACCCGCCCGCACGCCGGGGAACGCGGCCAGAAAAGGAGACTGCGCTTGCATCGCTGTGAAACGGCCCAATGCGCCATCCGGCTGGACGACCTGGGCTATGAGGTCGCGGGGCGGCCGGTGCTGGACGGCGTCACCCTGCATTCCTCGGCCCGGCGCATCGGCGTGGTGGGCCGGAACGGCTCGGGCAAAAGCACGCTGGCGCGGCTGCTGGCCGGGCTGATCGCGCCGACCCGCGGCCAGCTCCGCATCGGCGGCCGGGACGTGTTCCGCGACCGCCGCGCGGCGCTGGAAACCGTGGGCATCCTGTTCCAGAACCCCGAGCACCAGATCATCTTTCCCCGCGTCGCCGAGGAAATCGCCTTCGGCCCGCGCCAGCAGGGGCTGGACAAGGCGCAGACCGCCGCGCGGGTCGAATCGGTGCTGCGCTCCTTCGACAAGCTGCATTGGAAGGACGCGCCGATCTCGGCCCTGTCGCAGGGCCAGAAGCACCTGGTCTGCATGATGGCGGTGCTGGCCATGCGGCCGCGCCTGCTGATCCTGGACGAGCCCTATGCCGGGCTCGACATCCCGACCCGGCGGCAGCTTGCCCGCTATCTGCACCGGATCGAGACGCGGCTGCTGCACATCTCGCACGAACCCTCGGACCTCGAGAGCTGCGACGAACTGTTCTGGCTGGACCGCGGCCGCATCGTGGCGCAGGGCGCGCCGGCCCGGCTGCTGCCCGATTTCACCGCCGAGATGATCCGGCTGGGAGAGCTTGATGATATCGCTGACCTCGCCGGTTGAGACCCGCGCCCATCGCTGGCCGGCCGGGCCGAAGCTCGGGGGGCTGTGCCTGGCCTCGACCGCGCTGTTCATGGTGGGCGACATCGCGGTCCATGCCGCGGCGCTGGTCGCGGTGCTGGCGCTTTACGCCGCGCCGGGGCCGGTCTTTCTGCGCGCGGGGCTGCGCAGCCTGCGGGTGGTGCTGCCCTTTGTCGCCGTCCTGCTGGCCTGGCACGCGGCGGCCGGCGACATGCGCCTGGGGCTGCTCATCACCCTGCGCATGGTGACGCTGGTGGCGCTGGCCAACCTGGTGACGATGACCACGGGGCTCGAGGATCTGGTCGAGCTGGTCCGCCGCCTGACCGCGCCGCTGCGCCGGCTGGGCCTGCCGACCGGGATGCTGGAGATCGCCATCCCGCTGGTCATCCGCTTCACCCCGGTCCTGGTCGCCCGCGCCGAGACCCTGGCCGAGGCCTGGCGCGCCCGGTCCCGCCGCCGTCCCGGCTGGCGGCTGATCCTGCCGCTGACCCTGCAGGCACTGGACGATGCCGATCATGTCGGCGAAGCTTTGCGCGCGCGCGGCGGCCCGCTTGGACCGCATGGACAGGAGTAGCAGCATGGAACGCAATATCGCCCAGATCGCCCTTTTCGCCGCGATGATCGCGGCGCTGGGGCTGGTGCCGCAGATCACCCTCGGCTTCGGCGTGCCGATCACGGCGCAGACGCTGGGCGTCATGCTGGCCGGCGCGGTGCTTGGCGCGCGGCGCGGCGCGGCGGCGGCGGCGCTGTTCCTGCTGCTGGTGGCGCTTGGCCTGCCGCTGCTGGCGGGCGGGCGCGGCGGGCTTGGCGCCTTCGTCGCGCCGACGGCAGGCTTTGCGCTCGGCTTTCCGGTCGCGGCCTTTGCCACCGGGCTGTTCGTCGAGCATGTGCGGCTGCGTTCGGCCGGGCTGGCGGCCGGGCTGGGCGCGGTTTTCGGCGGGATCGCGGTCCTTTATGTCTTCGGCGCGACCGGGCTTGCCATCGTGGCGCAGAAAAGCCTGCTCGAAGCCTTCACCCTGGTCGCGGTCTTCATTCCCGGCGATCTGCTGAAGGCGGCGATCACCGGCATGCTGGTGCAGGCACTGGCCAGGGTGCGGCCGCAGACGCTGGCCTGGCATCACCAGGCGGCGGGCTCCGGCGAACGGCGCCTGTAACCCCCCGCCCCGCCCGGCTGCCGGTCATCTGCCGGGACAGGCCGGCGCTTGGGATGGCACCCCCTCGGTCCCCCCGCCCGGCCCCGTTTGGGGGTTGACCCGCGGCCGCTCCGGCGGGAACCCTGCGCGGGTGAACCAGTCCTTGCCTGCAGGAAATCCCATGGCCAATTGCCGTCCCATCGTGCTGTCCGACGATCATGTCGCCCGCGTCGCCGCGGCCGAGGGGCCGCTGCACGATCCGCGCTGGCGGATGCTCGAGGATGCCGATCTCGACCGCCTGGCCCAGCGGCTGACGCAGGATCGGCCGCGGCCGATCCCGGTCTTCGCCTATGGGTCGCTGATCTGGAATCCCGGCTTTGCCGTGGGCGCGCGCCGCCGCGCCACCGCGATCGGCTGGCATCGCAGCTTCTCGATCTCGCTCGACCATTTCCGCGGCACGCCCGAACGGCCGGGGCTGATGCTGGCCCTGGCCTCGGGCGGCAGCTGCGAGGGGCTGGTGCTGGAAATCGCCGAAGGCAGCGAGGCGGAATCGCTGCGCGCCATCCTGCGGCGCGAGCTTGTCGCGCATGAACTCTCTGCCAATGCCTGCTGGATCGAGGTCGAGACCCGGCGCGGCCGCGAGCCGGCCCTGACCTTCTATGCCGACCCGGTCGGCACGCAGCGCGCCGAGCTGACGGTCGCGGAACAGGCACGGCGGCTGGCCCGCGCCGCGGGGGCGGCGGGCTCGGGCGCGGAATACCTGCTGCGCACGGTCCGGGGGCTGGCCGAACACGGCATCCATGACGACTACATCTGGACGCTCCAGAAACTCGTGGCCGAGGAAATCGAGGCCGGCGCGGATGGGGCATCGGGCATCGCGGGACCGGCAGGACGGCCCCGCGCATAGACGGCCCCCTGCCCGCAAGGCAGGCATCCGGGCCAAGACGGCCGGCGGAATGCGCGCATCCCGCCGGGCTGGCGCGGACCCCATCCGCCGCGGAACAAGGGGCAAGCGGCAAAACCGGGCATCGCGCCCCGGGGCCGCAAGCGTCGCCGCCCCCGGGGAACGCGCGTCCGCTCATGCCGGCATGGAAAACGAAGTCATGCCGGGCTATAGCGTGTCGCCATATTGCGCGCCCATGATCTCGCCATTCTCCACGACGAATGAAACGCCGTGATCCCGGAACCTGCCGAAGGGGATGAAATGGCGGCCGTTCAGATTGGCCCGCGCCCATTGCCCCATGCTGGTCATGAGCTGTTCCATTTCCGAATCATCGGCATCGGTCATTCGCCGGATTTCCTGCATGTCCAGGTTGGCTTGATGACTCCATGGCATTGCTTGTCCTCCACATAGGAATATTCGTTCAGAAACGCGGCTGGCGCGCCGGCAAAGGCCGCGCGGATTTTCCGCCTCTGCCGGCGCATGTTCACTGCACGCCGATCAGGCCAAGCTGGTTGTCAAGCGTCGTGCCGGTGATGGAATACTTGGCGGTCTTGTTCGTCCCCTTGCGATAGACGAAGGCCTGCTGCGCCACGTTGTCATTGCCCCACACGACGAAAGCCTTCAGCTTCACCCGCGAGCCCTCGGGGATCTTGAGCGACCCCAGATCCACGGTTTTCTCCTGGCCCAGGGGAATGTCGGTGTTCTCCTCATAGGTCTGGCTGCTGCCGCCATCGGGCGGCGCCGCGACCACGTGAAGCTTGGCAACGAAACCGCCGCCATTCCGCAGGCTGAATTTCTCGATATCCATGATGATGCTCCCTTCCTTATCAACCACGTCGATACGCATGAACGGGATGGCGGCCGATCAGGAACTGATCGTCAGCTCGTCGCCCTCTGTTTCGGCCGGCCCTTCGTCTTTCGTTTCGGCAGCCTTTTCATCGCGATGCCGCGGCACGGCGGGATCGTCGATCGTCAGCTTTTCCGAACCGGGATCCGTCGCCACGCTGTGATGAAGCAGCTGGGTCCGGTATTTCTCCCAGTCGATCGGCGAGCGCAGCTTTTCCTCGATCCTGCCTTCCACGAAAATATCGATGATCGGTTTTCTCAGCGCCTCGGGCAGCAGGAAGATGATCGGCACGACATCCGCGAATGAGATGACGCTCCACCATCCCGCATGGCTCAGCGTCGTCGCCCATCCATAAGGGTCAAGCGCCAGGGCCGGATTGCCGCCGGCGCTGGTGACCTCCACGTCCTGGAAGGACTCTTCCCACAAGGATTTCGACGAGGATTCGGATTTGAAGCCGCCATGGGCGCTTGCCGTCACCTTCTTGTAAGAGCCCTGAACCTCGGTGGAAAAGCTGCGAGCCAGGCTATGTGCATCCTCGCCCGCCTTTGTCTCCCGGTCCTGGCGATAGATAAGCTTGCCGCCGACAAGCGTGCGCAGCGGAAAATGCGTCCCGTAGCTGTCCAGGATGGCGGCAAGCGCCTCGGCCCTTTCCCCGGCCGTCGCGGGGGGCGCATTCACCAGGGCATATGCCTCGTCATACAGCGGCTTGGACAGGGTGACATTGCGCGGGTCGATCACGATCTCGGCCCTGGCCACCAGATATTCGATCCGCAGATGCAGGGCGGCGCTGGCCTCCTTGTGATCGCTTGTCTTGGTTTCGGTATAATCGCTCTTGATCGAAAGGCTGGCGGCCTTGCCCTCGACGCCGAAATCGCCCCCGACATTCCAGGACAGCGAGGAGGCGATGGCGTCCAGCGTCCGGCTTTGCGTCGCCGAAGCCGAAAACCGGGTCGAGCGGATCGGCCGCGCGACACAAAGGAAATCCGCCGCGTCCTCGGCATCCAGCGCCGGGCGCGGCGGCCGGTCAAGATCGAAGCTGCCGCCGGGGATCGACACGAAGCGCAGACCATGAAGATGGCGCAGGGCATTCAGGATGACTTGCCGTTCGCCGCCATCCATCGTGTCGAAAACGTCCTGCGGGGCGCCGGTCGGGGCGGTCGGCCGCCCCAGCACCTGTTGCAGCATGTCCTCGGTCTGGATCAGCCCCGGCTGGGCGCCGCCGCCGGTCTCGGTCTTCGGCTTCGCCGGGGCGGATGCCGGGGAACTGCCTGCCGGTGTCGCCCCGCCGCGCTTGCGCGGGCTTTCGAAGCGGAACCGCAGCAGCCCCAGCTTTTCATCGGGCTTGCCCAGGCGTCCGACGATCTCGTAGGGCTCCATGTCCTCGGCAATCGGCTTGCCGGAGGAATCGAGGAACGGGCGCCCCATGGGAATGCCGTCGCAGCCCTTCAGGAAATCCCGCAGCTGGCCAAGCGTCTTGTTCTCGCCGCCATCGGGCCAGTCGATCTGGCGCGGCTTTTCGCCATCCTCCAGGAAAAGAAGCTTGAATTTCTTGGCCGCCGCGGGTTCTGCCTCGCGCTTGACGGAAAGCTCGTCCAGCCGCCGCAGATAGGTCGTGGCCTCGGCCGCCTTGTCCACATCCGCGCCCGCGATTCGAAAGACATCGTCCTTGTCGACCAGCGAGTCATTCTGCGTCCTGAATTGTGCCAGGGTTTCGTCGGCGCGGACATAGACCTTGTGTTCCCTGCCCTTGCGATCCTTGAACTTGACCTGTCGGCGAATGGGAACGATCTCGACCACCATATTGTCGGCGACGGCGGTTGCCGTCTCGCGATCCTGGGGAACAAGCGTCAGGGCATCGGCGCTCTTGCCGGTGCGGAACTGGTCGAACGCGTCCATTTCACCGGTCGAGACGAAAAGCTTGCGCAGATCCGCAAGGCTTGCGTTTTCGGCAGCGGCATCCGTTCGCGACGTGCCATCGCGTGACCTGAGGATGAAGCTTATCATGAACACCTCGGCTAATGGTTCATAATCACCCTAATCCGATGCGAATTTCCTGCGCGCCTCTGCCAGGGCTTCCGCCGATCCCAATGTCACGATTTTCAGATCGAGCTTTTCGGCAAAGGCGTTCGAATCCCTCAGCGGCTTGATCGGTATGGGCCTTGTGTTTTCCGGCAAAGCCGGACCATGGGCAAGATAGCCGAAACCGGGATCAAGCCCGATTCCGGTCGAAACCGGGGTCGCAATGGCAAGCGGGGATTCCGCCGGCGGGCTGGACCCGTTTCCCGCAACCGGCGCCGATTGCGGCTTTCCCGGCTTGGAGAAATCCGAAGGAACCTCGAATAGATTCGCGGTCTCATCGACCTCCCGCTGTGAAATCTGCTCGACCGCGCGGCCGGAGCTGGTAAATGCGGCCGGAACCGAACCGATGTCGTCGGTGGTCTTCAACTCGCGAAGCGCCGCCAGAATATCGGGCAGCTTTTCCGGTGAAAAATCCCGCAGGATCTTTCCCGGCGCATAGGTCGCCATCAGCGCGGCCAGCTCGCCGAACCGCTGCGCGTCGCACCGGGGCCGGTCGGAACTCCACCGCACGCCGCCGGCCTCGAACTCCGACAGCGGCGCAATCTTCAAGGTCAGGATCTTGCGCAGATCGGGACTGACCCCGTCATTGAACCGCACCTTTTCCCTGGAAACCGGAACAAGCGCCCGATCGCCGTCTTGCCAGCGGTCCAGCAGAATGTTTCCGGAAATATCCAGCCTGGACGGATCGAAATTATGCGCAATATTGACGATCCGGCTGGTTATTTCCGTGCCCTGCCCCGCATTGTCGGCAATTTCCAGCCAAGCCATGAAACCACGCGGCCCCGAGGAATTGACCTGCAATTTGAAAGGCTGGTCTCTGACCAGGAACAGGACAGCCTTTACCGTTCCAAGATTATGATCCAGCAAAAAGAAACCTTGCGCGCCGTCTTGATTGCCGGCAAGGCTGATCGTCGCATTCTCGCTGGATACGGAATCAACAGAACGTCCCTGGATGTTGGTCGATACCATCATCCCCACTCCGCACGCAATGTTTAACCAATACCCTGCATGCATAACACGTTTCGGATTTCCCCCAAAGTCATAATCGTCCGGGCGAGTATATTATTAGGCCAGTTCAGATGACCTTTCCCCGAATATCGCAGGTTTTATCCATGATTGGATGAAATAACCGAACCCCCGCCGGAAAGCCGCATTATCGCCGGGGCCGGGCCGGCCGCGCGCCGCGGGCCGGGGACGCATGGGGCGCGAAAGGCGGGCGATTTGGTGCTATCATCGACCCCGGCGCGACGAACGGGACGCGGCGCCGCGGCATCCATCCAGCGTATGCGAAACCACGGGGAGGAAACGCAATGCCAGATCTGCCATTCTCATCCGAACGCTATGGCCCGGCCGAAAGGCAGATGGCCGAGGCGCTCGTGACCTTGGAAAACCGCATCCTGCATCCCGGGCCGGCGCCCGATTGCGATTGCAGGGAGGGGATGTTTCCCGGTCTCAGCCGGCGCGGGATGCTGCTCGGCGGGGCGCTTCTTGGGGGCGCGCTGCTCGGTGCCCGCCCTGCCCGCGCCGAGGCGCCGCCCGGCGCCATCGAATACCCGGTGCAGCCCGACCCGACCAGGGAACAGGGCCGGGTGATCCTGGAGGACGGCGGCTACGGCTCGCGGTCGCAATTCGAGAACGAGATCCGCTGGCGCTATCCGACCGCCAGCCTGGATTCCAGCTGGTCGCTGACGCCGCTGGCCTCGGGCCACGGGATCATCACCCCCTCGGGCCTGCATTTCGAACGCCACCATGCCGGCATCCCGAACATCGATCCGCAGCGCCACAGCCTGATCCTGCACGGCATGGTGGACAAGCCGCTGCGCCTGACCATGGACGACCTCAAGCGGATGCCCTCGGTCAGCCGGATCGTGTTCATCGAATGTTCCGGCAACGGGCTGACGGAATGGGAAAAGCCCACGCTCAGGACCGTGCAGGGCACGCATGGGCTGACCTCGACCTCGGAATGGACCGGGGTGCGGCTCTCGACCGTGCTGAACGAGGCCGGCCTGCAGGACGGTGCCGCCTGGATCCTGGCCGAGGGCGCGGATGCGGCGGTCATGACCCGCTCGATCCCCATCGACAAGGCGATGGACGACGCCATCCTGGCCTATGCGCAGAACGGCGAGGCGCTGCGCCCCGAACAGGGCTATCCACTGCGCCTGCTGCTGCCGGGCTACGAGGGCAACACCCAGATCAAATGGCTGCGCCGGCTCGAGATCGGCGACAAGCCCTTCATGACCCGCGAGGAGACGCTGAAATATACCGACCTGCTGGCCGACGGCACCGCCCGGCAGTTCACCCTGACCATGGACGCGAAATCGGTCATCACCTTCCCCTCGGGGGCGATGCGGCTGCCGCGCCCGGGCTTTTACGAGATCACCGGCCTGGCCTGGTCGGGGCGCGGCCGCATCGCCGAGGTCGAGGTCTCGGCCGATGGCGGCCAGAGCTGGACCCAGGCCGCGCTGCAAGAGCCGGTGCTGGACAAGTGCCACACCCGCTTCCGCCTGCCCTGGATCTGGGACGGGGCCGAGGCGGTGCTGCAAAGCCGCTGCACCGACGATACCGGCTATCGCCAGCCGACCCTGGCCGAACTGGTCCAGGCGCGGGGCACGAAGTCGGTCTATCACCTGAACGCGATCCAAAGCTGGCGCGTTGCACAGGACGGCGAGGTGTCCAATGTTCATGTCTAGGCAATATCCCCTGCGCAGCGCCCTTGCGCTGGCTTGCGCGCTGCTTCCGCTGGGCGGGCTTGCCCAGGACGCCGCCGCCCCCCGCACCGTCGCCCCGCTGCCGGCCGAACTGCCCGACAGCGGCGAACCCACGCCGCCCTCGCCTGCGGTCGCGGACCAGGAGGCCGCCGGGACTCCGGGGCTGGAGGCGAATTTCGGCATCGGCAGGGCGGCGACCGAGGAAGAGATCGCGGCGATCGACATCGACGTGACGCCCGACGGGCACGGGCTTCCCGACGGCCGCGGCAGCTATGCCGACGGCAAGGCGCTTTACGACGAGCGTTGCCTGGCCTGCCATGGCGAGAACCTGGAAGGCATCCCCGAAACCGGCGGACCGGCGCTGATCGGCGGCCGCGACACGCTGGCCAGCGACACGCCCCTCAAGACGGTGGAAAGCTACCTGGCCCATGCCAGCACGCTTTACGACTATATCCACCGGGCCATGCCGATGGATGCGCCCGGCTCGCTCACGCCGGACGAGGTCTATGCGGTCAGCGCCTATATCCTGGGCCGCGCGGGGATCGTGGACGAGACGACGGTGCTGGACCGCGAAAGCCTGCCGCAGATCCGCATGCCCAATGCCGAGGGTTTCGCGGACGATCCGCGGCCTGAGCGGCTTTGAAACCGGCATGGGCGCATCGCGATGCGCCCATCGCACCGACCCGGTCGCCGCCCTTGGGCCGCGTCGCGCAACCCCGCGGTTGCCGCGACGCGGCCCCGATTGTCCACGGCCCCGATTGTCCACGGCCCCGATTGTCCACGGCCCCGATTGTCCACGGCCCCGATTGTCCACGGCCCCGATTGTCCACGGCCCCGATTGTCCACGGCCCCGATTGTCCACGGCCCCGATTGTCCACGGCCCCGATTGTCCACGGCCCCGATTGTCCACGGCCCCGATTGTCCACGGCCAGCCCTCCCGACAATGTCCGGGCCGAAAGTGCAGCCTTTTGGTTCAGTCTGCCCGCCGCCATTCGCTGAACTCCACACGGCAGGCACAGCGCCAAGGCCGGGGATTGCCGACCGTCCCGGTGGTCCAATGTCGGGGCAGGAGGTAAAGCCTTCCGATCACTCCGCCCGCATCCATTCATCGGATCCCACGCGGCGGGTAGGGCGACAGGCCGGGGATCGCCGGCGCGCTGGTTCCACCCGACCAGCTTCCGCAGGCCCACCCCGCATCGGCGCCGTCAAGACTTCACCGCCCCCGATCTGCCACTCCACGCCCCCTGCCCTTTCCGCGACCCAAAGGCAGCGGCCATTGCGCGTATCCGGGCCGTCTGGAGGCACTTAAGCAACCAGCGTGGACCCATCTCGGCCGCCATAAAATCAGTTGGTTATCATATTTATCCGCATATGATCGAGATTTTGCGGATAACAGCAGAGGGGCCTATCTCACCCAATTCCCGCCAAGCGACGCCCCTTCCCCGCTTCAGGGCACCTGCCGCTCCAAGCCGGATACCGCCTTGGACAGCCTGGAACTCGCCGGCCCATCCCCCGCGACCGGGCAGGTTGGAACCAGCCGCCGCCAGGACCGGCCTCTGCTTATTGCTACCTTCCTTGGCAGGCTTTGGCAACAAGGCCGGGACCGTCAGGGCGTGATGCCGGTCCCGGCCTTGGGGCTCATCCTCAAGGTTTCGCTGCGAAACCCCTAGCCGTCCAGCAGCGCCTGGATCTCGCGCACCACCCGCTCCATGAGATCGTCGTCCAGCTGACCGCCCTCCAGCCTCAGGATATGCGCCTTGCCCTCTCTGCCCCAGCGGATCTCGACGCCGCCTGCGGTGCGCCGGGTCATGGCCTCGCTCCAGCCTTGGCGCGGCGCGTTGGAGCGCGGACGCCCCGCCCGGCCCAGCTCGCTGCGATTGCTCTCCAGAGCTTGCAGCACCGGCTCGATCAGGGCCCATTCCTCCTCGGCATCGCCGGGAATCCGCACGGACAGGGATTGCCGCAGCCGGGCCTCGGCGCCGTTGCGCAAGGCGGTGGCCAGGCGCAGGCCGCGCCTTTCGGTCAGCGCCTCGGGAAAGCGCAGCATGTCGCCCAGCTCCTCGAAGATCAGCGCGAATGAGCGCACCTTGGACCGCTTGGCCTTGGAGCCGGTGGCGAAAAGCTTGTTCACCGCGTCCTCGGTATTGGCGAAGGCGCCCTGGTTGGCGGCGATCACGGCGATGCGGCCGCGCTCGAAATGGCTCAGCTCCTCGCGGACCTCGTTCTCCTCGACCATGGCGACGAAAGCCTCGTCGGTCTCGGTGCGGGGGCGGATCAGGGCGCGGATCGTGGCATGCTTCTCGGCCTGGGTCAGGTCGTGCAGCGCCCGCACCGCATGCAGCCGGCGATAGCCCGAGAGCAGCCCGTAGCGCGGCCCCTGCCCTTCGGGCCGGTCGATCTCGAAGACCTCGATCGGCAGCCGCAGCCCATGCGCGGCGATGGACAGCCGCAGCTCCTGCATGTCCTCCTCGCTCATCACCATGCGGTCGCGGATCATCGCGCCCTCGTCGATCTGCTCGATCGGCAGCTCGACGATCAGCAGCCCCCGCTCCTGCGCGTCATGCAGCCGGGCGGCATCGGCATCGGCCCTGGCGCGGGCGGCGCGGCTTTCCACGCTTTCGGCGCTGGCCAGGGCGGCGCTGTCGGCCGCGACCTGGGCGATGGGGGGGGCGATGCCGCGGCCCAGGGCGGGCCGCTCGAAGGTTTCGCTGCGAAACTGCGCCTCGATCCGGTCCAGATCGGCGCTGCTGGGGGTCTCCAGCCTTCTGCGCTTAGCCATGGGCCTGCTCCTTCACCTCGGCCGCCTCGTTGGCCTGCTGCATCTGAAGATCGCGCCACCAGGTGCCCAGGATCAACTCCTTCACCTCGGCCCAGGTGCGGTCGAATGTCTCGCGGCCGCGGACATAGGTCTCGCGGTTGAACTCGCGGTAATCGGCCTCGTAGATGCCGTTCACCTGTTCGCCGGCCTGGCCGACCATGGCGGTCAGTTCCTGGCGATAGGTGGTCATGAAATCGCCGAAATAGGCCTGGATGACATTCGCCAGGTCGGTCTGCTGGGCGGCGTCGAAGCGGGTGATGATGGCCCGCACCGCGTCCCATTCGAAGCGCATCTCGGGCAGCCCGTCGCGGCGGCGGGCGGCGTTCTCGCCTTCCTCGACGCTGGCGAAGGTCGAATAGAGCATGTCGAAGAAGCGCCCGGTCGAGTCGAATTCCAGGAACGAGGCGCCCAGCGGGACCAGCAGGATGTCGGCCGCCGCCAGCGCGTTGATGGTCAGGTAGCCAAGCGCGGGGGGCGTATCGAGGATGATGATGTCATAGCTTTCCAGGATGCCGTCATTGGCCAGCGCATTGCCGAGCGCATCCCAGAGCGGCCAGCCGCGCAGGCCCATGCGCCAGACCGGCACCTGGAATTCGGCCCAGTAGAGGTTCAGCTGCGCGCCGAGCAGGTCGATATTGGGCCAATGCGTCTTCTGGATCAGGTCCGTGGCAGAAAGCGTCAGCGCCTCGGTCAGGGTCTCGTCGAAGGGCAGGGGGGTTTGTCCCGCCGCCTCGCGCACCCGGTTCTCGTCCTGAAGCGCCAGCGCATAGTCCTTGGCCAGAAGCGGGAAGGCCGTGGACCATTCGTCGGCCACCTTGCCACCCATGATCGAGGTCATGCTGCCCTGGCTGTCCAGGTCGATCACCAGCACCTTGTAGCCGTCCAGCGCCGCCGACATGGCCAGATGCGCGGCGGTCGAGGTCTTGCCGACGCCGCCCTTGAAATTGGCCACGGCGATGGTCTTGGCCGGCAGGCCCTCGGGGCGCCAGGGGCGGTATTCCCGGCCGGCCGCGCCCTCGGTCGCGAAATGGTCGCGCAGGCGCAGCACGTCGTCGAGGCTGAACCATTTCGAATTGCCCTCGCCCTGGCCCTGCGGCAGGTCGGGGTTCTTGAGCAGCACGCGGCGGAAATGCGCCGGCGCCACCGGGATCAGGTAGCGGCAGACCTCCCAGGTGGAAAAGCGGCGCAGCCGCTTCCTGCCGTCGGGGGCATAGCCGCGCTCGGCCAGATCCTGGCGGCCCTTGGCGGCGAAGGCGGCGGCTTTCGCGAATCGGGCCGTGTCGATAGGCTCGGAAAGACGCTGGGCCGCCTTCGCCGGGCTGATGTTGAAATAGGGGGGAAGGGGGTCTTTGCCTGAAGACATGCCGCTACCTCTGCGATGTGCTGCTTCGTTGGATATTTTGGCGAAACTATTACACATCCCCGGCCGCAAGTGAATCGTTCTGCGAGGTTTCGCAGCGAAATTCCCCCGGAATCAGGAAAAGCAGCAGCGTAAAGTTTGGATTCCTTTCAGGTCTTTAGAATCTTTGCGGGTCAAGAATCCGCGGTTTTTCATAGGGATAAGGACGATAAGGCACCCGTTTACAGGTCCAAAGGCACCTGTTTGCGGGACCAGGAGCACCCGAATCCGGGAGGTGGGGCACCGATTCGCGGGAAACCGGGTTTCCACATGCGGGATCGGCCGGAAGGCGCGGTTTTCTGCCTGTTTCGGCCCCAAGACCCGACTCCTGCGCCCTGTAAACGGGTGCCTTTCGCGGCCGGAAGCGGCAAAGGCACCCGTCTTCGGGATGGCGTTTCGCGGATCATGGGAACCCGGATGACTGTTGTGGCGAGGTACCTGATCGGGCATAATCCGCATAACGACAAGAAGGGCAGGGCGATGGGGGATATTCCTCGCGACCAGCTTTCGGGCGCGCTGCGCCGGGGGGCGGTCAAGAAGCATGTGGCGGCGATCCATGTCTCGGGCAAGCTGACGCTATTGCAGCGCAAGCTGTCCAACGTCCTGCTGCTCAATGCCTATGACACGCTGATCAGCCGCGCGCGCCACCAGATCGACGCGCGCACGCTGTGCCTGATGATCGGCTATAACAGCAACGACATGGAGACGCTGAAGCAATCCCTGCGCGGCCTGGCCGAGACGGTGGCCGAATGGGACATGCTGGACGAAAAGGGCCAGCAGGAATGGGGCGTGTCGAGCCTGCTGAGCTATGCCAAGCTGAAGGGCGGGATCTGCGAATATGCCTATTCCCCGGCGCTGGCGGAAAAGCTGCACGACCCCAAGGTCTTTGCGCTGATCAACCTGAACATCCAGCGCCGCTTCACCAGCGGCCATGCGCTGGCGCTTTACGAGAATTGCTATCGTTTCGTCAGGACCGGCTCGACCGGCTGGTGGCCCTTGGACCTGTTCCGGCGGCTGATGGGGGTCGAGGGCTCGGCCTATTACGAGACCTTCAAGCACCTGAACGCCAAGGTCATCAAGCCCGCCGTGGACGAGGTGAACCGCACCAGCAACATCCTGGTCACGCCCGAGACGAGGAAGCAGGGCAGGGTGGTGACGGAAATCCGCTTTCGCATCACGGAGAACCCGCAGCTGGCGATCCTGGACATGGACGACGGCGAGGGGATGCGGCACGGCGCCGTCTATGCCCGGCTGCGCGGCCTGGGGGTCAGCGACCGGCTGGCGCGGCAATGGCTGACCGCGCATGGCGAGGAGCAGGTGCTGGAAAAGCTGGATTATGTCGAGACGCGCAAGAACGTGAAAAGCAAGCTGGGCTACCTGACCGCGGCGCTGGAGGGGAATTTCGGCGCGACGGCCGAGCGGGCAGGGGAGGCGGCCCCCAATCCGCGGGCCGAGCGGCTGCGCCGCATCCTGGACGCGGTCAAGGCCCGCACCCCAACCCAGCGCGATGCCGACAAGCGGCTGTTCCTGGCGCAGCTGTCCGATGCCCGCATGCGCGAGGATTTCGAGAAGCACGGCTGGATGTCGCCGCTGAACGCCATCCGCATCGCCGCCTTCTGGGAGGAGATGTCCCCCGGATTGCTGGAGGGGCTGGACGAGGTCTGAGGGCCGCGCCTAGCCCGGCAGGGCCTTGTCGCGGTCCTGCGGCTGGCCGTCCTCTGCCGCGCGTTTCAGCCCGGCCAGCATGGCGGCGGCATGGGCGGCATAGGGGCCGATCCAGCGGTCCTGCAGGGCCTGGATCGGCAGCGCGTCCAGGTGGTTCCACCTTTCGCGGCCGCGGCGCTCGACCACGACCAGCCCGGCCGCCTCCAGCACCCGCAGGTGCTGCATGACCGTGCAGCGGTCCAGCTGCGGCATCGCCTCGCACAGCCCGCCGGTGGTCTGCGGCCCCGCCTTGAGCCGGTCGAGCAATTGCCGCCGCACCCGGTGCCCCAGCGCCTTGAACAGCGCGTCGTCCTGATCTTCTGTTGACATGTTATAGTTCTATAACATTATGGGATGCAGGACAAGGGCGGACAGAACCAGGAGGATCGTCGCATGGAACTGAAATTCACCGTCAGCGGCCGGATCGCGAAGCCGGTCGGCGAGGTGTTCGAGGCCGTGGTGAACCCCGACAGCCTGTCGCAGTTCTTCACCACCGGCGGGGCGAGGGGGCGGCTGGCCACCAGGGCCGAGGTGAGCTGGGATTTCCACGATTATCCCGGCGCCTTTCCGGTGCTGGTGCAGGAGGTGGTGCCCAACGAGCGCATCGTCCTGCAATGGGAGGCCGAGGGCGAGCCGCGCATCTGGACCACCGTGACCATGGCCTTCCACCCGCTGGAGGACGGGCGCACGCTGGTGCGGATCAGCGAATACGGCTGGCCCGAGACCGAGGCCGGGCTAAGGGGCTGCCTGGGCAATTGCGAGGGCTGGACCGGGATGCTTTGCGCGATGAAGGCATGGCTGGAACACGGCATCAAGCTGCGCGAGGGCTTCTACAAATAGACCGGGCGGCTTGGCGCGGGCCGTTCCGGCGCCGGCGCCTAGCCTTGCCGGCGGTCCATCAGGCCGGCGCGGTGCAGCCTGCGGTAGAAGGTCGAGCGGTCGATCCCGGCCAGCCGCGCCGCCGCCGAGACATTGCCGCGGCACCGTTCCAGGAATGCCAGCAGTTCGGGCCCGGATTGCGGGTCGGGCTGCGCCGCGGGGCCGGCGATATGGCAGGGCAGGTCGTCCGGCTCGACCGGCCGGCCTTCGCAAAGCGCCGCGCATAATTCGCAGACATTGATGATCTCGCGCACATTGCCCGGCCAGTCATGGGCCAGCAGCCGCTGCCGGGCGGCTTGCGTGAAGCCGACCCTTTCCTCGGTGGCGGCGGCGATGCGGTCGATCAGCCATTCCAGGTCGCGGCGCGCGCGCACCGGGGGCACGTCCAGCACCAGCCCGTTCAGGCGATAGAACAGATCCTGGCGGAAGCTGCCCTCGGCCACCTGCGCGGCCAGGTCGCGATGCGAGGCCGAGATGACGCGGATGTCCACCGGCTCGACGCGGGTTCCGCCGACCGGCAGCACCTCGTGCTCGGCCAGAACGCGCAGCAGCCGGGCCTGCAGGGGCAGGGGCATGTCGCCGATCTCGTCCAGGAAAAGCGTGCCGCCATGCGCCTCGCGGATCAGGCCCTTCTTGCCGCGGGCATGGGCGCCGGTGAAGGCGTTCGGGACATAGCCGAACAGCTCGGATTCGATCAGCGCCTCGGGCAGGGCGGCGCAGTTGATGGCCACGAAGGGGCCGCGGCGGCGCGAGGACTGGTGCATCGCGCGGGCGATGAACTCCTTGCCGGTCCCGGTTTCGCCGCGCAGGATCACGCTGATCTTGCGGTCCACCACCTTGGCGGCGCGCTCGGCCAGGTGCTGCATGGCGGGATCGCCGCCGTGGATGGCGCGCAGGGGGGCGGGCAGGGCGGTGGCGGCGGTACTGCGCGGCGGGGCGGCGGGCGGCACGGCGCGGGCAAAGAGGATGCCGCCCGACTGCATCTCCAGCACCCCCTCGACCGGGGCCTGGGCCGCCGACAGCACCGGCAGATCCTCGAAGTCGTGGGCAAAGACATCGCTGAAGGGGCGGCCGATCAGATCGCCCCTTACCAGCTCATGCGCGTTATGCGTCATGCCGGTGATGCGGCCGTCCGCCCCGACCGCCACCGCCGCCATCGGGTCCACGTCCAGAAATTCGGGCGAGGGATGCAGGCGCAGGATCCAGTCCGAGCGGTGATTGCAGGCCAGGTTGGCCATCTCGATGCGGCGGGCGCAGGATTTCATCACCTCCAGCGTCAGCGCCTGGCTGATCTTGTCCTGCGGCGCTTGCAGATGCGACAGATCCAGCACGCCCAGCAGGTTGCCGCGGCTGTCGTGGATCGGTACCGCCGTGCAGGACAGCGGCGTCAGCGTCACGTCGAAATGATCGCTGCGATGCACGGTGATCGCCTGGCCCGAGGCCAGGCAGGCGCCGACCCCGTTGGTGCCGACGTCGCGCTCGTGCCATTCCGAGCCGGTGATCAGCCCGGCATGGCGCAATTCGCGATCCAACTGCGCATCGCCGATGGCGTCCACGGTCACGCCCCGCGCATTGGCCAGCAGCAGCACATAGCCCATCGAATTGACCCGGCGATAGAGATCCTCCATCCCGTGCCGGGCCATGCGCAGCAATTCCTCGGATTCCTGGCGGTGCTGGCGCAGCTCGCCCTGGGTGACGATGCGCGGCCCCAGGTGCCGGGTCGGGTCGAGCCGGTGTTCGTTCACGCAGCGCCGCCAGGACGCC
The DNA here is from genome assembly GCF_048270675.1 of Paracoccus sp. TD-10. Lineage (NCBI taxonomy): Bacteria > Pseudomonadati > Pseudomonadota > Alphaproteobacteria > Rhodobacterales > Paracoccaceae > Paracoccus > Paracoccus sp. TD-10. The sequence goes on along the minus strand of NZ_CP182420.1, from coordinate 376,316 downwards.
AGAACATCCGGGTCGCGGCGCGAGGATTGCCCTTCGGCCGCGCGAAAGATTTCAAGGACATGCGTCCCCGTGTCCTGCATTCCTCCCATCGGCTCCTCCCAAAGCCCGGCGCGACGATAGCACGGCTTGGCCGCGCCGGGGTGGAAAACTTTGCCGCGGCGGCGGGACTCAGCGGGACAGGTCGATCAGGATCTTGAGCTGGGTGCCGGCGGGGTCCAGCAGCGCCTCGAACCCCTCGGCCACGGCCTGGTCCAGCGCGATGCGCCTGGTCACAACCCGGCTGGCCGGAATGGCGCCCGAGGCGATCAGCTCGATGGTGCGCGGCCAGCCATGGGTCGGATAGCACCAGGAGCCGCGGATCTCGGCATCCTTGAAGGTCAGCTGGAAGAAATCCACGCTGCCCTTGCCCGGATGCAGCCCGGTCTGCACGATCACCCCCTGCTTGCGCAGCGCGTCGAGGCAGGATTGCAGCGCCCGTTCGTTGCCCACGCATTCCAGCGCCACGTCGCAGCCGATGCCGCCTTCGGTGCCGGCGCGCACCCGCTCGCCCACATCCTCGCGCGCCGGGTTGATGGCGACGACACCGGGCACCACCTCGGCGGCGAGCGCCAGCCGCGTGTCGTTCACGTCCGAGACGAACAGCCGCGTCGCGCCGAAGGCCCGCGCGGTCAGCAGCGCCAGGATGCCGATGGGGCCGGCGCCCGTGACCAGCACCGAGTTCCCCGCCGTGATCCGGCCGCGGTCGCAGGCATAGACGCAGACGGCGGTCGGCTCGACCAGCGCGGCCTCTTCGTCGGTCATGCCGTCGGGGATCTTCTCGACATTGTAGTCGTTGAGCAGCGCCATCTCGGCCATGCCGCCCGAGATCCAGGACAGCCCGACCAGCGCCAGGCTGCCCGAGAGGTTGTGCCAGCCCCGGTCGGCGAAATATTCGCCGCCGCGCGGCATGATCAGCGGCTGCACCGCCACCCGGTCGCCGGGCGCGACCTTGGTCACGCCCTCGCCCACCGCCACGACCTCGCCGCCGAATTCATGGCCCAGCACCTGCGGGCCATGGGCGCCGGAATAGGGATGCGGCTGGGTGGGGATGAAGATCGGGCCCGAGGCATATTCGTGCAGGTCGGTGCCGCAGATGCCGACGAAGCGGTTTCGGATCAGCACCTGGCCGGGGCCGGGCCGGGGCGGTTCGGGGATGTCCTCGATCCGCAGATCCCTGGCGGCGTGGAAACGCAATGCTTTCATGGGGATGCCTCACAATTCGTCATAGGCGGCCAGCGCCTTGGCGGCATAGACCGTGCCCGGCCCGCCGGACATCTCGATGGCGATGGCAAGAACCTCGACGAACTCGTCGCGGCTGGCGCCATGGGCCTTGGCCTCGGCGGTGTGGAAGATGATGCAATCCTCGCAGCCGCGCCCGATGGCGACGGCGATGGCGATCATCTCTTTCATGGCGGGGCCGATCCGGCCCTCGCGGTTCGCGGCGGCCATCAGCCCGCGGAATGCGGACATGGTCTTGCCGTCTGCCTTGTAGAGCGCGGCGGCGCGGGCGTTCATCTCGGCCAGTTTCTGTTTCGCGCTCATACCAGAACCATCCCTCCATCGACGACCAGGCTTTGCCCGGTCATGTAATCCGACCCGGCCGAGGCGAGGAAGATCGAGACGCCGGCCAGATCCTCAGGGCGCGAGGGGCGGCCCAGCAGGATGTCGGCGGAAAAGCCCTCGAAAGCCTCGTTGTCGCGGCTGGTCAGCCCCTCGTCCTTGAAGCCCTTGTCGATCAGCTTCCACATGTCGGTGGCGACCACGCCGGGGCAGATGGCGTTGACGCAGATGCCGTGCCTGCCGAAGGCGCGGGCCGCGGCCTGGGTCAGCGCCACCACGGCGAACTTGCTGGCCGAGTAATGCGCCAAGGGCTCGTAGCCCTGCTTGCCGGCGATCGAGGCGGTGTTGACGATCTTGCCGCCGCCGCCCTGGGCGATGAACTGCCGTGCCGCCTCCTGGATGCCGATCAGCACGCCCATGGCGTTCACGTCCATGACGCGGTGCCAGTCGTCCTCGGTGATGTCGTTGAACGGCTTGACCTGGGCGATGCCGGCATTGTTGAACATGGCATCCAGCCGGCCATGTTCGGCGACGGTGCGGGCGATCAGCGCGCGCGTGCTGGCGCGGTCGGTCACATCGACGGCAAGGCCGATGGCCTGCCCGCCCGCCTCGCGGATCTCGGCGGCGGTGGTTTCGGCGGTATCGGCGGCGATGTCGGCGATCACCACCCGGGCGCCGGCCTGCGCCAGCCCCTCGGCGATGGAGCGGCCGATGCCGCGGCCGGCGCCGGTGACGATGACCACGCGGCCTTCGACGGAATTGCTCATCTCTCTCCTCCCATTGCAAGGGGCCGCCCCCGAGGGGACGGCCGGCGGTTCAGGCGATGAAGTCGCGGATCAGGCGGTTGACCTCGGCCGATTGCTCCATCTGCACCATGTGGCCGGCGTCCGGGATGACATGGCGCGACGCCCCCGGCAGGCTTTCGGCATGGGCGGCGGGGATGATCGCATCGGCCTCGCCCCAGATCACCTGGGCGGGGACGCCCGAGGCGGCCAGCGCCTCGGCCAGTTGCTCGGCCTGCCGGCCCTCGCGGAACAGGTTTCCGGCCAGTTCGGCCAGGAAATCCGGCACGCCGTCGAGGCGCTTGTATTTCAGCAGATCCTCGACCATCGCGCGGCTGACCAGCGACTGGTCCCTGAACAGATGCGCCAGCACCGGCTTCAGATCCTTGCGCCCGGTGGCCTTCACGAAGCCGTCGATGTAATCGGCATTGATCTCGGACCCGAGGCCCGCCGGACAGATCAGCGTGACCGAGGCCGCGCGTTCGGGGTGCCGGGCCGCCAGCGTGCCGGCGACCAGCCCGCCCATGGAATGACCGGCCAGATGCGCCCTGTCCGCGCCGATATGGTCGAGGAAGGCCAGGACGGTTTCCACCATCAGCCCCAGCCCCGCCGGGCGCGCCGATTTCACCGACTGGCCATGGCCGGGCAGGTCCAGCGCATAGACCGGCGCGGCTTCCGCCAGCGCGTCGATGTTGAACAGCCAGTTGTCCAGATCGCCGCCGAAGCCGTGGATCAGCACCAGCGGCGCGCCCTCGCCCGGCCGCTCGGCATAGCGGATGCGGCCCATGGGCAGGTCGGCATATTGATAGGCGGGTCCGGCATCTTCGTCCTCGTCGCCGGCCGAGGGCGCCTGATAGGCGGCGACATAGGCGTCGATTTCCGCGTCCGGCACCGATTCCGGCGCCATCACCGCCAGCAGCGCGCGCACCGGATAGGTCTCGCCCTCGATGCCGACGCGGCGGCGCAAGAGGCCCCCGTCGGCGGCCTCGACCACATTGGCGATCTTGTCGGTCTCGACATCCATGATCTCGTCGCCGGGCTTGATCTCGGCGCCCTCGGCCACGTGCCAGGCCGCCAGCTTGCCCTCGCGCATCGAGAGCCCCCATTTCGGCATCAGGATCGGGGTGATGTCTGCCATGTCAGTTCTCCAGCGTCTTGCGGACGGCCGCGGCGATGCGCTCGGCCGAGGGCACATAGGCGTCCTCCAGCGAGGGCGAGAAGGGCACCGGCGCATGCGGCGGCGTCACCATCTGGATCGGTGCCTTGAGGGCGCCGAAGGCGTCCTGCGCCACGGTGGCGGCGATGTCGGCGGCGATGGAACAGCGCGGGTTCGCCTCGTCCACGCAGACCAGCCGGCCGGTCGCCTCGACGCTTTCCAGCACCGTGTCCATGTCGATGGGCGAGAGCGTGCGCAGGTCGATCACCTCGGCGTCGACGCCGTCCTTCTTCAGCATCTCGGCGGCTTCCAGCGCGCGGCCGACCATCTGGCCATAGGTGACGATGGTGGCGTCGCCGCCCTCGCGGACGATGTTCGCCTCGCCGAAGGGGATGGCATAGGGCTCCTCGGGCACATCCGCCGTGCTGGCGTAGAGGTTCTTGTGTTCGAGGAAGATCACCGGGTCGTTGTCGCGGATCGCCTGGATCAGCAGCCCCTTGCAGTCATAGGCGTTCGAGGGGCAGACCACCTTGAGGCCGGGGATATGGGTGAACAGCGGCGTCAGCATCTGGCTGTGCTGGGCGGCGGCGCGGAAGCCGGCGCCGCACATCGCCCGGATCACCACCGGGGTTTCCGCCTTGCCGCCGAACATGTAGCGGAATTTCGCCGCCTGGTTGAAGACCTGGTCCAGGCAGACGCCGATGAAATCGACGAACATCAGTTCCGCCACCGGCCGCAGCCCCGCCGTCGCCGCGCCGATGGCGGCGCCGACATAGGCGCTTTCCGACAGCGGCGTGTCGATCATCTGCTTCGGGTGCTTGGCGTAAAGCCCCTTGCTGACGCCCAGGACGCCGCCCCAGGCGTCATCCTCGCCCTGCGCGCCGGCGCCGCCGACGATATCCTCGCCCATCATGATCACGGTGGGGTCGCGGCTCATCTCCTGATCCAGCGCCTCGTTCACCGCGTCCTTCATGCTGATGATGCGTGCCATGGTAATTCCTCCCTCAATAGCTCACATAGACGTCGGCGGTCAGTTTCGCGGCCTCGGGCAGCGGCGCGGCGATGGCCTCGGCCACGGCCTCGTCGATCAGCGCCGCCACCTCGGCGTCGATGGCATCGAGCTCGGCATCCGAGATCACCCCGGCCTCGGTCACTTTCTGGCGGAACAGCTTCAGGCAATCGTTGTGGGCGCGGTTGTATTCGTTCTCGCCCGGCGCCTTGTAGGTCTGGGCGTCGCCTTCGAAATGGCCGAAGAAGCGCACGTTCTTGCATTCCAAGAGCGTCGGCCCGGCGCCTTCGCGGGCGCGGCGGATGACCTCGCCCGCCGCCTCGTGGACGGCGAAGAAATCCAGCCCGTCCACGGTGATCCCCGGCATGCCGAAGCCGGTCGCCCGGTCCACGTAGCTGTCCGAGGCGGTGGCATAATCGACCGAGGTGGATTCGGCATAGCCGTTGTTTTCCACCACGAAGATCACCGGCAGGTTCCAGATCGCGGCCAGGTTCATGCTTTCCAGCACCGTGCCCTGGTTCGAGGCGCCGTCGCCGAAGAAGGTGATGCCGACGCCGTCATGGCCCAGCTTCTGCGCCGCCAGCGCCGCGCCGCAGACCAAGGGCGCCCCGGCGCCCAGGATGCCGTTCGCGCCCATCATTCCCAAGGACAGGTCGGCGATATGCATCGAGCCGCCCTTGCCGGCGCAGCAGCCGGTGGCCTTGCCATAGATCTCGGCCATCATCGCCTTGACGTCGACGCCCTTGGCGATGCAATGGCCATGGCCGCGATGGGTCGAGGCGATGCGGTCGCGGTCGTGCAGATGCATCATGATGCCGACCGCCGTCGCCTCTTCGCCGGCATAGAGGTGGACGAAGCCGGGGATCTCGCCGCGGGCGAAATCGACATGCAGCCGTTCCTCGAAATCGCGGATGGTGCGCATCTTGCGATAGGCGTCCAGAAGCTGCTCTTTCGGCAGCGGAAACGGATTGGACATGAACTCCTCCCTTATGGTTCAGTCTGGGTTGCGGATGAACAGCCCGGCCGCGGCCGCATGGGCCATGCAGGCGGGCACGTCGATGGTGCGGAAGGCGTCGGGCACCAGCCGCACCGAGACCCGGTCGCCTTCGGTGAATGTCAGCTCGCGCTCGCCGTCGAAGGCCAGCGTGCCGGCGCGGATCGAGGGGGCATGCGCCCGGCCCGGTGCCATCCGCGCGACGCCGGCGATGCCCAGCCGGTCGATCAGCCCCGGCGCGATGGGGGCAAGCAACTGGCGCGGCGCGTCGGGCGACAGGCGGATATGGCGGCCCTCGGGCGTGGCGCGGTCCACCGGGTCGCAAAGCCCGGCGATCGCGGACATGCCGATGGCCTGCGGCAGGCCGAAGGTCACGAACAGGTCGCGAAAGCCCGTCGTCTTCCAGATGGCGCGGGCGCCGACGAAACGGTCCTCGACCACGGCGACATCGACCAGCGCGATCTCGCGCCGGTCGCCCATCGCGACCTCCAGCCATTTGTTCGGGCGCAGCGCCACGTCCGGGGGCACCTGTCCGGTCGCGGCCAGCCCCACGGCCAGGCCGGTGATCGTCGGCTCGCGTAGCTCCGGGAAGGCGTTGTTGGTGCCGGTCGAGACGCCCGCCACCGGCACGCTGCCGCAGGCCCCCACGACGACGCGGTTGGTGCCGTCGCCGCCCAGCACCACGATGGCCGCGACGCCTTCGGCCGCCATCATCCGGGCGGCGCGGGCGCTGTCCTCGGGCGTGGCGGTGACGGGCATGTCCAGGTAGCGCAGCTGCGGGAAATTGGCGTGGCCCAGCCGCGCCTCGCGCCGGATGCTGCGTTCCAGGTGAAAGCGGATGCCGCCGTTTTCCGGCATGACCAGCACTTCCTCGACCCCGGCCGCGGCCAGCCCGGCCATCATGCGCAGCACGATATTGGCGCGGTCGTTGATGGGCAGGTTGCCCGCATGCGAGATCACCCGCCGGATGTCGCGGGCCGAAATCGGATTGGCGATGATGCCGACCTTGACCATGTCCGTCCTCCCTGACCATCATGCAAGCAACGACCGTGCCAGGGTCTGCAAGGCGGGATTTCCGGGGATTGCGGGGCGCGGGTGTCGCAGCGGCTGCAACACCTGTCGCGCCACGGGGCAGGGAGGCAGGACCATGCAAAGGCAAGAGCCGCGCCAGATCAGGGGCCTGTCGCTGAGCCAGCAGATGCGGCTGTCGCTGGAGGTGCTGCGCATGGACGGGGCCAGGCTGCGCCGGCGCCTGCGCCACGAGGCGGCGGCCAATCCCTTGCTTGCCCTGTCGGCGGGGCCCGAGCCTGCGGCGGTCGTCTCGGGCCGGCAGGCGCTGCTGGAGCAGGTCGGGCTGATGCGCCTTGGCCCCGAGGAGGCGCGCATCGCCCGCGGCCTGGTGTATTGCCTGGACGAGCGCGGCTGGATCGCCGACCCGTTGCCCGAGATCGCCGGCTGGCTGTCCTGCAGCGCCGCGGCGATCGAGGCGCTGCTGCCCCGGCTGCAGGGGCTGGAGCCGCCCGGCGTCTTTGCCCGCTCGCTGGCCGAGCATCTGCGGCTGGGGCTCGAGGCGGCCGGGCGCTATGACCCGATGATCGCGACGCTTCTGGACCGGCTGGACCTGGCGGCGGCGGCGGATCTTGCCGCCATCGCCGGCCATTGCGGCTGCGACCTGGAGGATGCGGCGGGGATGCTGGAGGATCTGCGCCGGCTGGCCCCCTGTCCGCTGTCCGACGACCCGGCGCCGGCGCCGCCCGAACTGGAGCTGACGCACGAGGGCGAGCTGCGCTGGATCGCGCCGACCGGGCTGGCGCTGCGCGATGGCGCGGCGGACGGGCCGGGCCGCATCGCCGCGCAGGCTCTGGTCGCGGCGGTCGAGGGCCGGGCGGGCACCCTGTGGCGCATCGGCCTGGCCCTGGCCGAGGTGCAGGGGCCATGGCTGCTGGGCCGGGGGCGGCTGAATCCGCTGACCATGACCGCGCTGGCCGAAAGGCTGGGGCTGGACAAGAGCACCGTCAGCCGCGCGGTCGCCGGGGTGGCGATCCGGGCGCCGCGCGGGACCGTGCCCTTGCGGGATCTGCTGCCCGCGCCGGTCAGCCCGCGCCTGCCCGGCGTGGGCCGCGAAGCCGTCCTGCGCCTGCTGGCGGCGCTGATCGAGAACTGGCCCAGGGCCGAGCCGCTGTCGGATGCGCGGCTGGCCGCGGCCCTGGCGCGGCGCGGCATGCCGCTGGCGCGCCGCACCGTCGCCAAATACCGCGCCAGCCTGGGCAAGCCGCGCCGGTAACGGGCGGCGGCGATTCCGTGCGGCGGCATCCTGCCGATGCCTCGATCCCCTGGATCGGCAAGGCGGATTCGCCGGGACGGGGGCCTTTGCGATGCGTGCCGCCGCGTCGGGCCGGCGGGCCGGCCTGCAATTCAGGGTTTTCCAATCAACAATTTGCGATGCCGGGCTCGTGGCGGTGCCGGCAATATCCAGCAACGCATCCAGGCAGGAGAAGATGCCGCCCCATAAGGGGTTTCGCCCCCGGATGGAGACCCGCATCCACGGGTTGCGGACCCTGGCGCCGCTGTCCTTCCGCCGCTTTTGCGGCGCGATCGCCGATGTCTGGTCGGTGCGGGGCGAGGCGGGCGGCGGCGGGCTCTACATCGCGCCGGACCCGCGCATCGTGATCTTCCTGGGCGAGGCACCGCCGCCGCTGGCGCTGCGCACCGGCGCGGACAAGGCCGAGCATCGCGGCATCCAGGCGCTGCATGTCCCGGCCGGCCTTCCGCTGCGGAGCCGCATCGAGGCGCGGCATGAAAAGATGCACCTGGGCTTTCACCTGGAAAGCGGTGCCTTGCAGCAGCGGCTGGCGGCCGCGAACATCCGGCCGGACCTGTCCGTGCCGCGGCTGATCGGGCAAGCGGCAGCCTGGCCGACCTTGCCCAGCTGGCGGCCGACGCGGTCCGGTCCCCGCGCCGGGGCGACATGCTGATCGATGCGCTGCTTTCGGCCACCTTGGGCGAGATCTTCGCCACCGAAGCCGAAACCGGGCCATCCGCCCCGGTCAGCGGCGGGCTTTCCCTGCGCAGGATGGCCGCCCTGGAACGCCACCTGCACCAGAACCTGAACCGCCATGTCACGGTGGCCGGGATGGCCGGGCTTTCGGAAAGCCGGTTCTTTCACGCCTTCAAGCAATCGTGCAACGAGACGCCGCAGCGTTGGCAGGCCAGCCTGCGGCTGAACGCGGCCTGCGAGATGATGCGCGATACGGCCCTGTCGCTGGCCGACATCGCCTATGCGACGGGCTTTGCCGACCAAGCGCATCTGTCGCGCGCCTTCCGCGCCGCCCATGGCATGCCCCCTTCGGTCTGGCGCCGCATCGCATTGCAGGATTCCTGAACAAAACCCAGTGGTCCCGTTCAAGACAGCCGCGGAATACCCGAGTTCATAGCTCGGAAACTTTCGCGGACAGAACAGGTCAAGATGAACAAAGCCCAACCGCTCCTTCTCGGTGTCAGCGTGTTTGCCGTCGCGCCGACCAGCGCCTTCGCCCAGGACCAGCAGGATCCCCGCCAGGCCTTCATGGGGGCGATCGTGCTGGACACCGTTGCCATCGCGGGGTTTGAAAACCCCCAGCGCGCCGCTGGCGGGCAGGGTCGTACGTTCCTTGGCCATCACCAAGACCGGCCGGCCGATCCTGGCGACGCAATCCTCGGTCTCGGTCGTGCCGCGCGCCCAGATCGAAGAGCAGGGCGCGACGAACCTTTCCGAGGCGCTGAGCTATTCCGCCGGCATCGTGACCGGGAATTATGGCGGCGATCCGCGATTCGACAGCCTGTTCCTGCGCGGCTTCAACCTGGAGAACGACAAGTTCCTGGACGGGCTGCGGCTGATGCGCGCGACCCAGTTCCCGACCAGCGCCCCGGTCTTCGAGCTTTACGGGCTGGACCGGGTCGAGGTGCTGCGTGGCCCGGCCTTGGTGTTTTACGGGGCGGGATCGCCGGCGGGCCTGGTCAACATGGTGCAAAGCGCGCCCCCGCAACCATCTTTACTTGCGCCCCCGCTGCATCCGCCGCGGGGTTTTTGCGTTGCGCGGAAAGCGTAAGGATTCCGGCAAGATCGCCCTGAACGTCGATCTCGATCCGGTCCTGCCCCGGCGTCAGCACGATCCGGTCGATCAGCGAGCGGATGATCTCCGCCGCCTCAATGCGCTGCGCCTCGTCGTCGCCTTGCAGCGTCTCGTAGAGCTGCTGCACCCGTGCCCGGTATTGCAGCGCCATCGAGGGATGCAGCAGGGGCGGGGGCTCGTCGGCATTGGCCAGGAAATCTTGCAGTTCCGCCTTGCGGGCGCGCAGCGTGTCGCCGCGCTCCTTCACCGCCTCGATCGAGATGGCGTCCCGCATATAGAGGTCCATCAGCTTCTCTTCCTCGCGGGCGATCCGCTTCAACTCGGCCTCGGCCTTGTCGATGCCGGCGCCGCTTTCCATGCGCAGCCGGTTGGTCTCCCTCGTATAAGCATCGCAGAACTCCGCGAAGAGTTCGGGGTCGACGAGGCGGGTCCGCAGGGCGTTCAGCACCCGCGATTCCAGCGCGTCGCGGCGGATGTTGACGCGGTTGTCGCAGGTGCCCTTGTTGCGCGCGGTCGAGCAGCCGATCAGATCCTTCGAGATCGCCGAATAGCCGCCACCGCAACAGGCGCACTTGGTCAGCCCCGAGAACAGGTATTTGGGCCGCCGACGGTGGTTCACCTTGCGGACGTCGGCGTTGCCGCGCGCGTCCCGCGCGACGGTATTGGTCTTCTGCCGCGCCTTCACGGCGTTCCAGAGATCGTCGTCGAGGATGCGCAGTTCCGGCACCTCCTGGATCACCCAGTCCTCTTCCGGGTTGAGCCGGGCCTGGCGCTTGCCGGTATCGGGATCCTTGATGAAGCGCTGGCGGTTCCAGACGATCCTGCCGACATACATCTCGTTGTTGAGGATGCCGTTGCCGCGCCTCGGGTTGCCGTTGATGGTGCTGAAGCCCCAATCTCCGCCCGAGGGGGCGGGGATGCCGTCCCGGTTCAGGGCGACGGCGATGGCCTTGGCCGATTTGCCGGCGGCATAGTTGCGGAAGATCCGGCGCACCACCTCGGCCTGCGCCGCGTTGATCGCCCGGTCGCCGCGGATCGGCTCGCCATTGCCGTCCAGTTTCTTGACGACATCGTAGCCATAGGCGTTGCCGCCGCCGGATTTGCCGGCCTCGACGCGCCCGCGCTGGCCGCGCCGGGTCTTGTCGGCCAGGTCCTTCAGGAACAGGGCGTTCATCGTGCCCTTCAGGCCGACATGCAATTCGCTGATCTCGCCCTCGGACAGGGTGAACATCCTCACGTCGGCATAGCGCATGCGCTTGTAGATGCCGGCGATGTCCTCCTGGTCGCGGCTGATCCGGTCCAGCGCCTCGGCCAGCACCAGATCGAAGCGGCCGCGTGTCGAATCCATGACCAGCGCCTGGATGCCGGGCCGCTGGATCATGCTGGCGCCGGAGATGGAATGGTCGGAATATTCCTCGACCACCCGCCAGCCTTCCTTCTCGGCGCGCAGCCGGCACATGCGGAACTGGTCGGCGATCGAGGCATCGCGCTGCTGGTCGGAGGAATAGCGGGCGTAGACGGCGACCTTCATGGCGGCACTCCCTGTCGGATCAGGAGGCGCCGGGTTCCCTTGCCTTCCGCTGCGCCTCGAAATTGTCCCTGGCGGCCTGCCTGCCCAGCAGGCGCACCAGCCCGACGAGGCGCGGGTCGGGATTGCCGCGGGGCGTGAAGCCGAGTTCCGGCTCGCCGAGCAGCAGGGCGTCGAGCAGCGCCTCGCGTTCGCTCCGCGTCATCGTGGCCTGGGTTCGGGAAGCTGGCAAGGACATAATCGCCAGCATCGGCACAGAGATCCGCTTAAGCAATGGAAATCGCTATGGAATAATCGGCGGGGAATGGCATGGGCCGGGATGCGGCAGGGTAGGGCGGCGTAGAACGGCGCGCTCGGGCGTCGCGCAAAGACTTGCCGGAATCGAGCCTCAGCGCAGCCGATGCCGGCGCCAGACTTCGATCATCCAGCCCAGCATCACCGCGTTCAGCACATGCCACAGGAAATGCGTGCCGAAGGGCAGGGCGCCGCAGAGCGGCTGGTCGAGCGTGCGGAAGCTCAGCGACACGATCAGAATCCCGGCGCCGATGGCGAGGCCGCGTGCCGTCTCGGGCAGGCGTCTGCGCAGCAGCACCGCATAGATCAGGATCAGCAGCGGCACCGGCGCATAGCCGGCCGAGGAGCCGAGGCCGGGGATCATCGCGAAAAGCGGCACCGTCGCGGCGGCATAGGGGACGAAGCCCGCCGTCACCAGGGCGGCGATCCAGGGACGCGCCCCGAAATAGTCCCGCGTGGCGGCGAAGACATAGAGCAGGATGAAGCCGAGGATCGGCAGCACGTCCATCAGCCCGGTCAGCCGGTTGGCATGGGTGTGGAACAGCCAGGAGCCGATGCCGATCACGAACAACATTGCCGCCAGCGCCCGGCCCATCGCCATTTCCGGCCCACGAAGCCGCGGCCAGAGGACAAGGGCGGCGATCAGGAAGGCGAGGTTGGTCAGCGCATTGATCGGCTCCGACCAGTAGTCCGGGCCCGTCCGTTCGCAATAGGCGTCGACAGGAGAAAGCCAAGTCATCGGAATCCTTCCGGACAAAGGTCAGGATGCAGCTGTGCGGGGCGCAGTGCCCGCGAGGCCGGGGCGATATCCGTGATCATCCATTGTCGTCCATCCAGGCTCATCGTGCCCGTGCAGGATACGGACCCAGGCGAAGGAAGGTAAGTGCTCCGCTGTTGTGAAGGTGGATCGCCACACAGGGCGGGAAGCTGACCTTCGCTGCGGAAAGGGCGAACGGCCGGTTAAGGGAAGATTTCTCTGTGGATTAGGGCGTGTTGACAAAAGGGATTCACCGGGCGCGGTGATCGTGATTCAAGCTGGTATCTGCAATGGAGACCAGCGTGGCACGAAACCTGATGTCGAACGACGAGTGGGCGTTCTTTGAACGCTTCATCCTGGCTGTCCGTTCTCCGAACGGCCGCAAGCCCACGAACCATCGGCTTGTTCTGGATGGGATTTTCTGGATCGCCCGAACGGGGTCGCCCTGGCGCGACCTGCCGGAAGAGTTCGGCAAATGGTCGTCTGTCTATCGGCAGTTCCGGCGCTGGACGTTGGCGGGGCTGTGGGAACAGATCCTGGAGGCGCTGAACGAGAGCCGGATCGTGCCGGATGCGCTGCAGATGATCGACAGCACCGTGGTTCGCGCTCATCATCAGGCAGCGGGCGCAAAAGGGGGACTCCGCGCCAAGGTTTCGGCCGCTCGCGAGGTGGCTTCACGACCAAGATCCATCTGCGGGTCAATGCGGCAGGCCTGCCCATGAGAACCGAGATCACGGCCGGGCAGACATCGGACTACCTCGGCTTCGATCTGGTCATGGCTGACAACCTGCCCGAGCCAAGCGTTCTGCTCGCAGACCGCGGCTACGACTCCGACAACATCCGCAAGACCATGGAGGTGCGCGACGTGGTGCCGGTCATCCCCATGCGCAAAACCCGGAAGCTACGGGTCGCCGTTGACCGCAGGCTCTACCGCCTGCGCAATCTCGTTGAGCGGTGCTTCAACAAGCTCAAGAATGCCCGTCGCGTCGCCACCCGCTACGACAAGACCGCCGAAAGCTTCCTGGGCTTCATCGACATCACGTCGATCCGCCTCTGGCTCCGCCATTTGTCAACATGACCTAGGTTAGCTTTCTCTATGGCGCTCCGTTCGTTAGGCATGATGAAGGTGGAAAAAAGTGCAGCGCCTTCTACGCTCTGTGCCAAAGGGAGAGAGGGAAGCTCCTTGTACAAATCTTCGGCATAACGCCAGTCCTCAGCCCTGATTAGATCGTTCAGCATGGGCGCGATACGTTCAGGAAAATGCCTTGCTACAGCAGTGTAATATTCGCTGCGGATATGGTTTGTTCCGGCGCCGTCGGTGTAGTCGGTGATGCGGTGAAACGCGCCAGCTAGAGCCAAGAGGGTTTGCCTGGCGTCCTGATCCCCTGCTTCGATCATCATTTCCAACGCGGTAAGAACATCGTCTGCGAAGGCATCCTTCCGCCAGCCATACCCAAACAAACAATCGACAGCATGTCTCAGAGCCTGAGCTGCGAGCTGAGGTTTGTTGTGGTCGTGCGCGGCAAGAGCCAGCTTGCCGAACGTGGAAGCTCGCTCGTTGAACTCAGTCACGGTTCGAGCGAGTTCGTCCATGCAAGTCGAGATGAACGTTTCGGCGCTTGCGTCGTCATGCAATGAGACCCGGCGTGTTGTCAGCTTTTCGAGCCAAAGTTCGTTGAGCCAGAAGGCTGATGTACGTGCCTCAGAAAGGGCGGCATCGTCGATTTGATATGCAGCATCAAGCCCTCGACCGATGAGGCTGAGATCGAAGGCGGCGTCGATAAACGCAAGGCGCACGGCAATGAAACGGCTTTGAGCGTCATAACCTTGCTCGTAGCAAAGTTGTCCATCATACCAACTGAATACGTCGCCGAGAGTTGGCCAACGCTTCGTGTTCGCCCAGTGTGCAGCGATGCGTTGTGCTAGTTTTTCGAACGCACGTACTGCATCCGCGAGCCAGCTTTCCGATGCATGATCGGGAATCTTTGTCCACCCACTTGTTGGCTTGCCGGCCAGAGCAGCCGCTAGTGTGGACATGAAGTTATTGTAGACGATCCCTCGAATGTCAGTCTGGTAGCGATCCTCCGGGCCGTCAGTGCCAGCGAAAAGCACTGACAAATCTTTGCCGGAGTTACTGCCTTTGACTGTGTCACCCTTGGCGAGTCCAAAGCAGCGAATAGCGGGATGCTTTGCAGCTTTCAACGGAGTTTGGCTAGCAGGCGACAGGCCTTCGAGACACAGGCAGGCGAACAGTTCGCGGTCAAACTCGACGCCTGTGAAACTCTTGCCCGCTTGGAAGACGGCTCTAACATTCCCGACGAGGCGCGCGCTCTGAGCGAAAGCGGCAACGATAGGGTCCGCTTGACCAGATTTGCGCACGAAACGCAGCACCCGAGCAACCTCGTTCTTCTTGCTTGCGGCAACGACTGAAACCACAGCCCGAGCAAAATCGCCTTGCTGGTTATTGCTGATGTATTCGTCACGACGGTTTTGGGTGATGCGTCCGTTAAGTTCCGCAACCGCTAGATCGATAAGCGCATCTCGCTGACTCTCATCGGTCATATGGACGAGGGCCGGGATTAGTGAGGCTGGCAAGTTACTCAGGTCGGCTCGAAGGATGGCTGGGACAAACGAATCGCCACTTAAAGCCGCCGCGACATACCAAACCTGTGCCAGTTCATCGTGCTGCAGCTCATCGGCATTTATCGCACGCATCTTTACAAGTCGGTGACGCGCGACGCTTGCCAAATCGAATACTTCGAAAGCGGCCTGTTCGGCATGATTCAATACATTGATCAAGCGGTCGATCGGATACCCCGCAGTGACGAAGGACAACGCCCACTCACGGGAAGGTGCCTTGATTAGGTTCTGTGCGTTCCCGCGTGTTGCCTGAGTGATCCATAGCCACGCCTCTCGCCAGTAGGGAGGCGCTTCTGTTTCCAGCCATGCCAAAGTCGGCGCGCTATTGGCCATAAAAGTTGAATAGTGACTGGGGTCATCTCGAAGAAAGGCGAACAAGCTACCGTGAAATGGGCGCACTTCCATCTCTCGAAAGTCGAGGAGATGACCGATCTCCGCCAGCCCCAAGATGCTCTGATCGTCCACGCCGAAGCAGTTGTTGAGAGCAAATGGCGGCGGACTGAAGTCGAGACCAGCCAGGACGTGCAGAATTGCCTTCCCGCGTGGAGAAAGCTGCAACATTAGCCCTACGTAGTAATCCCGGATGTCTCCACTAGGGCAGCCCGGCTGCGCTCGAACTAGGTCTGGCGTGACTTCATTGCCAGCACGGGCAACGGCCTCGAATGTATAAATCAGATGCAGAGGCAAGCCATTGGATATGTCGAAGAAAGCATCAGAAACCGCGGCGAGCGCCTTCGCTTTCGATTGGTGAGGCCAGCGGAAGAGATTCAGCCTTCCTGCGCGGTGTTGTGATTCAATCCAGCCTTCAACAGCAGCGCGGCTCATAAGAGGAAGCTCGACCCAGCCTTCCATAGGCGCTGCAACCAGCATCCTTGTTGGAAGGTCCTTTTCCGCAATCTTCTGGGTCCCAACTAGCAGATGGGTACCCGGTACGGCGGGGATAAGCGCGTTAAAGAGTTCTTCGGCGTGCTCGCGATCACGGCCTTCTCGCCAGACGTGATCGAGGCCGTCGATGATCACGATAAGGCGCCTTCCTTCCGCGACGACTTTCCGGGCAGCTTGTTCGATCGTTTCGCCCAAAGTACTATGATTCCGCACTCTCAGGTCAGGCATCGCCTCTTGAAGTTGGGCTTCAAGCGAACGCGCAATAGCTTGGAAGTGGAACCTTCCCTCAGATCTGTCATCGAGACTAAGGAAGTAGTGGTGCCGTATACACACAACCTTTTTAGTATCGAGTTTCGATTTGAAGTGGCTGAGAAAGGTACTTTTTCCACGTCCAGGAGGGGCCCAAAGAACCGTGACACCATCGTCATTGAGTACCCGCGAAAAGAAATCGTCGGAAAAGCTCTCGTCCGGCACGCGGTAGTCTTTTGGCACAGTGAAATCTTGGGGAAGGGGCACGGCTCTTTCTGGGGAAAAAGCTTGCTGGAGATGGACGTAACGGATACGCCCATCAGGGCCCGGCCAATTTTTTTGTGTCGCCCAAAGTTGGAGCTGTTTCTGGAATAATGCCCAGCCAGCGCCGTCCGTATCAGATGCAATGCGCGCCCAGAGGGTCGCTTCAAGGTCCTCAAGTATTGGCTGTGAGTGAATGAAGTCAAAGTTTTTAAAGAACTTTTGAGCGGCGGCAGCCGATCCGAGCTGCGCGACAATCCGCGTACGAATTGGCGAGGGAATTTTTGAATAATTGACGCGGCTTCCCTTCAGGGATGTAGAAAATTCCGAATCCGGTTTTCGATCCGTCATCAGACGAGCATTCGCTAGAAAACCCTCATCCAACATCTTCAAGACCGGCACAGCCCAGTGCTGAAGGAAAGACTTTCCTTTGGGTTTCGCGCCTAAGAGCCATTCCCAATCAAGGGCTGTTTTTGGGTTTTCCGGATCGACAGCAAACTTGACCTGCGTAACTTCGAACCGCCCGTCAGCTAGGCACGCAACCACGTCATCCACGGCCCGGAATGACGGGTCCGATGCTTCTACCTTGACCCACGAATATTTTTTGGGGTTGCGATAGAAATCAAGCAGCGTCTCTGCAGCAACCAAGTCCTGGTATGCAAAGCCAACTCTTGTGATTGCGGTTGGTTTGTAGTTGTGACCCATGCCTCATGCTCTCTGAGCTGGGTCTTGTTCCAACGCCCAGCATGTTCGACTAATTGCATAGATCTCGCCCGCATTCCAAGAGAGTAGGCTTTTCTGTTGCGTGTGGCCCTGGGCTAAGATCAGTCATTCGCTGCGTCTCCCACCAATGACCGGTGTGGGCCGTGAGAGACTTGGGCGATCGGTCAGTTCCGACCGCAACATTGCTTGTATTTGCGGCCCGACCCACAGGAGCATGGGGCGTTCCGCCCGGGCCGGGGACCGGCGTTGAACGGCATCTCGGAACGATTTGCGGGCTCCATGCGGGAAAGCTCGGGACGAGACTGATAGAGTATCGTCGCAACGCAGTTCGGGATCAGATTGGGTGCTTCAAGGTCGATTTCGTCAATCTCCTCATCCGTGAACTTGCTGTGGCCAGTGTATATTTCCTGAAGCGCCATCAAGAAGATCATCGTCGTCCGCGTCTCTTCGTCGGCCTGAGCGAGCAGTCGATCCCAAGCATCCGGTCTTAGCCCCATAGCGCGAGTGAAGCCATCGATCCAAGGCTCCCACATCACCTCATCACTGTTGGGGTCAACCTCGTAGATGGGTTCGATCCAAGGTGAGCGGGTCATCGCCTCCGCAACCGAGTTGTAGTGAGCCATGACCGCACCGACCGTGGCTTCGGCGGTTTTCTGATCGGGAAAATTTGCCTCACCTGTCTCTCCCCAGACATGGGACATCCATTCCGAGGGCGGGATCATATCCGGGCAGGCAAGAACACCGACTACATAGCCATCAAGTTCACTGAGCGTCATGGGCATGTTCTCGATGGGCAGCGCATGCAACAGCGCGCTGAGACGCTCGAGTTCCTGATCGGACTGGTCCATAAATACCTCCCGGTGTTGCTCGGAATTTTTTACTCTGCGCGACGCCAACCCGCAATCCGCGCGAAGCCTGCTTCAAGCTCGGACAGGAAGATTGCTGCAGGCACCCCGAATGTCCGCAGTGGTGAAGCCGCGACGTAGCATCAGATCGTCGCGCCAACGTCTGCAAAGGGCCGAGGCTGTGTGGAAATGCTGTCCCGTGGTAAGCTTCAGCAAGGTAGCGGGAGGCAGGGATGGCGGGTTTCATCGACGGCATTGACCGGGAACAGGTCACGCTTTTCCCTGATCGTCTCGAGGACTGGATTGGCGAGGATCACCTGGTCCGTGTCGTCGACCTCTTCGTCGAGGAGCTCGATCTCCCGGCGCTCGGCTTCGAGCGGTGTGTGTCCGCCCGAACCGGTCGCCCGGGCTACCATCCGGCTGTTCTGCTGAAGCTCTTCATCTACGGCTATCTGAACCGCATACCCTCGAGCCGTCGCCTGGAGCGCGAAGCGGGTCGCAATGTCGAGCTGATGTGGCTGACCGGCCGCCTGGTGCCCGATCACAAGACCATCGCCGATTTCCGGCGCGATAACGCGGCAGCGATCCGTAGGACCTGCGCGCAGTTCGTGGAGCTGTCCCGGCGGATTGGGGTGCTGAGGGGCGATTGCGTTGCCATCGATGGCAGCAAATTCAAGGCCGTGAACAGCCGCGACCGCAACTTCACCAAGAACAAGATCGCCAGCCGCCTGGACCATCTGGAGGTCGATGTCTCACGGTATGTCGATGACATGGCCCGCATCGACCGCCAGGAGAAGGGCGAAGCACGGGTTGACAAGGTCGCGCATCTCGCCCGCCGCTATGGGCGCATCCGGCAGGAGATCGCACGGCTGAAGGCAATGGAGAAGGCCCTCGTCGATACGCCCGACGGGCAGATCTCTCTGACGGATCCAGATGCCCGCGCCATGGCGACCAGCGCCCGACACAGCGGCATGGTCGGCTACAACGTCCAGACCGCGGTCGATACCGAGACGCATCTGATCGTGGCGCATGCCGTGACCAATCAAGGCTTCGACCGCGACCAGCTGAGCCCGATGGCGGCGGCAGCCAGGAAGGCTCTTCGGCGCGACGACCTGCATGCCATCGCTGATAAGGGATACTTCAGCGGGTCTCAGATCCTGGCCTGCCATCAGGCAGGGATCACCACGACCGTGCCGCGCCCCGAGACATCGGGCAATCGGGGCAAGGGCATGTATGTGAAGGCCGACTTCGCCTACAACCCGGCCCGGGATGTCTATATCTGCCCAGCAGGAGAAGAGCTGACCTACCGCTACATGCGCGAAGAGGACGGCCTGCGGGTTGGCCGTTACTGGGCCAATGAATGTCAGCATTGCCCTATCAAACAGCGCTGCACCACCGGCAAGGAACGCCGCATCACTCGCTGGGAGCATGAGCGCTTGGTCGATGCGATGCGCAAAAGACTGGGTGGAGAGGCCGATCCGATGACCCTGCGCCGCTGCACGGTTGAACACCCGTTCGGTACTCTCAAGGCCTGGATGGGGCACACCCATTTCCTGACGCGGAGGCTGAAGAACGTCCGCACCGAAATGGCGCTGAATGTCCTTGCCTACAATATCAAGCGGGTGGTCGCGTTGATCGGCATTCGGGGCCTGATGCGGGCCATTGCCGCCTGATCGGGGAGTGTCGCGCCTCAAGCGCAGACGTCACGCCTGCCTGAAAGAGATCACCAGGCCGCCACGCACGCAAAGAGTGTCAGAGGCGGCTGAAAGCTAGCAGCGCGGCCAACCAGCAGCCGACAGCCCCTGCCGGCGCGTCTCCACACAGCCTCGGCCGTTTTCCGACCCTCTGCAGTGAACTGTTCGTCACCTTGGGATAGATGTCGGCCTCGAACAGCTATTCCAGGGGCGCAAGATTGTACTGCCCTTGCTTTGTTCCCACATACTGGACCAGATTTTCGCGGGCGGATCGCAGTGTCCGTGTTCTGATCTCGAAGACCCCGCTCAGTCCTTCATATTTGCCGGTTCCGCCCAGCCATCGCCCGGTGCCGACATGAGGTGCGTCGAGGGGCTGCCGGTCGAAGGTCGCGCTTTCGAAGATCTGGTCACCGTCGGCGTCGGTATAGGTGCAGTTAACCATTTCCTCGAAGGTATTTGTCGTCTCATCGACGGTCCAGTTGCCCAAGCATCTGCCCGTCTGGTTGTGCAGGAAGGCCGCGTTCTCGGCATTCATCGCGGTCAGGGTCGAGTCCACCAGACCGAAGATGCGGCCCGGACCTGTCTGCAGCGGTTCGATCTCATTCGTGGCATAGCCGACAAAATTGGCCGCAAAGCTGCCTTCCCCCGCGACGGATTGACCGAGAGCCGCGTGGTGCGGCAGCAAGGCGGCCGGGACCGCAAGGACTGCGGCGGCCCTTCGAAAGCGGTTAGCAACCGGCGGGGTAGAGCATCGCATAGTCGGTCTCCTCGTCTGGAATGCCACCGATGATCTTCCCTCGCGCGTCATCGGAGGCCGTTAGTGCGGCCTTGGTCAAAGAGGTTCCGGTTGCTTTCCCTTGAACGGCACCCGCCGACGCGGGGCTAACCCATATCGACATCTGGTTTCGGCTTGGCTCGGTCGTCTGGCCATCGGGCCAGGGGCCCAGAAGGTGAAACAGCGTCGCAGCCGCGGCCAGGCCGGCCGCGAAAGCGCCGAAAACGGGACGGCGGGGTGCAATCGGCGCGGTCTGCAACTGCAGCGGCAGAGGTAGGCGGCGCGCCGGCACTTTCACCCGCAGCGCCGCATCAACCTGCGGAGCCGGTTCGATGCTAAGCTCACTGCGGAAAAGATCGTGACAGGCGGCATGGGCAAGCGCTGCCTCCTGCCGCCGGCCGAAACCGACGCAAAGCGCGATCAGCGCGGCATGAGCGTCGTCCTGAAAGGGCTCGAAGTCAAGCCGCCGCCGTGCTGCCGCGATTGCAGGCAATTCTTCCCCGGCACCAGCTAGGATCAAGGCCGCCTTTCCGCACAGCTCCGCGCAAAGCTGGTCATATTCGCGCCGCTGGTCGGACAACCATGCCTCAAAACCGGCAACTCTGACATCAAGCCCGGCGCAGAACCGACCCCGGATCGCAAGTGACAGGATCGAGTGGCGCGTCCCGTCCAGCAAGGCGGCGCGCAGCTCGGTCACGTCAAGTGCGACCAGATCCGCGTTCAGCCATACCACCTCGGCATCGGCCATCAGGGCGCCCGACGCATCGCCAAGCTGCGCCCTCAGCCGGACAAGGCACTGACGAAGGGCATGACGGGCGGCGGAGGTCGAACTGGCGTCGCTCCAAAGCAAGTCAACCAGCGTCGCCCGGCTGATCCGCAGATCGGGGGCTGTTGCCAGACAGGCGAGCAACGCCATCGCCTTCGGCCCCGGCGTCGTCAAAGCCTGACCGTCGGGGATCGTGAGGCATGGTTCGCCCAGCAAGGAAAGTCGCAGGATCGTCATCGTCAGACCAGTTCGCTGATCCATATCCTAGCACAGGACCGTCCAACCCCAAAAAATTCACCCAAAATCCGCGAAATATCCCCTCTGGCACTGCCGCGTGACGGGGTGCGTGACGCTGTCGTGACGTCCTCGACCGGATACTGGCCAAACCAGAAGCCGAATCTGGCGAATCAAAAAAAGGGGAGAATGGACGATGAAGATCTTCACAGTCGTTGCAGCCGCTGCATTGCCGATGGCGTTGGGCCTGTCTCCGGCATGGTCGATCGAGACCGGTGCCATGCCGGTGGAGGGTGCCGAACTGAGCTATATTGAACAGGGCGAGGGTGGGCCGATCGTCTTTGTCCACGGTGCGATATCCGACGCGCGGGTCTGGGAGGCCTATGCTGACCGGATTTCCGCGGAAGGCCGGTTCATCGCTTACACGCAGCGCTATTTCGGCACTGCAGACTGGCCGGACAACGGCGCGGGCTTCACGCGCGAAACGCATATCGCTGACCTGATCGCGTTCATCGAGAGGTTGGATGCCGGTCCGGTCGATCTGGTGACATGGTCCTACAGCGGCGAGATCGCCACCTATGCGGCGCTGCAGCGACCCGAATTATTCCGCTCGATGGTGCATTTCGAACCGGATGTCGACCGGCTGATCGATGACCTGCCCGGCGCCGAGGCTGCCCGCGCGCAATTCGGTGCGACGCTGGGTCCGATGGTCGCGGCACTTGAAGCCGGCGAAGTCGAGGCCGCTGCCTTGCGCATTATCGAATCCGTCTTTCGGATGCCTGAAGGCGCGGCCGACAATGAAGCCGAGCCGTTCCCGACCTATTGGAAAGAGAACGGTCGAACCTTGCCTGTCTTCGGCGCCATGGCGCGAGGTGAACCGCTCAGCTGCGATGATCTGGCCAATCTGGAGGTGCCGACATTGGTGGTCTTGGGTGGCGAAACGCTGGTGCAATGGGCGATGATGTCCGAGCGCCTCGCAGAATGTTCGGGCAATGCGATGCTTGTCCGTATGGAGGGCGTGACGCATGACGGCCCCTACAGGCGCCCGGATCGTTTGATGGATTTGATATTGGGTTTCAGGGCTTTGAAAGAAGACCCCAATTCTGGCGGGCAGGAAATCCCTCAATAGCAATCGTTTCAACACAAATGGGGGCGCCGCGCCGCGTGAATGGCAATTTCGTCAAAGCAGGCCAACTCTCACCCTGGCACGAGCATCGAGCGGCCGCTTTGGTGAAAGCCGCAGCGCGGCAGTCACCCCGGTCGAATGACCGGTAAGGGCCGACCATGTTGCTGTCAGCGATGTGCCAGATAGTCCGCTGAAACGTAACCCGAGATACCAGGCCTGTCGGCGAGCGAGACTCTGCACCAGACCTTACCGTTATTCGTGACGCAGTTCTGGCGGATGAGGCGCGTTCCGTCAGGCAGGCCGATGATGATGTTGTGGTCAAGGCCAGGGCCTTCGCGCAGCTTCAGCAGATCGCCTGGCCCGACGCCCTTGACCACTGCACCAGAACCGACCGCGCATCCGGTGGCGATCATGAGAGCGAGAAGAGCAGCAAAATGAGTTCGCATTGCCTGACCTGAATCGTTTTGCCATCACTACGACACCATCACGCGAAATGACAGCAGGCAGGGCCGGACGCAAACAAGGGGTTGCACAAGACCAGCCATTGAGGCCCGTTCCGTCCCATGGAGCGGCGATTCTGTTCAGGATTTCGCCGTGGCGCCAGTCATGCGGCAGCTTCGGAGAATGCGGCCACGCAGCATGGGGTGCGTCCGACGAGCGGTTCTGGGCCGGTTTCCATCGCGATACACCCTTGGATGGCAATGCCGAAGCGAAACCGGCACGCTGGTAAATCAACCTGAAGATGCACTTTACAGACTTGCCATGCATTTCCGGGCGGCACTATTTCCGCATTATGTGCTCGACCTCCGGCGCAGGGACGAACCTCCACGCCCGCCGCGGCCCCGCCATGACGTTGAGATAATAGAGCTCGAAGCCATGGGGCGCGCCGCAGGGGTGATGGCCGCGCGGGACCAGCACCACGTCGCCGTCCTTCACCGCCATCACCTCGTCGAGGCTGCCGTCATCGGTATAGACCCGCTGCACCGCCCAGCCATCCTTGGGGTTCAGGCGATGGTAATAGGTCTCCTCCAGATAGGTGATGCGCGGGAAATCGTCCTCGTCATGGCGGTGGCTGGGGTAGCTCGACCAGTTGCCGGCGGGGGTGAAGACCTCGGTGACCAGCAGCGAATCGCACCAGTCCTCGGCCTCCATGGCGATATTGTTGATGAAGCGGGCATTGCTGCCCTCGCCGCGCTGGGTCAGGGTGATCCCCTCGGGGCCGATGCGCCGCGCCTCGTGCCCGCCTTTCCCCGGCGCGGCACAGACGGCGATCACGCAATCGCTCTCGGCCTCGGCCCGCCAGTCGCTGCCGTCGGGCAGATAGAGACAATGCGGCGGGGTCTTCTCGAAGACGTCCAGGCGATCGCCCAGCACGCCCCAGTCCCGCCCGGCGCCGCTGATCCGTGCCTTGCCCTCGACCATGACCAGAATCACCTCATCGGTGCCGGTCGCCCCGGCGGCGCTTTCGCCCACCCGCAGGCGCCACAGCGAAAACCCCACATATCGCCAGCCCGCATCCGCGGGGGTGATCCGATGCACCTCGCCATGGCTGCCGAAGGGTCTACGCAGAAGCCGGCTCATTCCTGTCTCCTTTCCCGACGGGCCTTTCATCTTGGCCCAAATATCCCGGGGGGAATCCCGCAGGGATGGGGGGGCAGCGCCCCCCGGCCGCCGCCCCCGGCAAGGTCCCGCCCGCCGCCTCAGGCGCCCACCCGGTCCAGCCCGGCCTGCCGCGCCATGGCTTTCAGCGCCCTGAGCCCCATGTCCTGATAGCGGAACGGATCGCGAACCAGGCTGTCCTGCTCGGCCTCGATCACCAGCCAGCCGCGATAACCCTGCCCGGCCGCCACCTCCAGCACCGGCGCGAAATCCACGCAGCCCTCGGGATCGCCCGGCACGGTGAAGGCCCCGCACCGCACGCCCTCCAGGAAGCTCAGCCCCTCGGCGCGGACCTGCTCCATCACCGGGCGGCGGACATTCTTGCAATGGATATGACCGATGCGGTCCATGTATCTCGCCGCCACCGCGGCCGGGTCTGCGCCGCCGAAGGTGCAATGGCCGGTATCCAGCAGCAACCGCACATTCGGCCCCGCCGCCGCCATGAAGCGGTCGATGTCCGGCCCGCTCTCGACCACACTGCCCATGTGGTGGTGATAGCAGAAGCGCATGCCCTGCGCGGCCGCGTGATCGGCCAGCGCATTAATCCCGGCCATGAACCGCTCCCAGCCCGCATCGTCCAGCACCTGCCGGTCGTTGACCGCCACGGCGTCGTCGCCATGCACCGTGTTCGAGCATTCGCAGATGATCGCCAGATCGCCGCCCGCGGCCTTGGTCATGGCGATATGCCGGTGCAGCGCCGCCTTTTCCTCGTCCAGGCCCCGGCCCGGCGCCAGGATGGCGGTCGAATGCCAGCCGCCGATGAAGCGCAGCCCATAGTCGCCCAGCACGGCCTTCAGCGCGGCGCCGTCGCCGGGCATCTTGTGGCCCTTCTCGATGCCGTCGAAGCCGATGCGCCGGCAATCGGACAGGCAATCGTCAAGGCTCAGATGCGCGCCGATGCTCTGGTCGTCGTCATTGGACCAGGCGATGGGATTGGTGCCGTAAAGGATCATGGCGTGGCTCTCAGTTCACAAGGTTCTGCTTCGCGACCGCTTCCAGATAGCGCGCGTAAGCCCGTTTCAGTTTCCCGCTCTCGCCGTTTTCGGGCACGGCGACGTCCCACCAGTGCCCGGCGCCCTCGAGGCCGTCGCCGGGGCCAGGCTCGGCGGTGGTGTCGATGACGATCACGGTGGGGATGTCGCGGCTGCGCGCCTCGCCGATCCGGGCTTCCAGATCGGCGATGCCCTGGGCCTTGACCGCATGGGCGCCCATCGACGCGGCATGGGCCACGAAGTCGATCTCGGGCTGCGCCTCGACGTTGCAATGGGCATAGAGGTTGTTGAACTGCTCGCCCCCGCAGCCCTGTTGCAAGCGGTTGATGCAGCCATAGCCGCGGTTGTCGGTCAGCACCACGGTGAAGGGCACGCGCCGCATCACCGCCGTCGCCAGCTCGCTATTGGCCATCATGTAGCTGCCGTCGCCGACGAAGCAGATCACCTCGCGGTCCGGCCGCGCCAGCTTCAGCCCCAGCGCGCCGGCGATCTCGTAGCCCATGCAGGAATAGCCGTATTCCATGTGATAGCCGCCCTGCGCCGGTTGCCAGAGCAGCTTCAGCGCGCCCGGCATGGTGCCCGCGGCGCACATGGCGATGGCCTCGGGGGCGGCGCGCTGCACGGCGCCGATCACCTGCGCGTCGGTCGGCAGCGCATTGCCCTCGGCCGAGGCGGCGCAATGCGCATCCACCGCCGCCAGCCATTCGACCCGCGCCGCGCCGTCGAAAGAGACGCGATGATCGCCCAGGGCCGCTGTCAGCCGCTCCAGCGCCACGCGGGCATCGGCGACCAGGCTCACCGCGCCATGCTTGGCCGCGTCGTAGGGCTGCACGTTGATCGACACCAGCCGGCCCGAGAACAGCGTGCGCGAACCGGTGGTGAAATCCTGCAAGCGCGTGCCGACGCCGATCACCAGGTCGGCTGCGGCAAGCGCGGCGTTCGCCGCCGCCGAGCCGTCGACGCCCGAAGCGCCCAGGTTCAGCGCATGGCTCTGCGCCAGGGCCGACTTGCCGGCCTGGGTCTCGGCCACCGGAATGCCGTGGCGGGTCGCGAATTCCGCCAGCGCCGCCTCGGCCCCGGAATAGATCACCCCGCCGCCGGCGACGATCACCGGCGCCTTCGCCGCCCGGATCAGCGCCGCCACCTCGGCCAGTTCCGCCGCATCGGGCTCGGGCCGGCGGATCTTCCAGACCCGCTCGGCAAAGAAGGCCTCGGGCCAGTCGAACGCCTCGGCCTGCACGTCCTGGCAGAAGGCCAGGCAGACCGGCCCGCAATCGGCCGGATCGGTCATCACCCGCAGGGCGCGCGGCAGCGCGCTCAGCAACTGCTCGGGGCGCTGGATGCGGTCGAAATAGCGCACCACCGGGCGGAAGCAGTCATTGGCCGAAACGGTGCCGTCATCGAAATCCTCGACCTGCTGCAGCACCGGGTCGGGCCGGCGGTTGGCAAAGACGTCGCCGGCAATGAACAGCACCGGCAGCCGGTTCACATGCGCCAGCGCCGCCGCCGTCACCATGTTGGTGGCCCCCGGCCCGATGGAGCTGGTCACCGCCTGCGCCCGCCGGCGCGCCTTGCCCTTGGCATAGGCGATGGCGGCATGGGCCATGGTCTGCTCGTTCTGGCCGCGCCAGGTCGGGAAGGCGGCGCCGATACCATGCAGCGCCTCGCCGATCCCGGCGACGTTGCCATGGCCGAAGATAGCCCAACAGCCCTCGACGAAACGCTCGCCTTCTTCCGTCATCTGCACCGAGAGCCAGCGCACCATCGCCTGCGCCGCCGTCAGTCGAACCGTTCCGCTCATCTCGCACCTTCCCGGGTCCACGCCCGTGCTTTCTCTTTTGTGTCCAAATATCCCGGGGGGACGTCCGGCAGACCCCGTCGAGGGGTCTGACGGACGTGGGGGGGCGAGCCCCCAGCCCCGCCTCGCCGCTCGCGCCCCACCGCTCAGGCCGCGGCCAGCGCCTTTTCCCGCGCCTGGTCCCAGACCGCGCAAAGTCTCTGGTAGCGGTCGGCCATCTCGGCCACGGCC
Source organism: Paracoccus sp. TD-10 (assembly GCF_048270675.1). Lineage (NCBI taxonomy): Bacteria > Pseudomonadati > Pseudomonadota > Alphaproteobacteria > Rhodobacterales > Paracoccaceae > Paracoccus > Paracoccus sp. TD-10. Next base: position 349,207 of record NZ_CP182420.1, on the reverse strand, counting down.
GCCTCGTCGCCGACCTCGCCCGTCAGCCATTGCCGCGCGACCGTGCCGAAGATTGTGCGGCCGACGGCAAAGCCCTTGACCAGGTCGAAACCGGCGGCGACCTGGAAGCTGGCGCGCAACTCCTCTTCGGGCGCGTCCAGCCCCAGCACCACGATGCCGCGGGTGTGGCGGTCGTTCTCCTCGATGGCGGCGATGGCATTGGCCCAGGCGGCCCGGGTCTGCATCGGCTCCAGCTTCCACCAGTCGGGAAAGATCCCGACGGCATAGAACTGCCGGATCAGGGTCGCCGTGGTGTCGTCATCGACCGGTCCGACCTTCGAGGGGATCACCTCCAGCAGGAATTCCAGCCCGTTGCGCCGCGCGGCGGCGTAGAGGCGCTTGACGGTTGCCTCCTGGGCGGCGCGCGTTTCCGCGTCGTCCTCAGGATGGCAGAAGCAAAGCACCTTGACCACGTTCTCGCGCGCCCATTCGTTCAGGGTGCCGCAATCGGCGCCAAGCTCGGGTTCCAGTTGAAGCGGACGAGAGCCCGGCCATTCGCAGGGCCGCCCGATCCACAGCCCCGTCCCCGAGGCCCGATGCAGCGCCCGCCGCCCGATCCGGTCGTCGCAGAGGATGCCGTAACCAGACTGACCGTCGGCGACCTGCAGCGCCGCCTGCAGGCACAGCTCCTTGAAGGCCCCGCCCCTTGCCGGCGTATAGCCTTCCATCTCCTCCAGCTGCGCCCGGTGGTCGAAGGCGAATACACGCATCGTGGACCAGTCGCCTGCGCCCGGATTGCGGCGATTGGTGGCCCGGTGGACCTGCTCCAGCTCGGCATCGTTCCTCAGATCCGGCCGCAGCACGCCGCGCTTCAGGAAGAACTCCAGCTCTTCGAGGCTGGGATAGGCCGGGGTGCAGCCGTGGCGGGAAACCGCAAACGCCCCGCAGGCATTGGCATATTCCAGCGCGGTCGGCCAGTCCTCGCCATCCAGCCAGCCCTTCATCAGCCCCGAGAAGAAGCCGTCGCCGGCACCCAGCACGTTGAACACCTCGATCGGGAAGCCCGGCCCGGCCCGGCCCTCGTCGAGGCTGCCGGGGACCGCGCCTTCGAAGGCCACCGCGCCGGCCGCGCCGCGCTTGCAGACCAGCGTGGCACCCGAGACCTCGCGCACCGCGCGCAGCGCTTCGATCGTATCCGTGGAGCCGCCGGCGATATGGAATTCCTCCTCGGTGCCGACGATCAGGTCGAAGAGATGCAGCGTCGATTGCAGCTTGGCGGTCACCGCGGCGCTTTCCACGAAGCGGCTCTCGCCCGCATCATGCCCGGCCACGCCCCAGAGGTTCGGGCGATAGTCGATGTCGAGCGCCGTCCTGGCGCCGTGCTTCCGCGCCAGATCCAGCGCTTTCAGCACCGCCGCCTCGGTGCGCGGATGCGACAGATGCGTGCCGGTGGCCAGCACCGAGCGCGCCTCGGCGATGAAGCCCTCGTCGATGTCGTTCTCGCTCAGCGCCATGTCGGCGCAGTTCTCGCGGTAGAAGATCAGCGGAAAGCTGTCCTCGTCGCGGATGCCTAGCAGGACCAGCGCCGTCAGCCGCTCGGGATCGGTCGCTACCCCGCGCACATCCACGCCCTCGCGGACCAGCTGCTCGCGGATGAACCGCCCCATATGCTCGTCGCCCACCCGCGTGATGACGGCGGAACGCAACCCCAGCCGCGCCGTCCCGCAGGCGATGTTGGTCGGAGACCCGCCGATATACTTCGCAAACGACCCCATGTCCTCCAGACGGCCACCGACCTGCTGGCCGTAGAGGTCAACCGACGAACGACCTATCGTGATGACGTCAAGCGTTTTTGTCATTTCAAATCCCTCGATGCAGGATCCCGGCACCACGATGGCCGGTTTCCCGCTTCTTCCTGCTGCAGGCGGCGGCCGAGCCGCACCCGGACCGACAGTCGCATTCCGCTTACATCGCCTGAATGTCAGCCAGTTCCTTTTCGAGATCGCGCATCTCGACGCCCCCTGCCATCAGATGGCGGATATCCTCACCCGCGAGTTCGTCCCGACTGCCTTTCCCGATCACCTCGCCCAGGGCCAGAAAGGTGAAACGGTCCGCGACCAGTTTTGAATGAACTTCGTTATGAGTGATGAAGATGATGGCGATGTCGCCTCGTGCGCGCACCCGCATCATCGTCTTCAGCACTTCCATCTGCTGTTTCTGGCCAAGCGCCGATGTCGGCTCGTCCAGGATCAGCACCTTGGCACCGAAATAGATGGCGCGGGCGATGGCGAGGGTCTGTCGCTGGCCGCCGGACATGGTGCCGACGGCCTGCTGCGGGTCGGAAACATCGATGCCGATCTTGTTCATCTCGTCATGCGTGATCCGATCCATGTCGGCCATGCGCAAAGCCCCGAAAGGCCTGGGGCCGGTGTAAAGCTCGCGGCCCATGAAGAAGTTGCGGGTCACGCTCATCAGCGGATTCAGCGCCAGATCCTGATAAACCGTGCCGATACCCGCCTTGCTGGCATCGCGCGGCGAGCGGAAGCTGACAGGCTCGCCCTCCACGTAGATCTGCCCCTCGGTCGGCTGGTGAACACCGGACAGGAGACGGATCAGCGTGGATTTCCCGGCGCCATTGTCTCCGAGAAGCGCGTGGACCTCGCCTGCGTAGACTTCCAGATCGATGCCGTTGAGGGCGGTAAAGGGACCGAAACGCTTGACTAGCCGTTCGGTGCGAATGACGGGAGTCCTCATTTCAAAGCCCTCCGGTGATGCGCTTGCGCAGGTTCTCGTTGAGGAATACGGCCAGAAGCAGAACCGCGCCGACAAAGACCCGATAATAGCTGCCGTCGATGGCCGGAATGAAAAAGACGGCATTCGCGACCAACCCGAAGGTAATGGCACCGAAGACCACGCCCAGCACAGAGCCGAAGCCGCCGGTCATCAGCGTGCCTCCCACCACGGCGATGGCGATCGCCTCGAGTTCCTTGAGATTGCCCTTGGAGGCATCGGCGGTATTGGTTTCGAAAACCTGGCAGGCGGCGAAGATCGTGGCGGCGAAAGCGGTGAACATGAACAGAGCGATCCGCACCTTGTTGACCGGCACGCCATTGGCGCGGGCGCTTTCACGATTGTCGCCGGTCGCGAAGATCCAGTTGCCTGCCTGGGTGCGCGCCAGCACGAACCATGCGGCAAGCGCGATGACGATCCACCACATCACGCGTGCGTCGAAGCCAGTGACCCATTGTGCGCCGGCGCGATTGATGTTGCCGCCCAGCCAGAACCAGGCGTCATAGAACCAGCCGAATGTCTGCCCCCCGAACAGATCGGCGAACCAGCTTGTCTGCTTGTAGTCGGGCAGACCCGAGATCTGCGTCGAATTGTTTATGACGCGAAAGGCGACTTCGGTAACGCCCCGCAGGAAGAACAGGAACGCGAGGGTAACGATGAAACTGGACAGGCCCGACCTGACGACGATCGTCCCGATCAGCCAGCCGATGCCGAGAGTCATGACCAGGGTCAGCGCGAAGGCCGTGAAGGGCGTCGCCTCGCCCATGCCGAACGGAAGCCCCCATTTGAGCATCATCGTCATCGACATGCCGGCGAAGCCGATCATCGAGCCGATGGAAAGATCGAACTCGCCGGCGATCATCAGAAGGCAGGCGGCCGTCGCGATGATGCCGAACTGGGCGATGACCGCCATATTGTTCTTGAGGCCAAGCGGATTGAACGCCGTGCCGCCGCTTGCGATCGCGATCGCCGCGACCACCAGGATCATCACCGCGAAAGCGCCGATCTCCGGCCGTCTGGCCAGGCGCCGCAGTGTCCCACCCTTGTTCAGCCGGTCGGTTTCGCGTCTGCCGGCGGCGGCTTGTGTCTGTGTCATGGATTGCTCTCCTTCCTCCGTTTGGCAGGGGCAGCGCCAGAGCGTTGCCCCGCCTTGCCGCGCTCAGCGCGTTTCGCCCGCCAGGGCCTCGACGGCCTCGGCGTTGGACGCATCGACGAATCCGGGTCCGGAAGGAATGTTCGATCCCGGCAGCATCTGGGCGTTGGTGTTGTAGACATGCAGCAACGTCACCGGCATGTATCCCTGCAGATACTGCTGCTGGTCGATCGTGTAGGCCGCTCGGCCCTCCTTGATCAGGTTGATCACACCCGGCGTCAGGTCGAAGCAGGACAGGTGCACTTCCGCACCGACTTCGCGCACCGCGTCGGCCGCGGCTTCGCAGACATGCGGACCGACGGCGAGCAGCGCGTCGATCTCGGGATCGGCCTGAAGTGCGGCCGCGGTGCGCGTCTTGATCTGGGCGACATCGTTCGAAACGTCGATCATGTTCAGCGTCTGCCCGATCGCCTCGAAATAGCCCTCGCAGCGTTCCACCATCGGCGTGTTGAACGCCTCGTGATTGAGACACAGCGCCTTGTTCGCGCCCTCCGTCTTTGCCCTCTGGCCGGCCGCCTCTCCGGCAAGGCGCTCAGGCTGTCCGACATGCATGAGCGCGCCGACCTCCTGATAATGCTCAAGGCCGGAATTGATCGTGATGACGGGAATACCGCTTTCGGAGGCCGCTTTGATCGCGGGACCAAGCGCCGCCGCGTCCGGCAGCGAAACGATCAGCCCGTCCGGCTGGCTTGCCGTGGCCGATTCGATCAGGCGCGCCATGTCGGCCATATCGCCCGACGGTGCGAAGAGATGGTCGAATTCGGCTCCGACCGCCGTCGCCGCGTCACGCGCTCCACGCTCGACCACGGGCCAGAACGGATCGGTGCCCTGGGTATGCGTGATCAGGACATAACGTTCGGCATGCGCGGCCGCGGCCAGGGCCGTTACCGCAGTTGCCGCAAGAAGCACTTTCCTCATAAGGTTCTCCTCCCTGTCTTGAGGTGCCCCGAAGGGCGTCACATGCGGATCTATTCCGGATAGGAACCCGCGATGTTCTGGTCGTAGTCGATCAGGGCGCCGGTCATGACGCCCGCATCCGGGCTGAGCAGATAGCTCGCGAGCCCCGCAAGCTGATGCGGCTTGCACAGCTGGCCCATGGGCTGGGTAGCCTCCGCCCGCTCCAGCCAGCCGTCGGTCGCGCCGTGATACTTGCGTTGGGTGATGTCCTCGCCCGGCGTATCCATCCAGCCCGGCAGGATCGCGTTGCAGCGGATCCGGTCGAAGCGATAGGCGTTGGCGACGTTTTTGGTCAGCGTCGCCAAGGCGCCTTTCGAGGCCGAATAAGGGGCGAGATAGGACTGCCCGCAATGGGCACATTGCGACAGAATGTTGACGATCGAGCCGCCGCCGCCCTGCGCCTGCCGATGCCTGACGAAGCCCTGCATCAGGAAGAAGGGTGCGCGGGCGTTCGTGTCGAACATCTGGTCCCAGAGTTCGACCGAGGTATCGGTCAGGGTGCCACGTGCACCGAGTGCCGCCGCATTGACGAGTGCCGTCACGGTGCCGAAACGCCCGACTGCCGCATCAATCAGATCCAGGCAGGCCCGCGTGTCCTGCAGATCGATCGCGGTGAAAGCGGCATCCGCGCCGAGCGCGGCCAGTTCGGCCACCGCCTTTGCACCCTTCTCCGCATCGCGGCCGGCCAGCATCACCTTGCGGCAGCCTTCGGCCACCAATTGCCGCGCGATGGCAAGGCCGACGCCCTGTGCTCCACCGGTTACGACGGCCGCGGTATCCCTGTGGCGGGTATTCAGATCCGACATGTCAGAACTCCTGATCGGGGCCGGTAAGATGGATGGTCTTGCCCTGCTTCAACGAGGCGGTGGCCGCTTCGGCCAGATAGGCGGCCATCAGCCCGTCGATAGCGTTGACCGGCATATCGCGGCCCTCGCGTGCGCAGTCGAGAAACAGGCGGATCTCGGCAGTATAGGACGGGCCATAGCGTTCGAGGAAGAATTCGAGGATCGGCGCCGTGGTGCCGGGCGCATCCTTGGTATAGGTCGTGAAGCCGGACTGGCGCGGATTGTCCGAAACCAGCATTCCTTCCGCCCCGAAGGCTTCGATGCGCTGGTCGAAGCCAAAGGCGCAGCGGCGTGAATTCAGGATGGTGACGATGGTGCCGTCTTCGGCCAGCATGGTAACGCTGGCCGTATCGACATCGCCCAGCCTGCCGATCTCGGGATCCACGATGGATGATCCGTGCGCCGTAACCGAGACCATGTCCTTGCCGACGATGGACCGCGCCATGTCGAAATCGTGGATCATCATGTCGCGGAACAACCCGCCCGAGCGCGGCACATATTCCAGCGGTGGCGGAAACGGATCGCGGCTGGTGATGGTCAGTTGCTCCAGACGGCCGATGCGGCCGGCATGCACCCCGTCGCGCACAGAGGCATGACCTCGGTCGAAGCGGCGGTTGAAACCAAGAAAGACCTTGCGCGCCGCTGCTTCGCCGACGGTCGCGACGAATTCGCGGCTGGCGTCATAGCTGGAGGCCAGCGGCTTTTCGCACAGGACCGGCTTGCCGGTCTTTACCGCCTCATAGAGCAACTCGACATGGGTGTCCGAGGAGGTGGCGATCATGATCGCGTCCACCGCCGGATCGGCCATTGCCTCGACCGCCGAGGGCGCCGCCCGCGCGCCGGTGGAGGCGGCCAGCGCCTCTGCCGCCTCGAGGACCGGGTCGTAGATCGTGGCGATATGCGCATCCGCGCCGATGATCGAGGCGGCATGGACCCTTGCCATGCGTCCTGCCCCCATGATGGCGATGCCTGTCATGCCATGTCTCCGATGTTGATGCGACGATCCTCTGCGGCGGAGCGCTCCATTGCCGCGATGATCCGCTGGTTGTCGTAGCCGAAGCGAAAATCGGGAAAGCAGCCGTCCCGCCCCAGGATGCCCTGGATCAGGTCGTGCACCTCGATCACCTTGACATCGAAATAGCCAAGGCCGCCGCCGGCAAAATCGAAGCCGAAGAAGCCGTTGAACTGCTCGACCTGGCTGCCGGACAGCAGCGTCTTGAAGCCGCGGTCGTGCTTTTCATCGCTGTAGCGGGCGATCTTGAGTTCGTTGAACCGCTCGCCATCCATGACGATGGCACCCTCGGTGCCCGAAACCTCCCAATAGACGCCGAAGATCTTGCCCGCCGCGATGCGCGAGGATTCAATCGTTCCGCCCGCACCGTTGGCGAAGCGCACCAGCGCCTGGAACTGGTCCTCGTTCTCGACATCGAGCCGCCGACCGCTTGCATCCAGGCTGGCCCCATAGCCCGAGCCACCGCCCGGCGCCGGGCGCGTGGCGAAAAAGGTCTGTTCCTGCCCCGCGACGCTTTCGACATCGCCCATCAGGAACTGTGCCACGCTGATGACATGCGAGCCCAGATCGCCAAGCGAGCCCGAGCCCGCCTGATCGCGCGAGCAGCGCCAACTCCAGGGCATGTCCGGGTCGTTGAAGAAGCCCTGATCGAACCAGCCGCGGAACCGGGTCGGCGTGCCGATGTCGCCGCGCTCGATCAGCTTCTTCGCCAGCAAAGCCGCCGGAGTCTTGATGTTGTTGAAGGCCACCATGGTCTTGACGCCGCGCTTTTCCGCCGCCTCGACCAAGGCCTTCGCGTCTTCGAGCTTCACCGTCAGGGGCTTTTCGCAATAGACATGCTTGCCCGCCTCGATGGCCGCCATCGCCATCTCGACATGCATGGCGTTCGGCGTGGTGATATCCACCACGTCGATTTCGGGATCGGCGATCATCGCGCGCCAGTCGGCCGTCGCCGATCCGAAGCCGAAGCGCGCCGCCGCCGCATCCGCCAGCTCTTGCGTCGCATCGGCCAGCGTATGCAGCACTGGCACCGCCGGAAGGTCGCGATAGAGCAGGGCCGCGCGCCGGAAGGCGTCGGCATGCGCCTGTCCCATGAAGCCCGATCCGATCAGGCCGATGTTCAATGTCTTGCGGGTCATAATGTCCTCAGGCCCCGGCAAGGGCGGGTTTCAGGATGGTTTCGGTGACGAAGCGGTATGCGCGGGCGACCGTCGCGGCCGGCGGAGCCTTTTGCGGATCCTGCTCGGCCTCGACCACGAGCCAGCCTGAATAGGCGCCTTCCGACAGGAAGCCGGCCAGCGGACCATAATCGACCGCGCCGTCGCCCGGCACCGTGAACAATCCGGCGCGCACCGCATCGTTGAAGGACAGATCGCCGGTGCGGACGTCCGCGAGGATCTGCTCGCGCACATCCTTCAGATGGATGTGATTGATGCGGGGACCAAATTCCTTGATCAGCACCGCATAGTCATAGCCCGCCGCGAAGGCATGTCCGGTATCCAGCAGCAGTCCTACGGCCGGCCCGCTGGCCGACATGACCGCGCGGACCTCGTCCAGAGTTTCGGCCACCATCATCAGGTGATGGTGATAGGCCATGCCGAGCCCGAATTCGTCATGCAGCGCCTGGGCGAAGCGGGTCAGCCGTTCGCCATAGGCGGCCCATTCGTCCGCTCCAAGCCGCAGCCGATTGGACATTCCGATGTCGAGCGCCTTCTCCGGCATCCGGCCGCATTCGCCATAGACCATGATCGACACGCCGCATGCTTTCAGCAGGCTTGCGTGCTCGCGCACCGCTGCAATTTCTTCCTCGACCGTGCGGTCGGCCAGAAAACCGCTGTGCCATCCAGATACCAGATCAAGCCCGTGGCCCCCCAGCAAGCCCTTCAGAGCGGCGGGTTCCTTCGGGAAAATCCTGCTGAGTTCCACCCCTGCATAGCCCGTAGCAGATGCCTGCGTGAGACAGGTTTCGGCCGTCGTGTCCTTGCCGAGATCGTCAAGAACCTCGTTCACCCAAGACAGCGGGCTGACACCAAGACGCACGGATGACGTCGCCGAAAGCGGCGATTGCTCTCCCATTCGTTCCTCCTCCAACTTGATGAGTAGAACTTATCTGATGGGTAGAAGTCGATACAGTTGCATTTTGAAGGGAAACCTTCAAAGTGCTCCCATGACCAACCGAACCACACTGATCAAGATCGCCGAGGCCGCAGGTGTCAGCCTTTCCACCGTCGACCGGGTGGTGAACAGGCGCGGCGGCGTTTCCCCCAAAGCCGAGGCCAAAGTTCTGGAATGGGCAAGCAAACTGCACCTGGATCGCAAGATCTTCCGCAGCCATCTAAGAAACTTGCGCATTGCCGTGCTTATGCAGTCGCCGCACAATCCGTTTTACCAAGCGATGCGCGACGCATTCTCCGACCTCAGCTCCACGCTGGCCGATCTCAGCCTGACCTGTTTTCTGCACTACATCGACGTCACCGACATTCCTGCCACCCGAAAGAAGATCGAGGAGGTGGCCGAATCCTATGACGGGATCATTCTGACATGCCCGGACGACCCGCGCCTGTCCGATGCGCTGCGGCTGATCTCCGGCCGCGTGCCCGTCGTGACCCTGGTGACGGACCTGCCAAACAGCGGGCGCATTGCCTATGTCGGCCCGGACAACCGCCAGATGGGACGTGTCGTCGGCGAGTTGATGGGGCGCTTCATCGGTCCCGGCGGGGGAGATGTCGTCATCGTTCTGGGGATGCAGCGGATCAGCGGGCATGAGGAGCGTGAGATGGGATTCCGCTCGGTGCTGCGCGAGCGCTTTCCCGACTGTCGCATCGTGCTTTCGCTGGAGAGCGGCGAGGATCCCGCCCGCGCCGGCGAGGTCGTCGCGGCCGCCCTGAAAGGCCATCCGGAAATCCGGGGAATCTACAACGTTTCGGCAGGAAACGTCGCTATAGCCGGGACGATCGAGGAGATGGGCCTCGCCCAGAAAATCGTGATGATAACGCATGAACTCACACCATCCCGGCGACGTCTGCTGCGAGACGGTGTTCTCGACGCGATCATCGATCAAAATCCCCGGCAGGAGGCTCTGCGGGCGATCGAGGTGCTCGGACGGCATTTTCAGCGTGCTGAGCCAAAGGGTTCCGAGACCGAACATACGCCGTTCGACATTTTCATTCGCGAGAACTGTCCGGCTTTGGATCCCGGTTAAGTCCTTTCATAGGGTTGCTCGATGGGGGCGTCCGACGGCTGAAGAATCGGCTCTCGATCGGGTTTGCGGAACATGGTCGCCGTCCATACGACGGCAGGGTGGTGATACGCGGGACAAACAAGGCGAACGGGTCGCTATTCAGCCACGTTGATCCTGTGGCTGACCGGCTACGGCCCGGAGGAACTGGCGGCTCGGTTGGCAGACCGGACGGATTTCGAGACCTTCTTCGCCGATGCCCCGCGCATGAGCCCGGCGCGCTCGCGGATCAAGGGTGTGGTCTGTGGCGTCCGCGTGGAGGAGGTCGAGAATCCGCTCATGCGGGAGATCCGCTATCTGGACAAGCTGATCGACGAACTGGCCAAGGGGAAGCCGATGGAGAAGATCCTGCGGGACAGTTGAGTCAGCCGCTGGCGGGGGTGCCGCTGCGAAGGGCCCGGCGGCTTGTCGCCGGCCAGCCGGCATTCTCGGCAGCTATCCGCATCATCTCCTAAGCTCTCCGCCTGTCTGCTTGACCCGTCGCCGGGTGTTGGGAATGCTGTTTTTCGCAGCAACGGCGTAATGAACCCTGGTCGCAGGCTGAGCGCATTATCTTCTGGCAGCCTGTCGTGCACGATCCCCGATCCTCTTGGTCCGGAGGCTCCATGACCCTGATCCTGCTCGCCATCATGCTCACCGCCGTCGCCTGCGTGATCGCCTGGTATCTCGCCATCTACGCGCTGCCGGTGATGGTTTTTGTCGAGACGTTCAGCTTCATCCACGCGGCTGAGACCGGGTTCCTGCTCTCCGTCCTTGCCGCGGCTGCCGCCGCGCTGCTTTCCGTGGGGCTGGTGCTTCTGGTGCTGTTCAAGGCGAAGAGCCCGCTCCTCTGCCTGACCGCCCGGGCCGTCTTCGTGATCCCGGCGATGATCGCTGGCTATGCTCTCGTGCATGGAGTCACCCATACCGCCATCGACTCCGTCATTGCGCTGAAGCTGCTTTGCGGCACCGCTGGGCTGGTCACCGGCATCGCCGCGCTGATCAATCTGAACGGTTTCGGGGAACTGGCGCCGCAAGCCTGATCCGAGGCTGTTTGGTGGTTGTTGGCGATATTGTTCCGCCACTTGCTGCAAGGCAGGGTTCACCGGATCGGCCTCGAAAGTCAGTACTTCCTCCTAGCCCGTTCAGCCGACACCGGCCATTTTGCTTTGACCTAATGTGATCCGCGCGCCGGGCGCGGATCGCGCCTGCCCATCAGCCGTGCCGGGGGCTCGACCGGGCTGTGCCCGGCTCACCCCCGGCCCGAAGACTTTCCCGTTTCCTTGGATTTGTCCGCCACGCATCCGCCTGTCTGGCCGTCAAAGGGCAGGCGCCGCCCGGGGGCGTCGTCGGGGCGCAGGGCCGTGTCCTCGCCTGCGGCTGCGGGCCGCCCCACCCCTGCGCCCCGACCCATGACCGCCAGCCATGCGGCCGCGGGTCGGGCTGCGCCCTCACCGCTCTGCCTCCGGGGAAACATGCGTTTCCCGAAGTCAGACCGGCGAGGCGCGGCCCATCGGCGGAACAGGGCAAGGACCCTCCGCCCCGAACCCGAAAGGACAGAGACATGACCGGCAAGACCAGCACCCCCCGCAACCTTGTCATCAACGCCGATTGCACCCTAGCGATGCAGGCTTTCGGCAGCGGCTCGGTGGATTTCATCCTGACCGATCCGCCCTATGTGACCCGCTTCCGCGACCGGCAGGGCCGCACCGTCGCCAACGACGACAACGCCCGCTGGCTGCGCCCGGCCTTCGCCCGGCCTTCGCCCAGATGCACCGGGTTCTGAAGCAGGGCGGTTTCTGCGTCAGCTTCTACGGCTGGAACAAGGTGGATCTGTTCGTGGAGGCGTGGAAGGCGGCGGGCTTCCGCATCGTCGGGCATCTGGTGTTCCGCAAGCGTTACGCCTCATCCACCCGGTTCCTGCGCTACGAGCATGAGCAGGCCTATCTGCTGGCGAAGGGCGACCCGGTGCTTCCCGCCCGTCCGGTCCCCGATGTGCTGGACTTCCCCTATACCGGCAACAAGCTGCACCCGACCCAGAAGCCGGTTGCCGCGTTGCGCAAGCTGATCGGGGCCTTCACGAAGCCCGGCGATCTGGTGCTGGACCCGTTCAGCGGCAGCGGCTCGACCCTGGCGGCGGCGCATCTGCTGGGCCGCGATTGGCTCGGGGTTGAGTTGGACGTTGAGCATTACCGCACCACCGGCAAGCGGATGGCGGCCTTGCAAGAGCGGGACCGGAAGGCGGCGGCATAGGCCAGCCTCGCAACCCAAGGGCGCCCGTCCCCGAGGCGGGCGCCGCACCCCACAGCTTCAACGAAAGGATTTCGACATGCGTTGGATTGTCACGAAGGACCATCACGGCGGTTGCATCGGACTCGGCGAGGATGTCGACGGCGCTCCCGCACGCGGCACCCCCGAAGATGGCGACGCCCTGCCGGTAGAGTTCCGGCTTTATACCGCGCGCGGCAAGCTACTGTTCGAGGGCCGGTGCGGTGACATCGCGGCCGACTGGTGGCACGGCATGGAACCTCTGCTTTACGCCTGGGCCACCTTCCGTTGCCGCCGGCTGACCTGGCGCCGGGCCGGGACGGATGAACCATGGTGGCCGCTGCGCCCATAGGTCAGTCCCCCGACCGAAACAGCATAGCCGCCGATCCGATGGACCGGCGGCCGTCGCGCGTGCGAGGCGCAGGGCGCGGCAGAAAATCGCGCTCGCCGGGCATGGCCCGGCTCGCCAGACAAGGCGAAGGCATCGGCAGACGCGCACAGGGTTGATGCGGCAGGCGCGAACGGCGCGGCATGATCCGGACGGGCGGAGACGCCATATATCGGAGCACGGCCGGATCATGCCGGAGGCGAGGACGAGTGATGCCGCGAGGAATCCAGAGCGGCCACTGGTCCCAATCAGGGGCCAGCGGCTCCCGGGGGGATGCTCAATGGCCCGTCGGAAGCAGCTCCGGATTCCAGACGATTTCCCACAGATGTCCGTCGGGATCGCGAAAATAGCCGGCATAGCCACCGTAGAACGTGTTTTGCGCGGGTTTGACGACCCCGGCGCCTGCCCGAACCGCCGCCTCCATGATCTGATCGACTTCTTCCCGCCGCATGACATTGTGGCCGATGGTGAAGGCGGTCGGACTGACCGGCCGCATCGGCAATCCGGTATCGTGGGAGATGTCGGCCTGCGCCCAGAGCGCGAGTTTCAGGCCGCCGGAAAGGTCAAAGAACGCCACCGCGCCATGCTCGAATTCCTGGCCGATGATGCCTTTCGTGGGCAGCCCAAGGCCGTCGCGGTAGAAGGAAAGCGAGCGTTCGAGATCGGCGACGCCGAGTGTCAGAACGGAAACCCTGGGTTTCATGTCATGCCCTTTCTATCGGCGCCTGCACCGCGCAGGGCCTTGATAGTCTTGGGCCGTCGCCAGCAACGGAAGGACCCGCAGGGCGCGGGGCCCGGGCCAACCTTCCCGAGCCTAACCTGTTTCAGACCGGCAAATGATAGGCCGGGTGCCACAGGCGGTCAACGGTGCCGGTATCCCGCCTTGCGCCCGCGATCTGCCGCGCCCACGGAAAACCTAACGGCTGCAACCGTCCGGCCTCTTGCCCCCGCAAGCGGAATGTCGTCGCCAACGAACCGGCCCCCGTCGTCTTCGTTCCCGGCCTGCCGCGCCCGGCACCGAAATCCGACCCGCCGAGAACCCCGCAGCCGTAGCGGCTCTCGCCTCCCACATCCTGCCATTCCGTGCCGTGAATGCCGCCGCGATACGACCGGCTTCCTGACCGCCCCACAATATCGCCCGACGATCCAACCCAGGACCCATGAGGTGGCAGCCATGCCATTCCGCGCCCCCGGCCCGACAGCCTGATCCTTCCCGTCCCGAACGCCCCGGCCTTCCGGCGGCGGTCGCGATGGTGACCAGCAAGGGAAAGCGAAGCGGCACCGCCGCGGATGGTGCGGATTCCGGGGCCTTTGCCGACAGGACGGCACCGGCGAGAACGCCGCCGTTCTGCGATTTGTCCCCGTCATGCCCCCGGACGCACCAATTCCTCCGCCTGTCCGATCCCCTAACTCCGTACGGTTTTCACCGGCAACCCCCAAGGCTCCGGACCGTGTTGCCGCGCCGGGCGCGGCTGCCCGCCCCACTCCGAAGCATTGCGGGCAAGCTGCCGCCCGAGGAGGCGTCAGTTGCAGGTGCCTCCCGACGGACTTTCCCGGGTCTCGTCGGAGGGAATGGTCCCTCCGGAGAAGCAACGGAGACAGACAATGCAGAACATCGTCATCCTCGCCGGCACCATCCGCCAGGCCCCCGAAACCCGCACCACCCGCACCGGCACCGATGTCACCCGCTTCAAGCTGGTCACCGCGCGCCCGCGCTATTCGGAAGGCCGGATCGTGCGCGACGAGAACGGCTATCGGGTCGAGGACGCGGAATGGCACCGCGTCGTCGCCTTCAATGGCCTGGGCCGGACCATCCGGCAGTATTGCGAATCCGGCATGAAGGTCCTGGTGCGCGGCCGCATCCACTACACGAAATGGCAGGATGCGGACGGCAATGACCGCTACGGCTGCGAGATCGTCGCCGAGACGGTGGATTTCCTCAGCCGGACGCCGCAGACCGATAGCGACGACGAGGACGAAGGCCGGTTCATCGACGAAGACGACATTTCCTCCTGAGCGGGAGGCCAGAGGCCCGGCGGTTGCAGCCGCCGGGTTTTCCCATGTCCGCACCGGATCGCCCTGAGACTGCGCGGGCAAGAGAAGGCTTCCCGTCCGGATCGACCGGCCGGGAAGCCTCCGGCGGGGTCACCCCTCCGGACCTCCCCGGTTTTAAATGTCTCCTTTCGGTCTCTGTCGTCCGGAGGTTTGCACCTGCCGCTGCGGAGTCGAGGATGAGCGGTCCCCCCAATTTCCAACCGCCGCCCAGGGGCGGCGCCATGAAATCGGTTCCCCCACTCGCCGCCAAAGGCGGTCGCTTCGCGATCCCCGACACCTTGCGGCGACGGTGCTGCCTCCTCCCGTCAGAGACCGAAAGGAGACACGACATGACCACCCGCACGCACAGCCCCATCGACCCCGGCAACCCGGCCTACTGGCGCGACCGGCAGCGCGGCTTCCGCCTGATCCGCGACGCCGAACTGGCCGCGCAGCGTCTCGCCGAGGCGCCGATGTACCTGCATGGCGGCTACGACGAGGACGGCGACGTGATCGCGGTCGAGAACCTGGAGCCGCACGACGACCTGGAAGCCGCGATCCGCGCCGTCGAGGCCGACCCGACTGCCGTCGGCATCCTCGCCGCCCAGGGCCGCAGCCGCATCGGCGGATACGCCATCGGGGCCGTCATCCGAGAACTCGACGGCACGGCCCGCTTCGCCGAGGATCCGGCGCGCAACCCGCTCTGGGGACCGGACACCGACTGAGCCCCGCAGGAGGCGGCCCCCGGCCGCCTTCCGCTTCCGCACCGCCAGCCGAAGCGCCGGCGGCCGGATTGACCGGCCGCCGGCGCTGATGAAAGGGGGCGTGCCGCCCCCTCTCAATCTCACCCCATGAAGGGGCAGGGCAAGCCCCGCCCCCTCAAACACCCCCACCCCAAGGGAGGGGAAAACCCCTCCCTTGAACCCTCCCATGGGGAAGGGAGACGGTTCCCTCCTCCCTTCCCCAAACCCCATCCCTCTCCCTGAACAGGGAAAACACGGGCTTGAGAAAAGCGGCTGGGGATAGAAGCAGCGCCACCGATGGGTTTGGCATGACCGTCGGCGCGTGGGCGGGAACGGCGCATTTTGCTTCAGAGCGAAATGGGAAACCGGTGTCCACTAGCGAAACGGGTGGACACCGATGGGCACGTCGGCTGTCGGGAGCGACATGCGGCGGGAAACGCAGCTGCCGGCCCAAGCCGAAAGGGCTGCAGTGAGATCGACGGCCACGGAAAAGAGTCACGAGCCTCGCTAACAAGCTGAAAATAATGGATAAAACGCGACAATCCGCTTGCACTAGAGCCTTGTTTTTGCTAGACTATTCTTGAGGCGTGGAGGTGGTCGAAACCCGACGGCGCCATGCTCCCCGCAACGCGGGGTCGGGGTGGTGGAAGGGGCCGGATGGATCGGCCCCGGAAGCCGGAGACAAGCCCATGCATACCGCGACATTCGAGATCAACATCCCCAGCAACCCGCTGGCCGGCCGCATCAACCTCGAGGACATCGAGATGGGCATGGATGCCGATGCCGGGGTCAAGGCCCGCGCCAGCCGCGACAGCATGATCCTGACGGTTTGCGTTGCAGCGACAGACGCCCCGGACGCTGCCAACTGGCTGCGGAAGGCGGGCCTGATCTGAATCCGCCAGCGGAAACGCCAGGAACGGCGCGCGCATAAGCCGAGGAGAACCGTCATGACCACCGCCAAGATCATCATCCCCTTCGCCGCCGCTCGCGCCGCCGCGACAAAGGCGGGCTGGCCGGTCGACGCATGCTCGACCGCATGGCTGGAAAGCAGGATCGACGCAGTTTTTTCACGGAAAAGGAACGGCGACATCAAGGTCGAAGTCGAGATCGAGCACCTGCCGACCATGGCCCAGCTGGTCCACGATGCCATCGCCTAACCGCCACCGGCGGAAACAGCCCGGCCCCGCCATCGCGGGGCTCGCGGCAGTAGCAGAGGCTGAACGGTTCAGCGCCACGCCCAGGCAGGAGAACGACCATGACCTCCGAAACCGAAACCACCGCCCTCGCCGCGAAGATCCATGCCGAAAGCGAATTCGGCTTCGACCGCAACGATATCCACGAAGCCCTGGAACTGCTCGGCCAGATGGTCGAATACGGCGCCACCACCGCAGCGGAAATCGAGGCATTCCTCCGCGTGCGCCGCGTGCAGTACGAGGCCGACCTCGCCAGCGACTGACGCCGCCAGCGGAAAAGGAGACCTCGCAACCGGACCGGAGAACAACCATGAACCGCCCGACCACCGTGACCGAACTGATCGCCGAAGCCGCCAATGCCCTGATCCGTCGCGACCCGTACCGGCTTGAGGAACTGGCTCAGATCATCCTCCTGCAGGCGATGGCCGAGGCCGCCGATCTCCTCCTCGACACCCCGAGCGAGATCGAGAGCGCCTGATACCGCGAGCGGAAATCGGACCGGCCCCGCAGTTCCCGGCAAGCTCACTCCCGCAGGAAGCCCGGTCCACGTCAAAGGTCGCGTTTCCAATGGAAGGGACGGTTCTCTCCTTCCTCGGAGTCATCCTGCTCTCGGAAGGGTCGCGCACTTCCGGAAACTTCTCGACCAGTTCGGCCAATGCGAATCAGCATTTGGCGCCCAACCCGCAAAAACCCGTGATGGCGGCAACGAGGGGGTGGTTTTCCTGACACGGAACGACTAAAATAGTCGTAGTTCTGGCGTGCACCTTCGCGTCTGTAGGAGGTGATCATTCATGATCACCGCCCGACAGTCGCGGGCCGCGCGCGCATTGCTTGGATGGACTCAGGAGACGCTCGCCGACAAGGCCCGCATATCGTTGACCGCTCTCAAGCGCCTCGAATCCGAAAGCGGACTCGCGGTCTACGAGAGCACGCGCGATGACGTGCGCCGGGCCCTTGAAAGCCACGGCATTCTGTTTCTGAGCACGGACAGGGGCGAAGGGGTGATGTATGTCCGCAACCGGCCAGGAAATAACGGCGACGGCTGATGCCAGGCGGCGGGAGTTGATCGGTGCTTCCGGTCGCGAAGGTGGGAATTGTTGTGAGTCGCGGCCCGGCATGGGATAGTGCCGCTGCGGGAAAACATCGCGATCGCCGGCTGGACGGGAGAGGGGATGTGACGGAGAAAGACTATCTCGAGGATGTGCCGAACGGCCCTGAACTGACGGATTACGACCGCCGGCACCAGAAGCTCTACATGCGGCTGCATGATTCGGCTGACGACGGAGCCGACTGGCGCGAAGCCGTCCAGATCCTTTTCGGCCTAGATCCTAATTGCGAGCCGGAACGGGCGCGCAGGATCTACGACAGCCATCTCGCCCGTGCGCGCTGGATGAAAAAAGACGGCTACAAGCTTCTGCTGCGCGACGGCCGCTGATCGCAGGTAGAAATCCGCCGATTTGCCTCTGCCGCACCCTCCCTTGCCCGGCAGGGGGTATTAGCGCAGACAAAAACTTCCAACCCTTGGCTGAACGCGCGAGAAATGGCTTCAACCTTGGGGTATGGACATGAAACCCGACCTGTCGAAGTGGCGATCCTCGCCGAGCTACGATTTCGTTGACGAAGTTGCAGCGCCCGATCTCGCCTGGGAATGGCTGCGGCGCAACGAGGACTATCAGCAGGACTATCGTGCCGTCGCGCGGCAGGAGACCACGGATGCGCCCGCCGTCCTTCGGTTCCGGAATCGCTGGGGGCTTACGTTTCCCGGTCCGGCCCGGACTCTCCTGCGTCGATACGCCGGTCTACTGGCTGCCGTCCCGCGATCCCGGCAGCATCGTGCTGGATGCGCTACCCTCCGTTCTGCCTGCTGAGGGCAACCTGTCCGACCTTCTCGCGGTCATGGATGCCAAGGCCGCCGCTGACGGCGTGTACGTCCGTTGCGATATCGGCGGCGGCCGGAGCCTGCATCTCCTGCGGCTGGCGGGTGTCGCCGAGCGCGCTCCGCTGGCCGTCGTCATCCCGCTCGACACGGACGGTCTCGACCGGATCGAGGCCGCGACGCGCCTTCTCTGCGCCCTGATGCGGCGCAGCGTTCCGCCGGATCGTCGCCTGACCGAACGCCAGCGCCAACGGGCCCGCCGGATGCTACAGGCCGTCGACGGGCGCATGAGTGGGGCGAGCTACCGCGATATCGCCCAGGCGCTCTATGGCCCCGATCGTGTCGGCGAGGAGTCCTGGAAAACCTCGGCCCTGCGGGACGCGGTCATGGGCTTCGTCAGGGATGCCCGCGCCATGATCGGCGGCGGCTATCGCCGGTTGTTGCGGCGGCGACGGCGGAAGTAGACGGCGATCCCGCCGTCTACCGCAGGCGCCTTCGCGCGATCAATCCGAAGCAGTTCTGGCTTGAACGAACCCGCTGGCGGCTATGCCCTGCTCGTTGGGGCGGCTGGGCTTGCCGCTGCCCGTCACGCTCCCAGCAGCCGCATGCCGGCATGGCTCGCGGCGCCGCGGTCGAAGGTCACGGTCTCGCTGCAGCCTTCCAGCCGCCCGCCATGCGCGATCAGCGCATCGGCGAAATCCGCCTTGGTGGCGCGATAGGTGGCCAGCGCCAGATAACCGGCCTCCGTGTGCTCCACGATCAACTCGCGCGACCGCAGCAGCACCTCCACGGCATCGGCGATGGCCTCGCGCGTCATCCGATAGGCACGCGTCAGCACCCAGACGGTTTCCACCAGCACCACCTGCGAGACGAAGCCGGGTTCCTCCGGTGTAAAGCCCTCGACGATCTCCGTGGCGATGGCCGCCTGTGCGGCGTCGTCCTGCGCCAGATAGCGCACCAGCACATTGGTATCGATGCCGATCATTCGCCGGTCGCTTCGCCCAGGATCGCCGCCTGCATGTCTTCCAGACTCACCGGTTTGTCGGGCCGGGGCACGATGCCCTTCAGCGCGCGGATCGAATGCGAGGCGGGCACGACCGCGTAATGGCCGTCGTCCATGCGCACGAAATCCACCCGGTCGCCGGGCGTCAGGCCCATGTCGATCCGGACCTTCTGCGGGATGGTGATCTGGCCCTTCGAGGTAATGGTCGCCGTCGGCATCGGATCGGTCCTTTCTGTCGGTAAGGGTAAAAGTAAGGCGCACGTGGTCTCGCGTCAAGTTTTCCGCGTCCGGAAGCGGGGCAGGGGGGTGAGATTTCAGCACCCCTGACTTCGCACTCCCTGCTGCCGTTTCTTCTCCGTCACCCTGTCCTCCATACGCCGCTGCCCGCCAGCGGCCTCGAGAACCGCACTGAGGCCCGACGATGAAGCCCGATCTTACCGACCTGCCGCCGCGCTTTCTGCGCACCCCGGAAGCCGCGTATTTCCTCGGCCTCTCCGGCCGGACGCTGGAAAAGCACCGCAGCTTCGGCACCGGCCCAGTCTTCCACAAGCTCGGCGGTCGCGTCGTCTATGCCGTCGATGACCTGCAGGCCTGGGCCGAGCGCGGGGCGGTCACTTCGACCTCCGATCCGCGCGGCACGGTGCTGCCCGCCAAGCGCCATGCCGTCGCGCCGCCGGCCCATGCCGGCCGCTACCGGCGCTGAGGGGGGCAGGGATGAGAACGCCCCGCCGCCCCCGCCTTTCCGGCGAGCGCCGCCGCCTCAGCCCCTTCGTGGTGACGGGCGCGGGCGGCGAGGTCCGCCCGCGCGATCAGCGCGACCTGATGGAACGGCCGTTCTTCTCGCTGGCCAAGACCCGCCGGGTGGTCCCGATCCTCTACGAGGCCGGGGGTGTCCGGGTCGAGGTCTACGGCTTTCCCGAGCACGGCATGGCCACGATCTGGGATGCCGACGTGCTGATCTGGGCCGCCAGCCAGATCGTCGATGCCGAGAACGCCGGGTTGAAGACCTCGCGCTTCCTGCGCTTCACCCCTTATCAGCTGCTCACCGCCATCGGTCGCCAGACCGGTGCGCGCGACTATCGCCTGCTCAAAGGCGCGCTGGCGCGGCTGCAATCGACGGTGATCCGGACCACGATCCGCCATGGCGAGCATTGGCGGCGGCACCAGTTTTCCTGGATCGGCGAATGGGAGGAGAGGACCACGGCCGGCGGCCGGGTCGAGGGCATGGAATTCGTGCTGCCCGAATGGTTCTATCGCGGCGTGCTCGACCGCTCGCTGGTCCTGACCATCGACCCGGCCTATTTCCGGCTCAAGGGCGGCATCGAGCGCTGGCTCTACCGCGTCGCCCGCAAGCATGCGGGTCGCCAGCCATCGGGCTGGTGCTTCGACATCCCGCATCTGCATGCGAAGTCGGGGAGTCTGGCCAAGCCCGCCGATTTTGCCTGCGACATTCGCCGCATCGCCGCCCGGCAGTCTCTGCCCGGATACCGGCTGCGGATCGAGCGCCAAGGCCATGTCGAGATGCTGCGGATTCATCCCGCCAGTTATCCACAACAGCCTGTGGATAACTCGGTGAACGGTATCGGGACTTCGGGCGTGGGAAATGTGGACGGTATCGGGACTTCAGGCGTGCGACTATCGGGACTTCGGGCGTGCCAGGGGCAGTCAAGTCTCTGGCCGGGCGAACGGAATCCGTCCCGTAACTTATCTAACTTAAAAGACTCTAACCTAGTAGGGGCACGCCGGGCGGTGGATAACCCCCGCCCGGGCGCCGATACGGTCCCTCATTCGCGAAACCGGCGCGGGCCGGAAGCGGGCGGCGAATGACCCCGCACGCGCTTCCCCCGTCGCAGCCAGGAGCATGCATCCGCTTTTCTCGACAGTATCACGATCCGCTGCGGGAACCTACGATATCCTCCGCCCCGATGCGCTCTTTCGCCGATCGGATGGCGCGGTGGCCGTCATGACGGACCGGATCGCTTCGTTGGGTGGAAAAGGCCCCGACCCTGCCGGGAACCCGTCCCTCACTCTGGTCGACCTGATCTGGCAGCAGAAGCGGGTCGAGCACTGGCTGCGCTTCGGGCGCTTCCGCCACGAACAGCGGATCGACCGTCAGCGCCGGACTGTTGGCTTCGTACCGGACAGCACCTTCGCCGTCGTGCGCTGGGCGGGCAACGATTACGGTACCGTGGTCTCGCGTCTCGACATCCTGCGGACTGTCGAGCGTGGCGAACCGTTCCAGACGCTGCCCTGCGTCCGTCCCGGCGCCGAGATCCTGCTGCGGGTCAGCGGCTGGCCGAAGGTCGAGCGGGTGCTGCAGGCGGTGGATGCCGTCGAGGCGCTGGGCATCGATCCTTGCGTGGTCTCGCCGGAGCATTGGCGCCATGTCCACAACCGCCTCACGGCGGGCGAGCCGTTCCGAACCTACACCAGGGCCCAGCACGCCGCCTGGCTGAAGCGCCGGAGGGTAGCGGAATGACCGCGGAACAGGCCTTCCTGTCCCTGCCGTTGCGCGTGCTCGACCTGTTCGGCGGTGCCGCGGGCGGCTGGTCGCTCGGCCTGCACCGGGCCGGCCTCGTCACCGTTGCCGCCTGCGAGATCGTGGAATGGCGGCGCATCCTCTATTCGGAGAATTTCCCGCATGTCAGACTCTACGCCGATGTCCGCGACCTCACGGCAGCTCGACTTGTTTCCGACCTCGGATGCCTGCCCGACATCGTCGTCGGATCGCCGCCCTGCCAGGACATCAGCAGCGCCAACACGAAGGGCAAGGGGATCGAAGGGGAAAGGTCGGGCCTCTATCTCGAGGCCGTCCGGCTGGTCGGAGAATGCCGGCCTCGCTGGTTCGCTTTTGAGAACAGCAGTAATCTCCGAACTCGCGGCGCCGACCGGCTGCTCGATGAGTTGGAAGCGCTCGGCTACGCCTGCTGGCCATGCGTGGTGGGCGCTGCGGATATCGGCGCCAACCACGTCCGCAAGCGGTCCTGGCTCATCGGCTGCGACCCCGGCCAGCTTGCCGACACCCGTGTCGCAATCCCAGCAGGGTGGATTGCGGATGGAAGGCGGATCGGGCGCACGCCGGGCGATGAAGGAGTCGGGTCTCTCCGACCTGTTCCGCAACCGGCCGCTGCCGACGCCGATGGCCTCGGACGGGATGAAGGACGGCGCGGGCGGCGGCGCGGGATCGACATATCCGCTGCGCATGATCCTGGCGACGCCGCGCAAGACGGATGCGGATCGCGGCGGCCGGGGCGATCTGCTGAGCCAGTTGCAGGGCCACAACAGCCGCCATGCGGGTATGACCGCGAGCAATCCGAAAGCACCGGAAATCCTGCCGACGCCGACGAAACGGGACAGCCGCATGGACGGCTGGAGCCCGGCCTACGACCGCCGGAAATCGCCGACCATGGACGCGGTGATGGACGGGGCGATGACCGACCGGGCGCCGGACAAATGGGCCGGGGCACGGGCGCTGGCGGCGATCCTGCGGAGCCATGGCCTGACTGGAACGGCGGCATTGCCCATCACCTATGCCTGGATGATGGGCTTTCCGCCTGGCTGGCTCGCACGCGCATTGCGCTCGGCAGTCGCAAGGGGACGTCTGCGGCCAGCCTGATCGTGGAGGCTTTCGGCGATGCGGTGGTGCCGCAGATCCCCGAAGCCATCGGCCGCGCCATCCTGCGCATCGAGATCGCGCTGAACGCGGTCCTCGGCGGCGCGTCGTCGGGGGACGCGACCGTTGGCAATAATGCATCCGTAGGCTGCGGTGCAGGCAATGCCGCTGTCGGCGGGGATGCTGCCGACCAGGCGGACGACGGTGCCGACGGCAATGCACCCTTCGACGATCCTGCGGGTCGCGGAGGTGCATCATGACCCGCAGGACCCGCTTCGGCTATCTCGCCGCAACCGCTCTCGCCGTGCTGGTGATCGTCGGCATCTCCGTCGCCGAGATCGCGCCCCGGCTGATCTGGAACGCGTCCGCCAGCCTTTCCATTGGGCTCTACCGCCTTGAACCGCCGACCCACCTCGCCCTCGGCGATCTGGTCGCGGTCGATCCGCCAGAGCCGATCACCCGGTTCGTCACCGCGCGCGGCTACGTCGGCCCCGGCGTGCCGCTGTTGAAGCGCGTCGCCGCGCTGCCCGGCGCGCGGGTCTGCCGCGAGGCCACCACGATCACCGTCAACGGCCAGATCCTCGGCGCGGCGCGCGAGCGCGACCGCCTCGGCCGGCTGCTGCCCACCTGGCAGGGCTGCCGGGTGATCGCCGAGGGCGAGGTCTTTCTCATGAACCGGGAGATCGGGGACAGTCTCGACGGCCGCTATTTCGGCCCGCTTCCAGCTACTTCCGTCATCGGCCGGGTGATCCCGCTCTGGCTGCGCGGCGACGGTGATCGCCACCGCGAACCTCGCCAGACACCCGCCTCGCTACCTCGCTGAACTTCAATCCAGCCGCAAACGAAAGGTTAAACCTATGCCACAGATCGGAGAATTCATCCGCACGCAATCGGGCTACGAGGGCCGCATCTGCACCGTCACCCTCGACCTGCAACTGGTCTTCGTGCCGACCCACAATGCCGATGTCGAGAACGCCCCCGACTATCGGATCCATCTCGGCGGCGAGGACGGCCCGGAAATCGGCGCCGGCTGGACCCATAGCGGCGAGAAGGCCGGAACCTATATCTCGGTCGCCTTGGACGATCCCACGCTCGTGCAGCCGATCCGCGCCCGGCTGTTCCAGTCCGACGAAGCCGGCCGGAACTGGGGGCTGCACTGGTCGCGCCCCAGAAAACGCGACGAGCGGGACTGAGAGATGCCGGTCTTCCTCCATCAACGTGCCGACGGGCGGGCTGGTACCGCCCGTCGTGCCGCAATCCTTCTTCTTTCCGGCCTGGCTTTCGTCGCCCTCCCGGCTGCCGGCCCGCTGGCGCAGACCGTGCAGCCGATGCAGCCGGCCGTGCAGGAAACCCGCGACCCCTTCGCGGTCCATGTGTCGGAAGCCTCGCTGCGCTTCGGCATTCCGCCCGGCTGGATCCGCGCCGTGCGCCATGTGGAAAGCCGCGGCAATCCGCAGGCCGTCTCGCCCAAGGGCGCCATGGGGCTGATGCAGATCATGCCCGAGACATGGGCGGCGCTGCGCGCGCGCCATGCTCTCGGCGACGATCCGTTCGATCCGCGCGACAACATTTTTGCGGGCGCCGCCTATCTGCGCGAGATGCACGACCGCTACGGCACCGTCGCCGCCATGCTGGCAGCCTACAATGCCGGGCCGGGGCGCTACGACGAACACCTGATCTCGGGCCGGGCCTTGCCGGCCGAGACCCGTGCCTATGTTGCAACGCTGGCGCCGTTGCTCGGCGGCTCGCCGCTTCCCGGTGGAGGCACCGCCGTGAAACCGTCGCCCGACTGGCGCGAGGCGCCGCTCTTTGCCGGCAGCAGGATCGACAGCCCGACTGCAGAACGAGTGCAGCCCGGCGGTCTGTTCATGCACCGGTCCGATGCAGAACCAGCGCAGTCCGATGGGGCATTGGCTGCCGATCCGGAACCGTCTGCCGAACCGCCCGACACCGCTTCAGACGCCCTCGCACCGCAGCCCGACAGTCTGTTCATTCGTCGATCCGACGCGGGAACAGCGCAATGAAAAATCATTCCAGATATTGCGCCGACTGCGCAGACAAGAGCCTGCAGCCATGAAAATCGCCTATGCCGACCCGCTCTATATCGGCTGCGCGCATCTCTACCGTGACCGGCCCGATTACGCCGGCGAGGTCGATCATACGGCGCTGATCGAGCGGCTCGAACGCGACTACGACGGCTGGATCCTGCATGCCGCCGCGACGCCCAGATCCATCGCTGTTCTCGCGCCCTCGGTCGAACGGGCGGGTGCGCGCTGGATGGCCTGGGTGAAAGGCTTCGCCGCCTTCAAGCGCAATGTGCCGGTCGCCTGGGCCTGGGAGCCGGTGATCGTCAAAGCCGCCCGGAAACCCGTGGTCAGCAAGCGGCTGGTGCTGCGCGACTGGATCCAGGAGAGCATCACCCTGCGTCGCGGCCTGACCGGCGCCAAGCCGGAAGCCGTCTGTCACTGGTGCTTCGAGATGGTCGCCGCGCGGCCCGAGGACACGCTCGACGACCTGTTTCCCGGCACCGGCGCCGTCACCGCGGCATGGCACTCATGGCAGCGGAAGTTCACCCTGCCGGAGGATCCGCTGCCGACCCCGCCGCCATCGGATAGTGCCCGCCGGGGGCGATCCCGACCGGGAGGTCCGTCATGAGCCCCGATCGCAGAAATCGCACTGCAGCGTATCCCAGCGAAGGAACGGGCGGCGCGGCCCTTGGGGCCACGCCGCCCTTGGGGCTATGGCAAGGTAAAAGCCCCGGCCCGTCCAAGACCTACGCCATTGACATGGCGGGTCTTTTCCGGGGGCGGTCGGTCGGCGGCGGTGCCGCTTTTTCCGGGTTTCGCCGCGATTTCAGCACCGATTTCGGCACTGTTGCGCGGATCGCGGGGCAGGGAGGTCCGGCATGAGCCATGACGACCGCGAGTTCCGCATCCGCCCGGGCAGGCCGCGCTCGACCCCGGCGCCGCGCAGCGGCAGCTTCGTCAATCAGGTGCTGCGCGCGGCACGGAAGGCGGGGCCGGTTCGAAAGGCGACACCGACCGGGGGCTCGTCGTCCTCGGGGCGACCCGTCCGCACCGGTCCTTCCACCTTCGGGCGCGGGCGGGCGGGCTTCAGCCGCTCGCGGCTGTTCTCGCCGCAGCGCCGGGTGGTGGTGAAGGCGCGGGTGGTCCGGCACAGGGGCCGGTCCTTCCGTTCGGCGCCGATGACGGCCCATCTCGCCTATCTCCAGCGCGAGGGCGTCCACCGCGACGACAGCGACGGGCTGATGTTCGACGCCCGCAGCGACGATGCCGACGATCCCGCCTTCGCGGAGCGCTGCCAGGACGACCGGCATCATTTCCGCTTCATTGTTTCCCCCGAGGATGCGTCCGACATGACCGACCTGCGCGCCTTCACCCGCGATCTGGTGAAGCAGATGGAGGCCGATCTCGGCACGAAGCTCGACTGGATCGCCGCCGATCACTGGAACACCGACAACCCGCATGTGCATCTGCTGCTGCGCGGCAAGGACGACGCCGGCAAGGATCTGGTCATCTCGCGCGACTATATCAGCTACGGGCTGCGCTCGCGGGCCGAGGAACTGGTCTCCCTCGAACTCGGCCCGAAGCAGGAGTACGAGATCCGCTCCGCCCTGGAACGCGAGGTGACGGCGGAACGCTGGACCCGGCTCGATGCCGCGATCCGGCGCCAGGCCGACGAGCTGGGCTTCATCGACCTGCGCCCCGACGCCCCGATCAAGGGTGAACCGGCGGGCCGGAGTCCCGAACCTCGGCGGCTGATGATCGGGCGGCTGCAGCATCTGGAGAAGATGGGCCTCGCCACCTCGGCCGGTCCCGGCGAATGGATGCTGGGGCTGGAGGCGGAATCCACCTTGCGCGACCTCGGCCGGCGCGGCGATATCGTCAGCCGGATGCACCGCGCCTTCGCCGGGCGTGGCGAGGAACGGGCTGTTCTCGACTATGTCACCGACAGCGGCCGGGACGGCGCGCCCGTCATCGGCCGACTGGTCGATCTCGGGTTGCATGACGAGCTGACCGGCGAGGCCTATGCGGTGATCGACGGCACCGACGGCCGCGCCCATCATATCCGCCTGCGCGGGATCGAGGCCTTCGACCAGGCCCCGCCGCTCGGCGGCATCGTCGAGTTGCGCCGCTTCGGCGGGCCGGAGGATCCGAACCCGACGCTGTGGCTCGCCCATCGTTCCGATCTGGATCTGCAAAGCCAGATCGCCGCGCCGGGCGCCACCTGGCTCGATCACCGTCTGGTCGAGCGCCGGCCGATGCCGCTGGCCATGGGCGGTTTCGGCAAGGAGGTGCGCGAGGCGATGGATGCCCGCGCCGAGCATCTGGTCGGGGAAGGCCTCGCCCGGCGCGAGGGTGGGCGCATCCTGGTGCGGCGCCATCTGCTCGCCACCCTGCGCCGCCGCGAACTCGATGCGGTCGGTGCCGAGCTCGCCCGGAAAACCGGGCTGCGGCATGTGCAAGCCAGAGCTGGCGACAATGTCGCCGGCACCTGTGGCCGGCAGCTGTCCCTCTCGTCGGGCCGCTTCGCCGTCATCGACGACGGTCTGAGCTTCCAGCTGGTGCCCTGGTCGCGCGACCTCGAAGGCCAGATCGGCCGGCATGTCTCCGGCGTGGCGAAACCGGGCGACGGCATCGACTGGTCGCTGGGGCGCAGGCGCGACCTCGGGCTGTAACGCAAGAACCCTTGTTGAAAGGAGGTGTTTCCATGTCCGGCACGAAGATCCTCTGGGGCCAGATCAGCGTGGTCTTCCTGATCGTGCTGATCTTCGTCTGGTCCGGCACGCAATGGACGGCCTGGCGGCTCGGCTTCCAACCCCAGCTCGGGCCGCCCTGGTTCGAGGTCTGGGGCATTCCGGTCTATTACCCGCCGGCCCTGTTCTGGTGGTGGTATTTCTACGACGCCTATGCCCCGCGCATTTTTGTCGAGGGCGGTATCATCGCCGCCTCGGGCGGGTTCCTCGCCATCGGCATCGCCATCCTGATGTCGGTTTATCGGGCCCGCGAGGCTGCCGATGTCGACACCTATGGCTCGGCGCGCTGGGCTGGCCGCGCCGAGATCGAACGAGCAGGGCTGCTCGGTCTCGATGGGGTGGTGCTGGGCCGCTACGATCAGGGCTACCTGCGCCATGACGGGCCGGAGCATGTGCTCTGCTTCGCGCCGACCCGATCCGGCAAGGGCGTCGGGCTGGTGGTGCCGACGCTGCTGACCTGGCCCGGCTCGGCCATCGTCCATGACATCAAGGGCGAGAACTGGCAGCTGACCGCCGGGTTCAGGGCCAGGCATGGCCGGGTGCTGCTCTTCGATCCTACCAATGCGGCCTCGGCTGCCTACAATCCCTTGCTGGAGGTCCGCCGCGGCGAATGGGAGGTGCGCGACGTCCAGAACATCGCCGATATCCTGGTCGATCCCGAGGGCTCGCTGGAAAAGCGCAACCATTGGGAAAAGACCAGCCACGCGCTGCTGGTCGGCGTCATCCTGCATGTGCTCTATGCCGAGGAGGACAAGACCCTCGCGCGCGTCGCGGCCTTCCTCTCCGATCCGCGCCGCTCGATCGAGGCCACCCTGGCGGCGATGATGAAGACCCCGCATCTGGGCGAGGCCGGACCGCACCCGGTCATCGCCAGCGCCGCACGGGAACTGCTGAACAAATCCGAGAACGAACGCTCCGGCGTGCTGAGCACGGCGATGTCCTTCCTCGGCCTTTATCGCGACCCGGTCGTGGCGGCCGTGACATCGCATTGTGACTGGCGCATCGCCGATCTGATCGCGGGCGAGATGCCCTCGACGCTCTATCTGGTGGTGCCGCCCTCCGACATCTCGCGCACCAAGCCGCTGATCCGGCTGGTGCTGAACCAGGTCGGCCGCAGGCTGACCGAGGATCTGCATGCGAAGGACCGCGGGCACCGGGTGCTGATGCTGCTCGACGAATTCCCGGCGCTGGGGCGGCTGGACTTCTTCGAATCCGCCCTGGCCTTCATGGCCGGCTATGGGCTGAAGGCTTTCCTGATCGCGCAGTCGCTGAACCAGATCGAGAAGGCCTATGGCCCGAACAACTCGATCCTCGACAACTGCCATGTCCGGGTCAGCTTCGCCACCAATGACGAACGCACCGCGAAGCGGGTCTCGGAAGCGCTCGGCACCGCCACCGAGATGAAGGCGATGAAGAACTATGCCGGCCATCGCCTCGCGCCCTGGCTCGGCCATATCATGGTCTCGCGCTCCGAGACCGCCCGGCCGCTGCTCACACCGGGCGAGGTGATGCAGCTGCCGCCGGAGGACGAGATCGTCATGGTCGCGGGCACTCCGCCGATCCGGGCCCGGAAGGCGCGCTACTATGCCGATCCGCGCTTCAGGGAGCGGATGCTGGCCCCGCCCGATCCGCGCGAGGTTGCTCCATCACCGCGACCAGACGACTGGACCGGGCTGAAGCCGCCGAAGCAGGCGGCGGATCGGGCAGGGGCCGGTGAAACGTCCAAGGCAAAACGCCAGGACAAGGCCAATTCCGGCCTGCGCCGCGAGCCGGAACTGCCCGAGCATGTCGAGATCGTCCACGAACGGAAGGAACCGTCGCCGGAGGACGAGTTCAGGCAGCTGCTCGGTGACGATCAGGCGGATGCCGCGCGCCAGCGCCAGGCGCTGCGCCGCAAGATGGCTGGTGTCGCCCGGCAGGCCTCGATGGATCCCGGCGACGATATTCCCATGTAAGGAGTCAAAAAACATGCGCCAACGACTGAACGTCTATTTCCCGCCCGCACTGCTGCGGCAGATCTCGGATCTCGCCGACAGCAGGAAGGTCTCGCGCTCGGCCATCGTCGAGGCCGCCGTCGCTTCCTTTCTCTCGCCCGACGATGCCGACCGGCGCGAGGCGGCCTTTACCCGCCGGCTCGACCGCATGTCGCGCCAGATCATGCGGCTCGAACGCGATGTCGGCCTCTGCGCCGAAACCCTGGCGCTCTTCGTCCGCTTCTGGCTGACCGTCACGCCGCCGGTCCCGGCCGAGGGCTACGCCGCCGCCCAGGCCAAGGGCCGCGAACGCTTCGAGGGCTTCGTCGAGACCCTCGGCCGCAGGCTGCAATCCGGCGAGAGCTTTCTCAAGGAGATACCGGAGGATGTCGCGGGGGCGGGGGATGAGCCGGCCAAACTCGACCCTGCCGAAGGGGCCGTATGACAACACTTTCTGTTCCGGCGGGGCGGTAGCCAGGACCGTTAAATGGCGAGGATTCTTATTCGAGGATCATTGCATCAAGAGCGGGAGCGTGTCGTTTCATCTCGAACACCCACCATGGCGGGCTCGCCGCTTCCCGCCAACACAGGCCTTTGTTTTGCGGGGAATTATTGCCATTGGGGATGGTTAAGGCGCGAGACGTTCCGCTAGCCTATCAATTTTCCCCTCATCGCCCGGCTCCATCGGGAGGACCTGGATAAGCACGTCCGTGAACCCCTCCTCGTGGAGGGCATAGATCCTATGCCGGCCGTCCATGACGTCGAAATCGTCCCCGCCCCTGAGACTCAGTTCCGTCGGCGTGACCTGGCCGCTAGTCCGGATGATGTTTTTCCAATGGGAAAGCTTTCCCGGTTTGAAGTCCGCATACTGACCAAGCCTTGCCTCCTTCGAAAGGGTCCAGCGATATGGATCCTCCCTCATCTTCTCGTCGATCTTTGCGATCGACGCCCAGAAGGTCTTCGCAGCCGGAAACTCAGCTTCGGTCCAGTGCGGGTATCGCGGCATCTGCTCCCCTTGAGAAAACGAACGTGGTCGGACAGCGTATGGTACGCCAGCCGGAGCGCAACCCTTGATTTCTTCCGCAGGCCCCTAACCTCCGAGAGGCTAGCAACGGTCAAATCCACGGGTAACAACTTACTGCCACAAGCACTCTCCCACGCCTCGCACTCCAGGGTTCCGGTTCGCCGGCTCATCCGAGGTATCGGCAAGGTCGCTTTTTCCCTCATTCGTGCGACCGCTAAAGGCTTTTCCCAGCGGCCCTCACGGGAGTTCCTTAGGTCAGAAAACTGACGGAAATATTCGGCATTTGACGAAAATGGCGGCCCGATACGGCTTCCGGGTTCATCTCGCCTCCTCCCATGGATTGATGACGGTGATGCCGGCAGCCAGGAACGGCGCGGTATCGCGCGTCGCGACGGTCAACTCGACGGCGGCGGCGATTGCGGCGATGAAGCCGTCCGCCTGGCCGATGATCGTTCCCCTGCCGCGCGCCTGCGCCATCAGGCTTGCGTAGCATTCCGAGGCTGCGAGACCGAAGGGCAGGATGCGGTCCTCGAACAGCGGCAGGATCTCTTTCTCGAAACGGGAATGCAGGCGGGCCTTGCGCTTGCCGTCGGGAAGCACAGCAATGCCGAACCGGATCTCGGCCACGGTGATGGCCGAAAGGTGCAGAGTCTCGATCGCCTGCTCATCGATCCAGCGGACGACTCCGGCATCCGGCGCGTCCCGCATCGGTTCGGAGACCACATTCGTGTCGAGCAGGATCATTCGTCGAAATCGATCGGTCGGGCAGGGGTCCGGTCACGCCGGATCGCAGTCTCGAACAGGGCGTGCTCTTCCTTGCTCATCCGCGCTTCGCGGCCGATCTCGGCCAGCAGCGACCCCAGCCGGACGCGGTTCTGCGGTCGCGCTGCCTGTTCGAGGATGTCGCGCACTTCGGCCTCGGTACTGCGCCCATGCTGCGCCGCGCGCATCTTCAGCGCCCGATGCGTCTCGGCGGACAGATTGCGGATGGTGATGGCGGGCATGGCGATTGCGACTCCCGGAAACTGACATCATTGATATCGTCACTGAAAAAATGATGTCAAGGTTAGTGGCTGGTGATGCTGATCATACCGGAGTTGATTCGTCAGCCTGCCGCCACCTGCGCTGGTTTTCCCGAAAGGGCAAAACCGCCGTTTCCCTGTCTTTCTACGCCAGACTACGACGGCAGCTGAATAGCTGTTGCACTCTCTCGTTTTGAGGCTCTTTTAGTCGACCCCATCCGGGGCTTTCCTCTCGCCGCCCCGGTGGAACGGGGGACGGGATGGCAGGTTCGGACCACATCGAGGCAAGGGTGGAGCGCGGCGCCCGCATGCTCCGCACCGCGCTCGGGCCTGCCATCTCCGCCCTCTTGCGGGATCCCGATATCGTCGAGGTGATGCTGAACCCCGACGGGCGGCTCTGGATCGACCGGCTTTCCGAGGGTCTGAACGACACCGGCGAACGGCTGTCCCCTGCCGACGGCGAGCGGATCATCCGACTGGTCGCGCATCATGTCGGCGCCGAGGTCCATGCCCGGTCCCCACGCGTCTCGGCGGAACTGCCCGAGACAGGGGAACGCTTCGAAGGCCTGTTGCCGCCGGTGGTCGCCGCGCCGGCCTTCGCGATCCGCAAGCCCGCCGTGGCCGTGTTCACGCTCGACGACTATGTCACCGCCGGGATCATGAGCCGGATGCAGGCCGAGGCGCTGCGGCTTGGCGTTGTGACCCGCGCCAATATCCTCGTCGCCGGCGGCACCTCCACCGGCAAGACCACGCTGACGAATGCGCTGCTGGCCGAGGTGGTGAAGACGCTGGACCGCGTCGTCATCATCGAGGATACCCGCGAGCTGCAATGCGCCGCGCCGAATTTGGTGGCGATGCGCACAAAGGACGGCGTCGCGACGCTTTCCGATCTGGTCCGCTCATCGCTGCGATTGCGGCCCGACCGCATCCCGATCGGCGAGGTGCGCGGCGCCGAGGCGCTGGATCTGCTCAAGGCCTGGGGCACCGGCCATCCCGGCGGGATCGGCACCATCCATGCCGGATCGGGCATCGGAGCCCTGCGCCGCCTCGAACAGCTGATCCAGGAGGCCGTGGTCACCGTGCCACGGGCGCTGATCGCCGAGACCGTGGATCTGATCGCCGTTCTGGCCGGACGCGGCAGCAATCGCCGTCTCACCGAACTGGTCCGGGTCGAGGGCCTTCGGCCGGACGGCGAATACCGCATCGCACCCGTGATTCCCGACACCGAGACCGACACCCATCAAAACATCGGAGATTCTCCATGATCCGACCTGCATTGAAGCTTCCCCGCCGTATCGCGGCATCCGCCAGCTTCGCCTATGTCAGCCTTGTATTGGCGCCCGCCGCCCATGCCGCCGGTTCCTCGATGCCCTGGGAGGCGCCGCTGCAATCCATCCTCGATTCCGTCGAGGGACCGGTGGCCAAGATCGTGGCGGTGATCATCATTATCGTCACCGGCCTGACGCTGGCATTCGGCGATACCGGCGGCGGCTTTCGCCGGCTGATCCAGATCGTCTTCGGCATCTCCATCGCCTTCGCGGCCAGTTCGTTCTTCCTCAGTTTCTTCAGCTTCGGCGGCGGGGCCTTGGTCTGATGACGCAGGGCTTCGAGCAGCTTTCCGACGTACCGGGCTTTTCCGTCCCGGTGCATCGCGCCCTGACCGAGCCGATCCTGCTCGGCGGCGCGCCGAGAAGCATCGCCATCCTGAACGGCACCCTGGCCGGCGCCGTAGGTCTCGGCCTCCAGCTCTGGCTGGCCGGCATCCTGATCTGGGCGGTCGGTCACATCGCCGCCGTCTGGGCGGCGAAGCGCGACCCGCTCTTCGTCGAGGTTGGGCGCCGCCACCTGCGTCTCCCCGGCCATCTCTCGGTCTGACGGAGGTATGCGATGATGAATCTCGCCGAGTATCGCCGCACCGCTTCCCGCCTCGCCGACTTCCTGCCTTGGGCGGCGCTGGTCGCGCCGGGCGTGGTGCTGAACAAGGACGGTTCGTTCCAGCGCACGGCGAAATTCCGCGGCCCCGATCTGGATTCCGCCGTGGCCGCCGAACTGGTCGCGGTGGCGGGGCGGCTGAACAACGCCTTCCGCCGCCTCGGCTCGGGCTGGGCCATCTTCGTCGAGGCGCAGCGGTCCGAAGCCGCCACCTATCCCGAC
Organism: Paracoccus sp. TD-10; assembly: GCF_048270675.1. Taxonomy (NCBI): domain Bacteria; kingdom Pseudomonadati; phylum Pseudomonadota; class Alphaproteobacteria; order Rhodobacterales; family Paracoccaceae; genus Paracoccus; species Paracoccus sp. TD-10. The sequence goes on along the minus strand of NZ_CP182420.1, from coordinate 315,186 downwards.
AGCCGCTTCCCCGATCCCGCCTCGGCGCTGGTCGATGCCGAGCGCAAGGCCGATTTCGAGCAGGAAGGCAGCCATTTCGTCTCGGACTATTTTCTCACCCTGCTCTGGCTGCCGCCGGCCGAAGAGGCGGCCCGCGCGGAAAGCTGGCTCTACGAGGGCCGCGAGACATCTGGGGTGAATCCCTGGGAACTGCTGCGCGGTTTCATCGACCGCAGCGACCGGGTGCTGGCGCTGCTCGACGGCTTCATGCCGGAATGCCGCTGGCTCGACGATCCAGAGACGCTGACCTATCTGCATTCCACCATCTCCACCAACCGGCAGCGCCTGCGCGTGCCGGAAGTGCCGATGCATCTCGACGCCCTGCTCGCCGACCAGCCGCTGACCGGCGGGCTGGAGCCGCGGCTCGGCGAGCAGCATCTGCGGGTGCTGACCATCACCGGCTTTCCGACCGCGACGACGCCCGGCATTCTCGACGAGCTGAACCGCATCGCCTTTCCGTACCGCTGGTCGACCCGCGCCATCCTTATCGACAAGACCGATGCGACGAAACTGCTGACGAAGATCCGGCGGCAATGGTTCGCCAAGCGCAAGAGCATCGCCGCCATCCTGAAGGAGGTGATGACCAGCGAGCCCGCGGCCCTGGTCGATACCGATGCCGCCAACAAGGCCACCGACGCCGACATGGCCTTGCAGGAACTCGGCGCGGATGTGGCCGGCATGGGTTATGTCACCGCGACGATCACCGTCTGGGACGCGGACGCCAGCATCGCCGACGAGAAGCTGCGGCTGGTCGAGAAACTGGTGCAGGGCCACGACTTCACCGCGATGATCGAGACTGTGAACTCGGTGGACGCCTGGCTCGGCTCGCTACCGGGACATGCCTATGCCAATGTGCGCCAGCCGCCGATCAGCACTTTGAATCTCGCCCATATGGTGCCGTTGAGCGCCGTTTGGGCCGGCGAGGGGTCGGACGAGCATTTCGATGCACCCCCTTTGCTCTTTGGAAAGACCGAAGGCGCGACGCCGTTCCGCTTCTCGCTGCATGTCGGCGATGTCGGCCATACCCTCGTGGTCGGTCCGACCGGGGCGGGCAAGTCGGTGCTCTTGGCGCTGATGGCGCTGCAGTTCCGCCGCTACGAAAGATCGCAGATCTTTGCCTTCGATTTCGGCGGCTCGATCCGGGCGGCGGCGCTGGCCATGGGCGGCGACTGGCATGATCTCGGCGGCGGGTTGTCCGAGGATGCGGAGAATTCCGTCGCCCTGCAGCCGCTGGCCCGCATCGACGATGCGGCCGAACGGGCATGGGCGGCGGACTGGATTTCCGCCATCCTAATGCGCGAAGGCATCGCCATCACCCCAGAGGTGAAGGAGCATCTCTGGACAGCGCTGACCTCGCTGGCCTCGGCGCCGGTCGGAGAACGCACCATCACCGGCCTCGCGGTGCTGCTGCAATCCAACGATCTGAAGCAGGCGCTGCGCCCTTATTGCATCGGCGGTCCTTGGGGCCGGCTGCTCGACGCCGAGAGCGAGCATCTGGGCGCGGCCTCGGTGCAGGCCTTCGAGATCGAGGGCCTGGTCGGCACCGGCGCCGCGCCGGCGGTTCTGTCCTATCTCTTTCACCGCATCGGCGACCGGCTGGACGGGCGACCCACGTTGCTGATCATCGACGAGGGCTGGCTGGCGCTGGACGACGAGGGGTTTTCCGGCCAGCTGCGCGAATGGCTGAAGACGCTCAGGAAGAAGAACGCCTCGGTCGTCTTCGCCACGCAGTCGCTGTCGGATATCGACAATTCCGCCATCGCCCCGGCGATCATCGAGAGCTGCCCGACCCGGCTGCTGCTGCCCAACGAGCGTGCCGTTGAGCCGCAGATCACCGCGATCTATCGCCGCTTCGGCCTCAACGACCGCCAGATCGAGATCCTGGCGCGGGCGACGCCCAAGCGGGATTATTATTGCCAGTCCCGGCGTGGCAACCGGCTGTTCGAGCTGGGCCTCAGCGAAGTCGGTCTCGCGCTCTGCGCCGCATCCGCCAAATCCGATCAAACGCTGATCGGTCAGGTCCTCGCCGAACATGGACGTGACGGCTTCCTCTCCGCCTGGCTCCGGGCGCGCGGCGTAGACTGGGCGGCCGAGCTGATCCCGGACCTCGCCAATCTGGCGCCGGAAGCCACCGGCATGCCTGTATCTGAACCGATCAGTTCAGAAACGGCACGCACTGATCACGGGGCGGGACCGGACGATGCCGGGTTCACCGACGCGGAGACAGGACCTGCCGGTGACGCGGTCGCGCCCGGCGACGCCAAGGCAGCATCCACCCTCGCAGAGGCAGGACCAGAAACAAGCACAGATAAGGAGACCGCGCCATGACGCGCAGACCATCCATGATCACCCGTTCCGTCAGCACCACGGCACTGGTCCTTGCGCTGGCGGCACCGCTGGCGCTGGCCCCGGTCCTGACTCCGCCAGCCCAAGCCTTCTTCGGCGGCTTCGGTCGCATTGTCTACGACCCGACCAACCATACCGAGAACCTGCTGACCGCGGCGCGCACGCTGGAGCAGATCAACAACCAGATCGCCTCGCTGCAGAACGAGGCGCGGATGCTGATCAACCAGGCCCGCGATCTCGCCAGCCTGCCGCATAGCTCGCTGCAGCAGCTGCAACAAAATGTCACCCGCACCCAGCAACTGCTGGACGAGGCCCAGAACATCGCCTTCGAGGTGCAAGAGGTCGACCAGGCGTTCGAGCAGGAATACGGCACGCCCGATCTCTCGATGTCCGAACAACAACTCCTGGCCGATGCCCGGACCCGCTGGAGCAACACCATGGGCGGGTTGCAGGACGCCATGCGCGTCCAGGCCGGCGTCACCAACAACATCGAGGCGCAGCGGGCCGAGATGGCGACGCTGGTCGAACAGAGCCAGGGTGCCACCGGTGCCTTGCAGGCCAGCCAGGCCGGCAACCAGCTGCTGGCCCTGCAATCGCAGCAGCTTTCCGATCTCACCGCGCTCCTCGCCGCCACCGGCCGCGCCGAGGCGCTCGCCGAGGCTGAGCGCGCGGCGGCCACCGAACAGGGCCGCATCCAGCGCGAACGCTTCCTGACGCCCGGCATCGGCTACCAGCCCGGCAATGCCCGGATATTCAACAACTGAAGCCCCGAGGAGGCGCAATCATGGGAGGCAAGGCGATGGCCCGGCTCATTGCCATCCTGTTCCTGGCGATCGTCATGACCGTCACCCTGATCCGGATGGAACGGACCGGCGATCTGCCGCCGCTTCCCGGGCAGCAGAGCCAGTCGCAGCCGGAAGATCCGCTGCGCGAGGGCCAGCGCCGCTGCCAGCGGTTGGGCGAAGCGGCGGCGGACGATGCCGACTGCCTACACATCTGGGCCGAAACCCGCGATCGCTTCCTCGGGCGCAGTCCCAGCCCCGAGCCATCCCGCCCTGCCGTCTCCCCTGAAGCGGAGTGATCATCCATGGGCGGGTCTGGGGTCATCGACCATTTCCTGGCGGTCTTCACCAGCTATATCGACTCCGGCTTCGGCCTGCTGGGCGGCGAGGTCGCCTTCATCGCCACCACGCTGATCGTCATCGACGTGACCCTGGCCGCGCTGTTCTGGGCCTGGGGCGCCGAGGACGACATTCTGGCGCGCCTGGTCAAGAAGACCATCTTCGTCGGCGTCTTCGCCTGGCTGATCACCAACTGGAACAGCCTCGCCCGCATCGTTTTTGAGTCGTTCGCCGGGCTCGGGCTGATGGCCTCCGGCACCGGCTTCACCGCCGGCGATCTCATGCGCCCCGGCCGCGTCGCCCAGACCGGGCTCGATGCCGGCCGGCCGCTGCTGGAATCGATCTCCGACCTGATGGGCTGGGTCGCGGTCTTCGAGAACCTCCTCCAGATCCTCTGTCTGTTCTTCGCCTGGGCGCTGGTCATCCTCGCCTTCTTCATCCTCGCCGTGCAGCTCTTCGTCACCCTGATCGAATTTAAGCTCACCACGCTGGCGGGCTTCGTGCTGATCCCCTTCGGCCTCTTCGGCAAGACCGCCTTCATGGCCGAGCGCGTGCTGGGCAATGTCGTCTCGTCGGGCATCAAGGTTCTGGTGTTGGCGGTGATCATCGGCATCGGCTCGACGCTGTTTGGTGCGTTCACCAGCGGCTTCGGCGGCGTCGCCCCGACCGTGGACGACGCCATGGCCATCGTGCTGGCGGCGCTGTCCCTCTTGGGCCTCGGCATCTTCGGCCCCGGCATCGCGACCGGCCTGGTCTCCGGCGGTCCGCAGCTTGGCGCCGGGGCGGTCGCGGGGACAGGACTGGCCGTGGGCGGGGCGGCCATGGCCGCCGGTGGCGCCACGGTGCTCGGCGCGAAGGGCATCGCCGCGACCGCGCGCGGCGGGGCCGCCACGGCGGGCGCCGCCTCCGCCGCCTATACCCTGAACTCGGCCGGACAATCCGGGATCGACGGCGCCCTCTCCGGTGCCGCCGGCGTCGGCAAGGGCGCGGGCATCGCTGCCATGACCCCGCTGCGTCGGGCGGCGGCCAGTCTCAAGGCCAAGCGCGAAGCCGGCGTGAAGGCCGGTTTCACCAGCACCGGGGGATCGACCACGCAGGGCACGCTCGGTGGCCCCGCCGCTGATGCGGGTGGCGCAAACACCAGTGCCGGCGGCAATGCGCCCGCCTGGGCGCAGCGCATGCGCGGGCAGTCCCTTGGCCGGGGCGCGACCGTTGCCGCCCATGCCGTGCGCTCGGGCGACAGCCATGGTCCCGGGACATCCGTCTCCCTTTCCGAAAGCGACAAGCCATGAACCTGTTCAGACGTCCGACCACGCATTACGGCAAGACGCCGGAACCGGTCACGCCCTACCAGAAGGCCGCGCAAGTCTGGGACGAGCGCATCGGCTCCGCCCGGGTGCAGGCGCGGAACTGGCGGCTGATGGCCTTCGCCTGCCTGATCCTCGCCGCCGGTTTCGCCGGCGTCCTGGTCTGGCAATCGGCGCGCGGCACCGTCGTGCCATGGGTGGTGCAGGTCGACGATCTCGGCCAGGCCCAGGCCGTCGCGCCTGCCGCGGCCGACTATCGCCCCACCGATCCGCAGATCGCCTGGCATCTCGGCCGCTTCATCGAGCAGGTCCGTTCGATTCCTGCCGATCCGGTGATCCTGCGGCAGAACTGGCTCCGCGCCTATGACTGGACCACCGATCGCGGCGCCGCGGCGCTGAACGACCATGCCCGCGGTAACGATCCCTTCTCGAAACTGGGCGAGCGGCAGGTCTCGGTCGAGGTCTCCTCGGTCATCCGCGCCTCGCCCGACAGCTTCCGGGTCGCCTGGACCGAGAAACGCTATGAGAACGGCCAGCTGTCATCCACCGAGCGCTGGACCGCGATCCTGACCGTGGTGATCCAGACGCCCCGCACCGCCGAGGTCCTGCGCGCCAATCCGCTCGGCATCTATGTCAATGCGATCTCATGGTCGCGGGAGTTGAGCTAATGACAATTGTTCTCACCGAAGGAATGATCGGCGCCCGGGCGAGAAGCTTGCCCCGATCCGTACTGGCCGTGGTCCTGCTGTCGGCCACCGCGCTGGCGGGCTGCGCCACCAGCAAGACTCCTCAATTCAGCTATGACGACACCGTGCCGCCCCTGCCATCGCCTCCTGCCGCCGTTGCAGAACCAGCTCCGAAACCGCTGCATGTGCCGCCGGGCTGGACCCCGGCAAAGGGCGGCAACGCGGCGGAAAACCCGGAAAGCCGGGTGACGAACGCCAATCTCGCCGCGCGGGTCGAGCCGCGCCGCGAGGGCTACTATAATGCCATCCAGGTTTATCCTTGGTCTGAGGGCGCGCTCTATCAGGTCTATGCCGCGCCCGGACAGGTCACCGATATCGCGCTGGAGCCGGGCGAGCGCCTGACCGGCACCGGACCCATCGCCGCCGGCGACACCGCCCGCTGGATCATCGGCGAGACCGAGAGCGGCAGCGGCGCGTCGCGCCGCGTACATGTGCTGGTCAAGCCGACCCGGCCCGAGATCAGCACCAATCTGGTGATCGCCACCGACCGGCGCCGCTATATGCTGGAACTGCGCGCCGACGAAGAAACCTGGATGCCGGCGGTGTCTTGGCACTATCCGGAAAGCGCGTCGTCTTCGGCAGCGGTGCAGCGACAGGCGCCTCCTGCAGCACCGGTAATCCCTGGGAAATCGGCGCGCAACCATCGCTACGGCTTGCAGGTCCAAGGCGCGAGCCCGCCCTGGCGGCCGGTCTCGGTCTTCGACGACGGTCGCCGGGTCCATGTGGTCTTTCCGCCCGGCATCGCGCAGGGCGAGATGCCGCCGCTCTTCGTCATCGGCCCGGACGGTGCGCCCGAGATCGTCAACAGCCGCGTCCACGGCAACGTGCTGATCGTGGACCGGCTCTTCGGCGTGGCCGAACTGCGCCTCGGGTCCGGCAAGCGCCAACAGGTGGTGCGGATTATCCGTATGGAACAGACACGGGCGGTCGCCCAACCGACCCGCGCACCGACGAAAGGCTCGTCCTGATGAGCGACAGGAACACCTCTGCCGCGCCGATGCGGCTGCGCGCCGAACCGCCGCGCGTCACCCGGCTGTCGCGCAAGGTGCTGGCGGGGATGGCTGCCATTGCCGCGCTCGGCATCGGTGCGGCGCTGATCTTCGCCCTGCAGAGTAAAGATGTGGAACGTGGCGGCGAGGAGCTGTTCTCCACCGAAAACCGCGCCACTGCCGACGGGCTGGCGGAACTGCCGCATGATTATAGCGGCCCCGCCCTCGGCCCGGCGCTGCCCGGCGATCTCGGCAAGCCGATCCTTGATGCCCGCAACCGCGGCGCGCCGGTGCCTGCAGCGGACATCTCCGCGCCGCTCGAGGCCGCACCCGCCATGGACGCGGCCGAGCAGCAACGGCTGGCCGAGGAGGAGGCCGCACGGCTCAGCGGCGTGTTCTTTCAGGGTGGGCCACGGCCTGCGGGCGGGTCGGACATGGGCGCAGGGCCAGCCGGTCAGACCCCAGGCGCGCTTGGTACCATGGGACAGCCCGGCGCCGCAGCCACGCAGGATCCGCATGCGGCGTTCCTGGGCGGCGCCGCAGATCGCATCACCGTTGCCCCGGATCGCGTCGAAGCCCCGGCCTCGCCCTACGTCCTGCAGGCCGGCTCGGTGATCCCGGCGGCGCTGATCACCGGCATCCGCTCCGACCTGCCCGGCCAGATCATCGCCCAGGTCACCCAACCCGTCTACGACAGCCCGACCGGCTCGTTCCTGCTGATCCCGCAGGGCACCCGCATCATCGGCGAATACGACGATGGCGTCCGTTTCGGCCAGCGCCGCGTGCTGCTGGTCTGGAACCGGCTGATCTTTCCCGACGGCCGCTCGCTGGTGCTGGAGCGCCTGCCGGGCGCCGATGCCGCCGGTTACGCCGGACTCGAGGACGGGGTCGATTATCACTGGGGAGAGTTGATGAAGGCCGCCGGTCTCTCGACCCTGCTGGCGGTGGGCACCGAACTCGCCGCCGGCGACGAGGAGGACCGGTTGATCCGCGCCATCCGCGACGGCGCCCAGGACACCGTCAATCAGACCGGCCAGAAGATCGTCCAGCGCCAGCTGCAGGTCGCCCCGACGTTGACCATCCGGCCGGGCTTCCCGGTCAGGATTCTTGTGGGGCGAGATTTGGTGTTCGAGAATGCGGGAGGATGACACCATGACGAAGCTGAAGCTGGGACCAATCGCGGATGATACGCCCGTGAAGCTGACCGTCGAACTGCCCGCCAGCCTGCACAGGGATCTGGTGCTTTACGGCGAGTTGCTGGGCCGCACAGGCTCGGGCGGAACGCGTGCCGCGGTCCCGCCGCAGAAACTGCTCGTGCCGATGCTGGAGCGGTTTCTGGCCTCGGATCGCGGGTTCGCTAAGGCAAAACGGGGCGTCAGTGCTGGACGTCGACCTGGTGACTGACTCATCGTGCCTTGCTGTCTTGCGCCGACAGGGTCCGCGTCAGGCTGAGCAAGCGGCGCAGGGCCGGATTGTCGTTGCGTGGCGACCAGACCGCGCAGAAGGGCAGGGGCTCCGTTGCGAGCGGCCGGAAGACGACGCCGGGAAAAGTCGCGCCGGTTGTCGCTTCGCTGGTGAGCGTCAACCCGTTGCCCAGGGCGACCAGTTGCATCAGCGTGTCACGGGAGACTGGGCAGCGCTCGACACTGGGGTGATGACCCAGTTCCGACAGATACCGGACCAGATAGTCGTGGATCTCCGGTCCCGGACCGGCCTCGCTGACGACGAAATGCCGGTCACGCAATTCGGACCAGGCGATCCGCTTTCGGACCGTCAGATCGTCGTCCTTCGGAAGCGCCACGAACACCCGCTCCTGCCAGAAGACCTCGACATCGCATTCCGCCGCTTCGGGTGTGCCGGTCAGGAAGGCCACGTCCATGCAATGCTGGCGCACGGCGGCGATGTGATCGCTCGGGTTGCCTTCCACGATCACGCATCGCACACCGGGATGATCGTCGTTGTAGCGGCGCAGCAGATCGGCGAGGAAGCCCGAGGCCAGCGAGGCGAAGATGCCGATCCGCAATACGCCATGCTCGACCCGGCCGGCCGCGCCGACATCCTTGACGGCCAGGTCGACCTCGTTGAGCGCCCGCCGGGCATGCGTCAGGAACCTCCTCCCTGCATCGGTCAATGTCACACCGCGCTTGTGGCGGATGAAGAGCGCTGCGCCGGTCTCGTCCTCGAGATCGCGGATGCGCCGGCTGATCGCGGATTCCCGCACGCCGAGTTCACCCGCCGCCGCGCTGAAGCTGCCATGCTCCACCGCTGCGATGACATAGCGGAGGTGGCGCAATTCCATTATCCGATTTTTTCGCTGGTCGTCGGTCCATTTTTCATATCGGTTGGCCATAATTAAAAACTCCGCCGGCCCGCCGTTGGATATGTTTATATTAGGGCGTGTTGACAAAAGGGATTCACCGGGCGCGGTGATCGTGATTCAAGCTGGTATCTGCAATGGAGACCAGCGTGGCACGAAACCTGATGTCGAACGACGAGTGGGCGTTCTTTGAACGCTTCATCCTGGCTGTCCGTTCTCCGAACGGCCGCAAGCCCACGAACCATCGGCTTGTTCTGGATGGGATTTTCTGGATCGCCCGAACGGGGTCGCCCTGGCGCGACCTGCCGGAAGAGTTCGGCAAATGGTCGTCTGTCTATCGGCAGTTCCGGCGCTGGACGTTGGCGGGGCTGTGGGAACAGATCCTGGAGGCGCTGAACGAGAGCCGGATCGTGCCGGATGCGCTGCAGATGATCGACAGCACCGTGGTTCGCGCTCATCATCAGGCAGCGGGCGCAAAAGGGGGACTCCGCGCCAAGGTTTCGGCCGCTCGCGAGGTGGCTTCACGACCAAGATCCATCTGCGGGTCAATGCGGCAGGCCTGCCCATGAGAACCGAGATCACGGCCGGGCAGACATCGGACTACCTCGGCTTCGATCTGGTCATGGCTGACAACCTGCCCGAGCCAAGCGTTCTGCTCGCAGACCGCGGCTACGACTCCGACAACATCCGCAAGACCATGGAGGTGCGCGACGTGGTGCCGGTCATCCCCATGCGCAAAACCCGGAAGCTACGGGTCGCCGTTGACCGCAGGCTCTACCGCCTGCGCAATCTCGTTGAGCGGTGCTTCAACAAGCTCAAGAATGCCCGTCGCGTCGCCACCCGCTACGACAAGACCGCCGAAAGCTTCCTGGGCTTCATCGACATCACGTCGATCCGCCTCTGGCTCCGCCATTTGTCAACATGACCTAAGATACTGACAGCATTGGGCTGGGTCAATTATTGAGCTGTTGAAGATCAAATTTTATCGAGACTGACTTCCCTTCTAGTGTAAGCTTTGTTTCCCAGATTTTTGAGTGTAGTGTTGTTTATATAACGGGCATTCGTCGCAAAACAATAGTGTGGGGCTTTGCGGGGGATACGTTTAATTGAGGCGATTTGAGGTGGATTACTCGCCTGTGTAATCGGGGCGGTCTCAAATGGCCATTATTTATATACTTCTTCATTTGACTTCTCCTTGCGCTTGACATCAGCTCGCGGAACTCTGGTCAGTGAGTTGACACGCAGACAGGCGAGCCGATTAAAGCGTGACGGTCCCAAAACTTACGAGAGTCTTCGCCGTCACGGGTTCAAGCAGATATGAGGCGCGCTTCAAGCGCGTCGAAGGCGCTGATCTGCTCTGCCTTCAATTGTCGGCCCTCGTCGCGACCCAAATAGATCTTAAACATACAGAGGCCGTCCTTGGCGTAGAATTGTACTGAACGTGTTTCGATGCCGAATAGCTTTCGACGTACAAAAGCCACACGAGCGCAGGCTTCATATTTGATATGTCCCCCGATCGGCTTTCCGTGAAGGTTAAGCATGCCATTGCCGATTTCACTGTGGCCGAGCGGGGCCTTTACTTCCAGGATCACAGTCGGGGTGTGGACGATCAGGGTGATCTCACCCCAGCGGGCTATATCCTTCAGCACCTCGGGCAGTGTGGTGCCCGGCAGAGAGACAACCTCGCCTTCGGGCAGGGCGTCCAGAACGGCCAACGGTGTAGTGGCAGCCTTGCGGGCGATATCCTCGAGTGCAGCATGGGGCGTTTCGGCCAACGCGGCGCGAATGGGGTCAACTGTCAGGTCTGCCATGTCGGTCTCCAAGGTCAGGATGCTGGCGCAGCCAGGTGATGAGCCGCCCGGTCATGGCTACTTGCCAGAAACGGCCGGCCCGGGTCAGGCGGTGGAAGCGATGGTAGGGCTCCAGAAGACCAGCGCGGCTCCATTGCGCCAGCAGGGGGGCGGCATGGGTCGAGAAGCTGGCGGCTTCCGATCCGCAGACCCTTGCCAGCGCGGCGTCTACGGCGACTGTGTCGAGGCGTCCCCGCTCCATACCGGATTTCAGCGCATTGTGGATCGGGGCGGCGGGAGTGGCGCGCATCATGGCCGCGGTCAGGCAGGTGCCGGATCCTGCACGGGCGGCAAAATCGCGCAGGTCTGCCGTGATGCGATAGTTGAACCCACCCAGGAAGCCTCCCGCCCCGGCGCCGAAGGGCAGGCAATCGGCCCCTGTCTTGACCGCGAGATTGTAGACGTTGCGCTCGCGCAGGCTACCCTGCCAGTGGGTGGTCGAGATGGCGGACCAGCCCTCGGCCATCGCTGCCTCCTCGCCGGCGGCGAAATACGTCCCCAGGCTGGAGCCGGCCGCCGGATGCAGCTTTCCCTTCTCGATCGCGCTCAGCAGGGGCGTGCCCGCAATCAGACTCAGCGAGTAGAGATCCAGGCCGTCAAGCCCCAGTTGTGCGCAAAGCCGGACATCCCCGGCCACGTCCTCGGGGCTCTGCTGCGGCAGACCATAGATCAGGTCGACGACGACGGCCCCGCGATCCAGGCCGACGAGGCTCTCGAGCAAGGAAATGACGCCCGCGGTCCCCGCGCGCCGTCCCAGGGGGCGGCGAATGCGTTCCGAAAAGCTCTGGACTCCGACAGAGATGCGGTTGACGCCGGCATCGAAGGCGGCAAGTGCCTTGTCGCAGTCGAAGGACTGGACGCGGCCCTCCAGGGTGATCTCGCAATCGGGTACCAGCGGCAGACAGCGGCGAATGGCCATGACAAGTCGCGCAAGGTCGGGCGAGGCAAGCGCCGTCGGCGTACCGCCGCCGAGATAGACCGCCTGCAGCGGCGGGCCGTCATGTGCTGGGCTTCGTGCGAAGGACTCGAGCTGTGCGATCACCGCATCCACATAGGGCGGCCCTACGCTTGCGGACCACGGGTTCTGGTAGAAGCCGCAAAACAGGCAGTGGTTCTCGCAGAAGGGAACATGAATATAGGCGACGCCACGGTTCCTTCGCGGGCTCCTGTAAATTTCGTCCCAGTGTCTAGGAACAGTTCCTTCGGGCACCGGATCCATGCCGATGAAGGGATGGACGGCGCGCTTTCCGGGAAAGGCGTCGGCCAGCGGTTGCGGGCTTTCCGCAGCAAAGAGGTCTTCAAGCGACGCTCTTTCCGCTGTTGGTGGAGCACTTCCAGGCGCGGCTGGAGGCTTTTCGCGCCGATGCGTCGGCGCCGCGACGAGGGCGGGCCTAGCCATCCGGCAGGACCGCCTGCGCCGAACGCGTGCAATAGATCGCCGGCTCCGCATGCTCCTTCGTCGTGCAAGCCTCTCCCTCGGCGAGGGGCGTGATGGCGTATCCGCCGGCCGAGGGCAGTTCGACCCGGTAGCGGTGGGTTTCTTCGGCCGGTCCAGCGCCGTGGACGAAAGGTGTCAGGCGCAGAGCCGTCTGCCCGCAAAGCGCGACCAGTGGCGGCTGCCCGGCATCGGTAAGGATGCCTACCACCGTTTCGCGGTCGATTTCGCATTCGGCCGCGTCCGCAGCGGGCGACAGCGTGACCCGCAGATCGCCGTCGGCGGTAAGCGTCAGCATCAGCAGCGCGGTTTCCAGCATGGCTTGCCCCTAGAAGGTTCTGGTCAGGAACAGGTTGAACGAGCGCTCGGCGCCCTCCATCTGCCCATAGGCTCGATACGAGCGGTTGGTGAGGTTGTTCAGTTCGACGGTCAGCGCAAGGCCGTCAGCAAGATCGGCCGAGGTGTGCAGGTTCAGCGTCGCGAATCCGCCGGTACCATCCACCACTTCGCCCGTATCGGCGCGCATTTCGACCCTGCTTTCACCGCGCAGGAACAGGTCGAAGATCCCGGCGACCTTGCCCAGGGACCAGTCCTTGCGCAGCCCCATGCGCCCGGCCAGTGCCGGCGTGCCGCTATCGCGGGTCTGGTAGCCGTTGGCATAGGTGAATTCGCGCTGCATCGCGCTGGCGGTGATATAGGGCGTCAGGCCGGCCGCCTCAAAGCGGCGCTCGGCATGCAACTCGATCCCCCAGGTTCGTGCGGCGTCGATGTTGCGATACTGGCTGACCGGATTTCGCGGATCGCTCGGGTCGATCACCACCGAAGCGATGTAATCGGTGGCGTCGCTGTAGAACAGCGTGGCATCCAGTAGCAGCGCGTTCCGGTCATAGCGCGCTCCCAGTTCGTAGGTCGTGGCGCGCTCGGGCTTCAGGTCGGGGTTTCCGATCAGCGTGCCTGCGCCGCCCGCAGTCGTGGACAGGAACAACTGGCTCAGGGAGGGATGGATGTAGCCCTGCGAGACATTGGCGCGTAGCGCGAAGCCGTGGTCCGGCGACCACACCAGCCCGGCCGAGAACAGCGCAAGGCTGTCGTCGTTGGAACTGCGTGGCAGATCGGTGCCATTCTCTCGCGAGACATCATGGGTCGCTTTCACATCGTACCAGCGCCCGCCCAGGGTCAGCGTCATATCCCTGGATAGGTCGACCTCGTGCTGGCCGAAGACCGAGACGGTGCGGATGGCGGCATCGTCATAGCGCAGTCGCGTGGTGACGCTGGGAAAGGGCAGCATCGGCCCGCTGACCGTGGTGACCGTCACCTTGTCGGCCTTCAGCCGGTCGTCTTCGTATTCGATGCCGACGACGGTGCGGCTGTTGGTCGAGAACTGCATCTCGGCGCGCAGGTTCGCCCCCCAGGTCAGCTGCTCGTCGCGGGAATCCGACAGGACGTTCAGGCGCATGGGACCAGGGAACTGCGTTACCTCGTTGCGGAACACGCGGTCGACCGTCTGTCCGTAAAGATCGAAAGTCAGCCGGGTCAGCCAAGGAGCCAGATCCGTGCCTTCGTAGAACAGGCCGAGTTTTCGCAGGTCGCGTTTGGGAAGTTCGATGGCGAATAGCGGATCGCCCGTATGCACATTTGCCGCCAGATCATGGTTCAGCGCCTTCAGTCCGAAGTAATGGTCGCCGAGACGATAGCCGACATGGGCCGAGATGGTCCGGTCTTGCGTGTCGGACTGCTCCAGCACGCCTTCGGGCGTCCGGCGGTCGCCTTGGTCCATGCGGCCCACAGTTAGCCGGTAGTCCAGCTCACCCGCGCCAGCCGCGACCGTGCCCGCCGCACTGGCCGAGGCCCGATAGCCCTCGGTGGCCGAGATCCAGCCCGCGCCGGTCGTCACCTCCAGCGGCTTGGCGGCGCCGCGCTTGGTGATGATATTGATCACGCCGCCGATGGCCTGGCTGCCCGAGACCACCGAGGACGAGCCGCGCACGATCTCGATCCGATCGATCGAGGCGGGGTCGATCAGCACCGGCTGGCCGTAGTTCGTGTGATCGGTCAGCTTCTGCCCGTCGATCAGGATAGCGACCCGACGCGAGCTTTCGCCGCGGATCGAGATGCGCTCGATCCCTTCTTCGGAGATCTGAACGCCGGGCACGTCGCGCAGTAGCCCGGCCACCGAGACCGGGGTGCTGGCCGTGATCTTCTCGTGGTCGATCACGGTGATCGAGGCTGGGCTTTTCAGCAATTCGGTGGGCAGTGCGGTTGCGGTCAGGGTGATGGTGTCCAGCACCAACGGCTGGTCCTGGGCAAAGGCCGGAACTGGGCCGGTCAGGACAAGAACGAGGCCAAGGGTCATTGGGCCCGGAGATCGCGAGATCGACATGGCGTTCCTCTCTGCCCGCTCGGGGTGCATTCAGAGATTTCGGGAAAACCTAGCGATCCGCTGGGACGGAAGGGATGGGAGCATCCTTTGCCGATCCGCTCGCATATCCGGCAGCCGAATGCCTTGACTTTGATCAAGGCGGATTTGAAAATCCCACGTCCCAGCCGAATGGCTGGGACTAGAGGCAAGACGCAAGCCAACCCCAACGGTAATCGCCTGTTCCTTGGATCGTGGATCACGCACCGATCGGGCGCAAGGCTGTCCATGCCGACGTGAGAGCCTCGGCGGCATTTGGTTGCGAACGGCGGGTACAACAGCTTTCCTCTGAGCAAGAGGATTGCATTGTTTCATCCGTGTTTCTGTAAACCTGCCTGGCAGCAAACGGGGGCAAGGCTCGTAAGGGCATTGCGTGCATATTTCCGTACGGCTGGGTATTGCAGCCGCAGCAATTGCTACATCCTCATCTACTGGAAACACAGGATGCCCGAAGGAAGCTCGGCTTTTCGAAATGAGCGCAAGGACTTCTGACAACTCGGCGGCGCCCTTCAGTCATAAGGCCCTCTCGTTCTGCGTGCAGTAGAAACTGATTCCTATGATGCCCAAGCCCGGCGGCACAAACACAGTTGCAAGCCTTCTGCGCAATTCCTCGGGCTAACTATCCTCACCATATTGCCGGCCCCCTGATCACCACCGATAGTCGAGCGTGGCGATCACCGAGCGTCCTTCTCCGTAATAGCAGTTGCCTGATGTCAGCGAGGCGCAGGAGGTGACGTGGCGCTTGTCGAACAGGTTGCTGGCGTTCAGCCGGAACTTCAGCCCCGCGAGCGACGGATCCCTCTTGCCGAAATCATAGCTCAGCGCCGCATCGACCAGGGTAAAGGAGGGCAGCTCGATCTGGTTGTTCAGGTCGCCGAAACGGCGCCCCACATGACGCAAGCCGCCGCCGATGCCCAAGCCCTCAAGCGCGCCGCCCTGAACGGTGTAAAAGGCCCAGAACGTGGCCTGATGCTCGGGCGCGAGCTGGAGCTGGTTGCCCAGCTGCGCGGCGGTGTTGGTCCGGGTGATCTCGGAATCCTGCCAGGCGTAGGAGGCGACCAGATCGAACCCGGCCGCCAGATTGGCCTTGCCTTCCAGTTCGAAGCCGCGGACCTGCACCGCGCCGGTCTGCACCTGCGCCCAGGGGTTGCTGGCCGGCGGGTCGGGATCCTGAGTCAGGACGTTGGACTGCGTCAGCCGATATCTGAAGGCCGACCCGGTCACCAGTAGGATGTCGGCGGTGCGGGACCGGCGCATCATCATCGTCGATGCCCACCAGATCCATGCCGGGATCCGCATCCCCTCGGGCATCGAGGCCGGTGGCGCGCGGGAATGACCGTTTCCGCGACAGTCCCTGTCCGGCGACGGTCCCCGGGCCTGTCGCGGCTGATCCTTGGGCTGGCGGCGCTGATCGATCTCGCCCGCCGGCTGGGGCCGAGGATCGGCGACCTGTCCCGGGTGGACAGAATCGTGATCCACACCAGCCACCATACGCATCATGTCATCGGCACCGGCGCCAACGACCCGCAGAAGCTGGACCCCAAGGCCTCGCGCGAGACGCTGGACCATTCCATCATGTATATCTTTGCCGTGGCGCTGGAGGATGGCGGCTGGCACCACGAACGCTCCTATGCCCCCGAGCGCGCGAACCGGCCCGAAACCGTGGCGCTGTGGCACAAGATCACCACCGTCGAAGACCCGGAATGGACGCGGCGCTATCACGCCCGCGACCCGCGCGAAAAGGCGTTCGGCGGCCGCGTCGCGGTCACGCTCAGGGACGGCCGGGTGATCGAGGACGAACTGGCGCTGGCCGACGCCCATCCCGACGGCACCCGCCCCTTCGTGCGGGAAAACTATGTCCAGAAGTTCCTGACCCTGTCGGACGGCATCATCGCCACCGCCGAGCAGCACCGCTTCCTCGACGCGGTGCAAGGCCTGCACGACCTGCCCGCCGGGCGGCTGACCTCGGTCGAGATGTTCCGCGAGGTCCGCGCCCGCCTGCCCGGCGTGAAGCTGCTGGCCAACATGACCGAGTTTGGCCGCACCCCCGCCCTGACCGCCGAGGAGTTCCAGGAGCTGGGCTATGACATGGTGATCTGGCCGGTCTCGTCGCTGCGGGTGGCCAACAAGGCGCAAGAGCGGCTTTACGCCGCGCTGGCCCGCGACGGCGCGACGACGGCCATGCTGCCCGAGATGCAGACCCCGGGCCGAGCTTTACGACGCGATCGGGCTCAATGCCTTCGAGGCGCTGGACCGATCCATCGCCCGCAGCGTGCTGCCCGCGCAGGGCGCAAGCGCTTACCGCTCCGCCGGTCCATCCGCCAGCAGCTTCGCGGCGATATGCCGGCCGCGCGGAAGGGGCCGGACCTTCAGTCCCGCAGGTGAACGGGTCGGCTCCGCCGCACGCCGGTGTGGCGGCAGGTCTGCAAGACATGGTCGGCGACACCCAGCGCCGCCAGTTCCGCGCCCATCTGCGCCAGTGCCGCCTCGTCGATCAGTTCGGGATCGACCGTCGTGCGCACCTGATGGGCCGTGCCGCTGGCCAGCAGCAGCCGCAGGCTTTCCCTGGCCCTGTCGCCGCTGCCGGCCGCGCCCGTCACCCGCCGATAGCCGGAAAACGGCGCCTTCACGTCGAAGCCGACCCAGTCGCAAAGCGGCAGCACCGCCGCAAGCCGGGCCGGGTAAGGGCCGGCCGTATGCAGGCCGGTCCTGAACCCCAGGTCCCGGACCGCCCGCATCGCCTGGGGCAGGCCGCGCTGAAGCGTCGGTTCCCCGCCCGAGAACACCACGCCGTCGAGCAGGCTGCGCCGTCCCGCCAGAAAGCCCAGGATCTCTTGCCAATCCAGCGCCCCCTCGGCCTCGGGCGGGATGAGATGCGGGTTGTGGCAATAGGGGCAGTCCCAGGGACAGCCCTGCAGGAAAAGGGTGGCGACCAGCTCGCCCGGCCAGTCGCAGCTGGAGAGGCGCTGCAGGCCGCCGATGCGGATCTCAGCCAAGATCGGCCTGCCGCTCGCTGAAATACAGCCGCTCGCGGAATTCGCCCTTCTTGCCGCGGTTGAACGAGGATACCGGGCGGTGATAGCCCATCACCCGCGTCCAGATCTCGCAGGGCTGGCGTTCCTCATCCGCCAGCAGGATCTCTTCCGGTCCGGTTTTCCGGTCGTCGAACATGGTCTTTTCCTTTCTCAATGCGCGGCCGATTGCCGCTTTTTCGCGATAAGCTCTTCGTCGCAGCGCGGGCAGAACGCGTGTTCGCCCGCGATATGGCCATGCCTGGGGCAGACCGAGAATGTCGGCGTGACGGTGATGTAGGGCAGGCCGAAGTTCTCCAGTGCCCGGCGCACCAGCTTGCGGCAGGCCTCGGCCGAGGACAGCTGCGTGCCCATGTAGAGATGCAAGACCGTGCCGCCGGTGTATTTGCGCTGCAGCGCCTCTTGCCGTTCCAGCGCCTCGAACGGGTCGTCGGTAAAGCCGACCGGAAGCTGGCTCGAGTTTGTGTAGTAAGGCTCGTGTTCGGTGCCGGCCTGGAGAATGCCGGGGAAACGCTTGCGGTCCTCCTTGGCGAAGCGATAGGTGGTGCC
Source organism: Paracoccus sp. TD-10 (assembly GCF_048270675.1). Lineage (NCBI taxonomy): Bacteria > Pseudomonadati > Pseudomonadota > Alphaproteobacteria > Rhodobacterales > Paracoccaceae > Paracoccus > Paracoccus sp. TD-10. The sequence goes on along the minus strand of NZ_CP182420.1, from coordinate 297,039 downwards.
CTCTGCCGGCGTCGCCTCCAAGTTATAGAGATGTCCGGTCTGTTCCTGGAAGGCGGTGATGCGCGCCCGCAGATGGTCGAGCAGCCGCAGCGCGAAGCCATGGCCCCAGCTCGTGGTGATGTCATGTGCATCGTCGGTGAAGTTGCGGATCATCTCGTTGATGCCGTTCACGCCCAGGGTCGAAAAATGGTTGCGCAGCGTGCCCAGGTAGCGCCGGCTATAGGGAAACAGCCCGTCGTCCATCAGCCGCTGGATCACCCGGCGCTTGATCTCCAGGCTGTCGCGGCCCAGGTCGAGCAATTCGTCCAGGCGACGCCGGAGCCCGGCCTCGTTGCCCTTGTGCAGATGGCCCAGCCGCGCGCAGTTGACGGTGACGACGCCCAGCGAGCCGGTCTGCTCGGCGCTGCCGAACAGGCCGTTGCCGCGTTTCAGCAGCTCGGTCAGGTCCAGTTGCAGCCGGCAGCACATGGACCGCACCATGTTCGGCTTGAGGTCCGAGTTCAGGAAGTTCTGGAAATAGGGCAGGCCGTATTTCGCCGTCATCGCGAACAGCAGCTTGGCGTTCTCGCTGTCCCAGGGAAAGTCCGGCGTGATGTTGTAGGTCGGGATCGGAAAGGTGAAGACCCGGCCCTTTTCGTCGCCGCGCGTCATCACCTCGATATAGGCGCGGTTGATCATGTCCATCTCGGCCTGCAAGGCGCCATAGGTGAAATTCATTGGCTGACCGCCGATCACGGGCACCTGGTCGCGCAGATCCTCGGGGCAGACCCAGTCGAAGGTCAGGTTGGTGAACGGGGTCTGCGTGCCCCAGCGCGAGGGGACGTTGAGGTTGAAGATCAGCTCCTGCATGGCCTGCCGCACCTCGGCATAGCCCAAGCCATCCTTGCGGATGAAGGGGGCCATATAGGTGTCGAAGGAACTGAAGGCCTGCGCGCCGGCCCATTCGTTTTGCAGCGTTCCCAGGAAGTTCACGATCTGGCCGATGGCGCTGGACAGGCGTTTCGGCGGCCCGGCCTCGACCTTGCCGGGGACGCCGTTGAAGCCCTCGGTCAGCAAGGTGCGCAGCGACCAGCCGGCGCAATAGCCGGCCAGCATGTCGAGGTCGTGGATATGCAGGTCGCCCCGGCGGTGCGCCTCGCCCACGGCAAGCGGATAGACATGCGACAGCCAGTAGTTGGCCACCACCTTGCCCGAGACGTTCAGGATCAGCCCGCCGAGCGAATAGTCCTGGTTGGCGTTGGCATTCACCCGCCAATCGGCACGGTCCAAGTATTCGTTGACCGACGAGGCGACATCGACGGCGACATCCCTTGCCGGCGCGGCGGGCGGGGGCGTAAGCGGCGCCGGCATCAACGCGCCCTCCCTTGCCTGCGGCTTGCTGCCGCCCTTGCGGTGCTGCGGACGGCGACGCCGGCCTCGGCAGGTCTGGTGGTGAAGAATGGCCGCATCTGTTCCCCGTGCTGCTGTGGGCGGGGCAGGCCAGGACGCATGGAGCCCTGCGGCGACAAGGCCGCATTGCCAGGCGCACCGCCGGGACACCCCGCCCGTGGTTCATCGTCATCGTCACGGCAGGTCTCCTGGCTCGCAGGTCGCGGCCCTTGCCGGCCTTCCCAATGCCGTGCGGCACCAGTGGCGTGATCCGGCGCAGGCTCGCTGCTTACAGTTGCGGGGGCAGCGCCGGCCTTGCTCCGAAAGGCGCACCGGCTTCCCTCTTCGCTTTCGGGCCGGATCGACCCGAAAGAACCGTGATGCCTACATATAGGGATTAAGGCGCCGTATCCGTCAAGATGTTGTATTGACCTGCGACACTTTGTCCAAGAGAGGAAGTCAGACCGCTCACAACAACGGGTGCAGCGGACCTGAAGCAGGCCGATACGGTTTTGTACATGCAAATTTTCTGCTTGTGGTAGAGCGTCGTACAATTCGGAACCGGCCAGTCCAGGCCCGATGGATCAGCAGGCTCTTAGAGAAGATGAATGCCCCGATCCTTGTCGGGGCATTCGTTCGCATCAGAAGGTCATCTTCAGGCCGATACCCAGCTCGCGTGGCTCGACCACGGTGGCCTCGAAGCCGCCGATCGAGCGGCTGGCCCGCAGATAGGTCACCGAGCGGTCGTCGAACAGGTTGTTGACATAGGCGAAGGCCTGCAGGTTCTCGCGCGGTTGCCAAGTCAGCCGGGCATTGGCCACGGTATAGGAATCGACCCAGGTGTCGCGGTCCTCGTTGTCGTCGGAATAATAGCCGTCGGTATGGCGCAGCTGGCCGCTGAGCCGCCATTCCGGGGTGATGTCCCAATCGGCCGCCAGCGAAAGCGTATAGTCCGGGGACCGGCCGAAGCGATGGCCCTGGTAATCCGCCGCCGCGCTGGTGAAGCGGCTGATCTCGGTATGCAACAGGCCCAGCCCCGCCTTGACCCGCAGATTGTCGCGCAGCAGATAGTCCATCCCCAGTTCCAGGCCATAGGACTTGGCGCGCTCGGCATTGACGGTGATCGAACTGCCGATGTTCTCGGGCAGGCTGGTCACGACATAGCGCTGCGCATCATGGAGCTGGGTGTAGAACAGGTTGCCGGTCAGTTCCAGCCGGTCGTCGAGCAACCGGGTGCGGCCGAAGATCTCGTAGTTCCACGAGGTCTCGGCGTCGAAGGGCACGTATTCCCCGCTGGTCAGGTTCAGCGTCACCCCGCCTGGGTTGTAACCCTTGCTGATCATGGCGCCGATGCGGGTCGATGCGTCCAGGTCATAGGCCAGCGCGATCCTGGGCAGCCAGGCGTCGAAGCTTTCGTCGTAATCCAGCACGTTCGGGGTAAAGCTCGACACGCCGCGCCGGGTGATGTCGTCGCGCTGATAGCGCAGCCCGCCGGTCAGGCTCCAGCGGTCGGCAAGGCGCCAGGTGGTTTCGGCGAATATCCCCAGGCTGTCCTTGCGGTCGTCATAGGTGGTGGTGCCGCGGTAATCCAGAAGCTCGTCCGAATCGGTGCGCGAGACGAACAGTCCCGCTACGCCGCTGAACTGGTCTTCGGGCGTCCCGAAGGTTACGCGCGTCTCGTTCGAGGTCACGTCCTGATCCAGGATCGCTGTGCCCGCGCTGACCGGCTCGGTCGAGCGTTTGACCCAGATGTCGGAATATTGCAGCTGGTTGAACAACGTCCAGCCATTGCCGAATTCATAGCTGACATCAAGGATGGTGGTGTTCGTGCGCAGCCGCCAGCTGGGATTCGAGGCGGTGGCGCTTTCCAGATCCTCATAGGGCTCGGTCGCGGCTTCCCAGTTCGGCCGGTTGGTCAGGCTGTGCGAGAAGGTCAGCTTGCCCTCGAGCCCCGGGATCTCCTGCGGCTGCCACAGCAGCTTGGCGCGGATGGTGCGGGATTCATGATTCTGGTCGGTCGAGCCCACCGCGAAGGCGGGGTTGGTATAGTCGATGTAATTGTCGCGCGCCCAGTAGTCGACGGCGATGCGCCCGGCCAGATCCTCGGACAAGGGCCCCGAGGCCATCAGGCTGGCGCGGCGGCGGCTGTGGCTGCCATATTCCAGCTGCGCGGCGCCCTCGGGCTGGAAAGTCGGATCCTTGGTCTTGACGATGATCGCCCCGGCGATCGAGTTTGCGCCCTGGGTCGCGGTCTGCGGGCCGCGAAAGACCTCGATCGACTCGACGTCCCAAAGCGCCTGGCTGCCCCAGACGATCTCGTTATAGCCCAGATAATGCCCGTCCAGATTGAAGGCCAGCCGCGGGGCCGTGCCGCCGAAGAAGGCCACCGCGCCGGAATTCGGACCCTCGCTGTCCTGCCCGCGGATGATGGGGGCGCCGCCTTGGCCGCCCGAGGCGACATAGGTCACGTTGGCGATGCCCGTCGCCGCATCGGCGATGCTGTCCTGCCCGCCGCTCTCCTCAAGGTCGCGCGTGGTCAGGACCGCCACCGAAGAGGCGGTATCCTTGATGCTGCGCGCCTGCTTTTCGCCGGTCAGGACGATTTCGTCCAGCCGCAGCGTCTCGGCCATGCCCTGATTGTCCTGAGCCAGCGCGGGGGCCGTGGCCAATGCCAGCATGGCGACCGTGCCAAGCAGCACCGGGATTTTACGTCCATTCATCTCCAAACCCTATCCAGATCTACTGCGGGCTGGCGAATGCTGGCTGCCATTTGCGATTCCGTTCCGCCGGCGGGAAACCGCCGAGCGACGGCGCCGGGTTAACCGGTTGACAAGGCTTGGGGCAAGGGGCACCGCCGCCTGGGAATCCAGGGCGTGACCCCTGCGCCACAACCTGCGCCGCGGGGTCACTTTACACCCAACTGTGGTTGTGCAACAGTAATCCGATAAAAAAAGTAAGACACCGTGCGTTCAGCCCTCCGCCAGTCGTCACGGTCGGGATTTCGGCGGAGCGGACATGGTCCTCCCTATCAAGGAAGATTTGCCCACCCTTCGTCAGTGGATTGCGAAAGGAGATTGCTGTGGCAGATCACGCTCTGGACTGGCAGGCCCGCTGCCCGTTCTGGCCCCGGGACGTTGCTGACCGTTACCGCGAGGCCGGGATCTGGCGATACGAGACATTCTTCGACCTTCTGGCGCGGCAAGCCGGGCGGCTGGGTCGGCGGATCGCCCTGATCGACGGTGCGCGGCAGATCGGTTACGACCGGTTGCACCGCGATGCGCTGGCATTGGCGGGCGGGCTTTCGGCGCTGGGGCTGGTCCGCGGCGACCGGGTGGTGGTGCAATTCCCCAATTGCGGGGAATTCGTCACGCTGTTCTTCGCGCTCTGCCGGCTGGGCGTCGTGCCGGTGCTGGCCTTGCCCGGGCATCGCGACCTTGAGCTTGGCCAGTTTGCCGATTTCACCGGCGCCCGCGCGATCCTGACGGCGCAGGAGCCCGGGGGGTATGACATGGTGGCGCTGGCCCGGCGGGTGCAGGCCAAGGTTCCCTCGGTCCGGCATGTGGTGGTGCTGGGCGACAGCCGGGACGCGACGCCCTTCGACAGCCTGTTCCGTCCCGATCTCCCGTTGCCGGCCGGTCCCAATGCCGAGGACGTGGCCTGCTTCCAGATCTCGGGCGGGACGACCGGCGTGCCCAAGCTGATCCCGCGCCGGCACATGGAATATCTTTACAACATCCGCATGGCGGTGGCGGCCAGCGGGCTGGACGGCGATACGCGCTATCTGTGCGTGCTGCCGATGATGCACAACTTCCCGATGGCCTGCCCGGGTTTCCTGGGCACGCTGCAGGCCGGGGGCACGGTGGTCGTCGCACCCGAACCCGAGGCCGGGATCTGCTTCGACCTGATCGCCCGCCATCGCGTCACGATGATCGCGCTGGTGCCGCCGCTGGCGCTGCTGTGGCTGGATGCGCAGGCCGGGCTGGGGGCGGACCTGTCGTCGCTGCAACTGCTGCAGGTCGGCGGCGCCAAGCTGAACCCGTCCAGCGCCCGGCGCATCCGGCCGGAGCTGGGCTGCCAGCTGCAGCAGGTCTTCGGCATGGCCGAGGGGCTGGTCTGCTTCACCGCGCTGACCGACAGCGAGGAGCGTATCGTGAACACCCAGGGCCGGCCCATGTCACCCTGGGACGAGCTGCGCATCATCCGCCCGGATGGGCGCGAGGCCGCCATCGGCGAGCCGGGCGAGCTGCAGGTTCGCGGCCCCTACACGATCCGCGGCTATTACGACATGGCCGGGCACAATGCCCAGGCCTTCACCGCCGACGGGTTCTATCGCTCGGGCGACATCGCGCGGCGCGATGCCGACGGCGCGATCACCGTCGAGGGGCGGGCCAAGGACCAGGTGAACCGGGGCGGCGAAAAGATCGGCGTGGACGAGGTCGAGGATCTGCTGGTCGCCCATGCCTCGGTGCTGGATGCGGCGGTGGTGGGGCGGCCCGATGCGCTGATGGGCGAAAGGCTTTGCGCCTTCGTGCTGGCCGCGCCGGGCACCACGCCCCGGCCGGGGGCGTTGCGCCGCCATCTGGCCGAGGCCGGGCTTGCCGCCTTCAAGATCCCCGACGAGGTGATCGTGCTGGATCGCTTTCCGCAAACCGGCGTCGGCAAGGTCAACAAGCGCCAGCTGCGCGAGCAACTGCGCGAGGCGCATTTCCCCGATCCCGTCGCCGCCCGGCAGGAGGAGCGTGCATGAGCCCGGCCGTCGTGGCGCCCGAGGATCTGGCGCCGGACCTGGTCCCGCCGGAAGCGGTGGCGGGGCTGGGCGACGTCCGGCGCGGCATCGACCTGATCGACGCCCGCATCGTCGGGCTGCTGGGGCTGCGGCTGCGCTATGTGCTGGCTGCGGCGGACTTCAAGCCCGACATCGCCTCGATCCCCGCGCCGGAGCGGGTGCGGCAGATGCTGGACGAACGCGCGGCCTGGGCCGCCGAGGCGGGCCTCGCCCCCGATTTCATCGGCCCCCTGTTCGGGCAGGTGGCGGAATGGTTCATCCGCCAGCAGGTGGCGCATTGGCGGGCCTGCCGCGCAGAGCGGCCGGCCGCAGACCGCCGGTCGTCGGCCCCGGCGCCGTCGCCGTCAGCGCGGCCCCCCGGCCAGCCAGCCCTCGACCGCGTCGAGCGTGTGCATGGCGCTGGCGACTGAAGGGCTGGTGACCCTGGCGGAATCCAGGAACACCACCCGCCCCTCGCGCGCCGGGGCCATGAAACGGTCCCAGCCGGGCGAAAGGCGGTCCAGCGCCGCGCGCGCGGCCGCCTCGTCCCGCGCCGGGGCGGCGAAGCTGGTCATCACCAGCAGCAGGTCGGGGTTCAGGCCGGCCAGGCTTTCGGCCCCGATGGGCAGGATCAGCATGGAGCGCGACTGCCGGGTCGAGCCCTCGCCGGCGATCTCGGCCCGGCGATAGCCCAGGTCCTCCAGGGCCTGCACCGCGCCGGACATGCCGGCCACGACATTGGCCTGGTCGGTCAGCATGACGATGAGATAGGTCCTTTCCCCCGGCGCCTTGGGCAGGCGGTCGGGAAACCGGCCGCGCAATTCGTCAAGCCGGGCCTGATAGGCGGTCCTGAGTTCGCGAAAGCGGTCCTCGCGATGCAGGACGCGCGCCAGCTCCTCCTGCACGCTGAAGCCGTGGGCGGTCGCGGCGCTGCTGTTCTGTAGATAGACCGGCGCCGCCTGAGACAGGGCCTTGGCCTTGCCGGCATCGTAATCGGTGCCGATGATCAGGTCGGGCCGCAGCGCGCGCAGCTTTTCCAGGTTGATGCTGCCCACCGGGCCGATCCCGGGGATCGGGTCGGCATCCTTGGAACGTCCCAGCATCTCGTGCAGGAAATCCACCGCGGTCAGGCTGGAGCCGTCGTCGCCCCGGCCGTAGATTCCGACGATCGGCACGCCCAGCTCGATCAGCGGCACCGCCAGCACCGGCTCGTGCAGCGCCACGACGCGCTGCGGGTCGTCGGGGATCCGCACCTGCCGCCCCGTGTCGTCGGTCACTTCGGCGGCCTGTCCCGTCCCGATGGCGGCCAGCGCCACAAGGGCGGTCATCAGCAATCGGCGCATCTCGTCCTCCTTTTCAGCTTGAACTCATCCGCAGGAACAGCCGCATCCGCATCGCCAGCACGAAAAGCGGCGCGCCCAGCGTCACCAGGACCAGCCCGACCGGCAGGCCGATATCGGTGCCGGCGTTGCGCGCCAGCATGTCGGCCGCCGTGACCAGCAGCCCGCCGGTCAGCGCCGCCAGCACCAGGCGCGCCCGGCCCGAGGCGGGCGACAGCGCCGCCGCCAGCTGCGGTGCCATGACCCCGAGGAACATCAGCGGCCCCACCGCCGTCAAGGCGGCCGAGCTCAGCAGCACCGCGACGATCAGGACCGCCACCCGCGCCAGTGCCGCATCCAGCCCCAGCGCCATCGCCATGGGCGTGCCGAGGTCGATCAGCCGCAGCGCCCGGCCAAGCAGCAGGATGGCGATCGGGCTGGCGGCGAACCATGGCGCCAGCATCGTCACCCGCGGCCAGTCGGCCAGCGCCAGCGACCCGGCCATCCAGCCGGCCAGCGCATGCGAGGTCTCGGGCGGGGTATAGAGGACCAGCACCGCCGTCACCGCCGAAAGCGTCGATTCCAGCGCAATGCCCATCAGCAGCACGGCCAGCCCGCCGGCATGGCCGCGGACCAGCGCCAGCAGCAGCGCCGCGACCGCAAGGCCGCCCAGCAGCGCCGCGCCCGGCAGCCAGGCCGGCGGCAGGCCGGGGGCCAGCACGGTCAGGACCATGATCGCCACCATCGCGCCCTGCGACAGGCCCAGCAGGCCCGGATCGGCCAGCGGATTGCGGGCCAGCGATTGCAACATGGCGCCGGCCAGCGCCACCGACCAGCCCGCCATGAAGCCCAGAAGCAGGCGCGGCAGCCGCACCTGATAAAGCGCAAAGGCCTGATCCGCATCCAGCGGCGCCAGCAGGTCCAGCCGCGTCTCGCCCCAGGACAGCGAAACCGCCCCCAGCCCCAGGCTCGCCAGCGTCAGGGCCAGCGCGGCGGCCAGATTCGCCAGTCCGATCTGCATCCCGCCCGGCAGGCGCAGCACGCGGCGGCCGTCCAGGGCGCGGCTGCTCATGCCTCGGCTCCGCGCAGGTAGAAGCGGCGCACCATCAGCATGAAGGCGATGCCGCCCAGAAGCTCCAGCACGACGCCGGTATGCAGCGCCAGGGGGGCAAGCGCCATGCGCGCGATCAGGTCGGCCAGCAGGCACAGGCAGGCCCCGGCCAGGGCGCAGCCCGGCAGCAGCGCCCCGAAGCGCGCGCCGGTCAGCGGCCGCACCAGATGCGGCACCACCAGTCCCAGAAATCCCAGCGGTCCGCAGATCGCCACAGCCGAGGCCGAGGCCAGCACCGCCGCCCCCAGCGCCAGAAGTTGCGTGCGCGCCACGTCGATGCCCAGCGAGGCGGCCTTCTCGGCCCCCAGCGCCAGCAGCGACAGCCGGCGGGCCAGCAGCAGCATCGCCGCCATGCCAAGCGCCGCCAACCCCCAGAAATCCGCCAGCCTTTCGGCATGGACATGGCTGACATTGCCGCCCAGCCAGCCCAGGTAATCCTGCCGCAGCGCCGGATCGGACAGCAGCAGCGCCTGCGTCAGCCCGCCCAGGAACATCGAGACGATCGCGCCGGACAGGATCAGCGCCAGCCCGCGCGGATCATGCGCATGGCCGGCCAGCCGCGCGACGCCGAGGCTGGCCAGAAAGCCCAGGCCGCCGCCCGCCAGCGCGGCCGATCCCTGCGCCCGCGGCTCCAGCCCCAGCAGGAAGGCGCCGGCCACCACCGCCAGCGCCGCCCCGGCATTGATCCCGACCAGCGAGGGCGAGGCCAGGGGATTGCGCAGCACGCCCTGCAGGACCGCCCCCGACATGGACAGCGCCGCCCCGGCCAGCATGGCGATCAGCGCGCGCGGCAGGCGCTGGTAGATCACGATGACATCCGCCTGCCGCGTCTCGTCAAAGCGGGCCAGCGCGGCCCATATCCCCGAGGGCGGGATCCAGCTTTCGCCCGCCGACAGCGCCAGCAGCAGGCAAAGCGCCAGCGCCAGCGCCGCAAGGACCGGAAAGCCGCGCCTCATGCGCTGGACTCCGGCAGGGCGGGCAGGCAGATCCGCCGCCCCTCGTGGCGGATGACCTGCGCGTCGAGGTCGAAGACCTCGCGCAGGTTCGCGGCGTTCAGGACCTCGGCCACCGGCCCCGAGGCGCGGGCCTCTCCCCCCGACATCATCACCACCTCGTCGGCGAAGCTCAGCGCCAGGTTCAGGTCGTGCAGGACCGAGACCACCGTGCGGCCATGGCGCCGCGTCAGGTCGCGCACCAGCCCCAGCAGGGCATATTGATAGGTGACGTCCAGGTGGTTCACCGGCTCGTCCATCAGCACGACGGGCGTGTCCTGCGCCAGCACCATGGCGATGAAGGCGCGCTGCCGCTGGCCGCCGGACAGGGCGTTGACCGGCAGATGCGCCTGATCCTGCAGCCCGACAGTGCGCAGCGCCTCGCGAAACAGCAGCCGGTCGCGGTCGTCCGGCCCGGCGAAAAGCCCCTGCCGGGCATGGCCGCCCATCTCGACCAACTCGCCCAGGGTCAGGTAGTCGGGGCAATGGTTCTCTTGCGGCAGCCAGGCGATGCGCCGTGCCAGCGCCCGGCGCGGGATGCGCGCCATGGGCACGCCGTCCAGCGTGACGCGGCCGGCCTGGGGACGCAGAAAGCCCATCACCGCCTTCAGCAGCGTCGATTTGCCGCAGCCGTTCGGCCCGACCAGCGCGGTGAAGCGCCCCGGCGCGAAGCTGGCGTCCAGCCCGCGAATGACCGGCTTTCGGCCATAGCCGACCGTCAGGCCCTGGATGCGGATCACGTTTTCACTCCGGCTGGCAATCGCGTCCTCCGGTTCGTAAAGTAAAACACTCGGAATTATCCAGACGCAATTTCACGAGGAGCATGCGATGGCGCGGATGCTGCATATCGGTCTGGCCCTTGCCCGGACCTGGGGGCCGCCGCCGGCCCCGGACCAGGCGCTGGCGCTGGATTGCGCGCTGGCGGTCCGGGCCGAGGCCGCGCATCTGGATTTCGTCTTCAAGCCAGACAGCCTTTACATCGACCCGAAGGGGGCGGGGCCGCGCATCGCGCGGGCGATGCTGGACCCGACGCTGGTGCTGACCGCCGTGGCTGGGGCGACGCGGCGGATCGGGCTGGTCACGACGGTCTCGACCAGTTTCAACCCGCCCTATGTCGCCGCGCGGCAATTGCAGACGCTGAACTGGCTCAGCAACGGCCGGGCGGGCTGGAACATCGTCATCGCGCTGGATGGAGAGCGGAATTTCGGCCTTGCCGCCATGCCCTCGGCGGCCGAGCGTTACGCCCGCGCGGCCGAGTTCACCGATGTCGTGCGCCGCCTTTGGGACAGCCACGGTGCCGAAGGGCTGGCGGCCATCGACCATTGCGGCGCCTTCTATCAGGTCGAGGGGCCGCTGAACGTGCCGCGCCATCCCGCGCGCGTCGCGCTGTTCCAGGCCGGCGCCTCGGCCGAGGGCCGCGGCTTCGCCGCCTCGGTCGCCGATGCGATCTTCGCCTCGGTCCCCGACCCTGCCGCGGGGCAAGAGCTGCGGTCGGACCTGCAGCGCCGGGCCCGCGCCGCCGGCCGCGACGACGCGCCGCGGCTGCTGCCGGGCTTTCACGCCTATCTGGCGCCCAGCCGGAGCGAGGCGCAGGAGATGTTCCGCGAGGCGCAGGCCCGCCGCGATCCTGCCGCGCTGCGGGCCAAGCTGGGGGCGCTGGTCGGCCGCGACCTGGGCGACTGGCCCGAGGACCGCCCCCTGACCCACGCGGACCTGCCGGCCGGGGACGCGGCGCTGCGCAGCCGCACCCATTCGGGGCTGCTGCAGCGGCTGATCCGGCAGGAAAGTCCGCCCCTGCGCGACCTGCTGCTGCGCCCCGAGGTGGCCAATTCCGGGCACTGGACCTTCGTCGGCACCCCGGCCGAGGCCCTGGCCGAGATCGCCGCCTGGTCGGATGCCGGGGCCATGGACGGCTTCATCGCCCTGTCGGGCGGCAGCGGGGAATCGCTGGACCTGCTGCTGTCCGAACTGGTCCCGGCGCTGGCCGAGGCGCGGCGCTTTCGCCACGCCTATGCCGGAGAGACGCTGGCCGCGCATCTGGGGCTTGCTTCGCCGGCGTCCAGCGGCTGATCGTCCTGCGGCTGTGCAAAGCGGGCCAGCATCGCCTCGACCGCTTGGGTGATCCGGCGGATTTCGGCGGGGCCGTAGCGGTCGGCGCGATGGCTCAGCATGATGCGCAGGCCGGCGGTCTCGTCCGCCACGTCCTCGACGATCTCGAATTGCAGGCCCAGCAGCGATTCCGCCTTGTCCGGGTCGATCTGCCGGTATTCGACGCGGCTGCCGTCCATCAGCGCGATGGCGCCGTTCATCCGGTTCCGGGCGTGGATCTGGATGAAGACCTCGAACATCTCGTCCAGCCGGGTGACGGGATTGCCGGTCAGCGCCTCGCCCACCAGGTCCAGCGGGACCTCGGAATGCGGCAGCGAGCGGGCGATTCGGTCGCGCACCTGCGCGATCAGGGCGGCGGGCGTGTCCTGCGCCCCCAGCGCCAGCCGATGCGCGGTCATGGTGGTGAAATAGCCCACCGTGTCGAACCAGGCCGGATCGTTGCGCCCCGAGGCCGAGGTGCCGATCACCAGGTCGCCGATGCCGCCTAGCCGCCCCAGCGCCGCGCCGATCGCCGCATAGGCCGTCGCGAAAAGCGAGGCCGCGTTGCGCCGCGCCGTGGCGTAAAGCCCGCGTGCGACCTCGGCCGGCAGGTCGATCCGGGTCCAGCCGCCCTGCGGGTCCTGTCCGCCCGGCGCAGCGCCGAGGATCGGGCGGGCACGCGGCGCGCCGCGCAGGTGATCCAGCCAGTAGTCCAGATGCACGCGGTCCGTATCCGCCGCCCTTTGCGCGGCGGCGAAGCGGTGGAAGCCCGGCGGCTGGTCGGGCCAATCCGGCGCCAGCCCCGCCGCGCGCTGGCGATAGGCGTGGCCAAGCTGGTCCATCAGCAGGTTCAGCGACCATTCGTCCAGCACGATATGGTGGAACAGCATGGACAGCACCTGCTCGTCCCCCTCGCGGAAGAAGCGCAGCCGCAGCGGCAATTCGCGGGCAAGGTCGAAGACATGGCCGGCCTCGGTCCGGCGGTTTGCCTCGCCCGCCTCGGCGCTGGTCCAGAACCAGCGATAATTGCCCAGCCGCTCGACCGGGACCACTTCTTGCAGCGGCTGGCCGTTTTCCTCGCGGAAATGGCTGCGCAGCACGGGATGGCGGCAGATCAGGTCGCCGAAGGCCAGCCCGAAGACCGCTTCGTCCACCGGGGTCGGGAAACGCAGGGCAAAGGGCAGATTGAAGATGCCGCCATGGCCGAAGGCGGCATAGGCCTTCCACAGCGATTGCTGGGCCAGCGACAGGGGCGCCGCCTGGGGCCCGGCCGCGTCGTCCCCGGCTGCGGGCATCGGTGCGGCCGGCGCGCTGCGGGTGGCGATCCCGGCCAGCGCGAGGGCGGTCGGATGGCGGAAGATGTCGGTGAAGCGCAGGGCGATGCCATGCTCGGCCTGCAGCCTGCCGATGATCCGGGTCGCGACCAGCGAATGCCCGCCATGGTCGAAGAAATCGTCCTCGGGCCCCATTCCGGGCGCGCCGAGCGCCTCGCGGAAGGCGGCGAGGATCAGGCCCGTCAGCGCGTCCGCCGGCTCGGCACCTGGCGCTTCTGGCGGTGCGGTCGGCCCGGGGCCGGGCTGGCCCGCGATCTGGCGCGCGCGGCGGCGGTCGGGCTTGCCGTTGGCCGACAGCGGCAGCGCCGGGATTGCAAGGATGCGGTCGGGAAGGTGCGATTGCGGCAGCCGCTCGCGCAGGAAGGCGCGCAGCGCGGCCGGTTCGGGCAGGTCGCGGCCGGCGACCAGCGCGGCCAGCACCGTCTCGCCCCGCGCGTCGGGAATGTCTACGACCAGGGCCTGCGCGACGGCGGGATGGGCGGCCAGCTCCGCCTCGACGTCGGCCAGCGAGATGCGCACGCCGCGCACCTTGACATAGCCGTTCACCCGGCTGTCGAACAGGATGGTGCCGTCGCCGCGCAGCCGACCCAGGTCGCCGCTGCGAAAGGCGCGGATGCCCTCGACCTCGGTGAAGTCGGTCTGTTCCAGCGCGCCGTCGCGCAGATAGCCGAGCGCCAGGTTCACGCCCGTGGTGTGGATGCGGCCGGCCACGCCCTCGGGGCAGGGTTCGCCCTGCGGGTTCAGCAGCAGGTAGCGGTTGCCGGGCAGGGCGCGGCCATAGGGGATGATGCGGTCGTCCTCGGGGCCGATCCGGTGCCAGATGCTCCAGATCGTGGTCTCGGTCGGGCCGCCCAGCGACCACAGCGCCGCATCGGGCCGCAGCCGGCGCAGCCGGTCGATCACCGCCGGCTTGATGTAGTCGCCGCCCTGTGCCACCAGCCGCAGCGAGGTCAGCCCGTCATCCGGCGCGCAGGCCAGCAGCATCTCGACGATGGCGGGGACCGAGCACCAGACGGTCACGCCGTGGTCGCGCACCAGACGGTTCCAGGCAAGGGCGTCCTTTTCCTCGGCCGGCGCGGGCATGACCAGCCGCGCGCCGGCGGCCAGGGTGCCGAACAGGTCGAAGACCGACATGTCGTGATGCAGCGGCGTGACCGAGATCACCGCGTCCTCGGCCCCGATCCCCCAGGCATCCAGCGTATGGCCGATGACATTCGCGGTGGCGCGGTTGTTCAGCACCACGCATTTCGGCCGCCCGGTGGTGCCCGAGGTGTAAAGGTAATAGGCGGCCGCCTCGGAGCGGGACAGCGCGGCCAGCCCCTGCGGGATCGGGGCCGGGTCATGCGCTTCGAGGGTGCGGGGCGAGGCCAGCGGCCAGCCGGGCAGGTCGGTTGCGGCCACGACCAGCCGCGGCGCGGAATTGCGCAGCAGGTAGTCGCGCCGCTCGGGCGGCGCGGCGGCGTCGATGGGCACCCAGACCAGCCCCGAGAAGGCGCAGGCCAGCGTCAGCACCAGATGCTCGGGTCCGCGCGGCAAGCAGATCGCGACCACGTCGCCCGGTGCGAGCCCGCGCGCGGCCAGCCCGGCCATCACGCGCCGCACCCGCAGGCCAAGCGCGCCGTAGCTGGTGCTGCGGGTGTCGCAGATCAGCGCCGTGCGGTCGGGATCGCCGTCGAACAGCTGCGCCGCGATGCGCTCCAGATGGCCGGGGCCGGCATGTTCCGCCCCGGCGGGGGCCGCGGGCGGCGGCGGCAGGAAATCGGCGCCGGCCAGGGTCAGCTCGTCCCGTCCGGCCAGCGCGGCGAAGGCGCGGGCGGCGGCGTCCAGCAACGCGCCGACGACCGCAGGCTCCAGCGCCTGCTCGACGTGATCGGCTTGCAGCAGCAGCGCGCCATCCGCATCCAGCGCCAGCCGCAGGTCCAGCGCGACCTGCGGGGTCTGCACCAGCCCGTCCACCAGCCGCAGCCCGGCATCGGCGGGCACCCGGTCCCAGCCCATGCCGTTGGTCAGCACCACCGGCAGCGCGATCCGGCCGCCGTTCTGCGCCAGCAGCAGCCGGCTGAGGCCGACCCCCGACAGACCGGGATGCGCCATGCCCTCCAGCAGGTCCTCCTGCAGCCGGCGGGCATGGTCCAGGAAGCTGCCCCGGTCGGCGCGATAGTCGACGGCGATGAAGGACGAGCGGTTGGCCAGCGCCCCGCCCGGCGGCGGCGCCACCGGCACCGCGACACAGGGCGCCAGGTCCGGGGTCCAGCGCGCCAGCACCTCCAGCACCACGGCCATGGCGATGCTGTTGCGGGTCAGTTTCCGCGCCGCCGCCAGCCGGGCCAGGCGCGCCAGCTGATCGCGCGGGATGCGGCGGCTGTCGCGGCGCCAGCGCGGGCGGCCGATGCCCTCCGACGGTTGCCGCCAGGGCAGGCGCGGCGGCCCCTCGACCCCGGTCAGGCGCGCGCGCCACCAGTCGGCATCGGCGGCGCGGTCGGATTGTTCGGGCGGCGGCTCGGGCAGGGCGGAGGCCGGCGGCAACCCGGGCGCCAGCAGTTCGGCGATCACCTGCGCGATCCCGGCGCCGTCCAGCGCCAGCGCGTCCATCTTGACCAGCAAAGCCTGTTCCCGGGGCCGGGGCAATTGCACCAGCACCAGCCGCCACAGCAACCCGTCCAGCGGCAGCGGTGCGCGGGCGAATTCGTCCTGCAGGGCAGAGAGCTGCGCCTCGGCCTCATCGACGGCCAGTCCCGAAAGGTCGATCCGTTCCAGCGGCGGCTCGGCTTCGTCCAGCACGCGCAGCGCGGAATGCTCCGGGTCGAGCCGGCAGCGCAGCGCCTCGTGCCGCTCGATCAGCGCCTTGGCCCGAAGCGCCGGGGCTTCGGCATCCAGCGGGCCGCGATAGCAGCGATATTCCTGCATGGCGGTGCGGCCCAGCGGCAGCTCGGCCTCGCGGCCCAGCAGATAGGCCTTTTGCAGCTCGCCCAGCCGCCGCATCCGCATCGGTGCCGGCAGCCAGTCCGACAGCGGCGCCGCCGCCAGATCGGGCGCATCGGCCAGCCGGCACAGCGCCGCGTGGCAGGCATCGAAAGCGGTGCGGACCCAGTCGCCGGGCAGCGCGTCAAGCCGCAGGTCCCAGTTCAGCAGCACGCCCTCGGCCAGCGATGCGACCTGCACGTCCAGCGCAACCTGCGGCGCCTGCGAGACGCTCCAGACCAGTCGCCCGAACAGCCGGCCGACGCGAGGGCTCAGCAGTTGGCGCTGCGCCCCGTCCAGGTCGAGCCCGCTGGTAAAGACCACCGGCGCGGATTCCATGTCCTGGCCGCCGCGTGACATCTCGCGCAGCACGGCGACGCCGGGGCAGGCCTGATGCGACAGCGCCTCGGCGATCTCGCGCCCCGCCTCGCGCGCCAGTCCGGCCAGCGTGGCCTCGGGCCCGACCCGCAGGCCGAGTGGCAGGATATTGGTGAAATCCCCGACCAGCCGCGAGGCGCCGCGCATCACCGGGGCGCGGAAGAAGCCCGGCAGCGTCAGGCGAAAGGCCCGGTCGCCCGTCGCCCGCGCCAGCACGGCGGCAAAGACCGCCAGGTAAAGCGCGGTCTGCGTGCCCCGCAATTCACGCGCAAGCCCCCGCAGCGCCGCGGCCTGCGCCGGCGGCAGCAGGGCCGAGATCCGGGCGCTTTCCGGCGCGGCCGCCCCGTCGCGCAGCGGCAGCGAGGGCGCCGGCGGCATGTCGCGCAGCCGTGCCCGCCACCAGTCCCGATCCGCCGCCTCGGCCGCCGGGTCGGGGGGCAGCCGGCCCAGATAGTCGAAATAGCAGCCTTCGGGTTCCTCGACCGCGCCAAGCCCGGCCGGATCCTCGTAAAGCCGGGCCAGGTCGTCCATGACCAGCCCGAAGCAGGACGGGTCGGCCGCGATCATGTCCAGGTCGACATGCAGCCGCTGCTCGCCGCCCGGCAGCAGGCTCAGCAGGAATTCCGCCGCCTCGCCCGAGGCGATGTCCAGCCGCTGATGCGTCATCCGCCGCCGCGTCGCGGCCAGCCGCGCCTGCGCCTCATCCGGCGCCAGCGCCCGCAGATCCTCGACCCGCAGGGCGTGGCGGTCGTCCAGCGGCTGGATCACCTGCTGGCCTGCGGCCGTGACCCGCAGCCGCAGCATGGGGTGCCGGCGGAACAGCCCGCGCACCGCGCGGTCCAGCCGCTGCGGCTCCAGCCCTTGCGGCTGGAATTCGGTATGCAGATGCGCGGATACGCCGCCGCCCGGCCCCTTCCAATCGCGCCCGGTCCAATAGGCTGCCTGCATGGCGGTCAGGTCCATGTTCATCCCCTTGCGTCTGGCGATAGTGGTTGATAAAAATACTCAACTAATGGCGGTGTCAAGGAAAGGCTTGGCCGCGCAGCACAGGACGGGATCGAAATGAACGACATCGGATCTATCGAAACGCTCGGCCGGGCATGGCTGGAAACACGTGTGCAGGCGCTTGTCCCCGACGAGGCGGAGATTGGTTCCGATGAAAACCTGCTGTTCCTGGGGCTGGATTCGCTGTCGGTGCTGAAGCTGGTCGCCGAGCTGAAGCAGGCGGGCATCACGGTCAGCGCGCGGGAACTGCTTCAGGAGCCCAGCATCGAGGGCTGGTGGCGCCTGATCCAGGCGCGGCGGCCCTAGATCACGACCTGCGATCGGGTTGACCGTTCGCTCGGACGGACGGCCCCGACGCCCGCCTGACCTGAACGGCATCGAACAGGATGGAGTCCATGGCTGTGCCCACAACCTTGTCGACGAACGCCCCCCGATATCGCAGGACGGTCAACCGTCGGGTCCGCGGAAGCGATCCGGCGACGGGCTCTGACCTGTCTGCCCCAAGGGCCGGGATAGCCCTCATCCGGCCCCTCTGCATGCCAAGGGAGCAGGGCGCATGAGAGCTGCCAGCCATGCCGCAAGGCCAGAGCGCGGGGATGACGACGACCGGGCCTGGGCCATCATGGAACCCGTAGGTCGCCAGATCCGCCTTGCCATGGGGTTGGGCGCGGTCTCGGGGCTGGCGGTCCTCGCTACGATGATCTGCCTGGCGATGACGGTGCTGGCGCTGCGCGATCATCCGGGCCAGGTGCCGTGGGTCTGGATGCTGGGTGCTTTGGTGGGGACGGTCGCCAGCTATCTGACCCGGCTGGGTGCGTTCAACCAATCCCACTATGCCGCCTTCCGGCTGGAGCGTATCCTGCGAAGCCGTCTGGCCGAGCGGATGGCGGAGGTTCCCCTGGGCTATATCCAGGCCCAGGGTGCCGGCGGGCTGACCAAGGTAGTCCATGACGACGTCAAGGCTTTGCACGTCTTCGTCGCTGACAGCACGCCGCTTTATGCCCGCGCCTATGTCACGCCGCTGGCCACGGCGGCGATCCTGTTCTGGCTCGACTGGCGGATGGCGCTCGCGGTGCTGGCGGTTCTGGGCCTGGGCATCCTGTCGATGCGTGGCGCGCAGAAGCGCCGACGCAACATGGCGCGGCTTTACAACGAAGCGCGCGAGAAGGTCAGCGCGGCGGTGGTCGAGTTTGTCCAGGCGATGCCGGTGGTCCGCAATTTCGACACCGGCCACTCCAGCTTTGGCCGGTATCAGCAGGCGCTTGACGCCTATCTGGCGGTGCTGGCGCGGTGGTATCGCGCTTCCGGCCGTTCGGTCCGCATGACCTGGGCAATCCTCAGCCCGCTTCCGACGCTGGCCGTCGTGCTGTGGCTGGGGCTCTGGCGGGTCCGGGAGGGCGACCTCGACGCGGTGCGGTGGCTGGCAATTCTTCTGCTATGCACCGGGATGGCCGAGTCGGTCATGCCTATGATGATGCTGCGCCACATGATCGACAAGGTGCGGCTGTCGATCGCGCGCATCCATGACGTGCTGGCCGCGCCGCTGCTGCCGGTCCCGGCGCAGGGCCACTTGCGCCGGCCGGCGGATTCCAGCGTGGTCTTCGACGACGTGAGCTTTCGCTATGGCCCCGACGAGACCGAGGTGCTGCGCCATGTCAGTTTCGTTGCCGCACCCGGCAGCGTGACGGCGCTGGTCGGACCGTCCGGCGCGGGCAAAAGCACCGTTGCGCGGCTGATCCCGCGGTTCTGGGACGTGACCGGCGGCCGCATCCTGATCGGCGGGGTCGATATTCGCGACATGGGCGCCGACGACCTCATGCGGCAGGTGGCCTTCGTCTTTCAGGATACCTTCCTGTTTTCCGACAGCATCGCCGAGAATATCAGGCTCGGTCGTCCCGATGCGACCGATGAAGAGGTGATCGCCGCGGCCCGCGCCGCGCAGGCGCATGATTTCATCGCGGCACTGCCCCAAGGTTACGACACGCCGGCCGCCGAGCGGGGCGCGCTGCTGTCGGGCGGCCAGCGACAGCGCATCACCATCGCACGTGCGATTCTGCAGAACCGGCCCGTCCTCGTTCTGGACGAAGCGACGGCCTTTGCAGATCCGGAAAACGAGGCCGCGCTGATCCGTGCGCTTGGCGAACTCACCCGTGGCAAGACGGTGATCACGGTCACCCACCGCCTGCAAAGCATCGTCCATGCCGACCAGATCCTGGTCTTCGATGCGGGCCGGCTTGTCCAGACGGGTCGCCACCACGACCTGCTGGCGCAGCCGGGGCGCTATGCACGGCTTTGGGCCAGCCATGCCGAGGCGCAGGCATGGACCCTGGGACACATGAGGAAGGGAGCCGCCGAATGACCGGGCGCACCATCCCGGCCGGCCGCCCCGGCCCAACCGCGATCCGCGAGACTTGGCGCCAGTTGCAGGACAGCGTGGGCGAGGACGCCCCGCGCTTGCGGGCGGCCATTCTCGGCCTCTTGCTTGCCGCAGCGCTGCAGGGGCTGGCGCTGGCGGCCATCGCGCCGGTCATTGTCGCCGCCTTCGACGGCAGGGACTGGCCGGGTGCACTGCGCTGGCTGGGGATCTGCACGATCCTCATGATCGCGGCGACGGCGACAAGGTGGTGGGCGCAGGGCTTCGACTTCAACGGCCGCATGGCCGCGGCCACGCATCGTGTCCGGCTGCGGTTGGGCGAGCAGATGCGGCGCATGCCGCTGGAGACGCTGCACGGCCACCGCACCGGCGAGCTGAACTCGGTGGTCATCAACAACGTCGATGAAAACCTTCTGACCACGCTGACCATTCTCAACCTGATCTTCATCTCGGTCGTCACGCCGCTGGTGACGGGGCTGGCGCTGTTGGCGTTGGACTGGCGGGCGGGGCTGCTGATCCTGGTCGTGTTTCCCGCCATCCTGCCTTTGTATCGCTGGCGCCGGCCCGCGATCGGACGCGGCAAGCGCATTCTGGGCGCCGCCCACCAGCAGGCGAATGCGGATGTGCTGGAATACACGCAGGGCTTGCCCGTGTTGCGCGCCGCGTTGCAGGCCGGAGCGCGCGCCGGCAGGCTTGAACGGACATTCCGCAAGCTCGAGGAGATCCAGATCTACGGGCATCGCAAGGGAGAAAAGCCGAATCTCATCGTCTCGACCGTCGTCGAGGTCGGGCTGGTCCTGATGCTTGGGCTCGGCGTGGCCTACGTGGTCGCGGGGACGATGGATCTCGCGCTTTTCGCCGCGCTTCTGGTGATCGTGGTGCGGCTGTCCGAGCCGCTGGCGACCTTCATCCTCTATACCGCGATCCTGGAACTGGTCGAGGCAGCCCTGGACCGGATCAAGGCGCTGCTTGCCATTGCCCCCCTGGATCAGGCATTGCCCGCGCGAACGCCGGCACACTGCGGCATCAGATTCGAAGCTGCCAGCTTTGCCTATGCAGGGGCCGATGCCCCGGCCCTGCGCGATGTCGATCTGACGATCCCCGAGGGCAGCCTGACCGCACTCGTCGGTCCCTCGGGATCGGGCAAGACCACGCTGGCGCGACTGATCCTGCGCCATGCCGATCCCCAGAAGGGCCGCATCCTGATCGGCGGGGCGGATCTGCGCCAGATCCCCGAGAGCACCCTGCGCGGGATGCTGTCCGTGGTGTTCCAAGACGTGCATCTGTTCAACGACACCGTCATGGCCAATATCCGCATGGCCCGCCCGGATGCGACCGAGGCCGAGGTCCGCGAGGCTGCCCGTGCCGCGCAATGCCTCGATTTCATCGAGCGACTTCCGCTGGGCTGGGACACGCCCCTGGGCGAGATCGGCAGCCGCCTGTCAGGCGGGGAGCGTCAGCGCATCTCGATCGCGCGCGCGCTTTTGAAGGACGCGCCGATCCTGATCCTGGACGAGCCGACCGCGGCGCTGGATACCGAAAGCGAACGTGCCGTTCAGCGCGCCATCGATGCCGTCGTGCGCGACCGCACGGTCATCGTGATCGCCCATCGGCTGTCGACCATCGCAGGCGCGGATCAGATCGCCGTCGTGGATGACGGGCGCATCGTCCAGCTTGGCACGCATTCCGCGCTGCTCGCACAGCCGGGCCGCTATCTCGCGATGTGGGAGGCGCAGCAGGCGGCGAAGATCTGGTCGGGTCGGGCGTGATTCCAACACCCCCCGATCATGCAATGATGCGTCGTCAGGAGCCGGAGGTCGCCGCGTCAGGGCGCTGGGGAAGACTCGATCATGCCGGTGCTGCAGCCCCTGCCTGCGCTGATTACTGCTCCGGTGCCGGTTTGCGGGCGATCATCGCCGGACGACTGATGCAAGGGAACAGGCCGATCGAGGCAAGGGCGGATCACGGTTCTCGGTGTTTCCAGGCGGTGTCCTGTCAGCCGCGTTATTCGCGGGCAGCGCGTGTGGAAGGAACATCGCCTGACCATATCCCAGGCAGGGGTGCATTGCGCCATTGCCGGCGAAGGGCCCATGCTGATGCAAGAGACATGGGCGTTCCCTTGCGCCCGCTCAGCGGTAGCCGATATTCATGACATAATCATGCAGCAGGTTTTCCTCCTCCCGCACTTCCTGCAGCAGCGTCTGAAGAACATCGCGCGCATTCAGCACGCCGAGCGGGTGGCGGTTTGCATCGACGATCGGAATGTTCTTGAAGCCGCGGGCCTTCATCATGTCCCAGGCATCCTGCAACCAACCGTCCGGGGTCACGGTGGTGACGTCGCGCGTCATCGCCTCGATGACAGGTGCGGTGCAGCTGGCGCCGGCACAGCGACCTGTCTGGCGCACCACGTCGGTCTTGGTCAGGACGCCTGCCAGTCGGCCGGCAGCATCGCAGACCAGCAGCATATCGCAGCCTTCGCCAAGCCGCCTTGCCGCTTGCAGAAGCGCCGCGCTCACATCGATCGATTGCAGGTGCCGGCGCGCGGTGGGCAGAAATTTCTGGATAAGCACGTGAACTCCTTCCTATGGCATCAGCGCGACGCGCAGCACCGAAGCGATGCCGAACACGGCACCTGCAAAGCAGGCCAGCTGGATCGCCGCCACGGCGACGAACCGCGCGCCGGAATGAATGTAGTCCTCGGCCAGAACCTGGAGCCCCAGCGCCGCATGATGAAAGCCGGCCATCAACAGCAGGATCATGCGCCCGGAATTGAGCGGTGCCGCCAACCAGGCCACCAGCTTCGCGTGATCCGCGGCCGCGCCGCCGGCCAACGCCAGGGCGAACCACAGGACCAGCGGCACCAGACCCGCGGCCGAGACCCGCTGTGCCCACCAATGACCCGTGCCATGCCCCGCTGCTCCAAGGCCGCGTGCCCGTGCAAATGGCGGGATATGGCGGATCGTCATGCCAGCCCCCATGTCCACAACGCCAGCGTCAGGATCAGGCTTGTCCCCACCACCGTCCATCCGCCGGCATAGATCGCGCGCAATTCGAAGCCCCGGCCACTGTCCCAGACCAGATGCCGGACGCCGTTGCAAAGGTGGTAAAACAGCGCCAGCGTTACAAGAAAAAGCGCAATACGCCCAGGCACGGACAGCAGCAGCGCCTGCGCGCTTCCGAACGCATCCTGGCCCGAGGCGCCGGCCATCAGCCAGGCTGCGAGGCCGAGGGCGCCGAGGCTCTGCGCCACGCCCGAAAGCCGGTTCCCGAACGACAGGACGGAGGTCAGCTGTGGCCGGTAGTTCTGCATGTTGGGTGATTTTGGACGGCGGTGAGACATGGCGCTTCCTTCGTGTCAGCCTTGCCGCTCGATCATTTTCTTCTTGATCTCGGCGATGGCGCGGCCGGGGTTCAGCCAAGGCTCGATCATTTCGTATTGGGCGAGCAGATGGGTCTGGTCGGGCACCAGTTCCTTGATCGCTGGCAGGTTGGCCAGCGGAAAGATCGTCGCAGGTTTGGCCCGATCGGCTATCGCCCAGGTGCAAGCGGTCCAGTTCGTGGCATCGATCGTCATGACGCATGACCCGCATACGCCTTTGCGGCGCGAACGACGAAAGTGAGCGTCGGGTCGATCCTGTTCTTTATCCAGATCAGCGCGTCGAGCGGTATCGGCCCGCAATCGTCCAGATCGTCGCGGAACGTATCCCGCCGCAGGCCGGCCATGCCGTCGGGATCGAGGCGATGGCTGCGCAGCGTTGCGATCCGCGCAGCACCCTCGGCGCGGGCCAGGAAAGCGCTGTGGCCGCTTCAGGCGCAGCAACTCGTCCGAGCGACCGACGATCATGGCGCCTTTCCTTGTGGGCGGGATGTCCGGCGCGGCGCGTCGATGCTGATCGCGATGGGATCGCTGGCAGGGAAGGTTCCTTGCAGCGCCAGGTCGAGAAGCGTCTCGATATGGGCTGTCTGTCCCGGATCCCGCCCGCTCTCTGGTGCCTCGTGATCCCCGCCGGCCTCCGCGCCTGGGCTTTCGGGGCCGGGCGATCGGGCGAAATCCAGCGCGCCGCAGCTCAGGATCCTGCCGCTTGCGTCCGCCGTGATCCGGATGCGGCGGCTGGACGAAAAGAAGATCAGCCGGACCGTGCCGGCATCCTTGCCCGCGCCGCGCTCGAACCGGCTGGTGATCGTGCCGTCGCGCATGCCCTGCCGCAAATCGTCGGCGCTGATCCCGAACGCCCTGGCCAGGACGGCCGCGTCGATCCGGGCGCCGTCCTGCTGCAAGTCGATCCCAGGCATCGCCGCCTCTCTTTCCCGGCCTCACTCGGCCGCCACCACGCGCCCTCCCGGACCCGCTCCGGGCCAGGCGCAATCCTCCAGCGTCGTGCGGTCCAGCTCGGCCATGAAGGCCTCGCGCGCCGCGGAAAGCTGCGGCCGCAGGCGGCAGCGCGGCCGCAGGACGCATGCGCCGCCGTCGGCGCGGAAACATTCCACGATGGCGAACTTGCGCTCCAGATGGCGCACCACCTGCCCCAGCGTGATCTCATGCGCCGGGCGCATCAGCCGCAGCCCGCCGGACCTGCCGCGCTCGGACCGCACGAAGCCGCCAAGCCCCAGGTCGCTGACCACCTTGGCCAGGTGATGCTGCGAGATGGCGAACTCCCTGGCGATCTGCCCGGTCGAGATCGGCTTTTCCGGCGCCCCCGCCAGCCGCATCAGCACCCGCAATCCGTAGTCGGTAAAAGTCGCAAGACGCATCGGCTCTCCTGAATTGGTATTGACAATACCGATTATGTGGGCGGATATTCGGCATTGCAAGTACCGAATATGGGCTTCGCGCATCCTCCTGCCCCGCGGCGCCCGACTCGCCGTCAGACCCCCCCGCTCATGGAGACAGCCATGCCCCAGACCACATTCCCATTGCACGACCGGACGGTCGGCGAGATCGCCGCGCGGCTTCCCGGCGCGTCCGGCGTGTTCCGCCGCTTCGGCATCGACTTCTGCTGCCACGGCGAGGTGCCGCTGGCCGAGGCGGCCAATCGGCGCCAGCTGGACCTTGGCGCGCTCGAGGCGGTCCTGGGCGACCTCGACCCGCTGGCGATCCCCGATGCGCCACGCGAGACCGGGGCGCTGATCGACCATATCCAGACCCGCTATCACCAGGCGCATCGCCGGCAGATCCCCGAGCTGATCGCGCTTTCGCGCAAGGTCGAGGCGGTCCATGCCGGCCATCCAGAGGTGCCCGGCGGCCTGGCCGACCTGCTGCAGCGGATATGGGGCGAACTGGAGGTGCACATGAAGAAGGAAGAGCTGATCCTGTTCCCGGCCATGCGCCGGCAGGCGGCGGACCGGATCGCCGCCCCCATCGCCGAGATGCGGCACGATCACGACGATCACGGCGCCTTCCTGGCAGAGCTGGCGCGGCTGACGCAGGACCATACCCTGCCCGAGGGCGCCTGCCGGACCTGGCAGGCGCTTTACGCCGGAACCGCGCAGCTGCGGGCCGACCTGATGGAGCATATCCATCTGGAAAACAACGTGCTGTTCCCGCGCTTTGAAAAGGCCACATGAGGCCCGCTGCTGGAAGCTGGGCCGCTATTCATGCGATCCCGCGACGCTTGCCGCCGGCCTCGCATCCAATGCCCCGAAGCCCGCCCCATGTGATCCAATCGAGGAGGAGGTTCCATGTTCCGATCCAGTTGCATCCTTGCCGCCTCGCTGGCGCTGCTGCCGCCTGCCAGCCTTGCCCAGACCGGCCAGTCTGCCACGGGCGCAGCGGTGGCAGAGACGTGGCTGCCGACCCTGCAGGTCGATACGCCGCAGCAGGGCTTCGATCTGGCCATCGTCATGGCGCGGCGGGCGGTCAAGACGACCCAGCCCGATGTCGCGATGCTGAAGGCGCAGCGGTCACGCTATGCCGAGGATGCGGCCAGCCTGATCGACGTCTCGGCCGTGGCGGCGGCCTGGTTCGCGACCATCGCCGCGGCCAACGACTATTGGCGCGAATGAACCTGAAGGAAGGACGATCATGGCCGACATCTCCATGCCCAGGGCCAGCGCCGCGCTTGGCGCGAAACGTCACGCGCTGGCGCCGGGGACCGACGATGCCTTTTTGGCGCTGTCGAAGGCGGTCTTCGCCGACGGTGCGCTGGACAAGCGCACCAAGCAGCTGATCGCGGTCGCCGTGGCCCATGTCACGCAATGCCCCTGGTGCATCGAGGGCCATGTCAAGGGCGCCCGCCGCGAGGGTGCCACCAACGAGCAGATCATGGAGGCGATCTGGGTCGCGGCCGAGATGCGCGCCGGGGCCGCCTATGCCCATGCCAACAAGGTGCTTGCGGTTCTGGACCAGATCGATGGCGCGTGAAGCCTGCCCATGCCCTGCTGCCGCCCCTTGGGAATCATGGCAACGGGTCGAGGCCTGTATGAAGGGCGCGGCGGCAGCCCGGCGGATCACCGCAAGGCTCGATGCCACCCTTCGCCTTGCCGATAACCGCAGGGCCGGCCAGGTCGGCTTGCCGCCGCGCCCGACCATCGGCGTATCCGCAAACCGGAGCCTGCACAGATAAAGGACAGGACCATGTCAGCCCAGATCAGCGACAGCATCGAAGAGAAGCGGGGCTTCTTCACCCGCTGGTTCATGTCGACGAACCACAAGGACATCGGCATCCTTTACCTGTTCACCGCCGGGACGGCCGGGCTGATCGCCGTCACCTTCACCGTCTACATGCGGATGGAGTTGCAGCATCCCGGCGTGCAATACATGTGCCTGGAGGGGATGCGGCTGGTCGCGGACGCCTCGGCGGAATGCACGCCCAACGGCCATCTGTGGAATGTCGTCGTGACCTATCACGGCATCCTGATGATGTTCTTCGTCGTCATTCCGGCACTGTTCGGGGGGTTCGGCAATTATTTCATGCCGCTGCACATCGGCGCCCCGGACATGGCCTTCCCGCGGCTGAACAACCTGTCGTATTGGCTCTATGTCTGCGGGGTCTCTCTTGCCATCGCCTCGCTGCTGTCGCCGGGCGGCAACGACCAGCCCGGCGCGGGCGTGGGCTGGGTGCTCTATCCGCCGCTCTCCACGACCGAGGCCGGCTATGCGATGGACCTGGCGATCTTTTCCGTCCATGTCTCGGGCGCCAGTTCGATCCTGGGTGCGATCAACATCATCACCACCTTCCTGAACATGCGCGCACTGGGGATGACGCTGTTCAAGGTGCCGCTGTTTGCCTGGGCGGTCTTCATCACCGCCTGGATGATCCTCTTGTCGCTGCCGGTGCTGGCCGGGGGGATCACCATGCTGCTGATGGACCGCAATTTCAGCACCCAGTTCTTCGACCCGGCCGGCGGTGGCGACCCGG
Source organism: Paracoccus sp. TD-10 (assembly GCF_048270675.1). Taxonomy (NCBI): domain Bacteria; kingdom Pseudomonadati; phylum Pseudomonadota; class Alphaproteobacteria; order Rhodobacterales; family Paracoccaceae; genus Paracoccus; species Paracoccus sp. TD-10. The sequence goes on along the minus strand of NZ_CP182420.1, from coordinate 269,986 downwards.
TGCTTTACCAGCATATCCTGTGGTTCTTCGGCCATCCCGAGGTCTACATGCTGATCCTGCCCGGCTTCGGCATCATCAGCCATGTGGTCTCGACCTTCGCCAGGAAGCCGATCTTCGGTTATCTGCCGATGGTGCTGGCCATGGCGGCGATCGGCATCCTGGGCTTCGTGGTCTGGGCGCATCACATGTATACCGCCGGCATGTCCCTGACCCAGCAGACCTATTTCCAGATGGCGACCATGACCATCGCCGTGCCCACCGGCATCAAGGTCTTTTCGTGGATCGCCACCATGTGGGGCGGCTCGATCGAATTCAGGACGCCGATGCTCTGGGCCTTCGGCTTCCTGTTCCTGTTCACCGTCGGCGGCGTGACCGGGGTCGTCATCGCTCAGGCGCCCTTGGACCGCGTTTATCACGACACCTACTATATCGTGGCGCATTTCCATTATGTGATGAGCCTTGGCGCGGTCTTCGCGATCTTTGCCGGGGTCTATTACTGGATCGGCAAGATGTCGGGGCGGCAATACCCGGAATGGGCCGGCAAGCTGCATTTCTGGATGATGTTCATCGGTTCGAACCTGATCTTCTTCCCGCAGCACTTCCTGGGCCGCCAGGGCATGCCGCGGCGCTATATCGACTATCCGGTCGAGTTCGCCTATTGGAACAACATCTCGTCGATCGGCGCCTATATCTCCTTCGCGTCCTTCCTGTTCTTCATCGGCATCGTGTTCTACACGCTCTTCGCCGGCAAGCGCGTGAACGTGCCGAACTACTGGAACGAGCATGCCGACACGCTGGAATGGACCCTGCCCTCGCCGCCGCCCGAGCACACCTTCGAGCAACTGCCCAAGCGCGAGGACTGGGATCGCGCACACGCGCATCGGTAGGGGAGGCAGACCTTCGGAAACGACCGATCGTATCCAACAGCACCCGACTCGAGCGGATGTCGGAACAGCCGATGCTGACGCATATCAGCCAAAGGCATCATACCGTGCGAGGCGGATAGGCACTGAAAGCTGCGTTACAGGTGGTGCTGCAGACGAGAGGTAGGAGATAGACCGGACGTTCCCAAGTGGTGTCGGCGCGCCAAGGTAGCGGGTGCTGGAGCACCGGCACGGAAGAGAATGTCCATGGGAGCGGCAGTATCTGATACGCCCCACAACTCCCAGAATAACAACTTGGCAATCACGTCACGCGGCATCTTGACGCGATTCGATATGTTTACACAAGCATATCGTGATGGTACCTCACGATTGTCGGTGGCGTGGAACCACGCGATCCAGATATCACGGGGGACCAGGGTGCCATGCGTCGCGCAGTTTCGAATGGTGGGATAGCGATTTCTTTTTTCTGCCTGGCCACAGCAGGTCATGCGCAAACGCTGCCCGGACAGGACGCCATCGTTCTTGACCAGGTCGTCATCCAGGGGGGCGACGACAGCGGCAAGAGCGGGGTGCGCGCGAAAACCGCGACGATCGGTCCGCTTGGCCGGCGCGAGATCAAGGACACGCCCTATTCGGTCAGCGTCATCGACAAGACCCTGATTGAAAACCAGCAGGCGACGACCTTGCCCGATCTGCTGAAATACATGCCCTCGACGCAGATGGAGGCGCGCGGCGGCGGCGATGTCGGGCGCCCGCAATCGCGCGGCATGCAGGGCACGCCGGTTTTCAACAATCGCCTCGATGGTATGAACATCGTCGCCACCACTGCGCAGCCCATCGAGATGTATGAAAGGGTCGAGGTCATTCACGGCCTCGCCGGCGCCTATTTTGGTCCGGCAAACCCCGGCGGACTTTTCAACTTCACCCGCAAACGGCCCACGCAAGATCCCTATAATCGCATCAACACCGGCTTTACCGGCCAGGGAACCTGGCTGGCGCATGGCGATTTCGGCAGCCATGCGGCAGACGGCATGCTCGGCTATCGCATCAACGTGCTGAGCGAAGAGGGAGAGGGCTATGTGAAGGGCAGCGATCTGGATCGCTCGCTGATCAGCGGCGCCTTCGACATCAACCTGACCGACCAGACGACGATAGAACTGAACGCCAGCCGCTACCGTTTCGACAAGTTCGGCTTTCCCGGCAGCTTCAGCTACGACAACAGCGTGAGAGTGAGGAATTTGCTGAGCGTAGATATGGTCCGAGACGGAACTCCCCGGCACCATCGAAATACGTTCACGTGCTTTGGAGATCGCCTTTCGTGTCGATGTCCTTCGCTTCAATTGGGGAAAGTGCCAGGAGCGCAGAGGCCGGAAGATTGGAAATTACAGCTCTGGCACCGCAATCATCTTTTTCTGGAGCCGCTTTTTGCCAATCCTGTCGATGTAACACTGCAGGTGGCATCCTGACTCCACTGAGATGGCACGCCAAACTCTCATAAGTCGAGGCCAGCAGTTGAATCAAGGTCTCCACCTGCAATGATGGCATGTCACCAAGGGCGATCAACATCCGGTCCGCCCCCTTTGCTTCGGCATAGAGGCAAGCTGCATGGAACGAGGTCGACATGTTCTGTCCTGGTTCGATATGAATGGCATGGAAGTTGGCTGGTAGTACGGCCGCTACCGCCTCGGATGACACCACCGCCGCCAGTTGGTCGCAGCCGGCCCGTGCAAGCGTTCGGGCGGCGGCCACAACCAGCGGTCGGCCTTCCCAGGGCGCCAGCAGCTTGTCTTCCGCGCCAAAGCGGCGCGATGCGCCGGCCGCCAGCAGGACGCCCAGCGTTTTCATGGTTTTACCCGCTCGGTCCGCTGGCCATGCAGGCCGATAATCTCGGCCAGCACCGAGATGGCCAGTGAACCCGGATCGCGACGGGACGGGATCAAGCCGATCGGCCCGCGGATGCGTGCAAGCGCGTCATCGGAAAGCCCCAACTCGCGCAGCCGTGCAAGGCGGCCTGCCTGCGTCGCGCGACTGCCCTGCGCGCCGACATAAAAGGCCTGCGTGCGGACCAGATGTCGCAGGATCGTCGGCTCATAATCGTGGTCATGGTAGAACAGCACGGCGGCGGTGTCAGCGTCGGCCTCCAGTCTTTCTGGTGAGAACCGAGCGTCGATCAGCATGGTCGGGCTGCCGGCGGCGCGCACGGGTGCGAGGCTCGCTTCCTCATGCGATAGCAGCATATGGTCGTAATCCATGCCGCGCACCAGTCCGGTAAAGGCGGCGGCCTCGGCTCCGGTTCCGAACACCAGGAAGCGCAGGGCGGGCCGGAAGCCAAGCCGGAAATCGGTGCCATCGCATCCGGTCGGCTGCCAGTCGCGCAGCGACAGCCGGCCTTCGGCCGATACCGTCAGCGAGGCCGGTTGCCTGCGGGCGCGGCAGCGCGCCAGATCGGCGAGGACGAGCGGATCGCGCAGCGGAAAAAGGCGGATCTCGACCGCGCCGCCGCAGGGCAGGCGCAGATCGAAGAAGGGCGAGCCTTGGCCATAGCGCAGGTTTTGCGGGTGTCCCGTCCGACGCACCTCCTCGGCGCGCAGGATGATGTCCGCCTCGACGCAGCCCGAGGTGATCGCCCCGGCGAAGCGGCCATCGGGACCGATGGCCATTGTCGCGCCGGGGTTGCGATAGGCCGGGCCGTGGGTCGCGGTCAGAACCGCCAGGACGGTGCCGGCGCCCCACTGCGCCGCCATCTGCCATGGATCCATCATGGCGGGATGCCGTGGAGAGCGATCCTGAGCGATGATCAGACGCGAGGTCATTTCCTCACCTTCGTGTTTGCTGCATGCGACGCTTAGAGTTGCAGGCAGAGATATTTCACCTCGAGATAGCCCTCGATCCCGTATTTCGAGCCCTCGCGGCCCTGCCCGCTTTCCTTGACGCCCCCGAAGGGCGCGGCCTCGTTCGAAATCAGGCCGGTGTTTATGCCGACCATGCCGTATTCCAGCTTTTCGGCGACGCGGAACACCCGGCCGATGTCGCGGCCATAGAAATACGAGGCGAGGCCGAAGGGGGTGTCGTTGGCCAGCGCGATCACCTCGTCCTCGGTGTCGAAGCGGAAGATCGGCGCGACGGGGCCGAAGATTTCCTCGGAAAAGAAGGCCATCTCGCGGGTGGTCCCGGTGACGATGGTGGGCTCGAAGAAACTGCCGCCAAGCGCGTGCGCCTTGCCGCCAATCGCGACCGTCGCGCCCTTGGCGACGGCATCGTCCAGCAGTTCGCGCACCTTGGCCGTGGCGTGATCGTCGATCAGCGGGCCGATATCCACGCCCGGCTCTGTGCCGTTGCCTACCTTGAAGGCGGCGACCCGTTCGGAAAGGCGCTGGACGAAGGCGTCATGCACGCCCGCCTGCACGAAAAGCCGGTTCGCGCAAACGCAGGTCTGCCCGGCATTGCGGTATTTCGAGGCGATGGCGCCTTCGACCGCCGCGTCGATATCGGCGTCGTCGAAGACGATGAACGGGGCATTGCCGCCCAGCTCCATCGAGGTCCGTTTCACCGTATCGGCGCATTGCTTCATCAGTTCCTTGCCGACCTCGGTCGAGCCGGTGAAGGACAGCTTGCGGATCACCGGGTTCGCCGTCAGTTCCGCGCCGATCTCGCGGGCCGAGCCGGTCACGACCGACAACAGCCCCTTCGGGAAACCGGCCCGATCCGCCAGCACCGCCAGCGCCAACGCGGTCAGCGGGGTCTGGCTGGCCGGTTTCAGCACCATGGCGCAACCCGCGGCAAGCGCTGGGCCGATCTTGCGCGTGATCATCGCCGCCGGGAAGTTCCAGGGTGTGATCGCCGCCGTCACGCCGACCGGCTGCTTCAGCACGATGATGCGCCGGTCGGGCGCGGGGCCGGGAATGGTGTCGCCATAGACGCGCTTCGCCTCTTCGGCGAACCACTCGATATAGGAGGCCGCATAGGCGATCTCGCCCTTCGCCTCGGCCAGAGGCTTGCCTTGCTCGCTGGTCAGGATCAACGCCAGATCGTCCGTGGCGGCGGTGACCAGGTCGAACCACCTACGCAGGATGACGGCGCGTTCCTTGGTGGGACGCGCGGCCCAGGCAACCTGCGCCTGCTGCGCCGCCGCGATGGCATCCGCGACCTCGGCGCGGCCGACCGATGGAACGGCGCCGATTTCGGCCCCGGTGGCGGGGTTCGTGACGGCGATGGTCCGGCCACTTGCGGCGGCCACCCATTCGCCCGCGATCAGGTTGCGGGATTCCAGCAGCGCGGGGTCCTTGAGCGATAGTGTCATCATGCCTCCTTCATCAGCCCTGCAAGGGCCGTGCGGGTGTCGTCGGGGATTGGGCAGGGGCGGCGGGTTTCCGTGTCCACATAGACATGGACGAAAAACCCTTCGGCCGCCGCCGTGTCGCTGTCGGCGGCGAACAGGCCGATCTCGTAACGGACCGAGGATGTGCCGATCTTTGCGACCCTTAAACCGGCGGTCACGGGCGAGGGATAGGACATCTCGCCGTGATAACGGCAGCCGGTTTCCGCAACGAGACCGATGGCGGGGCTGTTCCGCGTGTCCAGAAGCCGGTTCGAGATCAGCCATTCGTTCACCGTCGAATCGAACAGCAGGTAGTGGATGGTATTGTTCAGGTGGCCATAGACGTCATTGTCGTTCCAGCGCGTGCTGTGCTGGCGGAAATGGACGTAATCGGCGCGGGTTCCGGGGGGCGTGCGCATCTCACCAGGCCTCCGTATAGATCGCGAGTGCATCCGCCTCGGTGACCGGCCGGGGATTGTTCACCAGCAGGCGCTGTTGCTTCATGGCATCGGCGGCCATGCGGGGCAGGGCGTCTTGCGGAATGTTCACGTCCCGCAGCCGGGGCGGCATCTGCAACCGCCCGATCAGGGTTTTAAGCGCATCGACGAAAGCCTCGGCCCGGCTGTCTTCGGGGGTGTCGGCAAGCTGCGGGAAGGCGTCGGCTGCGATCTCGGCATAGGTCGCGGCGGCGGCGGGCAGATTGAAGCGCAGCACGGCGGGCAGCACCAGCGCATTCGACAGCCCATGCGGAATATGGAAGATGCCGCCGACCGGATAGGCCAGCGCATGGACCGCCGCCACCGGAGAGTTGGCGAAGGCTTGGCCCGCCAGCATCGAACCCAGCAGCATCGCCTCGCGCGCGGCAAGGTCGGCGCCGTCGGCGACGGCGGTTTCGATGTTCGCGCCAAGCAGCCGCAGGGCCTCGCGCGCCAGCATCCGGGACAGCGGGTTGTTGTTCGCGCTGGCCGAGGCATAGGCCTCGATCGCATGGACCATGGCGTCCACGCCCGTCGCGGCGGTGATCGAGGGCGGCAGGTCCAGCGTCAGTCCCGCGTCCAGCAGCGCGATGTCGGGCAGGATTACCGGCGACGAGACGCCGCGCTTTTCTTCGCCGCCGACGGTCAGGATGGCGACGGGGGTGACCTCGGAGCCGGTGCCTGCCGTGGTCGGCACCAGCACCAGCGGCAGGCGCGGGCCTTGCGCATTGTTCACGCCCCAGGCCTCGTCCAGCGGCTGGTCCGAGCCGAGGAGCAGCGCGGCGACCTTGGCCACATCAAGAGACGATCCCCCGCCGAAGCCCAGGACTCCGGTGACGCGCGCGTCAATTCCGGCCTGCACAGCGGCAATCACCGTGGCGACCGATGGGTCCGGTTCGACCGCATCGAAGATGGCCAGGTCATGGCCCGCGTTCCGTAGCGCCGCGATGGCCGGGTCGCACAGGCCCAGCTTGCGCAGGCCCGGATCGGTGACCAGCAGCACCCGTGGGCCGAGCAGGGCGCCGACATGCCGGTCGATCTGGTCGGCCGCCCCCGACCTGAAGACGATGGACGGGGTGGTGTTGAAGACAAAGGGGTTCATATCTGCCTCGTGTTCATGCCAGGGCCAGCCGCGCCGCAGCGGTCAGACCATCGAGAAGCCACCATTCACGCTGATGACCTGTCCGGTCACCCAGGAGGCGGCGTCGGTTGCAAGGAAGGCGACCATCGGCGCCACGTCGTCGGGCTGGCCGATGCGGCGCAGCGGATAGGCCTTGACGATCTTGTCCATGTTCTTGGCCAGGAAGTCCGGGTCGCTGTGCGAGGTCTGGATCAGCCCTAGCGAGACGGTGTTGACCGTGACATGGTTGCGGCCCAACTCGCGGGCCAGCGATTTGCCAAGCTGGACCGTCGCACCCCGGGCGGCGGCGGCCAGCGCCAGATTGGCCTCGCCGATGCGTGAGCTGTCGCCGACGATATTGATGATCCGTCCGCCGTTCTGCGCGATGAAATGCGGCGTGACCGCGTGGCAGCAATGCAGGGCGCCGTAAAGGCAGGTGTCGATCTGCGCCTTCCAGTCGGCGGGGGTGCTGTCGACGAATTTCTGGTATTTCACATAGCCCGCGTTGTTCACCAGGACATCGATGGAGCCGTGATCGGCGACGATGGCCGCGATCATCGCCTGCACCTGCGCATAGTCCGAGATATCCGCCCGATAGGCCTTGGCCTTGCCGCCCGCCGCGGTGATCAGCTCCACCAGGCCGGCGGCTTCGGCCTGGGAGTTGCGATAGTTGACGGCGATGGTGGCGCCCAGGCCGGACAGTTCGCGCGCGATCTCGGCCCCCGTGTCGCGGCCGCCGCCGGTGACCAGCGCCACCTTGCCCTGAAGTGAAAGCTGCATGGAAAACTCCTTGAAAGTGGGCGCGCCTATTGGCGCCGATCCGAGAGACGGCCGAAGAGATATCCGACCGCTGCAATGAGAATGAGTTGCACCGCCGTGCCGAACTCGGGTGAGAGTGGCTGGCTTGCCAGGGGTGCCGGGACGCCCTGGCGTTCGGTCAGCCACAGGAAGGCGAAAACGGCCGCCACGGCCAGGGCCGCCAAGGTGGCGATCCGCGATCCGCCGGCCGGCGGGAGGGGCGGAGCCACCGGCGGATAAGGATAGGGCGCGGGCCAATGTCCCATCTGAGGCGGGACCGGATAGACATGGGGCATTTGCCCCACGCCCGCCGCCGGGATGGTCGCTGGCGAGGGTGAGCCTTGGCTGGCAGTGGCACCGGCGGGGGCGGCGGCGCCCTCGCCATGATACTGGCGGCGAATCTCGGCGGCGAATTTCTCGAAGAACGCCTCGGACATCTTCCGTGCCGTCGCGTCGATCAGCCGCCCGCCCAGCTGCGCGAGCTTGCCGCCGACCTGCGCATCGACGCTATAGGTCAGTATCGTGCCGCCCTCGGCCTCGTCCAGGGTGATGTGCGCACCGCCCTTGGCGAAGCCGGCGACGCCCCCCTGACCTTCACCGGTGATCCGATAGCTGATTGGTGGGTTCAGTTCAGAAAGTGAAACCTTGCCGCCAAACTTGGCTGAGACCGGACCGACCTTGATCGTCGCCGAGGCCACCATCTCGGTGTCCGAGGTCTTTTCAAGCGACTGGCATCCCGGGATGCAGCTACGCAAGATCTCGGGGTCGTTCAGCGCTTTCCACACTGTCTCCCGCGATTCGGGAATCAGCTTCTTTCCCGACATCTCCATGCGCCGCACTCCTCCTGCTGGTGCGGGACGGCGGCGTCCTCCGCGCCGGCCCGACATGTCCTTGAGCATTGACATGCACCAGTTCAGTCTAGTAAAGCAAGTGAAAAGTTTCAGACTTGCCCCTGTGTTCGCCATATCCGGCGACCCTTGGGGTGCAAGGGCAGGGACGGCCTGCTGACAGGGGGAGGTCAGGGTGAAGCCGGCAAGATTCGATTACGTCCGGGCGGAAAGCGTGGAACATGCGCTGGCGGTGCTGGCCGAACATGGCGGCGAGGCGAAGATCATCGCGGGCGGCCAAAGCCTGATGCCGATGATCAACTTCCGGTTGGTCAAGCCGGCGGTGCTGGTCGACATCAACCACATCCCGGGTCTTGAGGTGATCGAGGAGCAGGGCGACCGGCTGCGCATGGGGGCGCTGGCCCGGCATCGCATGACGGCAAGCGACCGGGCGATTGGCCGCAGGCTTCCAATCCTGCATGAGGTCATGCACCACGTCGCGCATATGACGGTGCGCAACCGCGGCACGTTCTGCGGCAGCGTCTGCCATGCCGACCCGGCGGCGGAAATGCCGATGATCGCGCAGATGTTCGACGGTCGGGTCGAGATCGCCTCGGCCTCGGGGGTGCGGGTGCTGCCGGCATCGGAGTTTCTCGTGGGCTCGCTGGTCAATGCGCTGGAGCCCGAGGAAATGGTCACCGGCATTAGCATCGGCACGTCCTCCCCCGATGCGGGGTGGGGGTTCGAGGAATTCTCGCGCCGCCACGGCGATTTCGCGCTGGCGGCGGTTGCCGTCACGTTCCGCGTCGATGATGGGGAGGCCATCCGCGATGCCCGGATCGGCATGACCGGCGTGGGTGAGACCGCGCTGCGGATGCGCGATCTTGAGGTGCTGGTCGATGGCCGCCGTCTGGACGAAACGCTGGAGGCCGAGGTGGCGGCCTGGCTGTCGGACAATCTGTCGCCGAACGCGGATATCCACGCCAGCGCCGACTATCGCCGCAACCTGTCGGGCGTGCTGGCGGTCCGTGCGCTGCGCAAGGCGCATGCCCGCGTCCTCGAACGCCGCGCGGCATCCGGAAAGGGGCAGGACCATGAGTGACGGCAAGACGGAAATCACCGTGACGGTGAACGGTATCAATCACACCCGCCAGGTCGAGCCGCGCATGCTGCTGTCCGACTTTCTGCGGCACGAACTTGGCCTGACCGGCACCCATGTTGGCTGCGAACATGGCGTCTGCGGCGCCTGCACGATTTCGCTGAACGGCCGCTCGGCACGTTCATGCCTGACGCTGGCCGTCATGGCCGACGGGCAGGAGGTCGAGACGATCGAATCGCAGGGCACGCCCGACAATCTGTCCCGCATCCAAAGGGCATTCCAGGACCATCACGGGCTGCAATGCGGTTTCTGCACGCCGGGCATGGTCATGGCCATCGCCGATCTGCTGGCCCACCACCCGCTGGAGACCGACGAGCAGATCCGCGAGGGGCTGTCAGGCAATATCTGCCGATGCACCGGCTATGTGCATATCATCGAGGCCGTGCGCGAGCTGGCCCGCGAAAGAGGACCGTTGAAATGAGGATGGATGTGCTGTCCGGCGGCAGGCTGAAGATGCGCAAGTCGATCTACATGCCCGCCGAGAGCAAGGAGGACATGGTCGAACTGCCGGTCGTCTCGGTGCTTTTGCGCCATCCTTCCGGCAATGTGCTGTTCGATACCGGCTGCGCGCCGCAGGCTGCCGAGGATCCTTCGGGGCGTTGGGGCGGGCTGGCCAAGGTGATGCAGCCGATTTTCGCCCCGCAGCATGCCGTGGTGAACCAGCTGCCCCGGCACGGTCTGGCGGCGGAGGACATTGACGTGGTGATCTGTTCGCATCTGCATCCCGACCATTGCGGCTGCAATGCCGCCTTTGCCCGGGCGACCGTGATCGCCCATGCCGCCGAGCTTGCCGCCGCCCGTGCCGAAGGGGCGGAAAAGCAGGGCTACCTGCCGCAGGAATGGGACATCCCGCAGGGCTACTCCGAAATCGACGGCGAAAGGGACCTGTTCGATGATGGCCGGATCGTGCTGCTGCCGCTGCCGGGGCATTCCCCCGGCCTGACCGGTGCCCGGATCGAGCTGGATCGCGACGGGGCGTTCCTGCTGGCCTCGGACGCCGCGCCGATGATGCGCCATGTCGATCAGGGCTATGCGCCGAAGAACAGCTGGGACATGGACCTGGCCGTCAGGTCGCTGGCCGAGATCAAGGCGCAGAAGGATCGCGGCGCCACGGTGATCTGCGGCCATGACGATGCGCAATGGCAGGAACTGTCGCAGCGGGAGGAGGGTTTCCGGTGAGCAAGCCCGACTATTCCGATGTCACCATGCGCCCGAAAATGGTGGGCAAGCGCATCAAGCGGACCGAGGACCGTCGCCTTCTGACCGGCACCGGGGAATATGTCGATGATGTGCAGGCGGCGGGGATGCTGCATGTCGCGATCCGCCGCTCGGACCAGCCGCATGCGCGGATCGTTTCCGTCGATGCGGCGGGGGCCTTCGACATTCCCGGCGTGGTCGGCGTCTTCGACATCTCGGATTTCGAGGGCGAATGCCAACCCGCGGTCCCGACCTCGCGGATGAAGGATTACTACGCCACGCCGACCTGGCCCCTGGCGCGCGGCAAGGTCCGCTATGTCGGCGAGCCGGTCGTGGCCGTGGTGGCCGAAAGCCGCTATGTGGCGGAAGATGCGTTGGAACATGTGCTGATCGAATACGAGCCGCTGCCCTTCGCCATCCGCCAGGTCGATGCGGTCAAGGACGACGCCCCTTTGCTGCACGAGGAGGCCGGCACCAATGTCATCATCCGCCGCACCTTCGAGCGCGCCGATGTGGACGAGGTGTTCCGGACCGCGCCGCACAAGGTCGGGGGCACCTTCCGCATGACGCGCAAATGTGCCGCACCGATGGAAAACCGCAGCTACATGGCGCAATGGGAAAAGCGGCGGCGGTCGCTGACGCTGTATACCTCGTCCAATATCCCTGGTGTGGTGCGCGATGTGTTGTCGGATTGCCTGGGGCTGTCCAGCCATCAGTTGCGGGTGATCGCCCCCGATGTCGGCGGCAGTTTCGGCGGCAAGGGTTCGCTCTATGGCGAGGAAATGCTTGTCTGCCTGCTGGCCCGCAAGCTGGAACGTCCGGTGAAGTACGTCGCGGACCGGCTGGAGGATCTGGCCGCGCTGAGCCAGGGCTTCGACGAGTTGATCGAGGCCGAACTGGCGCTGGACGACGACGGGCATTTCCTGGGGTTGCGGGCGGATGTGATCGGCGATGTCGGGGCGTTCTCGATCTATCCCTGGACGGCGGCGCTGGAAACGGTGCAGGTCATCAGCTTCCTGCCCGGCCCCTACAAGATCGAGGCCTATCGCGGGCGTATTCGTGGCGTGCTGACCCCCAAGCCACCGACCGGGCCGTATCGTGGCGTGGGGCGGCCATCGTCCACCTTCGGCATGGAGCGGCTGGTCGACATGGCGGCGCGCAAGCTCGGCATGGACCCGGCCGACATTCGCCGCCGCAACCTCGTGCGGGACGACGAGTTTCCCTATCGCACGGCACCGGGCATCATCTGGGACCGCTCGGCCTTTCAGGAATGCCTGGAGGGGGCCTGCGAGGCGCTGGACTATCCCCGGTTGGTGGAAAAGCGCGATGCCATGCGCGCCGAGGGGCGCTGGGTGGGCATCGGCATGGCCAGCTATGCCGAACTGACCGGGATCGGGTCGCGCATCTCGGTCGCGCCAGGGATGCCGATCAACACCGGCACGGAAACCGCGAATATCTCGATCGACGCGACAGGCGTGGTGACGGCGGCCTTCGGCGTCGCTTCGCATGGGCAGGGGCTTGAGACCACATTGGCGCAGGTCATCAGCGACGAGTTGGGCTGCAGCATGGAGGATGTGGTCGTCCTGCATGGCGACAGCTCGCTGGTGCCGATGAGCACCGGGACCTTCGCCAGCCGTTCCGCCGTGCTTGGCGGCGGCGCCGCCACGCTGGCTTCGCATCAGCTGAAGGCGAAGGTGCTGGGGATGGCCGCCATCCTGATGGAGGCGAAACCGGACGAGTTGGAGATGGACGGCAGCATCATCACCGCGCGCAACTCGAACCAGAGCCTGACGCTGAAAGAGGTGGCGAAGGCCGTCTATAACCAGATGGGCCGGATTCCGCGCGACCAGCGTGTCGACCTGGTGGTGCAGGAAACCTATGATCCCTATCTGGGCACCGCCTGTTCCTCGACTCATATGTGCATGATCGAGGTCGATCCCGGAACCTATGGCGTCAGGATCCTGAACTATGTCGTTTCCGAGGATTGCGGACGGATCATCAACCCGATGATCGTGGACGGCCAGGTCCATGGCGCGGTGGTGCAGGGCATCGGGGCTGCGCTGCTGGAAGAGGTCATCCACGACGACGACGGACAAAGCGTCGCCGCCAGCCTTGCCGACTACCTGTTGCCGGTGGCGACCGACGTGCCGGACATCGACATTGTGCATATCGAAGCGGAATTGCCGAACAACGTGGGCGGTTTTCGTGGCATGGGCGAGGGCGGTACCATCGGCGCGCCGGCGACCATCGCCAACGCGATTTCGGATGCGCTGTCGCCGCTGGGCGTCGGGATCGACAAGCTGCCCGCCACGCCGGAGCGGCTGTTCCGGCTGGTGCAGGCGGCCAAGGCCGCGGGCTGAGAGGGCCCGCCTTGCCTTACTCGGGCAGCGTGTAGCGCAGGATGTAATCCGTGTCGCGCGCGTTGATCGGCTGCTTGCATTCGGAACAGACGACGATCGGCGTGAAATCCTGCCCGCAAGGCTTGTGGCGTAGTCGCATCGGCGGCTTGCCATTGGTCAGCCACCTGTCGCCCCAGGCCATCATCACGATCATCGGCTTGTAAAGCGCCAGCCCCTTTTCGGTGAAGCGGTATTCCTGGCGATCGCCGTTGCCATAGGGCACTCGGCGAAAGACGCCGGCATCGACCAGCCGGTTCAGCCTGTCTGTCAGGATGTTCGGGGCGATGCCTAGGTTTTCGCGCATTTCCTCGAACCGGCGCACGCCGGTCCAGCCCTCGCGCAGGATCAGGAAGCTCCAGCGGTCGCCGATAATGGCCAAGCTTCGGGCGACCGAACAGGGACGCACGCGTTGCAACAAGGTCGGATCCGCGCTGCGGCGCGAGCGGGGCCGGGCCTCCATCGGCTCATAGCCTGCGCCGGGACCGTCGCGCGGGGCGACATCGCGCGCCTCGACAGGTTCAAGGCAGCTTGAGCAGACGGTCAGCGGCCGGCATTCCTTGCCGCATTTCGTATGGATCATCTGGAGCGGCGGCAACTCGCCCCCTGTCAACCAGGTGTCGCCGAACTCCATCAGTGACAACATGGCCGGGAACAGATCCTTTCCCCGCTCTGTCAGGAAATACTGGTGCCCCGGCTCTCCGGATTTGCGGCCGATGGCGAAGATCTGCTTCTCGACCAGAACGTTCAGCCGCGAGGACAGTGTCTGCCGCGGAATCCCGAGCCGCGACTGGAACTTGTCGAAGCGGCGCACGCCGAAGAATGCCTCGCGCAGGATCAGGAAGTTCCAGCTGTCCAGAACGATGTCGATGGTTTTCCTGACCGAAGAATGCCGCTGCATCACCACGGGCGTATTCGATGGGTTGGATGTCGCCTGGTTCATTGCGCTGAAAGACCTGCATGTCGCTGCGACTCTTGTAAGGCGTTATGCCGGAACGTGCAAATCCGCCGTGCCGCGCCGGCGGATTCGCTTTCCGTCATGGACTCACGGTGCCGTTTCTGTCCGGGCCGGGATGTCGCGCAGCAGCCGGCGGCGCAGGTATTCCAGGGTTTCGCCGTAAAAACCGCGCCGGAATAGCATCACGCAGGCCATGAACACCACGCCGACGACCAGCGAGACGGGCAGACCCGAGGTCGCCAGGAAATGGCCGATCATCACCACGAAGATTGCCCCGATCAACGGTCCCCAAAGCGTCCCGATGCCGCCGATCAGCACCATCAGCACCACTTCGCCCGAGATGTGCCAGGACACGTCGGCCAGCGTCGCCAGCTGGAAGGCCGAGGCCTTGAGCGCGCCCGCCAGCCCCGAAAGCGCCGCCGACAGCGTGAAGGCCAGCAGCTTGTAGCGATCGACGTCCAGCCCCAGCGAGGTTACGCGGGCCTCGTTTTCCCGGATGGCGCCGAGGATATGGCCGAAGGGCGAATGCACAACGCGCCGGATCAGCAGCAGGCAGGCCGTCACGATGATCAGCGCCGCATAATAAAGCGTGGTGGTGTCGCGCAGGTCGATCAGGCCCAAGAGCGAACCGCGCGGCACGTTCTGGATGCCGTCCTCGCCGCCGGTGAAGGGGGCCTGAACGGCAAGGAAGTAGACCATCTGCGCCAGCGCCAGCGTGATCATGGTGAAATAGATGCCCTGCCGGCGGATGGCGATCAGGCCGAAAACGAGGCCGAGGGCGCCGCCGACCAGCACGCCGAACAGCAGCGAGACCTCGAAGGGCCAGCCCCAGACCTTTGCCGATTGGGCAAAGGCATAGGCGGCGCCGCCGAAAAAGGCGGCATGGCCCAGTGACAGCAGGCCGGCGAAGCCCAGCACCAGGTTCAGCGCAGCCGCGAACAGCATGAAGCACAGCACCTTGACCAGAAACAGCGGATAGATGGTCAGCGGCGCCAGCAACGCTATGGCCGCGACCGCCAGCAGCAGCGCGAGTCGGACACCGGCGGGAAGAAGCTGCGGACGAAAGTCCTTGTAACGATGGGCCATCCTACCTGTCCTTTCCAAAAAGCCCCGCCGGCCGCAGCAGGAGAACGAGGATCATCACGATGAAGACGGTGATCGCCGAGGCGGTGGGGAAGAATACCTTGGTCAGTGCTTCGAGCACTCCGAGCATGAGACCGGTCACGATCGAGCCCATGATCGACCCCATGCCGCCAATCACGACGACGGCGAAGACGATGATGATCAGGCTCGATCCCATGTTGGGGCTGACCTGATAGATCGGCGCGGCCATCGCCCCAGCCAATCCCGCAAGTCCGACTCCGGCCGCATAGGTCAGGGTCAGCATCAGCGGCACGTTGATCCCGAAGGCCGTGACGAGATAGGGGTTCTCGGTCGCCGCGCGCAGGCGCGCGCCCAGTGGCGTCTTTTCGATCACCACCCATGCCAGCAGGCAAGTGACCAGCGAGGCCAGGATCACCCAGGCCCGATAGACCGGCAGCACCATGAAGCCCAGGTTGTAGACGCCGGTCAGGCTGGCAGGAACCGGATAGGACTTGCCCCCGGCGCCATAGATCCAGCGGAACAGGCCCTCGAGCGCCAGCGCCAGGCCGAAGGTCAGCAGCAGGCTGAACAGGTGGTCCAGGCCGTAGAGGCGGCGCAGCATCGTGCGCTCGAACACGGCGCCGAAGACTCCCACGATCAGCGGTGTCAGCACCAGCGATGGCCAGTAGCCGATCCCGGCATAGGTCAGCAGCCACCAGGACACGAAGGCCCCCAGCATGTAGAAGGCCCCATGGGCGAAGTTGATCACGTTCAGCAGGCCGAAGATGATCGCCAGTCCCAGCGACAGCAAGGCGTAGAACGAGCCGTTGATCAGCCCGATCATCATCTGCCCGGTCAGGACGGCAAGCGGCACTCCGAAGAATTCGGTCATGTTGCCCCTCAGATTCCGAGAAAACGGTTGAGCTTGTCCATCTGCGCGGACAGGCTGGCGTTGGCGATTTCGTCGATGATGCGTCCCTGTTCCATCACATAGTGACGATCGGCCACGCCGCGGGCGAAATTCAGGTTCTGCTCGACCAGCAGGACGGTGAAGCCCTTTTCCTTGAGCCGCACCAGCGCCTCGCCGATCTGCTCGACGATCACCGGGGCCAGGCCCTCGGTCGGCTCGTCGAGCAGGATGAAGTCGCAGCCGGTGCGCAGGATGCGGGCCATGGCCAGCATCTGCTGCTCGCCGCCCGACAGGCGGGTGCCGATGGTGCCGTCGCGCCCCTTGAGGTTGGGAAACAGCTCGTGGATCGCGGCGATCGTCCAGCCGCCGGGTCGCACGACCGGCGGCAGCATCAGGTTCTCATGCACCGTCAGGCTCGAGAAGATCCCACGTTCCTCGGGCACGAAGCCCAACCCCAGTTGCGCAACCCGGTGCGGCGGCGTTGACAGAAGTTCGGTGCCGTCGAAAAGGGCGCTTCCCCTGCGCTTGCGCATGACCCCGGCCAGCGCCCGCATGGTCGAAGTTTTTCCTGCGCCGTTGCGGCCCAGAAGCGTGACGACCTCGCCGCGTTTCACCTCGAACGAGGCGCCGTGCAGGACATGGCTCTCACCATACCATCCCTCCAGTGCGTCGACCTTCAGTCGAGTCTCAGCCATGCGCTCCTCCCATATAGGCCGAGCGCACTTCCTCGTTGGCGGCGACCTCGTGGTAATTTCCTTCCGCAATCTTTTCGCCCCGGCGCAGCACAGTGATGCGGTCCGAGATATCGGCCACGACCTTCAGGTTGTGCTCGACCATCAGCACCGTGTGGCGGCGCGCCAGCGACTTGATCAGCGCCGAGGTATGCTCGATGTCCTCCTGGCCCATTCCGGCCATCGGCTCATCCAGCAGGATCAGTTCGGGGCGCAGGGCCAGGGTCGTAGCCAGTTCCAGTGCGCGCTTGCGGCCATAGGGCAGGTCGCCGGCGCGGGTATAGACCAGCGGCTCCAGCCCGACCTGGCAGACCAGCTCATGCACCTGCTCGTCGAAGCGATGCAGCCCGCGCCCGGATTTCCAGAAGCTCCAGGTGTCGCGGTCATGGGCTTGCAGGGCGGTGCGGATGTTCTCGTAGACCGTCAGGTGTGGGAACACCGACGAGATCTGGAACGACCGCACCATGCCCAGCCGCGCAATCGCCGCCGGCAAGGCGCGGGTGATGTCCTGCCCCTTGAACCGGATCTCGCCCGCGGTCGGCTGGACGAACTTGGTCAGCAGGTTGAACAGCGTGGACTTGCCGGCGCCGTTCGGGCCGATCAGCGCGTGGATATGTCCCGTCTCGACCTGCAGGTCCACGTTGGAAACGGCGACGAAGCCGCCGAACGACTTTCGCAGCCCCCTCGCTTCGAGGATGCAACCTGATTCGCTCACAATGACTCCTCCCTGCCGCCCTGGCCGGGCGGCTCCCCTGATGGAAACGTTCACATATCGTTTCATTCAGTCGAGTAAAGTCTAACTATGAAACTATAATACATGTCAAGCGTGACGTGCTTGCCTGTGTTGCAGTGAAGAAAAATTGCCTATAAGTTGGCTATTGACGCATCAAGTCCATTAGTGCAATCAATAATGCGTTCCGCAATGATACTGAAAATAACGGTATCACTTCATTTGGGAGGATGAAGACATGACGCGATTTCTGGCAGCGGTTTCCGGTCCGGCCGCGCTTGCCGCAGCATTGCTGCTGTCCGTGGATCACAGTCCGGCGCTGGCGCAAGAGAGCCCGGTCCGAATCGGGGTCCTGACGGATATGAGCGGGCAGTTCAGCCATGAGGCCGGCGAAGGCTCGGTCGCGGCGGTGAAGATGGCTGTCGAGGATTTCGGCGGCGAAGTCCTGGGGCGCAAGATCGAGGTCCTGGTGTCGGATCACCAGAACAAGCCCGAACTGGCCGTCTCGACCGCTCAGGAGTGGTACGAATCCGGCGGGGTCAGCCTGATCACCAACCTCATCAACTCCGGCATCGCGCTGGCGGTCGCCGGGGTTGCGGCCGAGCACAACGGCATCGCCATCGTCAACGGCTCCGGCTCGTCCAAGCTGACCGGAGAGGGCTGCACGCCGCATTCGATCCACTATGCCTATGATACCTACGCCCTGGCCGTGGGAACGGCGCGGGAACTGGCGAACCAGGGTCACAAGAACTGGTTCTTCCTGACGGCCGACTACGCTTTCGGACACGCGCTCGAGGCCGATGCCTCGGCCGTCGTCAAATCACTGGGCGGCACCGTCGAGGGTTCGATCCGCTATCCGATCGAGACGACCGACCACAGCTCCTTCATGTTGCAGGCGATGGCGTCGCCCGCCGATGTCGTGGCGATCGCCGGATCCGGGACGACCTTCATCAACGCGGTCAAGTCAGCCGGCGAATTCGGCGTCGCATCCAGCGGCAAGACCGTGGCAGGATTGTTGGTCTGGTTGACGGATACGCATTCGCTGGGATTGCAGGCCGCGCAGGGGATGATCCTGACGAACGCCTTCTACTGGGACCGCGACGACGAGACCCGCGCTTTCTCGGCCCGCTTCGCCGAACGCGTCGGGCGTCCGCCGCATATGGGCGATGCAGGCGATTATTCCTCGACCATGCACTACCTCAAGGCGGTCGAGGCGGCTGGCTCCACGGATGCCGATGCCGTCATGGCGAAGATGCGCGAAACCCCGGTCAACGATTTCTTCGCCAAGGGCGGCGTGATTCGCGAGGACGGCCGCATGGTGCATGACATGTATGTCTATCAGGTCAAATCGCCCGAGGAATCCACCGGCGAATGGGACGTCTACAAGCTGGTCAATACCATTCCGGGCGAAGAGGCCTATCGGCCGCTGTCGGAAAGCACCTGCCCGCTGGTGAGGAAGAACTGATCCGCTCGGGCGTCGCCCGCTGTTGGCGTCGCCCGCCTTTTTTCAAGGTGCAGGGCAATGACGGATATACTTGTCGACATCGAAGAGGGCGTGGCCCTGGTCACGCTGAACCGTCCGGCGCAAAGGAATGCGCTGACCTATGCGATGTGGAACGGGCTGGACAGGGTCTTTGGCGACCTGGGCCGGGACCCGTCGGTCAAGGCGGTCGTGCTGACCGGCGCGGGGACGGATTTCACTGCTGGGGCCGATATTGCAGAGTTTGCCGCGATCCGAGACGATGCCGATCAGGCGCGGGCCTATGAGGTTGCCGTGGATCTGGGTTGCGACGCCATCCTGCGATGCCCCAAACCGGTGATCGCCGCCTGCAAGGGCTATACCTTGGGCGGCGGCATGCATGTCGCCATGTCGGCCGATTTCCGTTTCGCACCGCAAGAGGCGCAGTTCGGGATTCCAGCCGCGCGGCTTTCGATCGTTTACGGCGTCCAGGCCACCCGCAAGCTCATGGCGCTTGTGGGCCTCACTGAAGCGAAGCGGATTCTTTACGGTGGTCATCGCTTCGATGCTCGCCATGCGTTCAAGGTAGGTCTGATCGACCGCATCACGGTCGATCCACTGGGGGAAGCGATCCGTTTCGCGGGCGACCTGGCCGCGGGATCGGCGCCGCTGACCATTGGGGGGGCCAAGTATATCCTGAATGGCAACGCCATGGGTGGGTTCGATCCCGACGAAGCGGAACGGCTGATCGACGCTGCCGCTGCCAGCGAAGACTATCGCGAGGGTCGCGCCGCCTTTGCCGAAAAACGCCAGCCGCAATTCCGGGGATGTTGAAACCCGCAGTAGGGAACGGGCGGCCCGATGCCGCCGGGAGGATGACATGATACACTTGGATCTGATCGAAACCATCGGCGCGCTGATGGCACGCCATGCCGAGGCCACGCCCGACAAGCCGGCCTATATCGACGATGACCGCGCCATCACCTGGGCCGGGCTGCAATCCGAAACGGCCGCCATCGCCGCCGACTTGCTGGCGGGTGGATTGCAACAGGGGGAAAGCGTCGCAATCTGGCTGGCAAATTCGGTCGATTGGGTGGTGGCCACTCTTGCGGTGGTGCGGGCCGGTGGTATTGCTGTGCCGATCTCAGCCGAGGCCACGGCGCATGAGGCGGCCTATCGCATTCAGGATTGCGCCGCCGCCGCGATCTTTGCCGAAGCGTCCTTGCGGCCGGTATTGGACGAGGTCGCCGGTCAGGGAATCGCCCTGCCGCGGCTGATCTGGCGCGACGGCGGGTTGGCCGTTCCGGCCTCGGCCGAAGCGGCGCTGCCGGACGAGAACATCCATGCCCCCGCATTCATTGTCTATACATCCGGCACCACGGGCAAACCCAAGGGCGTCGTCCTGACCGTCCACAGCATGCTGTGGGTCAGCGCGGCCTGCTGGGCTCCGATCGCGGGCCTCTCGGCCGATGACGTGGTGCTTTCGCCGTTGCCGCTGTTCCATTCCTACGCGCTCAACATCGCGGTTCTGGGCATCCTTGCCACCGGCGCGACCGAACGGATCATGTCGAGGTTCTCTGCCAGCCGTGCGTTGGAGTTGTTGCAAGCGGGTGAGGCTACGGTATTGCCGGGCGTGCCGACAATGTTCCATTACTTGCTGCTGGCCGCGCGCGAGAAGGGTATGACCTCGCTGGGTAAGTTGCGGATCTGCCTGTCGGCAGGGGCGATCCTGCCGGCGGCACTGAACCGCGATTTCGAGGCGCATTTCGGCGTCGAGCTGCTGGATGGCTACGGCATTACTGAGACCTCGACCATGGTCACCATGAACCGGCCGGGCCGATACCGGATCCCCGGCTCGTGCGGACTGCCGCTTCCCGGGGTTGCCGTGCGCATTATCGACTCAGTCAGCGGCCTTGACCGGCCCCGGGGAGAGGAAGGAGAGTTGATCTGTTCCGGGCCCAACGTCATGCAGGGGTATTTGAACAAGCCCGAGGAAACCGAGAAGGTTTTGCGCAACGGCTGGTATCATACCGGCGATCTGGCTCGTTCCGACGAAAACGGGTTCCTGACCATCACCGGACGCCTGAAAGAGGTTGTGATCCGCGGCGGTCAGAACATATCCCCCGGCGAGGTCGAGGAGGCGCTAATCGAACATCCTGCCGTGCGGGATTGCGCAGTGGTCGGCGTACCGCATGAAACGCTCGGCGAGGTGCCGGTCGCCTATGTGGTCTGGGAAGCCTCGTCGGCTGACGCCGATGCCGTCCTGGCACATTGCCGCACGCTGCTTGCGCCTTACAAATTGCCTCACGCGATACAGGCAATCGACACCATCCCCCGAACAGGATCCGGCAAGATCATCCGGTTCAAGCTCCGCGAGCTCTATGTGCAGGGAGGTTAGCACTACTTTGGCATATTTTTGCTGATGCAATGATCTCCGGATTCACGGGAGCGGTTTTGGGTGATTCATAGGGCGCCAGTGTGAAATTTCAGGAAGGTTTGCTTTCTGTTTCACATGGCGGCCTCTCACAGAAGAGATTCACCTGCATTGTTGGCGTGTGTCCGAGCCAGGTCGCCGCGCCGCGACACGGAAGGCCACACCCGCGCCACAGCACATCCCCAATCTTCAGTCGCGTTCGGCCCATAGCCGCCGGTCGAGCCGCGCCGATGCTGCGCGGCGGCATTCCTCGAACCGGCCACTGGAGACTGGGCGCAGCATTTCGAGCTGCGGAGTGTCTGCGATGCGGACGAAATGAATGTTCGCTCTGATGAGAAATAGAATAGACGCCTGAAAAACGGCGGCGCGACGCATCATGCTGGGGTAGAACCGCGCCATGTTATCCGATCTCCCCGACCACCTGACCCTCTAGGCCTGTGCGAGCGCGGGGCTGCGGCATCCGCCTTTGAGGTGTCGCGCTGATGCTTTCTGATCATGACAGATGCCCGCTCGGATAAGAACCATGATGATCACGCGTCGCCCGTCGTCCGCGTGATCCGGTTCGCCCTATTGCGCCGACGGTCAACCCATCGTGCCGGCAAGTTTCGCCGCTTTCAGAAAGTCTTGGATGCTCAGCGGCTCGTCGACCTTTTCCGTCGCCAGCAGCGCGATTTCGTTGACGCTGAATTCCTTCTTCTTACCAATTCTGTTGCCGACAAAGCGTTCCTGATCCTGGGACGTCGACCAGACGTATTGACGCGCCGCTTCGACAATCAACTGGTTGCAGCTTCGGGCGGCGACATCTTCCGAGGAATACCGCAGATGATCGGCGTCGGACGACTTGGACCCGTGCAGGATTAGCAGTCTGGTTGGACTCACCGGCATTGCGAGCAGGCCCGACGGCATAGCGAGCTCTTGGTTGTTGAGCACTGGCCGGTCGGAGATCAGGAGCGTGTTTTTCGCACCTTGAAGGTCTCGGACTCGCCAAGTCATCGCGCAAAGGACAGGGATCAGCTTGTTCCATTCCATCAAGTGTCCGAGGGCCTTTAAGGCGGTGAACGACATGTCGTGAGGACGGAGGCTCGCCATAACCTCTTCCGACTCCCGAGGATCAATATCCAACTCCTCGCACATGCTTGCGATGAGGCGCTGACGCAAGGGGCTTGGATTTGCGTGCACGAATTCTAAGCACTTCTTGAAAGCGTCTACGTCCTCGGGCGATCGCGTCATCAGCGAGACCATCAGCCGCGACCAGGTCACCTTCACCTCGTCTGTAAATTGAGGATCCGGTTCGTTGATCGCTCTCAGAGCGTTGGCGCCGTCATTGTCGAGGGAGCTTAGGTATTCGCTCTCAAACGTGTGGTCCATGCCGGCGTCGTCATCGGACGCATAGCTGTAGTGCAGCTTCTGGAAGCCGGTATATTGGGCTGTGACCTCCTTGATGGCCAGCTTCCCGGGGAGTTTCCGAAACTCGACCAGCTTCCCAGTCTCGGGTCGCTCCCAACCCCGAAGGTAGAAGGCCGGGATGTAGTGATGCTTCTTTGGTTCGTCCATCTGCTTCGGCACTTGGCCTCATTCCTCGCGCTGAGAACTGCATCGAGCCGGACCGATCCCGAAAACCCGGAATCACGCCCGCGCCCCCCAGCACTTCATCCTAGCACGCCCGCTGGCCGCAGCGACCTCGAAGCTCAGTTCTGAGACCAATTGTCCACCTACGTGCTGGCGAAGACGTTGCCCTGCCTTCTGGAAAAGTGCGGCTTCATGGGCTACCAACTGTGGCGCAGCACCTGGCGGCTGCTGTGCGCCGTGGATCTGCTGGCAAGCGGGCGAAGGGTCACCGAAATCGCCTCCGAGCTGGATTTTGCCAGCGATAGCGCCTTCACCACCTACTTCCAGCAAATAACCGGACAGACGCCCCGTAGCCACATACAGCAGATGAAGTGACACCGTCGGGCCGAGCCATCGTCGTCGCCGGCCGGGCCGAAGGTGACATTCCCGCACCCGAGGCGGTCGAGGAAGTTGCCGGCATGGGCCTTGTGGTCAACCATGAGGGCCGGCAGGTCGCGGCCGGCAACCGGCGCCTGTTCGACAAGCTGGGCATCGGCTTTGAGCCCGAGGCCGAGGCCGCCATGGCCGGGGTTCTGGAACGCGGGCGCACGCCGATCATCGTGGCGCTGGACGGGCGGATCGCGGGCATCTTTGGCCTTTCCGACCAGCCCCGGCCCTCGGCCAAGGGCGCCATCGCCCGGCTGCGCGACATCGGCGTCAGCCGCATCGCCATGCTGACCGGCGACCAGCCGCAGGCCGCAAGCGCCATCGCCGCCGAGATCGGCATCACCGAAGTCCACGCCGGCCTGCTGCCCGAGGACAAGCTGGACCTGATCCGCGGCTTTCAGGCCGAGGGCCGCCATGTCGCCATGATCGGCGACGGCATCAACGACGCCCCGGCGCTGGCCGCTGCCGACACCAGCATCGCGATGGGCGCGGCGGGGTCCGATGTGGCGATCGAGACCGCCGACATCGCGCTGATGGGTGACGATCTGGAAAAGCTGCCCGAGGCCATGGCGATCTCTCGCGCGACGCTGCGCAACATGCGCCAGAACCTTGTCATCGCGCTGCTGACGGTGGCGGGGTTGCTGTTCGGGGTCTTCAACGGCGACGTGCATATGGCCGAAGGGATGCTGATCCACCAGCTTTCGGTGTTGGTGGTGATCGCCAACGCCATGCGCCTGCTGCGCGTCCCGCGCGGGCTCGGCGGGCGCCGACCTGTGCCGGCAGCGGTGCCCGCGACCGCCTAGGCGCTTGTGCCTCATCTACAATTCCGCTCCCGTGCCCATGGCGCGGGGGCGTTTTCATGGGGGATGACATGACCGATAGCAATGATGCCAGACAGATCGGTGAGGTTCTGGATTTCTGGTTCCCCGAGGGCCGCGCGCTGGATATCGACCCGGACCGCCATGCCGAACTGTGGCGCTGGCGGATGCATGGCGGTGCGGATGGGGCGATTGCGGCCCGCTTTGGCCCGTTGACCGAACGTGGCGCGGCGGGTGGGCTGGACCACTGGTCCGCCACGCCCGAGGGCCGGCTGGCTCTGATCGTGGTGCTGGACCAGTTTCCGCGCTCGCTGTGGCGGGGCAGCGCGCGGGCCTGGGCGCAAGACACGGAGGCGCTGGCGCAGGCCGAGGCCGGGCTGGACAATGGCGACTGGACAGCGCTTGGCCTGTCCTGGTTCCAGATTACCTTCACGCAGCCGCTGGGCCATGCCGAAGGGCCGGAGCATCTGGCCCGCATCGACCGGCTGATCGCCCTGCGCCGCGACATCGCCACCCGCGCGCCGGCGCCGTTGCGGCCGCTCTATGCCTCGCTCGTCGATCAAGCGGGGCAGGTACGCCGCATCATCGCCAGCTTTGGCCGCCACCCGCACCGCAACGCCATCCTTGGCCGCAGATCGACGCCCGAGGAGGAGGCCTATCTGGAAAAGGGCGCGTTTCCGCATCAGCGCGTCTTTCGGGGATGAGCGCATCCCCACGGGTCAGGCCGGCCGCGCGACACCCGTCGGCGCCTGTCCGGCAACAGACGCCTTCGGCCGGCGGATCGGGTCCGACAACAACCGCAGCCCGTTCAGCACCACCAGCACGGTGCCGCCTTCATGGCCGATCACCACCAGCGGCAACGGCAGATCGAAGAACAGCCCGCCGATGACCAGAACCACCATGGCGCCGATGGCGAAGGTCAGGTTCTGCCGGATCACCCTTGACGTTCGGCGCGACAGGCGGTGCGCGTCCGCAAGCCGCTCCATATCCTCGGACAGCAGCGCCACATCGGCGGCCTGAAGCGCCACCTCGGACCCGGCCGCGCCCATGGCGATGCCGACATCGGCGCGGGCCAGCGCCGCGGCGTCGTTCACGCCGTCGCCGACAAAGGCAACGCGGCCGGTTGCGGCCAGTTCGCCAACCGCGCGAACCTTGTCCTGTGGCAGCATTTCGGCGTGAGTCTCTTCGGGCCTCAGCCCAAGCCGGGCGCCGATGCGCAGCGCCACCGGCCTGCGATCCCCGGTCATCATGACGATGCGGCGGACACCACTGTCGCGCAGGGCCGTGATCGCCCCTGCGGAACTGGCCCGTGCCTCGTCCGCTACGCTGACGGCGCCCAGCAGGGTGGCGCCGCGACCCAGATAGACGACCGTATTGGCGCCATCCGCCAGCGCCTGCAACGCGGGGTGATCCGTTGCAGCCTTCATGTCCTCGGCAAGATAGGCATTGCCCGCCCAAACCGGGCCAAGTGCATCGGCCCCTTCGATACCGATGCCTGGCCGGGCGTTCACATCGGCAACGATTGCTGGATCAAGCCCGCGCGCGGCAACTTCCCGGCGGATCGCGGCGGCGATATGATGCTCGGAATGCGCCTCCAGCCCCGCCAGCAGCGACAGGAACCCGGCCTCGTCGCCATCCAGCGCGACGATTTCCGTCACCTCGGCGCGGCCGGTGGTCAGGGTGCCGGTCTTGTCGAAGGCGAAGATATCGACCTCGGCCAGCGTCTCCAGCGCGCCGCCGCCCTTGAACAGAACACCGCCGCGCGCCGCCGCCGACAGGGCCGACAGGATCGCGGCGGGGACGGAAATGACGATGGCGCAGGGGCTGGCGGCGACCAGCAGCGTGGCGGCGCGGTAAAGCGCCAGTTCCCAGTCGCCGCCCAGCCACCAGAACGTGGCAAAGGCGATCACCGCACCCGCCAGCACCGCGACCGTGTAGCGCTGGCCGAACCATTCGCTGAACCGCTCTGAGGGTGCGCGGGCGGCCTGCGCCTCGGTCACCAGGCGGATCATGCGGGCGATGGTGCTGTCGCTGACGCTGCGCGTGACCTCGACCTCCAGCACGCCGTCCAGATTGATCGTGGCCTCGAACACCTGCGCACCGGCCTCTTTTGACACGGGCATGGATTCGCCGGTGATGTTGGCCTCGTCGATGCCGCCGCGCCCGGTGACGACCACGCCATCACTGGGCACCCGGGCGCCGGGGCGCAGCACCACCACATCGCCGACGGCCAGCACCTCGGCGGGAACTTCCTCGACAGCGCCGTTGGCGGTCTTGCGCAAGGCGGTCTCGGGGCGCAGCGCCATCAGCGCCTCGATGGCGCGGCGGGCGCGGCCAAGCGCGCGTTCCTCCAGCGTGGTCGAGATGCTGAACAGCGTCAGCAGCACCGCACCCTCGAACGGGGCGCCGACGATTGCGGCGGCGATTGCCGCGACGATCATCAACAGGTCGATGTCAAGCACGCGCGCGCGCCACAGTTCCGACAGCGCGCGCCAGCCGGTGGGCAGGCCGCCAGCCAGATAGACTAGCACCAGCCCCGGTAGCTCCAGAGCGTCGAAAGCTCCGCTGGGCAGCCATCTGCCGGCTGCCGCCATCGCCATGCCGAGCACGGTGACGAGCGAAAGGGTCAGTGACAGGTCAACGGGTGGAAAGCGCTTCATGTCGGGCTCCTGGCGGACGAGGTCGCGGCTGGCAGCCGCCATCGCTGGCTGGGTGAGTGGATCAATCGGATGGCTTATGGCACCGCAATGCAAAGGCCGCGATGGCTATCCAGATGGCGCTGCGCAGGATCATCGCGCCCATGGTGCGTGCTTCCCATGCGCCGCCGGCACCGACATGCCACAGGAAGGCAGCGAAGACGGCCACCGTGGCCGTGGCAATGGCAATCGCCAGCATCGGTGCCCAGCCCGCGCCGCGCCACAGGCCGATCCCAGCCAGAACATAGGCAAAGCCCGCGCCGAAATTGAACCACAGCACGAATGGCACCACTGCGCCCATATCGACGCCGCCGAACAGCGCCCTGCCGCCCGAGACGAGGGTGAGCAGGCCGAAGATCACTGCGACGGCGGCGGCGATAGCCAGGGCGCGGGTTCTTGCGGGCATGAGATGTCTCCGGATCAGGCGTCGGCGAGGCGGCCGTCGCGCAGGTATATCAGGCGGTCGAAACGGTCGAAGATCTTTTCGTCATGGGTGACTGTCACGATGCAGGCTTCCTGTTCGACCGCGAGCTTGCGCATGAGGTCCATCACCAGCCCGGCGCGCGCGCCGTCGAGCGCGGCGGTGGGTTCGTCGGCCAGGATGATGCGGGGACGGTTGGCCAGCGCGCGGGCAATCGCCACGCGCTGCGCTTCGCCACCCGACAGCAGCGCCGGCTTGACCATCGCGCGATGGCCGACTTCCAGGTAGTCCAGCAGTTCGCGCGCCCGCGCCCGGCCCTCCTCGGTGGGGCGGCCGGCAAGATCGAGCACGACAGCGACATTCTCCTGCGCTGTCAGAAAGGGCAGCAGGTTGTGGCTCTGGAAGATGAAGCCGATCTTGTCGAGACGAAGCCGCCTCAGGTCGCGCCGCAGCCATTTGCCGTCGAACACCGGCTCACCGTCCAGCACCACCCGTCCCCCCGAGGGGGCGAGAATGCAGCCGATGATGTTGAGCAGCGTCGTCTTGCCCGAACCGGAAGGGCCGAGCAGCGCGATCACCTCGCCGGCCCGCACGGTCAGATCGACCGCCCGCAGGGCATCGACGCGGGTTTCGCCCTCGCCGAAATGCTTGGCCACGTTCGAGACCTTGATGAGGATGTCGCCGAGCGCCATGTCGGTCAACTTCCGAGCGCGGTGGCCGGGTCGACCTTCATCGCCGCCCGCACGCCGAGCGCCGAGGATAGAAGGCAGACGGCGGCGATAATGCCGGCAAGGACCATGACGTTGAACGGCTCCAGCACCACGCGGCGGGGAAAGTAGTCCTTCACCGTCAGGATCAGCATCAGCCCGATCCCCCAGCCCGCGGCACCAAGGATCAGCGCCTGCTGCACGATCAGCGCGATGATGGTGCGGTCGGGGGCTCCGATCAGCTTCAGCGTGGCGATCTGCTTCAGCTTCTCCATGGTCATCGTGTAGATGATGAGGGCGATCACCACGGCGCTGACGGACAGCAGGATGCCGAGGAACAGCCCGATCTGGCGGCGCGCCTTGTCGACCACCGAGGCGAGCAGCAGCTCCTCCTGTTCGACCTGGGTCATCGCGGCGAGGTGCTTCCACTGGCGCACGGTGGCGGTCAGCAGATCGACATCGGCGCCCGGCGACATGCGGGCAATTATGGTGGCGACCGAGGCGGACTTGACGGAAACTGCGCCACGCGCGGTCTGCACCCGCTGGGCCGCCGGGTCGAGTTCGGTTTGCAGCGCCATCGCGTCGGCCAGCGTCACATAGACTGCCGGATCGCCGCCCGAGTTCATCGCGCCTTCCACAAGCCCGACCACGGTGAAGCGGTCGCGCCCGAGCCGGATTGTCTCGCCCGGCAGCAGGCCGGTCTTGCGGTCGGCCACCAGTTCGAAATGGCCGGCGCCGATGCCGCGCCCCTCGGCGATCGCCTGCGGCCCGCCCGGACGCCCCGGCTCGTATCCGATGACGTAGAGACGCAGCGTTTGCCCGGTGTGGGCCGCTTCGACGTTCTGGTAGTTCACCGCGCCGGCCTCGGCCACGCCGGGCATCCGCGCCACTGCATCGCGCGTGTCGGCGGGAATGCTGGAGGCTTCCGCGAACGGTCCCTTGGTGCCGGCCTCCACCACCCAGACATCCGCCGCCGGCGCCTTCACCACCGCCAGCGCGTCCGAGACGAGGCCGTTATAGATACCGATCATCGCCAGCACGACCGTCATCAACAGCCCCAGCCCGAAACAGGTCAGCACGAAGCGGAACAGGCCATGGCGAATGTCCTTGAGCGCGAGGTTCATGGCGCCTCGCCGACGCGGGCGCGCCGGCCCTCTGCGGCGCCCTTCGGCGGGCTGGTGACGATGGCGGCTCCTTCGGGCAGGCCGCCCGTGACCTCGACGCGGCCGCGATCATCGCGGGCGCCGAAGGTCAGCCCCACCCGCGCAAGGCGGCTATCCTGCACCGTCCAGACCGTGCCGCGATGGCCGTCGAAGCCGGTGATGGCGACCTCGGGCACCATCAGTGCGCTCGCGCGGGTGCCGGTCAGGATGCGCACTTCGGCCTGTTCGCCAAGAAACATCTCGGCGGGGCAGTCGGCGCAGGTCAACCAGACGCGGCGTTCCTCGTTCACCCGGTCGCTTTCGATGCCGATGCGGGCAATGGTGCCGTGAAACTCGGCCGCGGGCTGCGAGCGCAGCCGGATGGTGCCGGGTTGGCCAAGGGCAAGCTGACCGGCGCGTTCTTCGTCGACATAGGCCTGGATCCAGACGGTGGCCGGGTCGATCAGGGTGAAGATCGCATCGCCGGCCTTCACCACCGTGCCCGGCTCGGCATGGCGGGCGACGATCAGCGCGTCATAGGGCGCGACCAGCCGGTGATGGGCGAGAAGGGCTTCCTCCTGCCGCAGCGCCGCCGCCGCATCAAGACCCTGTGCCCGGATCACCGCCACATCCGCCTCGGCCACGGCCAGATCGGCGCGGGCCACATCCTCGTCGCGCTGCGCCTCCTCGGCGCGCTGGACCGAGGCGACATCGCGCAGCGCCAGTCCCTGCTGGCGGCGGTTCGCCGCCTCGCGCTGCGCCAGGACGGCGCGGGCGCGCACGACCGCGGCATCGGCCTTGGCAAGATTGGCCTCGTTGGCTGTCACCGCTGCGCCGGCGCGGGCAACGCGCGCTTCCTGTTCGGCAGAGTGAAGGATGGCCAGTTCCTGCCCCTTGGCCACACTGTCCCCGGCATCGGCGGAAAGCCGGGTCAGGGCGGCGCCCACCTCGAAGCCGACGCGGCTGAGTATTCGCGCCTCGACAGTGCCGAGCCCGTAGATGCGAAGGGCCACATCATGTTCGGGCTGAACGATCGCCACCGTCAGGGGGCGTTCGGTGAAGAACAGAAAGCCGGCAGCGACAGCCGCCGCCAGAAGAAGACCCGATAGCCAGATGCGCCGCATCGTCTATTTTCCTTCCGCGGCCAGAAGCCGGCACTGTACGTCGAACAGGCGCAGCCCCTCGGCTCGCAAATCGAAATCGCGGGCGCCGAGCGCCCAGCGGATCGCCACGCCCTGCACGAGCGAGGTCAGCAGCACCGCCGCATCGTTTGCGGGCATGTCGCCGCGCAGAACCCCTGCTTCCTGCGCGGTTCTGATCTCCGTCGCCAGAAGGCCGTGGAAGGTCGTGAGCCTACCGTGAAAGGTGGCGCGCAGCTCAGCGTTGGTGACATTCAACTCACGCGAAAACAGCAGCATCGGCAGGGCGGGGGTGGCGGCGATCTGCGCGAACTGCGCGGCGATCAGCGCACGCAGCCGGACAAGCGGCCCGTCGCCGAGGTTCAAGGCCCCCATCCCAGGCCAATGCAAGCCCTTCGGCCACATGCTCGGCCACGGCCTGCCACAGCGCGTCCTTGGTCGGGAAATGCCGGAACAGCGCGGCCTGCGTGACGCCAATCTGCGACGCGACCGCCCCCGTCGTCACCCGGTCCGGCCCGATCCCGTCGGCCAGGTCGAGCACGGTGGCCACGATCTCGGCCTTGCGAAGCTCCGCTGACTTTCGCACGGGGCACCTCGTTAGTTAGTGATCGGTCACAAACATACTTAGGCGGGCTCCTGCGATGCGTCAATCACGAGGTGTCATTTTCTGCATGCATTGATTGCCACGACACCGGGAACGAGGTGGGCAAGATAGAGGCCGGCCTATCTCTGCCCGCGACGCGGTGAATACGGAAGACAACACGTAAGTTCGTCTAATGGACGCTAAGCCGCGACTCTGAAAATTGCAAAACCGTCTGGTACAAGTTGTTTTATTAGGAGGACTACGTTTGGTACGGGGATCGGCGTACTCTCGGTGAGTAGATCGAACCGGAGGATCCCGAGGAAGCGCAGGATTCGCGCGATGCTGTTCTTCACCTGCTAGCCCACCATGTCGAGGAACGGCGTCACGTCACCAGCACCGCTAGTCCAATCGGAATTGCAGACCGGGCAGCCGTCGCGGTGCGGCGTGCGGCTCTACGCGAAGGCGTGCGGGGGCCAGCCTCCGCATCCTGCCGGCTCTCGGCCTCGGCCACGGCAGCTTCGAGATCCTCGAAGGCCAGCTGGCGCTCGTCGTCGTTCAGCTTTTCCGAGCGTTTGCCATGCACGGCCTGGTTCAACTCGGCGATCAGATGCTCCAGCCGCCGGTTGCTTTCCCGCAGCGCGTCCCGTTCGCGCAGCACCGCCAGCACAGCTGCACGCTGGCTTTCAGGGATGGCGGACAGGTCGATGGACGGGGCTGCGGACATGTCACAATCATAGCTCGGTCCACTTGATATTGCCCGTCTTTTCTATTGTTTAAGTCATTCTGCAACGGCCGGCTTTGGCGTTTCCAGAGGCCGGACCCGGCGCCAGTCGAGGCCGGCAAAAAGCGCCTCGAACTGCGTTCGGCTCAAGGTCATGGCACCGTCCCGAACGGCGGGCCAGGTGAAGCTGTCGGCCTCGAGGCGCTTGTAGACCATCACCAGCCCACTGCCGTCCCAGAACAGGATCTTCAATCTGTCAGCGCGTTTGGAGCGGAACACGAATATCGTGCCGGTGAAGGGATCCTCTGCCAACATCGACTGCGCCAGTGCCGCCAATCCGTCGTGCCCCTTCCTGAAGTCCACCGGCTTGGTCGCCACCAGGATCCGCATGCCCTGCGACGACATCAGCACGGCGCTGCTCCGAGGGCTCGGACGATCTCGGCCAGCCGAACGGCAGACGTGTCCGCGGCCAACTCGAGCCTCACCTCGCCGATCACGATCCGGATCTGCTCTTCAGCCGGCCGCCTGTCGCAGGAAGGTGGTGCTGGCGCCGGATCGCAGACCACCAGCGGGGCAAAGACCGGCTCGTCGGTTGGTGCAGATGGCAGCACCAGCTTGCCTTGCTTGGCCAGCCGCCGCCACGCCGATAGCTGGTTCGGCTGCACACCATACCGATCTGCAACAGCATTCACCGTGGCACCCGGCTCAAGCGTATCGGCGACAACCAAAGCCTTCACCTCAGTCGGCCACCGGCGATGCCCCGATGCATAGATCTCGACGCCCAGAGACGTGAGAAACGAATTCTTGGCACACATTGCGAAACGCACTCCCACCGGTCGATGGGAAAAGACTGCGCAGCAGCGCGTCAGCCAAGCAATGTGGGGTTCAGCCGTCGGTTACTGGCCTTCGACATGGACTCCAACCTTGTCGAGAACGCGATCCGCAGCCCGGCCATGAACCGCCGCAACGCGCTGTTCGCCGGGCACGACGACGGCGGGCGCTCGTGGGCACGCTTCGCCAGCCTGATCGGCACATGCAAGATGAACGGTGTCGAGCCCTACGCCTACCTGCGCGATCTCTTCACCAAGCTCGCCAACGGCCATCTCGACAAGGACATTGATGCGTTGATGCCCTGGGCCTACGCCGCGGCGCCCCACTCCTCACAATGAGCTCATCCGGGTGTCCCCAGTGAGCTCATTCGTAACCATCCGGCGTAGGCCGCGGACGGGTGTCCGTGCTCAGGGAGTGGGCTTGGGTGCTTTGGGCTTGCCGGGCCGCGGGGACCATTTCTTCGCGAGTTGGTCAAAGCGTTCGACGATCCTGTCGATCCTGGCATCTTCGGGATCGAAGGATGCACCTGACCAGCCGACCATGTCGTCGTGCTGCTCGTGGTCCGGATCTGCGAGGGCTTCGAGGAATTCCTCGTAGCCCGGAGCACCGCCGACATCCTCGGGCGGGCAGGCCCCGCTGGCCTTCAGAAGCCTTGGATAGGTCACGCCCGGGCTGGCCTCGGTGACCCGCTCGATCCGGATGCTGTGGTCCCAGTCATCGCCGAAGTCGTAGACATACTGGAGCGTCCTGACGCCGGTATCCTCGAGCACCTTCTGCAGCGTCGCCTTCTTCGCGGGCATCGGGCCGTCGTAGAATCCGTCCGGACCGGGCACGCCCCAGCCGGCGCCACCGGCCCGGAATTCGTAGAGATGGCTGTCCGTCCAGCCCATCGCCGCCTGGACCACCTCATGCAGCCGGTCGAGCCTGATCTTCAGCGGCACCTCGATATGGCGCATCGGCTGAGGATCGACGTCGTTCAGAAGGATCCGGAGGCGGGCGATCAGGGTCATGCGGCCCTCCTTTGCGGTATTTGCGACCAGTTCCAGGGAAGAAGTTCCGGCAGGCGCGACAGGGGTATGTCCGGCAGCCGGGCAAGGACATCGGCCAGCCAGGCCTGCGGGTCGACGTCATTCATCCTGGCCGTGACGATCAGGGAGTACATGAAGGCGGCGCGGTCGCCACCGCGCGGAGATCCGGCGAAGAGCCAAGCCTTGCGGCCGAGGGCAATGCCGCGGAGGGCACGTTCGGCCGCATTGTTCGTCAGGCAGATGCGGCCATCATCGAGGAAGCAGGTGAAGGCGTCCCAGCGGCCGTCCTCCTCGAACATGTAGTTGATCGCCTTGGCGACGGGGTTGTGCTTCGACATTCGGGCGCGTTCGGTCCGCAACCAGTTGTGCAGATCCTGGACCATCGGGCGCACCAGCCGCTGACGGGCGTCATGGCGGGCCTCGGCGGTCAGGCCGGTGATCTCGCGCTCGGCATCGAAGATGGCGTCGAAGCGTTTGACGGCCTCCAGCGCGATGGGCGAGATCTCTACGGCCACCTTTTTGCCCTTGCGGGCTGTGGCTTTGATATCCGCCAGTTCGAAGAACTTGCGCCGGGCATGGGACCAGCACAGTGCCCTGCGCACCGGGGCAGGCTTGTGGCCCGCGTCGTAAACGCCGTTGTAGCCACCATAGGCATCGGCTTGGAGAATGCCGGTCCAGTCCGCCAGGTGCCGTGTCGGGTGCTCCATCCGTCGGTCGGTTGAGAAGTAATAGAGGGCCGCTGGCGGCGCCTCGCCTGCGAAGGGCCGATCATCGCGTAGATAGGTCCAGAGCCGGGCCGTCTGCGTGCCGCCCTTGGCCATGAGCGGCACGGTTGTGTCATCGGCATGCAATCGTTCTGCCGCAAGGACATGGACGCGGATCAGATCGTGGATCGGCTGCAGCGCCACGGCACAGGCCCCGACCTGATCGGCCAGGGTGGAAAGGCTGATCTCGACGCCCTCCTTCGCATAGCGCTCGGCCTGCCTGTTCAGGGGCTGATGCTGGCCAAACTTCTCGAACAGCACCATGGCCAGCAGGTTCGGGCCGGCCCAGCCCCGGGGTGTCGGGTGGAACGGCGCTGGCGGCTGGCTGATCTTCTCGCAGTCGCGGCAGGTGAACTTCTCGCGGACGGTTTGCACGACCTTCCACTGCCGCGGGATCACCTCCAGCGTCTCGGTGATGTCTTCGCCCATCTTCACGATGCGCGAGGACCCGCAGCAAGTGCAGGAAGTCGGCGCCTTAACCACGACGCGCTCGCGGGGCAAA
The DNA here is from genome assembly GCF_048270675.1 of Paracoccus sp. TD-10. Classification (NCBI taxonomy): domain Bacteria; kingdom Pseudomonadati; phylum Pseudomonadota; class Alphaproteobacteria; order Rhodobacterales; family Paracoccaceae; genus Paracoccus; species Paracoccus sp. TD-10. The sequence goes on along the minus strand of NZ_CP182420.1, from coordinate 235,159 downwards.
TGCCCGGGGAACGGCTTGCGGGCTGGGCGGCGGCGTTCGAAGGCCGCGACCATCGCCCTCGGGCCCGTCGCCTCGGCTTTGGCCCGGTCATCGGCAATGTCGGTCTCGATGTCTTCGAGCTGCATCTCCAGTTGCTCGATCAGCCGGGCATGGCGTTCGGCACCATGGCCATATTGCTCGCGGCGGAGTTTGGCGATCTGCAGTCGGAGGTGCCGGATCATGTCTTCAGAGGCCGAGACGATCGCCTGAACCTGGGTCAACTCCCCCTTGGCGGCGACCAAGGCGTCCTCTGCGGCAGATGCGCGAGCCTCTGCCGCGGCGAGTGCGGCGCGCAGAACAGCGATCTCCGAGGTGGTCTCCGACATGCCGAAGACCTATCACGAAACCCCGGAATAGTCCAATAAAACAAGGGTATTTTGGCTATCAACCCGCCGAGGCAGGCCGCTGCGTCCAGCGCGGATTGCGCCAGTCGATTCCTTCCAGAAGATAGCCGAGCTGCGCCGCCGAAACCGGAACGGCTGAGCCATTCTGGCTCACCGGCCAGATGAACTTCCCCGCCTCCAGCCGCTTCAGATACAGCGACATGCCGACCCCGTCGTGCCACAACACCTTGATCAGGTCACCCTTGCGCCCCCGGAAGCAGAAGATCTCGCCACCGTGCGGATCGCGACCCAGGCCCTGCTGGACCTTCAGCGCCAGGCTGTTCATCCCGCACCGCATGTCCGTCACCCCGCCTGCAATCCACACGCGCGCCCCCGCCGGAAAGGCGATCATGCGCTGTCCAGCACCGGAAGCAGCCGCGCCAGAATGACCGGGTCAATTCCCGCAGGAACCACGAGGTGCCGGCCATTCACCAGTGTGATCGCGACTGTGACGGCATCGGAGATCTCCAGCTCTGCCGCAGGTGATACCGATACAGGCACAGGTTCGGCAGCAATCATCACCGGCGCAAAGGTCAGGGCAGGCTCATTTCCGAGAAGGCCCTCGCGATAGTCCTTCCGCCAGCGCGTCAGCAACGCGCGAGAGATATCGTGACGCCGCGCCGTCAGCGCCACGCTGCGCGGGCGCGACAGGCTTTCCTCGACGATACGGATCTTCTCGGCAGCCGACCAGCGACGCCGCCGACCACTATCGGTCACCGAGAGAACCTCGACTTGGGAACTGAAGCTATGGGTGTCCATAGCTTCAGCCTCCTACATCCATCCCACCTTCAGCGTCAGACGGTCCTCACCGGGAGCTTACGCTCATTCTGAGCGCGCACAAGGGCGAAAGCGGCAGCCGGATACGCCGAGCGATCCCGACCGCAAGCGAAAACCCAATGGGGCGGAGACGGCACTTACAGATATTCAATGCGCCGCTTCACTCAGGTCACCGGCTGCGCCAGTGGTACTGACAGAATCAACGCCACCAGTTCCGCCTGCCTTTGCACGCCGGTCTTGGAGAAGATGTTTCGCAGATGGAATGCGACGGTCGTGCCCGAGATCGCCAACCGGTCTGCAATCTGGCTGCGGCGCAGCCCTTCTGCCAACAAACACGCGACCTGGGCTTCCATCGGCGTCAGGCCGAACAACTGGCCAAGCGTCGCAGTGTCCATAGGAGGTTTGCTGTCTGTGCCGCTCAGTATCAGCATGGCGACCGCCTCATCATGGTGCGAGTGCGCTGGCAGCGACATCCCGATAATCATGAGCTGGCACCCATCGTCCAAGCGCAACCCCGTCGGCGCCATCCCTTTCCCCGGGGCCAACCCTGCGATCAACGCGGACAGCTTCCGGCCATTTTCGCCGCTGGCGGCAAAACGCCCACTCAGCGAGATTCCGGCCGCGCCCGACAAGCTTTGGGCCAGAGGATTGGCATGGACCACGCCGCCATTGGCATCGAGCAGCACCACGCCAAGAGCCAGGCGGTCGAGGGCGGCCAGGCCAGATCGATCTCCCGGCATTGCGCGCAACCTTTGCATCCGGTTCAGGCGCGCTTCAACGGTGGCACGAAGCAGGTCGTAATCAATGGGCTTGGTCACATAATCGTCGGCCCCCGCCATGCGCCCATCGATTACCTGCTGGCGCGAGGACAGGGCAGTCAGAAAGACAAAGGGCACGTCATCAAGATCGGGTCTCGTCCGGCGCAAATGGGACATGAACCTCTTGCCGTCCATGCCGGGCATCAGGATGTCACAGAGGATCAGATCGGGGCGCTGCCTTTCCAGACAGGCCAGCGCCTCGCGCGCATCTCCGGCGGCGCTCACGATGTAACCGGCCTCGTGCAGTTCGAAGGCGATGTCGTCGCGCAGGGATGGTTCATCCTCGACACACAGGATCAGTGGCGCGGTCATGCGACGTCATCCTTCGGCAGGTAAAGCGCGGCTGTCAGGCCTCCCCCGTCACGCTGCGTCAAGGTCACGTCTCCTCCCTGTATTCGCGCCAGATCGCGCGCAAGCGTCAGCCCCAATCCGGAGCCGGGCAAAGTCTCGTGCCCGCTGCCTCGGTAGAACCTGTCAAAAGCACACTCAATCTCTTCGGGCGACATACCCCTCCCTCTGTCCTCGATCCGACAGACGATGCAGTCCCGCGACTGAAAAACACTCACATCGACGCGGCAATCGGGCGGAGAATACAAGAGCGCATTGCGCAGGAGGTTGGACAGGATTTCGGCGGTCAGCATCGGATCGCACAGCGCGACAGTTGGTTCTGTTTGCACCGACTGCCGAATACGGGCCGGGTCGCGGTCCCACGCCGTCGCCATCAGGTCATCAATGACTGAAGATACAAGATCGTTTAGGTCATGGGCGCGCAGGCTAGGAAGAACCGCATCGCGTTCCAGCCGGGACATCATCAATGCGGTATCTGTCAACTTCACGAGCCGCGCGACCGCCTCACGGGACACCGCCGCCTTTTCCGAGATCAGTTCTGGTGGAACCGGGCCGCCGCTGCGCCGCGTCAGGCGGTGCATCGCGCTGTCGATTACGGCTAGCGGCGTGCGGAACTGATGGGCAATCAGGTCGGCGAACCGGCGGTGGTTCTCGGAGGTTTCGCGTTCGCGTTCCAGATCGCTGGCGAGCTTCTCAGCCCGCAGGTGGTCCAGCTGTCCGCTCATCAGCCGCCTCTCACGATCGATCAGGATTGCCACCAGCCCCAATCCCGCTACAGCAGCCCCCAGCACTGACATCAGCGCAAGCAAATGCAGGTGCCTCAGGCTGTCCAGGCGCGTGGCCTGACTCTGCCATTCATGGGACATCACCAGACTCGCCTTGGTCCTTAGTGCAGCGACCAGCGCCGTGACATGTGCCCGCAGCGCGGCCGGATCGGCACCTTGCGCGGGGTCAAGCGCCAGAAGCCCACTGCGCCAGCGTGCAAGTGTTTCGGACACTCCCGCATTCTCGAGAAAGCGACGTTGCGGCCCATCTTCCAACAGCGTCAGCCGCGAAACCAATATATCAAAACGGGTCTGGATCTGTTGTGGCGCTGCCTCATCCGAGAGCGCCAGCGCAAGGTTCAAGGCCTCGATCTGCGTCTGGCCAAAGACCCAGATCATGTTCTCGGTTGCGGCAATGCGCATCTGGCGTTCCAGCACCACAAGCTGCCACGCAGCCAGCGCCAACAGGCCCAGGCAGATCGCCACCAGCCCACCAAGCCACAGATAGCGGGCCCGCCCGCCTGTGCCGGTCATTGCACATGCAGCGCGACAAGCTGCCAGACCCATCGCATGTCATACCGTATATCGGCCAGAACGCCGTGATTGTCGCGCGGATAGACGATCCAGACTGGACCCTTGTCACGCGGGGTCAGAGGCACGTCATCCATGTAAAGCGCGGCTAGAACATCAAACCGGTGAAAATCCTCGACAGGTATATCGACGACATAGTCGTTCAACGCTGTCGCGCGCACACTACTTCCCTCGGCTCCGGCATGGGCGAGGACGTCTCGCATCAGCACACCGCGGAACTCCGGCCTGCCATCTGTGACGCTGGTCGATGTCGAAAACTCATGCCAGTCCATCGTATCGAAATCCGCGCGCGTCATCTCCACTCTGCCGTCCGTGACCGCGCCGGTCAGGGTCAGCAGGACGTCCTCGGCAGCCGCTGGTACGGCCATGAACACAAGTGCCGTCATCAACGCGGTCTGAACGATGTGATACCGCAAGCTCATCACCACAACCCAAAATGAAAACCAGGTTCCGGACTGAACTCTATCACAGGAGACTACATGTTCCCCGTTCAAACGAATGGGGCGGCCAGTCTTGAGCAGAACTAAACTCGGAATCAAACAGCAGGAGGATCTACGCTTGACCATCTTCTCGACCATGCGAAGAGCGGGCATACCTGTTCTGGCCTGTCTTCTGGCGCTGCCGGCGCTGGCCGACGAGCCTGGAGGGCTGGTTACCGGCAGTTTTGGCGATCAGCCGCTGGAGCTGACTGTTGCCCCCGAATTGTCCGGCGCGACGATCATCGGCAACTATGCCGATGCCTCCTTGCTTGCCTCACAGATGGAGGGCGATCAGGGGCCGGTCAATCTGGAACTGACGATCAATGGCGAATTGCCCGCGCCCGGCGAAATGGCGCTGACGATCACCTTTGCGCGCGACATGGGACGGAATTGGACCGGCGATCAGGACAGCCTGACACTGACCCTGGAGGAATTCACGCCGGGCGACGGGATTGTCGCCTTGAAGGGCACGCTCACCGGGCAAGTCAGTGGCGGCCCCTCATCCGAAACCCGGCCCGTCACCTTCAGCTTCGACACCCGGCTTGAAGAGCTTGACTGAGATGGCTGGACCCGCCTTTGCCCGAACTGCGGCCCTGCTGCTGATCGCTACGGCAACCTCAGCACTGGCCGGTGAACCGTCCAACCCGGTCTGCCACGCAGACGTCCATCGCGCCGGTAATTTTGACCTGCGACAGATTGGTCCGCTGATCGCGGGAACGTGGACCGAAGCCGCCATCGGAACGAGTGTGGCAATAGGCGTTCAGGAGAGCACCTTCGAGATCATTTATGATCGGAACCGCAACCGATTGTATCTGGGTTCGGACGGCATTCAGACCGAACTGGTGCCGGTTCGAGGTGGCAACAAGCCGCTGCGCTTTGACTTTGTGCGTGGCGAGGCAATGGACCCGCAGTTTTATATGTTGACTTCAACGGGTTCCGAGCCCGGCGCGGAGCCTTGGGAATGGGCGTTGGTTCAGGATTGCCAGATTGCCTCGGCGCCGCAATTCGAATGGCAATTCGGCACCGGTGCGCGGCGCTCGGACGGGATCATCAGTTTCTTCTCGGCCAATGAGGCGATGGGAACAAAACGCAATTCGGCGCGGGGCGTCCGCGAACAGCTGATCAGCCGATAGGAATGCCAATGAAGGTGCTTGTCCCGCTTGTCCTGGCCCTCGGAATCGCAACCCCCGCTGGTGCATTGGACGCCATCGGCGAGATCGGGGCAAACTTGGACGGTGAAGAACTGAACTGGCAGGTGATGCGTCAGGATGATGGCTCGGCGATGGTGCAGATCACCGATATCGGCCCGCTGACCATGATCGAACTGCATGCACTTGGTGACGGCAGCATTTCTATCGGCCTGATCTTTCACGGCAAGCCTTCCGGAGATACGCCGCCCGCCGGTCTGACCATCGACATGCGGCCCGATCGCGGGGCGATGGCGGGCGCGGTCTGGGAAAGCGAGGAAGAGCCGCCGCAGATGTCGATCGACCTGCTGGATCTTGAGGATGAAGGCCGCATCCAGGCCAGCTTTGCGGCAACCCTATGCCGCCGGGATGCCCCGGACGACTGTCGCGACGTCGAGGGGCGGATCGACACGTCGTTGGGTGCAGGCCCATGACACTGGCCGAGTTTCTGGCTGATCCGCTGCGCGTGACGCAAATCTCCGACAGCGTGCTGGAGATCGAGAATCGTCCGGTCCGGCGGGCGGTGATTGCTGCGGCGGTGATATTGGTGGCGATCGCGGCGGGCCTGGCAGCCATCGGGGATGGTGCGACCGGAACGGGGATCATCGTGCTTGCCGTGGTGGGCCTGATCGGTTGGCTCTACATGCACGAGTTGGTGCAGCTGACTCAACTGAGCCTGGACAGGCATGCCGGTCTTGTCCGGCTGCGTGTGACCACATTGCGCGGGCGGCGTGAAGAGACATTCGCACTCTCGGACCTGCACAAGCTGGAAAGCATCGCGCACTATGGCACGGCGGCAGGAAACGATGAGACCCGGCTGGTGCTGATTTGCGGATCGGGACCAGAGCGGCGCGAGATCATAGTGCCCATGTTCCGCCCGGATCCCGAAGAGGTGGCGCATCTGACGGGCGTCGTCAATGGCTGGCTTTCCCGCCAGGGAAAGGGAAACCCGTCATGAGTATTGAGACGAATACGCCCGAACGACTGGAACTGGAACTGGCGATACCGCGCTTTATCCTGTGGTTCGTCATGCTGCCTGTCCTGCCGATCACCCTGATCGGGCTGGCCAATCTGATCGGGGGAGAAATCCTGACCGCGCTGGTGCTGCTGGTCGGGCTGAACGGGGCCTTTCTCGCGGGATATATCGCCCTGTCCGAGCGCACACGGCTCAGGTTGGACGCAGGGTCGGGGCTGGTCAGCATCATCCGGACATCGCGCCTCGGCACGCGTCAGCGGGACTATCCGCTCGAGGCGCTCGACAGTGCCGAACTTGACCGCAGCCATACCTCGCGAGAGGACCGCAGCACCTCGAAGGTGGTTCTGGTTTTTCGCAACACCCGCCCGGCAACACGGGTTCCGTTGTCACGTTGGGGCGTATCGGGCGATGGACCTGGGCAGGTCGCCAATGACATCAATGCCTGGCTGCGACGCCATTTCGGGGGCGAACAGACTGCCCCCGCATCTCAACCTTCAAGCTGATTGCCCCAAAAGGAACCGGAGCCATGTGGGATTTCAATATCGGACAAGCTCTCGGACTGTTGGGCCGAACATTGCCTTTCGTGCTCCTGCGTGCCGCCGTCTATTTCGGAATCACACTGGCCTATATTCTGGCCACCGGCGCCGGTATCGGGGTCGGCTGGGGCGTTGGCGCCTTCGGGGATGACGAGTTCCGCGCGACCGCGATGGCTTGGGGCGGCATTGCCGGCTTTGGCCTGACCGGCGCTGTAATGTACTGGCTTCGGGAATACATTCTCTACATCGTCAAGGCAGGCCATGTCGCGGTTCTTGTCGAACTGATTGACGGCAAGCCCCTGCCGGAAGGACGCGGCCAGATCGCCCATGCAACGGCCGTGGTGAAGGGGCGCTTCGGCCAGGCCTCACTGCTCTTCGCGCTGGACCAACTGGTCAAGGGAGTCATTCGCGCCGTCATCGGCCTTGTGCGCGGTGTATTGTCCATCCTGCCGATCCCCTATGTCCGGCAGTTGATGGGCATTGTGCAGGCCTTCCTGCGCGTGGCGGTGGGCTTCATCGATGAGGTGATCCTCGCCCATGCCATCCGCACCCGCTCGACCGATCCCTGGGGATCCGCACGCGAGGCGCTGGTGCTATATGGCCAGAACTGGAAGGCGATGCTCCGGAACGCCGCCTGGCTGACGCTCTTCACCTATGGTCTCGCCTTCCTGATCTTCCTCGTGATGCTCGCCCCGGCAGCGGCACTGGTCTACGTCATGCCCGGCGCCTGGTCGGCGGGCGGCTTCGTTTTCGCGTTGCTGTTCGCCTGGAGCGTCAAGGCTGCCTTTCTCGAGCCCTTCGCCGTCACCTGCCTGATACAGGTCTATTTCAGGATCACCGATGGCCAGGAGCCCGACCCTGAGTGGGATGCGCGGCTGGAGCAGATGTCCTCACATTTCCGCAAGCTGAAAGAGCGCGCCGATGCCCGCTTCGGGACAGCGCGCGATGGAGAAGCCGCATGAGATCTCTTGTGACCGCCGGGCTTATCGCCCTGACATCCGCCCTTGCGCCGGCGGCGCTTGCCCAGGAGCGCCCCAGCACGATCCTTGTTTTGGACGCCTCGGGGTCGATGTGGGGGCAGATCGATGGGATAAACAAAATCACCATCGCGCGCGATGTCGTCGGGGACATTGTGTCGGATTTCCCCGCCGATCAGAATCTCGGTTTCGTCACCTATGGCCATCGCGAGCGCGGGCAATGCGCGGATATCGAAACCTTGGTCGAACCCGCGCCCGGCACTGCGGCAGAGATCGCCGGCATCGTTGAAGGGTTGAACCCGCGGGGCATGACCCCGATGACCGATGCCGTCGTCACCGCGGCTCAGGCGTTGCGCCACACCGAACAGGCGGCGACGGTGATCCTGGTTTCCGATGGGATCGAGACCTGCAATCCTGATCCCTGCGCCGCCGCCCGCGCATTGGAAGAAGCGGGCGTAGATTTTACCGCCCATGTCATTGGCTTCGATGTGCGGGGCGAAGCCGACGCCCTGTTGCAGATGCAATGCATCGCCGAGGAAACCGGCGGCCGCTTCCTGACTGCCGACAATGCCCAGGAACTCAACCAAGCCTTGCGCGAGGTCACTGCCGCGCCGGCCTCAGGGAGTTTCACCTTCACCGCAAATCTCGGAGGCGAGGAGATCGGCGACGAGACCATCTGGGAGCGGCCAGCAGCGCCACTGGAGCTTCCGCTTCTGTCCGGCGAGGTGATCTGGGAGATATCGGATACTTCGTTCAACATGGTGCAGACCGGCACCGCGAACCCCTTCATCACGGATCTGCCGTTCGGCGACTATATCGTGACGGTCCATTCGACGGCGCAGGACGACTTCTCGCAGACCGAGGCCAGTTTGGCGTTGGACAGCGCGCGCAATGTCCACGCCATTTTCCCGCCCATCACGTCGCAACAGCCCACCGCCCAGGTCTTCGGCCCTGCACAAACCTTGGTTGGCTCCGCGTTTACGGTGAGCTGGGAAGGTGAGGGTCTGGCTCCGCGTGATTATGTGACAATTGTCCCCGCCGACGCCGAAGACGGAGCCTATGCGGACTATGACCGGCTGGAGAACCGTACCGAAGGCGAGCTTCGTGCACCTGCCGAGCCCGGTCTCTACGAAGTGCGTCTGCAATTGGACGCGGGGAACCGCGTGCTCGCCCGCACCCCGGTCGAGGTGGTTGATGCCGACGTCACGGTCTCCGCACCCGCCCAGGTCGTTGTCGGGTCGGCATTCCCGGTCACCTGGCAGGGCGAGGGCCTGCACCCGCGCGACTACGTGACAATCGTTCCCGCCGGTTCGGCGGACGGCACCTATGCCGACTACGATCGCATGCAAGGTCGGAGCGAGGGCGAGCTGCGGGCGCCTGCCGAGCCTGGCCTCTACGAAGTGCGCCTGCAATTGGACGTGGGGGACCGCGTGCTCGCCCGCACCCCGGTCGAGGTGGTCGATGCCGAGGTTGCTGTCTCCGCGCCGGCTCAGGTCGTTGTCGGGTCGGCTTTCCCGGTCACCTGGCAGGGTGAGGGCCTGCACCCGCGCGACTACGTGACGATCGTTCCCGCCGGCTCGGCGGACGGCACCTATGCCGATTACGATCGCATGCAAGGTCGGAGCGAGGGCGAGCTTCGCGCGCCTGCCGAGCCCGGCCTCTACGAGGTGCGCCTGCAATTGGACGCGGGGGACCGCGTGCTCGCCCGCACCCCGGTCGAGGTGGTCGATGCAGAGGTCACGGTTTCCGCGTCGGCCCAGGTCGTTGTCGGTTCGGCGTTCCCGGTCACCTGGCAGGGTGAGGGCCTGCACCCGCGCGACTACGTCACGATCGTTCCCGCCGGCTCGGCGGACGGCACCTATGCCGACTACGATCGCATGCAAGATCGGAGCGAAGGCGAGCTTCGCGCGCCTGCCGAGCCTGGCCTCTATGAGGTGCGCCTGCAATTGGACGCGGGGGATCGTGTGCTCGCCCGCACCCCGGTCGAGGTGATGGATGGTAATGTTTCGCTTGACGGACCGGACAGGGCGCGGGCCGGCGCCGAGATCACGCTATCCTGGACCGGTGCCATACATCCGCGCGACTACATAGCCATCGTTCCCGGCGGCACACCGGACGGCGAGCAAAGTGGCTATCGCCGTATTCAGGACGAAGATCAGGCCACGTTCACTGCACCCGCGGAGCCTGGTGCCTATGAAATCCGCTACCATTTGGACCGCGGCGATCGGGTCATGGCCCGGCGACCGCTCGAGGTGCTGGCGGCGGATGCGCCGATAGACGAGGGTGCCGGGCTTATGGTTCCTGGTACAGCAAGGCCGGGCGATATCGTTACAGTTTCGTGGACAATCGAAGCTGGCGATGCCGACCGGCGCGTGGCGCTGGCACGAGCTGATGCGCCCGACTTTACCTGGATTACAGTCGATCACGTGGGCGACGAAACCGAAACGGTAATCAAGCTCCCGGACGAGCCGGGACAATACGAAGTGCGGTTTCTCGACCTTCAAAGCCAGAGCGTTCTCGGACGCGCGATGATCACGCTCGGCGAATGAACTACGACAATTTCAAAGAATCGGGAGCACTCACGACCATGCTCAGATCAGCCATCGCTGCATTTGGCTTTCTCGCCCTTGTCGTACCCGTCATCGCTGCAGAACCGGGGGGAGCGGCGTCAGGGACGATCGCAGGCGAAGAGATAGAACTGTCGGTCTGGACAGAGCAGTCCGACTTCACGTCTTCAAGTTTTTCGATCTATTTTCAAGCACCGGCACTGAGAGAGCGCGGCCTGGGCAGCTTGTCCCTCGGCGCAGAGTGGATTGGCGATCTCGATGGTGACTTCTTTTCCGCAGAAATCGATATCCCAATTCTCGATACCGATCCGTATCGCATTTACCGTGCGGACCTGGACGATGAACTCTCCCTGACAATTACGAGCGCCTCGCACCAAGGCGGTGTGCTGGCTATCGCGGGCCAGGTGGAAGGTGTTCTAACCAGTGTGGACCGGATTGCCCTTCGAAATCCTGATCCCGACGATACTCTCAGCGTTAGCCTGACGTTTGAAGCCGTATTGGGTGAGTTGCAGTGAGGACCGCGGCGCTTTCCCTAATTGCGATCTGCCTGTCCGCGCCTGTGTTGGCCGATCAGCCGGGTGGGGATATGACTGGGTTTCTGGAAGAGACGCCTGTTTCATGGCGGATCGACGCCGAGCGGTCAGAATACCATTTCGAGAGCGAAGGCATTGGCTCTCTGCGGATTCTTGCCGAACCGCAGGAGGTGCCATCGGGCATCGGTTCCGTTCGGTTGATGGTGATGGTGGCCGATGGGACCACAAGTCTTCTCGAACTGCGGCTCGAGGACGAAGACGGAAATCCCGCTCTTGGACTGTCAAGCGAGGCCGGGGGCCAGGCAATGCTCGACATCGACCACGACAATGACGGTTCACTTCACTTCACCGGCGTGATCGAGGCAGGTCTGATGGCCTACCCGATGTCAGGCCGAACTGCCGGCGAACGACAAATGCTGGTTCTGGATGTGGATGGAGGCCGGATCACTGCTACCGGGCACTAGCGTTCTGCGGCAGGGAGGACAAATCCAATGAGACCGGTCATCGTTTTGACAGCCATTTTGTCCTGCGCCGCCGTTCCCGCGCTGGCGCAGCGCGCGAGCGACATTTCGGGCCTTTGCGGAACGTCCTCGCCGGCAACGTGGCAGGGGCTGCGGGAACACTTCGTGGGTGACTGGCGCGTTGACCACCTGTCCGGCTACGTCCATGCCGGCAGGATGGTCATCCCTATGGAGCCTTCCCCCGAAACAGAGACCATGTCGATCTGGGTATTGGGCGAGGATCTGCTGCTCGACCATGCGGAGATGACCGAGCCGATGGCTATCACCCTTGCCGACGAAGGCCGTTGGGTGATCGAGGCCAACCATCCCGAGATCCCCGAGCCGGCACTGACGCCGGACGAAGCCGTGCTGGCGTGGGCCGGAGACTGCGATCAGGAGGATCTGCCCCGTCTCATCGGTCAGAGCCATGTGGCCATGGCGGGGGCGGTCATGGACATGACGCTGCGCATGCTGCCCGTCGATATGGACACGATCTACGCCATCCTTGAGATCGAGGGTGCCGCCCAGGGCCAGTATGTCGTCGCGCGGCGTGTGGTCTGGCTGAACCGGGCCGGCGAATAGGAGGCATTGTGAAACGATATCTCGCCACTCTGTTGGCTGCGTTGATTTTCCCCGCGGCAGCGGCGGCCCAATCTGAGATCGCATTGGCGGGCCACCTGATCGCGTTCGACACCATCGACTACGATAGTCATGCGGACCTGCTGTACAAGCTCGCCGGTCAGGTGGTTGGGCATCTGCGCAGCTACCTGAGTACGGAAGATGACGTTGAGAACGTGGCGTTGAATCACGGCAAGGAATGGGCTGATTTCATCTTCCAGCAGATGAAGGACCACTACTGGGAGATGCCTACGGACTATCGGGCGAAGGTGACCAGAGGCTTCCGCGTCCTCAATGCGCAGAACTTCAATGTTTCGGGGGTGGACCGAATTCGCGACCTGAAAAACGGTGTGACGCCCCGGTCCGACACAAGGAAATATGTATTCAACGGTTTGCAGAAATGCGGATACCCATACCAGAAATTCGATTCCGATGACGAACGCCGGTTCGCCGTTCTGATCGACGGAGACTTTGAGAAGTCTGTCCGCCGTTGGATCAAGCCGGGCGCCCGGCAGTTCCAGATCGAGTATGCGTCCGGTCAAGCCTACGAGCCGGATTTCGTGGTTGAGACGGATACGGAAAAGCTGATCGTCGAGATCAAGGCGCGGAACGAAATGACCGACGAGATTGTCCTGGCAAAGGCCCGCGCCGCTGCCGAATGGGTGAAATACGCCAATGAACATGCCGAGGCCAACGGTGGAAAGTCGTGGGGTTATCTTCTGGTTCCCGGTGACTCGATCACCGAAAGCGCCACGTTGGCGGGCCTGGTCGCGTCACACCGGCGGGAATAGGAGGCGGCTGTGAAGAAGATCGAGAACGGAACAACCGGCGACTTTATTGATAGCCCCAACAAGGCCGCGCTGAAAGAGGTCAAGTGATCCACATGCTGACTCATATCAATCTCGTCAGAAATGTGGGCCGATTTGACTCCGTATCTGCAGGCGCCAACCTTCCGTTTCAGAAATTAACCGTGCTTTACGGCGAGAACGGGCGTGGCAAGACAACCCTTTCCGCCATTCTCAAATCCCTGGCAACGAATGACCCGCTTCTTATCGAACAGCGGCACAGGCTGGGCGCGCAGCACCCGCCTCACGTCGTTGTGGCGAGATCTGCCAACCAGCATGTCTTTCAGAACGGTGGCTGGTCGGCATCAGATGACCGGATCGTTGTTTTCGACGATGACTTCGTTGCCCAGAATGTTTGCTCCGGGATCGAGATTGCCAGCGAACACTGCAAGAATCTTCACGAACTGATTATCGGTGCGCGGGGAGTCGCCCTGAATGAAACGCTCCAGCAGCACATCAGGGAAATCGAAGAGCACAATGCCGAGATACGCAAGCTCGGCGGTAACATTCCGGCCAGCGTGCGCGGCGCGATGAATGTCGATCAATTCTGCGCGCTCGAAAAGCGCGACGACATTGATGCCGCGATCGCCGAAACGGAACGCAAGATCAATGCTGCCAAGGCTTCTGACGAGGTTCAGAAGCGTGAGTCGTTCAAGAACTTTGCGCTGCCCGAGTTCGATATCGACGGACTCAACGGGCTTTTGTCCCGCGGCTTGCCGGAGCTGGAAGCGGAAGCCGCTCAAAGAGTCCGTGATCATCTGTCCCATGCCGGTCGCAACGCAGAAACCTGGGTAGCCGAAGGGCTGCCGCGTGTCGCCGCGATGGCCGAGGCAACAGACCGGAACGATTGCCCGTTTTGCGCCCAGAGCCTGGACGCGTCCCCTGTCATCCGCCACTATCAGGCGTATTTCAGCGACGCTTATGCCAAGCTCCGCGAGGACGTGACCGAGGCGGGTAAAGCACTCACCCGTGATTTTGGCGGTGATATCGCCGCTGCCTACGAACGAGCCATTGCGGCTATCTCTGAATCCCGTAACTTCTGGGGCCGGTTCGCCGATATCCCTGAGCAAGAATTCGACACGGCGGCCACCGTCCGCGCCTTAAACGCGGCGCGCGAAGCCGTGCGCCAACAGCTTTTGGCAAAGCATGCGGCGCCGTTTGAAATCGCGCCCCTCAGCGAGGAAACCCTGAATGCGATCGGGGCTTATGATGCGCTTCGCCAGCAACATATCGAGGCGATGCGCGTGTATGAGGAGGCGAACGCCAAAATCGCGCTGATAAAGGAGCAGGCAGCTTCTTCAAATCTTTCGGCCCTGCAAACCGATCTGGATAATCTAAAGCGCATCAAGGTGCGCCACAGCGATCCCTACGATGAGATCTGTCGCAAATACCTCGAAGCAGCGGCGAAAAAACAGAAAACCGAACGGGCACGGGATGCTGCGCGCGAGGCCCTTAACCAGTATCAGCAGCAGGTGTTCCCCCGATACGAAGCGGCGATCAACACTTATCTCGGCAAATTTCATGCGGGATACCGGCTAGGCAGCGTTTCCTCCCGAAACACCCGATCCGGTGCGACATGTGATTACAAGGTTCTGATCAACAATGTTCCCGTTTCCTTATCAGCCAATGCAGGCCCCTCATTCAGGAACACATTGAGCGCCGGAGACAGGAATACACTGGCGCTCGCATTCTTCTTCGCATCGTTGGAACAGGATTCCGATCTGGCGTCGAAGATCGTTGTGATCGACGATCCGATGACGAGCCTTGATGAGCACCGTTCACTGACTACGCGGCAGGAAATCATCGCGCTGACAGGCCGGGTTACTCAGGTGATCGTCATGTCCCATGAAAAGCCGTTTCTGTGTGGGCTGTGGGAAGCGGCAAGCCGCATTAATCGCGCGGCTATAATGGTCATGCGGAATGGAGACGGCTCGACACTCGCCGAATGGAATGTCAATGACGACTGCATCACCGAGCATGACCGGCGACACAGGCTTGTTGCCGAGTTCCTGAACAGCTACTCAGCCACGCAGGAGAGGAACGTTGCCGTGGCGCTCCGGCATATTCTCGAAGCCTTTGTCAGGGTCGCCTACCCTGAGCACTTCCCTCCCGGCTCCATGCTTGGCCCGTTCGTCGATAAGTCCCGACAGCGGATCGGTGAACAGAACGAGATTCTCTCAAAGGCCGATACGGTTGAACTGCGCGCGATACTGGACTACGCGAACAAGTTTCATCACGACACCAATCCGGCCTACGAGACTGAACAGATCAACGATACCGAGCTGGAAAGTTTCGCCCGCCGGACTCTGGCTTTCACCAAGCGCACTTGATCTGCTGCGCGCGAATTCCCGCAAGCTGCAGATGCTCATCCACCATCCAATTCGGTGGGGGACAAGCAATAGGCGGCGAACGGAAACGAAATCCATGGCCATGTCCCATTCATGGTCAGTCAGGAGCGGGCCGATACCGGCGACAGAGGTCTTGTCGCCGAGCCATGCCTAGGGTCAGGACCCATTGATTTCTGCGAGGCTGCGTGATTCACGGTTCGAAAAACGAGCGGTGAACATGTCTGATCTCTTCTGGTTGACCGACGCCCAGATGGCGCGTCTTGAGCCCTATTTTCCGAAGTCCCACGGCAAACCCCGCGTCGATGATCGGCGTGTCTTGAGCGGGATTATCTTCATCAATCGCAATGGGTTGCGTTGGCGCGATGCGCCTGCGGAATACGGCCCCCACAAGACGCTCTACAACCGATGGAAGCGGTGGAGCGACAAGGGCATCTTTGCGCAGATGATGGCTGGCCTGGCAGCCGATCACGGCGAGGAAAAGACGGTCATGATCGACGCGACTTATCTCAAAGCCCACCGAACCGCGACCAGCATGGCCGCGAAAAAGGGGGGCGTGGACGCCTGATTGGCCGAACGAAGGGCGGCATGAACACCAAGCTGCACGCCGTCTGTGACAGTCAGGGACGCCCACTCAATCTTTTCGTCACCGCCGGGCAGGTCAGCGACTACATCGGCGCACGGGCTTTGCTGGGTAGCTTGCCAAACGTGGAATGGCTGCTCGGGGACCGGGGCTATGACGCCGACTGGTTCAGAGACGCGTTGAAAGACAAAGGGATACGCACCTGCATCCCCGGCCGAAAGCAGCGCAAGACGCCCGTGAAATACGACAAGCGACGCTACAAACGGCGCAATCGCATCGAGATCATGTTCGGCAGGCTCAAGGATTGGCGACGTGTGGCGACCCGATACGACAGATGCCCAAAGGTCTTCCTCTCCGCCATCGCACTCGCGGCGCTCGTCATTTATTGGCTATGAGTCCTGAGCCTACGGGGTCGCAAGGGCGTTGTTGCAGAACTCCGTTTTCTGAGGGATTCACACTGTGAATCCAGTGGGCTAAGGGGCGAGTATGAGCAAGCCTGAGCCCACCCGCTACCGCACGATGAACTGGAAGTCCTACAACGATGCCTTGAAGCGGCGCGGGTCCCTTCTGATCTGGCTGGACAAGGACATGGTTTGGCGCGCACCCAAATCCGGATGCAATGGTCGGCCGCCGGTCTTCTCTGATGCCGCGATCCAGTTCTGCTTGATGGTGAAGGTTCTGTTCGGCCTGCCTCTGCGGCAAACGACAGGGATGGTGGCGAGCATCCTTTCGATGGCCGGGCTCGACTGGCGGGTGCCCGATTTCTCGACCCTGAGCCGCAGGCAGAAGGTATGCGCCGTCTCCAGCCCATTGATATCGTGGGTTTCCTGCGAGCTGCGTAGGAGCGAGCCTCTTTGTGGTTTTCTGCAAGGGGGCGATGGTGGCGGATGGTGGCGACGGGTTCGTTGGTCGTGTCGAGGTGGTTCGTCGGACGCGGGGGTATCGGCGCTGGCCTGAGGCGGTGAAGGCCCGGATCGTGGCGGAGAGTTTCCAGCCCGGGGTGCGAGTTGTGGATGTCGCGCAGCGGCATGATCTTGCGCCGCATCAGCTCTCGGACTGGCGGCGCCAGGCGCGACAGGGGCTTCTGGCGCTGCCGGCGGATGCCATGGAGGCGGTAGGCGCGACCGTGGTGCCGGCGTTCGTGCCGGTGTCGGTAGATGACGAGGTGGATGCCTCGCCTGATGCCGCGCGCGGTGCCGAAGGGGTCGTCGGAATCGAGATTGGCGACGGAATTATTGTCCGCGTGCCGGGCGACGTGTCGGCGGAGCGGGCGGCGGCGCTTGTGCGTGCGCTGCGCAGGTCGGCATGATCGTCGCCGGGCAGCGGCTGCCGATCCTGGTGGCGACCCGACCGGTGGACTTCCGTTGCGGTCATCAGGCGCTGGCACTGATCGTTCAGAACACGCTGCGGCTCGATCCGCATTCCGGGGTGATGGTGATCTTCCGATCGAAGCGCGGCGACAGATTGAAGATCCTGGTGTGGGACGGCACCGGCATGGTGCTGGTGTATAAGGTCCTGGAGCAGGGCAAGTTCGCCTGGCCGAAGGTTCAGGACGGGGTGATGCGGCTGTCACGGGCGCAATGCGAGGCGCTGGTCGAGGGCCTGGATTGGCGGCGGGTGATGGCGCAGCGGGTGACGGTGCCGACTGCGGCGGGGTGACTCAGGTCGTCGTTCCGGGCGTTGTTTTGTTGGGCTTCCCTGCCGGGATCGGATAGAAAGGGCCATGTCGCAGCCCCTCGATCTGAGCCGCTTTCCTGACCTCCCGCCCGAGGTGGTGGCGGCCTTTGCAGCGCAGCACGAGGCGCTGGAGGCCGCCCGGTTCGAGGCCTCGGTCGAACGCGCGGCACGCCAGCACGAGCAAGCGGTGGTGGCCGAGAAGGAGGCGTTCATCGCCGAGCTCAAGGAGCTGGTGGTGACGCTGGAAGGCCAGATCCAGCAGTATCGCCGCGCGAAGTTCGGGCCGAAGTCCGAGAAGCTGGACCCCGCCCAGCTGGACCTGGCACTGGAAGACCTCGAGACTGCCATCGCCGAGACCGAGGCGCGCATCGCTGCGGTCGAAGAGAAGATCGCCGCCAGCACGCTCGATCCCGAGAAGAAAGCTCGGCGTAAACCGCGCAAAGCCCGGGCGCTGCCCGAAGGCCTGCCGCATGTGGAGCGGGTGGTCGAGCCCGACAGCATCGCCTGTCCTTGTGGCTGTGGCGACATGGTCCGGATCGGCGAGGACCGCAGCAAGCGGCTGGATTGCATCCCCGCGCGGTATCAGGTGATCGTCACGGTGCGACCCAGATACGCCTGCCCCAAGGGCCGGGCCGGTGTGGTGCAGGCAAAAGCCCCGGCGCATCTGCTCGAAGGCAGCTGGCCTACCGAGGCGCTGCTCGCGCAGATCGCGGTCGCCAAGCATTCTGAACACATGCCCTTGAACCGGCAGTCGCTGGTCATGGCCCGGCACGGGGTGCCCATCGACCGCTCGGTGCTGGCCGACTGGATGGGCCGGACCGGCGCGCTGATCGCGCCCGTGGTCGAGCGCATGACGGTGCTTCTGAAGACCGGCGGCACCCGCCTCTATGTCGACGAGACCACAGCCCCGGTCCTGGACCCAGGGCGCGGCAAGACGAAGACCGGATATCTCTGGGCGGTGCTACGTGACGATCGCGGTTGGGGCGGTCCCGCCCCGCCCGGCGTGGTGTTCCACTATCGCCCGGGCCGCGCCGGCGAGAACGCCGACGAGATCCTCGACGGGTTCGACGGGACGATTCAGGTCGACGCCTATGGCGGCTACACCCATCTGGCCAAGCCCGACCGGAAGGGCGGCAAGCCGCTTGCGCTGGCGTTCTGCTGGTCGCACGGCCGCAGGAAGCTCATCGCGGCCAGACCGAAGGCCGGCTCGCCCATTGTCGACGAGGCGCTGGCGCGCATCGCCGCGCTCTATCGGATCGAGGCCGCCATCCGCGGCAAGGATGCCGGCCTGCGCCGCACCATCCGGCAGGAGCAGTCCCGCCCCCTGGTCGATAAATTCTTCGCCTGGCTCGCCGCCCAGGCCGACCGGACCTCGCGCAAGTCGGATCTCGGCAAGGCCCTGCACTACATGCTGCGCCGCCAGGACGGCTTCCGGCTGTTCCTCGACGATGGCCATGTCGACATGGACTCCAACCTGGTCGAGAACGCCATCCGCAGCCCGGCCATGAACCGCCGCAATGCGCTCTTCGCCGGCCACGACGAGGGTGGCCGCAACTGGGCCCGCTTCGCCAGCCTGATCGGCACCTGCAAGCTGAACGACGTGGAGCCTTACGCCTACCTGCGCGATCTCTTCACAAGCATCGCCACCGGCCACCTCGACAAGGACATAGACGCCTTGATGCCATGGGCCTACGCGGCAGCGACCAAGACCTCACAATGAGCACATCCGGGACTCCCGGCTGAGCTCATTGTGAGCTTCACTAACCGGCACTCGCCCCCCAACGCACCCAACTCGCGCTCCCAAGCGCACCCCAAATCCCAATGGGACGGAGACGGCGCTTACGGCAGAAGCGCATCACGGTTCAGATCACGAGCCGCCGTGCGCCGGGGCCGCTGAACCTGCTGGTGGACAGCACCGGGATCAAGTTTCTTGGTGATGGGGAATGGCTTGCCCGCAAGCATGGCCCGCATCGCCGACGCCAATATCGTAAGGTTCATCTGGCGATGGACACGGCTACAGGTGACATCCGCGCCGTCGAATTCACCTCAAGCCGTGAAGGCGACAGCCCTGTTCTGCCCGACCTGCTCAACCAGATCCCAGAGGATGAACAGATCGGCACCGTCACCGGCGACGGTGCCTTTGACACCCGACGCTGCCACACCGCGATCCTGGATCGAGGCGGCACCGCTATCATCCCGATCCGGAGGAATGGCCGTCTCTGGAAGGAGGATTGCCCCGCAGCCAGGGCGCGCAACGAGATCCTCCGGGCAACCCAGCGCTTGGGCAGGGCCATATGGAAGCGCTGGTCAGGTTATCACGTCCGAAGCAGGATCGAGGCAAGGATGCGCTGCCTCAAGGCCTTCGGTGAACGCATCTCATCACGAGACCCGGACCGCCAGACCGCCGAAATCCATATCCGCATCGCCCTCATGAACCGCTTCAATGCCCTCGGATCCGCCGAGATCAAACGCGTGGCATGAACTCAACGCGGAAAGGGAAAACTGCGCTCACACACTGACTTCTGCAACAACGCCGTCGAAAGCAGCGCAAGACACCGGTCAAATACGACAAGCGCCGATACAAGCGGCGCAACCGCATCGAGATCATGTTTGGCAGGCTCAAGGACTGGCGGCGCGTGGCAACCCGATACGACAGATGCCCGAAGGTCTTCCTCTCGGCCATCGCGCTCGCGGCAACCGTCATTTATTGGTTATGAATCCTGACCCTAGGCCCGCGAGAAGGCTGATGCCGTCGCCAAGCTTGTCATAGTTCGTGGTCCAGGTCTTGCTCATGGTGTTACCTCCTTTCTCTTCACCAGGGATTCAATACGGCCGAGCCAGCCGCTTGGGCGCCGGCGCAGGCAGGAAGGGCAACAGCTCCTCCTGCGAAATCGCACCGGTCGCGATCTCTTCCAAGGCAAGCTCTTCGGTTGCTTGCCGTTTAGGTTCGACCCGAGGTTCTGCCCCGGCCCTCAGCGCCCGGCTGCGGGCGCTCGCGGCGAGGACCAGTGCGAAACGATCGGGCACCGCCTGCTGGGCATCAATTGCAACGAAGGGATTCATGCCGCCCTCCCTTCCTCAACGGACGGATACAATCCGTCGGCGGCCACCGCCGCTTCAAGCGCCAACAGCGCTCGTTCAACCTCGGCAAACTGCGATGCACGCTGGTTTTCCGGCATGCCTTCGGTGCTGGCGACATCCTGAAGATACTCCGTGTAGGCCCAGTTCATCAGGATAGAACGGCGAGCCTCCAACGACAGGCTGGCGTCCGAAGCAACTTCAATGGGAGAACGCCCATCATCGCCGCCTTTCGGATCGCCCCGCCGTTTTGCGCCGGCCATCGCGTCACGATAGGTTTGCCGCATCTCGGACAGTCCGAGCCGAGAGAGCGTGGCATCGGACCACAGCTCGGCCTGCCTGTCCCGTGCCCGGGCGGCACGGCGCGCGGCTTCGCCTGCCGGCAGATGCACCTCGTAAGCCACCCCCAGACGCTTTGCATGGCGAATAGCGGCTTCCAGCGTCGGAAAGCTCAGGTCTATCTGTTGGATCGTGTCGTCGCCACCCGTCCAGCCCATCAAAGGCTCGAGCCAAGGACCGGTCCGGCGTGGAAAGCTCATCTTCCAGCCCTTCGTACGCGTGCGCCCCGAGGTCATCGCCGATTTCGACGGTTTCCATATCCGGGCGACCGCATCGTCCGGCAGAGAAGAGTCCCAGTCTGGTCGCGAACCGACCTGACTCAGAATGGGTGATACATGTGATTGTCCTGTGAAATCTCCGCTGATCACGTTCATCTCTTAGCCTCCAGATTGCAGGAAGGGCGTCCGGCCGCCACCCGAGCGGCCGGAACGTCCCGTTCTGGGTCCAAGCTGGTTCAGGCCGCGACCGGTTCCGGCTCTGGAGCTGTCTCGAGTTGTCTGGTCTCGAGACCCTCGGTCGCCTCAGCCGACGCGATCTCGATCCGACGCGGTTTGAGTTCCTCGGGGATCTCGCGCTTGAGCTCGACGGTCAGCAAGCCGTTCGACAGCGTGGCCGCTTCGACCCGGACGTGATCGGCCAGTTCGAACCGACGTTCAAACGACCGGCCGGCGATGCCACGATAGAGATAGCTGACACCGCCGTCACCTTCGGGCGTCTCCTTGCGGCCCGACACGATCAGCATGTTCTTGTCTTGGGTCAGGGTCAGATCGTCTTCGGCAAAGCCCGCCACCGCCATGTCGATGCGATAGTCGTCCTCGCCGGTCTTGACGATGTCATAAGGCGGCCAGTTGTCGAGCGTCTCCACTCGACGGGCTGTCTCGAGCGCGTCGAGCATACGGTCGAAGCCAACGCTCGAACGGAACAGAGGTGCAAAATCAAGTGTCGTTGCCATAGCCATATCCTCCTTTGAGCAACATGGGTACAGACATCGGGAGCACCGCAGGAGCGATGTCCCGCTTTATGGCCGATCCCCATCTGGGCGATCTGCATAAAGTGATTTGGAACAGCACCTTACGGTTTCAAGAGGATGCTCGGAAACTTTTTTCTACGAACAGCTCTCCTATATTTCTCTTGCTTCCTTGTAGCATTCGAAAGGAGGAGATCATGACCGAAAACGACGTGAAAAGCATCCTGGGTCCCGGCACGGACCCCACGCTTCTGTCTGATATTCTGCGCACCGGCGCCGACGCCTCCGAACTTGCCTGTGCCAAGGCCTGGGTCGAGGCGGACGAGGCGCAGGTCGATGCCCATAGCCCCTTCCCATCGGGCCGGGTCGCCCGGCTGGTCGAATTGCTCGAAGCCGATCAGGAAGAAGATGATCTGCAGTAGCAGAAATCGGGCTGGCGCAGACGATGGCGCCAGCCCGTCCCTTCAGGTGGTCACAATAACCCGAACCGGTCCGTCGCGACGCAGAACATCGGCAACCACGTGGGTGCCAGACCGGCGCAGAGCCACATCGACGGATCCACCATCAAGGCGGAGATTGCGCAGCACGACCTCTCCCAGAAACTCCGGAAGGATCGGTTGCTCGAAGATCACCTGCCGCGCCTCGGCGTCGAAGCGCAGCCCGAGACAGGCCTGAAGCAGCAAAAGCGGCGCTCCCGCCGCCCAGGCCTGCGGCGTACAGGCCACCGGATAGAAGGTGGGGCCTTGCGTCTCGCGGCGCGGGAAGCCGCAGAACAACTCCGGCAACCGTCGCAGGTCGATATAGGTGGCCGCAGAGAAGATGCCCTCGAAAATCCGTGCGGCCTCTTCACGGAACCCGTAGCGCGCCAACCCCGCCCCGATCAGCGCATTGTCATGGGGCCAGACCGACCCGTTGTGATAGCTCATCGGATTGTACCGTGCCTGACCCGCGGCAATGGTCCGCACTCCCCATCCGCAGAAAGACGACGGCCCCATCAGGGCTCGAACGACCGTTTCGGCGCGCTCCTCCGGGACGATTCCCGTCCAGAGCAGATGGCCCGCGTTCGAACTGCGTACTCGGCAGGGCCGTTTGTCACCATCGAGGGCGAGCACATAGGTTCCAAGCTCATCGTCCCAGAACGCCGCGTCAAAACGGGACTTCAATTCCGAGGCCTTTTGCGCCTGTTCCTCCGCGATCCCGTCATGACCGAGTTCCCGTGCGATCTCGGACGCAGCCAGCCGGGCAGCATAGACGTAGCCCTGTACCTCGCATAGCGCGATCGGCCCCTTGGCCAGCGTCCCATCGGCGTGAAACACCGCATCATGACTGTCCTTCCACCCCTGGTTGGCGAGCCCCTTGTCGCTGCGCCTCCCGTATTCCACGAAACCGTCGCCGTCCCGATCGCCATAGGTCTCGATCCAGTCGAGCGCCGCACAGACATGCGGCCAGAGTGTTTCCAGCACCACCCGATTGCCGGTGCGTTCGAAATACGCCCCGGCGAGCATCACGAACAGCGGTGTCGAATCCACGCTGCCGTAATAGCGCCGGAACGGAACTTCGCCAGTTTCCGCCATTTCGCCATAACGCACTTCATGAAGGATCTTGCCTGGCTCGGCATCGGTATCCGGATCGAATTCCGTCGCCTGGTTGGCCGCAAGATGCAGTAAAACGCCCCGCGCGACCGCCGGGTCGAGCCAGAGCATTTCCCAGGCGGTGATCAGAGCATCGCGCCCGAACACGGTGCTGAACCAGGGCACGCCCGCATAGGGATAGGGCCCCTCCTCCGTATCGGTCATGAGCATGTAGAGGTCCGAGACCGAACGGCGCATGGTCTCGTTGAATATCTCGTTGGAGCTTTGCACCGTGGCTGCGCGGGAAGAAGAACGTCTGAGTGCGCGGCGCGCGTCCCGCAACGAGCGGAAAAACAGGCGCGACGGAGGATCCTCAGCCCCATTCACGTCGCAGCCGATCTCGATAAAGAGCGAACGCGTTTCGCCGGGGGCGAGGCTCAGACGATAGACGGCTTTCCCCGGCTCAAGCTGCGCAGGCGCAGGATCAAAACGCAGAGCGGTGCTACGTGGATTGTGGTCGAGCCCCCGGTACGACAAGAGCACGTGCGAGCCATCCACCTCCGGCAAGAGCGACGTTCCCCGGCGGGCCCGCACCCGGCCACGGACCTCAAAAATATCCGCAAAATCGGCCTCAAAGGCGATTTCCAAGGTAATCTCATGTGGGGCCTCGTCGAAATTGCGTACCGCCAGCCGCTCATAACACGTGCCCTGCCAGAGAAACCGCGTCCGGCGCATGTGGATGCGATCATGCGCAATCAGACAGCGACCGGTTTCGTCATAAAGATCGGGATTCGTCAGATCGCAGGTCAGCGTGGCGTTATCGTCGCGCAATGTGGACGAGAGCAGCATGGGCCGCTCTCCCCCGATGGTCAGATAGTAATGCGAGAGATACCTGGTGTCGCGATGGAACAGGCCCTCGGGGCTGCCTGGCCCCGAGAGCACATCGCCATTGTGATCGAACACGGCGAAGGTATCGCCGTGCTTCAGGGTTCGTGGCCGCCGCTCCTGCAAGGAGGCTGCCGCCGGGATGAAGAATTGCGCCGGCGGCGCGACCAGTTGCGACGCACGCAAGGCCGTCTGTTGCAGCGCCTCGGTCATCCTACTCTCCTTCGCACTCATTCCGCTGCATGCAGGACATGGGCCCCATGGCCGCCGAGCATATGCGGGAGCGGCATCGTAACAGCCTCGACGCCCGGCAGCCCGCGATAGATTTCGACATAGTCGCGCGCCATGCGATCTGCGGTGAAGCGTTCTTCGAACGTCTCGCGCACGATTCCTCTGCTGATACGGTCCAGCTTGCTGACGGCCGCGACAGCGTCCTCCAGCGAGTGCACGACATAGCCGGTCAGCCCTGGCTCCACGATCTCGGGCACTGAGCCATTCGCCCATGCGATTACAGGCGTGCCGCAGGCCATGGCCTCGATCATCACCAAGCCGAAAGGTTCGGGCCAGTCGACCGGGAAGAGCAGCGCCCGCGCGTTCCCGAGAAATTCGGCCTTTTGCTTCTCGTTGATCTCTCCGATGAACTCGACATTGTCGTGGGCGTCGACCATAGGCGCGATGATCTCTTCCCAATACTTGCGATCCGCATCGCCTATCTTGGCGGCGATTTTCAGTGGCATCCCCGCCCGCGCCGCAATTTCGATGGCGCGGTCCGGGCGTTTCTCCGGCGAAATCCGTCCGAGGAAAGCAAGATAGTCTCCGTTCGGGCGTTCGGTGAAGGGCAGCAGAGTCTTGGGAAGACCGTGATAAACTGTTCCTGCCCAGTTCACGAAGGGCAGCGGACGGCGCTGATCGTCCGAGATCGAAACGAGCGGATAGTTCGGGAAGGTCGCATAGAAGGGACGAAGATCAGGCCCGTCGAGCCGGCCGTGCATGGTCGTCACCATGCGATCGGCGAATGCGCGCGCCATGGGATAGTGCAGGAAGTCGATGTGAAAATGCAGCACGTCGAATTCATCGGCCCGCAAGCGGACTTCCTCCAGCATGGCGACGTGCCAAGGCAGCGAGTTCTTCACGTTCGGATCGAGCCGGAGCGCTTCCTTGCTGCACGGGACCAGGTGGGCCTTGGTCCGGCTGTCGCCGCTGGCGAACAGCGTGACTTCATGGCCCTGCCTGACCAGTTCTTCGGTGAGATAGGAGACGATCCTTTCTGTTCCCCCATAGAGACGCGGCGGGCAACTTTCTTCCAGCGGTGCGATCTGTGCGATCTTCATCGGCAAAACCTCCTCTTCTGAGCGAAGCCTCAACAATGGATGCGAGAAGGTCGTCTACGATCACCCCGCCTGGGCATGACCGCCGGATTTGGCATCTCGAATTCGGACAGTCGTGATACAAGATCACTGCCATCCGCCGGACCATGGTTCCGGAACGCGAGATGGCCTTGCCCGGCAAAACCTCCTGCGCAAAACAGCGATGTCAGATAGCAGGGAACCCCTGCGAAAAGTTCAGTTAGAAATCGACTTTGGAGTTTCAACGGCTCTGTTGCACAAATCCCGTCAGGGATTCAGATCGTGAATCCAGGGTGGTAGCTGTGATGTATGAGCAGACCCACACCGCCAACCTACAGGACCAGAAACTGGCCAGCCTACAATGAAGCGCTCAAGCGCCGGGGCTCGCTGACGATCTGGTTCGACCCCGAGATGAGCTGGGATGCCGTGCCGACGGGGAGGCGTGGCCGCCAGCAGACCTACAGCGATACTGCCATTCAGAGCTGCCTGACGATGAAGGTGCTATTCGGCATGGCGCTCCGGCAGACGACCGGGTTCGTCGAGAGCCTGCTGCGTCTGGTTGGCCTCGACTGGACGGTGCCTGACTTCAGCACACTGTCCCGCCGCCAGAAGACCTTGGCTGTGAACATCCCGTATCGCGGCTCCAAAGGGCCGCTGCACCTGCTGATCGACAGCACAGGAATCAAGGTCGAGGGCGAAGGCGAGTGGCACGCTCGCAAGCATGGTGGCCCCAAACGGCGGGTCTGGCGCAAGATCCACCTTGGGATCGACGAGGAAACGCTAGAGATCCGGGCTGTCGAGATCACCGGGAGCAACGTCGGCGATGCGCCGATCCTACCTGACCTTCTCGACCAGATCCCGGAGGACCAGGAAATCGGTAGCGTCACGGCAGATGGCGCCTACGACACGCGCAAGTGCCACGATGCGATTGCAGATCGCGGAGCCCATGCCGTCATCCCACCGCGCAGGAACGCGAAGACCTGGAAGACCATCACCGCTGGAGCCGTCGCGCGCAACGAGGCCCTCCGGGCGTCCAGGTATCTCGGCCGCACCCTGTGGCGACGATGGAGTGGATACCACCGCCGGAGCCGCATCGAGACGAAGATGCATTGTGTCAAACTGCTGGGCCAGCGGCTCATGGCAAGGGACTTCGACCGTCAGGTCGCCGAGTTCCAGATCCGCATCGCCGTCCTGAACGGCTACACCGCGCTCGGCATCCCGGTCACGGAAGCTGTAGGATAAGTCTGTCCGGGGAGGGGGTAACCGCGCCCATCACCTGAGTTATGCAACAGAGCCGATATTCTCCGGACCTGTTGACTGCGCGGATTTGGTAAATTTCTCATAAGTGCATGTAGTTGCTGAAAAAACCCATGCTGCCGGAATTGCTTGGATTGGGGTCGCGTTTGCGTCTGTCGCGACCGGGTTCGGCAGTTCTCAGGCCATGGCCCGTTCCAGTCTCTGCTTCCGGCGCTCCCAGTCGGGCAACACCTTGTCGAGGAGATCGAAGAAGGCTGCCCCGTGATCGGGTTCGGCCACGTGGCAGAGTTAGTGGGTGATCACGTAGTCGATGGCATCGACCGGCGCCTGCACCAGACGGGGGTTCAGCAGCAGGCGTCCCGCCGGCGACATGGCCCCCCATCGCTGTCGGATCTGGCGCACGATGAGCCCCTTCGGCCTGAATGCCTCGGGATCCGGGAACAGACCGAGACAGAGTTCGATCCGCTCCGGAAACTTGATGTGGGCCCGGTCCGAGTATGCGATCCCGACAGTTCCGCTGGGGAACGGCGGCGGCGTTCGGAACCGACGCGGCCGCGGCAGTTGCGACTCAGCCTGCTCTTCCGGCGATCATCGCCTGCAGCAGGTCGGCGAGATGGCGCCGGTCCTCGGGTCCCAGCCCGGCGATGACCGGCCGCAGGGCCGTCTGACCCTGGCGGCGCAGCTCGGCGACCAGCAGCGCGCCGCTTTCGGTCAGATGGACATCGGTGGCCCGCCGGTCCTCGCGGCTCGGCGCGCGTGCCACGAGGCCGCGCTTCTCGGCCCGGGCGATCAGGCCCGACATCGTCTGCTTCTCGAGCCCGAGATAGTCGGCAAGGTCCGTCATCCGCAGCCGCCGGTCCCACAGAATGCCAAGGACGCGCATCAGGGACAGCGACAGGTCGTGTTCGGCTCCGATCCGGGTGATGGCAGCCATGACGATGAAGGCGGCCGTGACCAGGGCGTCGAGCAGATGAGCGTCCCGAGGGCTGTCCTGACCGTTGTCCGAAGTGTCCTGAGGCGGGGCGTGATGCTGCATGGCAGATCCTCTTGACTTGGTTCGTATTGCGAATTATTTAGTTCACCATACGAACCATATCAACCCCGTGACCGAAAGGAAAGGGCGCATGAAAGCCGCTGTTGTCTCTGCCTTCGACCGTCCCCCTGCCTGCCTCGAGATCGCCGAGCCCGAGGTCGGGCCGCGCGGCCGGCTGCCGGTCAGGGTCCTGGCCGCCGGTCTGCATCATGTCACCCGCGGCCGGGCGGCGGGGCTGCACTACTCGGGCACTGGCGAGCTGCCCTTCGTCGCGGGCATGGACGGGGTCGGGCGCGGCCCGGACGGCCGGTTGCGCTATTTCGTGCAGGGCCCCGGAGAGCCGGGCACGATGGCCGAACGCACGGTCATCGATCCGCATCACAGCATCGTCCTGCCCGAAGGCAGCGATCCGGTGCTGATCGCCGGCGCGATGAACCCGGCGATGGCCTCCTGGCTGGCCCTGCGCTGCCGCCTGCCCGCGTTCCGCAGCCGATGGCCGGTCGGCTGGCGACGGCAGGTCGTGGTTCTGGGCGCCACCAGCGCTTCGGGGCAACTGGCGGTGCAGATCGCCCGGCATCTGGGTGCCGCGCGGGTGATCGCCGCCGGGCGCGACCGCGCCAAGCTGGCCCGGCTGGCGGCGCTTGGGGCCACCGACGCCGTGGCGCTCGACGACGAGTCCCTGGGCGAGATCGCCCGTGGCGCCGATGTCGTGCTCGATTTCGTCTGGGGCGAGACGGCGGCGCGGATGATGGAGCGCATGCTGCGGCACCGCGCCGACCCGTCGCGGCCGCTGGACTGGATCCATGTCGGATCGCTGGCCGGCGATGTCGCGCCCCTTCCCGGCGCAGTGCTGCGCTCGGCCCGGTTGCAGGTCATGGGCAGCGGGCACGGCGCGGTCTCCGGGCGCGAGATCCTGCGCGAACTGCCCGAACTGGCCCGGCTGATCGCGCGCGGCACCTTCCGCGTCGACGTGCGGCCCATGCCGCTGAGCGCGGTTGAACAGGTCTGGAACGAGACCGCCCCGGAGGCTGGCCGCATCGTCTTCACCCCCTGACGGCTGGTCCGTCCGCTTCCCGAAAGGAAACCCCATGCCCCCCTTCCGATCGATCGGCCTGCGCAGCTGGGCCACGCCCCTGACCATCGGGTCCTTCCTGCTGATGGCCGTCACCGGTGTGCTGATGTTCTTCGACATCGTGCCGGGCTATGTCAGCTTTGCCCATGAATGGGCCTCCTGGCTGTTCCTGCTGGGAGTGGTGGCCCATGTCGCGGTGAACCTGCGGCCCTTCCAGCGGCATCTCAAGACGCGCGGGGGGGCGGTCAGCGTCACGGCCTTCGCCCTCGTCCTTCTGGCCTCGCCGATTTCCTTCGGCCGGATCACCGCGCCGCAGCTGAAATGGCCCGTCTTCGAGAAGCTGGTCGAGGCGCCGCTGACTGCCGTCGCGGCTGTCGCGGGGCTTTCGACCGAGGTGCTGCTGGCGATCTACGCGCGACACGGCATCGACGCGCAGCCCTGGCAGAGCATCAAGGACCTGTCCGAGGCCCACGGCGAAGATGCCTTCCATCTCGTCGGGATCGCCTTCCTGCGCCAGGACCTGGGCGGAGAGGCCCCCGCTCTGCCTGCGGCCGATTGACCGGGCCCGGCAGCCGTTCAGCGCATCCTGAAAGGAGCATCCGTCATGATCCTGCATCGCAAGACTCTGGCCGCCGCCCTGACGGCATCGCTTCTGGCCCTGATCGGCCTGGCGCTCGGCTCGGTCGGGGGCGAACCAGCGCCCCAGGCAGAGCCGCAGGACCGACCGGCGCCGGTTCTGACCGTCCGGCTGGTCGAGCCGCGCATCGAAGAATGGCCCGAGCACCTGTCGGCGGTGGGCAGTGTCCTTGCCTGGCAGGAGATCAGCATCGGTGCCGAGACCGGCGGCCTGCGCCTGGCGCGACTGCTGGTCGAGGCCGGGGATCGCGTGACGGCGGGACAGGTGGTCGCCGAGCTTGCGGGCGGCACGATCGCGGCGGACCTGCTGGCCAGCCGGGCGGCGCTGCGGGAAGCCGAGGCCGCAGCGGCCGAGGCCCGGCGCGCGGCCGACCGGGCCCTGGCCCTGAAGCCGGGCGAGACGATCTCGGCCTCCAGCCGCGACCAGCTGCTCGCGGCCGCCGAAATGGCGACGGCGCGGCTCGAGGCGGCCCGGGCGCGTGTCGAGGCCGACCGGATGCGCCTGGACTTCGCCACGATCCGGGCGCCGCACGACGGGCTGATCAGCGCGGTCAGCGCGCTCGAGGGCACGGTGATCCAGCCGGGCCAGGAACTCGTGCGGCTGCATCGCGATGCGCGGCTGGAATGGCGGGCCGATCTGCCGGCTGCCGATGTGCCGAGGGTCAGGCCGGGAATGGTGGTGCGGCTTTTCCTGGGCCGGGGCATGCAGGCCGAGGGACGGGTGCGCAGCCTGTCGCCCCAGATCGATGCCGCCTCGCGCATGGCGACGGCGCATGTCGATCTCCAGCCGACGGCCGGTCTGCTGGCCGGCATCTTCGCGCGCGGCGAGATCGAGATCGGATCGCGCGCGGTCCTGACCCTGCCCGAGACCGCCGTCCTGCTGCGCGACGGCTATTCCTACGTCTTTCTGGTCGAGGACGGCATCGCCCGCATGCAGAAAGTGACGACCGGCACGCGAAGGGACGGTCGGGTCGAGATCGGCCAGGGCCTGCCGCCCCGGGCGCAGGTGGTCGAAAGCGGCGTCGGCTTCCTGGCGGACGGCGTGGCGGTGCATGTGCCTGCGCCGGGCGGCACCGCCCGGTCGGGCAGCTGAACGGAGGGGGCGATGAACATCTCCGACTGGTCGATCCGCAATCCCGTTCCCTCGGTCCTGCTTTTCGCCCTGCTGACCATCGGCGGGCTGCTGGCCTTTCTCGATGCGCGCGTGCAGAACTTTCCCGACGTGGACCTTCCCTTCGTCTCGGTCACGACCACGGTCCCGGGCATGGCCGCGGCACAGGTCGAAACCGAGGTCGCCGCTCGGCTGGAAAACGCCATGGCCACGATGCAGGGGCTGCGGCATCTTCACACCGTCGTCCAGGACGGCGCCGCCATCGTCTCGGCCGAGTTCCGGCTGGAGAAGCCCTCGCAGGAGGCGCTGGACGACACCCGCGCTGCCGTGGCCCGGGTCCGTGGCGATCTGCCGGCCGCCGCGACCGACCCGGTGGCCCGGCTGATCGAGTTCCGCAACACCCCGATCCTGACCTTCACGGTCGCCTCCGACCGGCTGGATGACGAGGCGCTGTCGCGCTTCGTGGACGAGCAGGTGACGCGCCGGCTGATGGCCGTGGCGGGGGTCGGCTCGGTCGCGCGGCTGGGCGGCGTCTCGCGCGAAGCCCGGGTCGAGCTCGATCCCGACCGGCTGGTGGCGCTGGGGCTGGGCGCGGCGGAGGTCTCGCGCCATGTCGCGGGGCTGCTGGTCGATGCCCCGGGCGGCCGCGCGCGCCTTGGCGAGGGCGAGCAGAACCTGCGCGCCACGCTCGACATCCGGACGGTGGCCGATCTCGGCGCGCTGGACATTCCCCTGCCGGGCGGACAGGTCCTGCGTCTGGACCAGCTGGCCAGCAGCATCACTGACGGCGAGGCCGAGCGGCGCAGCGGCGCGCTTCTCGACGGCAAGCCCGTGGTCGGCTTCCAGATCCTGCGGGCGATCGGCGCGGGCGATGTCGAGGTCGCCGAGGCCGTGCGCGCGGCCGTGGACGAGCTGGCCGAGGCCTATCCCGACATCCGCTTCGTCGAGGCCTTCAATTCGGTCGAGCCGGTGAAGGAGAACTATCACGGCAGCATGTCGCTGCTCTATGAAGGCATTGCGCTGACGATCGTGATCGTGGGCCTGTTCCTGCGCGATCTCCGCGCCACCTTCATCTGCGCCCTGGCGCTGCCGCTCTCGATCCTGCCCACCTTCCTGTTCATGCAATGGATGGGCTACACGCTGAACATCATCACGCTGCTGTCGCTGTCGCTGGTGATCGGCGTTCTGGTCGACGATGCCATCGTCGAGGTCGAGAACATCATGCGCCACCTCCGGCTGGGCAAGACCCCGCGCGAGGCCGCGCGCGAGGCCGCGGCCGAGATCGGCATGCCGGTCATCGCCACGACCTTCACGCTTGTGGCGGTCTTCCTGCCCACCGCCTTCATGCCGGGCCTGCCGGGCAAGTTCTTCGTGCAGTTCGGCTGGACCTCTTCGGCGGCCGTGCTGGTGTCGCTGCTCGTGGCGCGGATGCTGACACCGATGATGGCGGCCTACATGCTGCGTCCGGCCCGCGACACGCATCGCGAGCCGGTCTGGATCGCCCCCTATCTGCGCCTGGCCCGATGGTGCCTGGGGCACCGCGCGGCAACCATGACCCTGGTCGGCCTCTTCGGCCTTGCCAGCTTCGTGCCCCTCTTCTCGGGCGCGACGCAGGGCGATTTCATGCCGGCCAGCGACCTGTCGCAGATCCGCATCACGGTCGAGCTTCCCCCGGGCAGCACCTATGACCAGACCCTGGCGACCGCAGAGGAGGTGCGCAGCGCCGTGGCCGGGCATCCGCAGGTCGTCGGCGTCTTCACGGCCATCGGCGCGGGCGGCGCCTCGGATGACCCGGGGGCCGGTGTGCCGGAGGCGCGGACGGCAACGCTGACCGTCAGCCTGACCCCGCGCGGCGACCGTCCCGGCCTGACCCAGCAGGACATCGAACGCGAGCTGCGCGAGGCCGTGCGGAACGTGGCGGGCGCCCGGATCGACGTGGTGTCGGAAGAGACCTACACGCTTGTGCTTTCGGGCGAGGACAACCGGCTGCTCGAGGAATACGGCGCCGTGGTCGAAAAGGCCCTGCGCGGGCTGGCGGGCATCGGGAACGTCACCAGCAGCGCCAGCCTGCAACGCCCCGAAATCGTCATCCGGCCCGACAGCCTGCGGGCGGCGGAACGCGGGGTCAGCACCGAAGCCATCGCCGAGGCGGTGCGCGTGGCCACGCAGGGCGATCTCGACCGCTTCCTGCCCAGGCTGAACCTCGGCCAGCGCCAGGTGCCGGTGGTCGTTCGCATGACAGAGGATGCGGCTTCCGACATCGAGGCCGTCGGCCGCATTCCGGTCTCGGGCTCCAAGGGGCCGGTGCTTCTGCACGAAGTCGCCGAGCTTGCCTTCGACAGCGCCCCGGCACAGATCAACCGGCTCGACCAGCGCCGCAACGTGACCTTTGTCATCGCCCTGAACGGCCTGCCGCTGAGCGAGGTGCAGGCCAGGGTCGCCGAGATCCTGCCCGGGATCGACCTGCCCAGAGGCATGATCCTCAGCGAAAGCGGACAGGCAGAGACCTCAAACGAACTGGGGCGCGGCTTCGCCCTGGCCATGGGCGCGGGCGTGGCCTGCATCTACATCGTCCTCGTGCTGCTCTTCCATGCCTGGGCGCAGCCCCTGACCATCCTCGGCGCCCTGGTCCTGTCGGTGCCCGGAGCCCTGCTGGCGCTGTTCCTGACCGGCACCAACCTCAGCATGCCGGCAATGATCGGCATGGTGATGCTGATGGGGATCGCGACGAAGAACTCGATCCTGCTGGTCGAATATGCGATCACGCTGCGCCGCGACGAGGGGCTTGGCCGGCTCGACGCGCTGCTCGACGCCTGCCGCAAGCGGGCACGCCCCATCGTGATGACTACTTTCGCGATGGGCGTCGGAATGCTGCCCATCGCCCTGGGGCTGGGGGCCGATCCCAGTTTCCGCGCGCCGATGGCCATCGTGGTGATCGGGGGACTGATCACCTCGACGCTGCTCAGCCTGCTGGTCATTCCGGTGCTCTACACGCTGATCGACGACCTCGCCGGACTTCGTCTGCGCCGAAGACCCCAGCCGGTCGCCGCCTGAACCGCGCGGCCGCGCCGGTCACCGGAGCCGCGCCCGACCTTCCGGCCGGGATTCCCGGGCCGCAGGCGGATTGACGGGTTGTGTGCCCCCTTTCCAAACTGCCACCCCATCACGTCCGATGTCGCCCTTCAGTCAACTGGAGCGGAAATCAGAGACGCTTCGACTCTAGGCTCAGGACTCATAGCCAATAAATGACGAGCGCCGCGAGTGCGATGGCGGAGAGGAAGACCTTTGGGCATCTGTCGTATCGGGTCGCCACACGTCGCCAATCCTTGAGCCTGCCGAACATGATCTCGATGCGATTGCGCCGTTTGTAGCGTCGCTTGTCGTATTTCACGGGCGTCTTGCGCTGCTTTCGGCCGGGGATGCAGGTGCGTATCCCTTTGTCTTTCAACGCGTCTCTGAACCAGTCGGCGTCATAGCCCCGGTCCCCGAGCAGCCATTCCACGTTTGGCAAGCTACCGGCGTTGTTGCAGAACTCCGTTTTCTGAGGGATTCACACTGCGAATCCAGTGGGCTAAGGGGCGAGTATGAGCAAGCCTTAGCCGACCCGCTACCGCACGATGAACTGGAAGTCCTACAACGATGCCTTGAAGCGGCGCGGGTCCCTTCTGATCTGGCTGGACAAGGACATGGTTTGGCGCGCACCCAAATCCGGATGCAATGGTCGGCCGCCGGTCTTCTCTGATGCCGCGATCCAGTTCTGCTTGATGGTGAAGGTTCTGTTCGGCCTGCCTCTCCGGCAAACGACAGGGATGGTGGCGAGCATCCTTTCGATGGCCGGGCTCGACTGGCGGGTGCCCGATTTCTCGACCCTGAGCCGCAGGCAGAAGCGCATCACGGTTCAGATCACGAGCCGCCGTGCGCCGGGGCCGCTGAACCTGCTGGTGGACAGCACCGGGA
This sequence comes from Paracoccus sp. TD-10, assembly GCF_048270675.1. NCBI lineage: Bacteria > Pseudomonadati > Pseudomonadota > Alphaproteobacteria > Rhodobacterales > Paracoccaceae > Paracoccus > Paracoccus sp. TD-10. The sequence continues at coordinate 200,364 of NZ_CP182420.1, read as the reverse complement.
TCAAGTTTCTTGGTGATGGGGAATGGCTTGCCCGCAAGCATGGCCCGCATCGCCGACGCCAATATCGTAAGGTTCATCTGGCGATGGACACGGCTACAGGTGACATCCGCGCCGTCGAATTCACCACAAGCCGTGAAGGCGACAGCCCTGTTCTGCCCGACCTGCTCAACCAGATCCCAGAGGATGAACAGATCGGCACCGTCACCGGCGACGGTGCCTTTGACACCCGACGCTGCCACACCGCGATCCTGGATCGAGGCGGCACCGCCATCATCCCGATCCGGCGGAATGGCCGTCTCTGGAAGGAGGATTGCCCCGCCGCCAGGGCGCGCAACGAGATCCTCCGGGCAACCCAGCGCTTGGGCAGGGCCATATGGAAGCGCTGGTCAGGTTATCACGTCCGAAGCAGGATCGAGGCAAGGATGCGCTGCCTCAAGGCCTTCGGTGAACGCATCTCATCACGAGACCCGGACCGCCAGACCGCCGAAATCCATATCCGCATCGCCCTCATGAACCGCTTCAATGCCCTCGGATCCGCCGAGATCAAACGCGTGGCATGAACTCAACGCGAAAAGGGGAAACTGCGCTCACACACTGACTTCTGCAACAACGCCCATCAAGGCGCTGGCTGTCGAAATCGACGAGGGGATGCTGTCGAAAGACCGGGCGGCCGATGTTTTCGGCATCGTCTTTGCCGCGGATGGCAGCATCGACGCCCAGGCCACTGCCGCCGCGCGACAGGGCCGCGCCGGCACCGGCCAGCCTATGTTCTCGTTTTGCGACGAACGGCACCGGCAGGATCAGGTCTGGCCGACCGAGCTGCGCCGCAAGCTGGCCTCACGGGCACTGGATTTCGACCTGCGCAACCGCAGCAAATTGGTCGGCTACGTGCACCGCCGGATGATGGATCAGGGCCGGCTTGTCGACGAGGCGCTGCTGGAGGACGTGATCGGGCAGGAATACGCAGGACTAGTCTGACGCACACATGAATATAGCTTGTCCCCGGCCCGACAGGGTCGGGAATTCGCAAGCCCTTTAATCCACCGCAAACATGGACAGTTTGGCGCGCTCGGACAGCATCTCCAACGCGGCCAGCCCCAGTTTCGAATTTCCGTAATCATCCAGCCCCGGCGACCAGACCGTGATCGAGGCCCTGCGCGGCACGATGGCCAGGATGCTGCTGCCGACCCCGCTTTTCGCCGGGATGCCAACGCGAAAGGCAAACTCGCCCGAGCCGTTGTAATGCCCGCAGGTCGACATCAGCGCATTGATGCTGCGCAGGTGGGTCGGCGCGATCACCGTACCGCCGGGCTGGACGCCGGCCAGAAACCGCCCCGAGCGCGCCAGCTGCGCGCAGGTCATCGCGATGGCGCAATGGTGGAAATAGGTGCCCAGCGTCTCGTCGCATTCCTGCGTCAGGTTGCCATAGGCGCGCAGCAGATGCGCCAGTGAGAAATTCTTGTGCCCGGTACGCTTTTCCGAGGCCGCCACCGCGCCGTCGATGAAAATGTCGTCGTCCGATGCGGCGTAGCGCACGAAATGCAGGATCTCGGCCAGCGTTTCGCGCGGCGAGCCCGAAACCAGCAAACTGTCGGTGACGACAATGGCGCCCGAGTTCACGAAAGGATTGGCCGGGATGCCTGCGCGGGTTTCCAGTGCCTGTGCCGAATTGAAGACATAGTTGGACGGCTCGCGTCCGACTCGGTGCCAAAGCTGATTGCCATGCCGCCCCAGCGCGATGGCAAGCGTGAATACCTTCGAAATGCTCTGGATCGAAAACGGCGTGGCGTGGTCGCCCGCGCTGATCTGACTGCCGTTGGCTACGCAGACCGACAGCGCGCAATACCGCGTGTCGACATAGGCCAGTTGCTCGATGTAATCGGCGGGCCTGCCGCGGTCATCGGCCTGCCCGACGGCCTCGAGAATTTTGCCAAGGATCGCTTCTATGCGGCTTTTGTCGCCCATTGCGGTGATTTGGGGAACGGCTATCTTGGCTGGCCCGGCGCTTTTGGCAACTCCACATCATCCAGGATGTCGTTCTGCGCCGCGAAATCGCAGCCATAGCAGGCGTCGATCAGTGCGATGGCGCTTTCGTGCAGCGGGGCCGGGACGCCAGCAATCCGCGCCAGCGCCACGGTCGGGACCAGGCCGAAGGGTACGTCCTCGGTGACATAGCGGGTGTCGGCGCTTTTCGGTCCCAGCGGGTCGGTGCCGGCGGCGACGCGGGACTGATACAGCGCCTCGACCGAGGCATGGCCAGATGCCGGATCAAGCTGCGGTGCCAGCGCCTTGCCGAAACCGGCGGCGATGGCCAGCCGCTCGGCGTCCAGCGCCGCCATCAGCCGCCCGACGCCCTCGGTGACCATGCTGTTCTGGTGCCAGGTCTCGGCCCGCTCGATCCGGGTCAGATTGCACAGCACCATCGCCAGATGCACCTGCGGGTTCAGGTTCGACAGCGCGATCTCCAGCAGATCGGCTTTCAGCCGGAACCGGTCGCCGAACAGCGTCCGGCAGGTCGCCAGCGCCGCCTCGGCTTGGCCCGCCGGGATCACCGCCATGTCTACCCTGGGCCGCAGCGTGCCGATGCGGATATGCGGCGCGTCGGGCGCCTTGCAGGTCATCGCGGTGGTGTTCCAGGCGATCAGCGGGATCTCCAGCCCGCGTTCGGCCAGCCGGCGCGCAAGATAAAGGCAGGCAAAGGACAGGTGGCCGCTGAAGATCACCGTATGCTGCGCGGTCAGATGCGGCAGCAGCGCGTCCATCGCCATGCGGTGGCCGTTGGCGGGCAGGGCCAGCACGATGACCTGCGCTAGCGCCAGTTCGGCGGCATCGCGGGCGCGGCGCAGTGGGAATTCACCCTGCAAGGCGCCGCTGACGCGCAGCACATCCTGCCCCTGGAAGGCGGCAAGGCTGCGGCCGCTGGGCGACCACAGGCGCGCGTCGTGGCCGGCCTGGGTCAGATAAGTCAGATAGGCCTTGGCGATATTGCCCGCGCCGACGATCCCGACCCGCATCCGCTGTCCTTCCTTCATGCTTCGCCCAGGGCGCGCGCCTCGCCCAGCGTGATCGGCTTCAAGGGCGCGCGGATGTTGAGGTAACCGACGCTGCCCATCGGCTGGCCATGCGCCTGCGCCACCAGTGCCGCGACCGTATAGCCGCATTGCCGGCCCTGGCAGGGGCCCATGCCGGCGCGGGTGGCGATCTTGACCTGGTTCGGGTCGCGCGCGCCACGGGCGGCGGCGGCGCTGATCGCCCCGGCACTTTGGCATTCGCAGCGGCAGACCACGGTGTCGGGGGCGGGCAGGAACACCTCGGGGCGCGGACGATAGAGCGCGTCCAGGAAAGGCCGCATCGCCGCCAGCTTGCGCAGCACCTTGCGGGCCGGCGCGGCGGCATCATTGGCGCGGGCACCGTCCAGCGCCGCCAGCTTGCGGGCGATGCCCAGACCGGCGATGCGGCCCAGTTCCACCGCCGCATCGGCGCCCAGGATGCCGCCGCCGTCGCCGGCGACGAAGACGCCCGGCACCGAGGTTTCGCCCCAAGCGTCCAGACGCGGCACGAAACAGGCCTGATCCTCGCGCCAGTCATGCGCGCAGCCCAAGGCCATGCCCATGTGGACCGAGGGCACGACGCCTTCATGCGCCAGCAGCAGTGCGGCCTCGGCCTCGATCCGCTGGCCCTTGGCGGTGGTGAATCGCAGGCGTTGCAGCCGGCCGTCGCCGATCGCCTCAAGCCCATGCGCGGCCTTGTAATGCGGCACGCCATGCCGCCGCAGCTTGCGCAGCCAGGACAGGCCCTTGAGCAAGCCCTTGGGCGAACGCAGCAGCGACGGCGCCATCGGCAGGGCGCGGCGGAAATTCGCGGCGGGCGCGGTGTCGATAAAGCCCGCGATGCGGCCGCCCTGATCCAGAAGCTGCGCCATATAAAGCAGCGGCAGCGGCCCGGTACCCGCGACCCAGACCGGGCCGTCGGGGATGCTTTGCACGGTTTTCAGCAGGATCTGCGCCGCGCCGACCGTCATCACTCCGGGCAGGGTCCAGCCGGGAAACGGGTTCGGGCGTTCCTGCGCGCCGGTCGCTAGCAGCAGGGCATGGCCGTCGATGCGGCGCGAGCGGCCGTCTTGCGACAGGAAGACGCGAAAGCCCGGCTCGATCTGCCAGACCTGCGCGCCAAGGCACAGCTCCGCGCCGCTTTGGCGCAGCGCCTGGGCGGTGGCGGCGCCCTTCAGGTAATCCGGCCCCAGCGCGCGGCCGATGGCGGTGCCGGCATTGCCCTCGATCCCGCGCCAGATCTGGCCGCCAAGGGCCTTTTGTTCGTCGATCACGCAGACGGCCAGGCCCTGCGCGGCCGCCGTCGCCGCAGCGGTCATGCCGGCGGGACCGGCGCCGATGACGATCAGGTCGTAATTCCGGGTCGCATCCAGGCTCATGGCTGTTCGCTCGATATCAGGCGCTCGATCCGCATCCCGTCCTGGACGGGGATCAGGCAGGATTGCACGGCGGCCGATCCGTCGATGCGGACCAGGCATTCAAAGCAGACGCCCATCATGCAATAGGGCGCGCGGTCCTCTCCGCTGACCGGGTTCGAGCGGGCGCGATAGGGGCTGAGCCGGGTCAGGACGCTGGCGACCGTCTCGCCGGCAAAGGCGGCGGCGGGGGTCCCGTCCACGGTGACGCCCAGCGTGGGGGGGGCGGCGTCAGGAACGCGCTTGAACATGGAATCGCTCCGTCCCGAAGGGTTGCAGCACCGGGGCCATGATGCCGGTCGAAACCGCCTCGGCGAGTTCGTTGGCGTGAAAGGCGGCCAGGGTCACGCCGGAATGGCAGATCACCGCGAAGGCGCCCGGATGGCGGTCGGATTGCGCATAGACCGGCGCCTCGTCGGGCGACAGCACCCGCAGCCCGGCCCATTGTCGCACGATCACCTTGTCGGCCAGCGCCGGAATGATGCGGGTGGCGCGGGTCGCCAGCTTGGCGGTCGCCTCGGCGGTGGTGTCGGTGTTGAAGCCGACATCCTCTTGCGTGGCGCCGATCATCACCGTGCCTTCGCGGGTCTGGCGCAAGCCGCTGGCGGGCAGCGGCAGGAACGGGGCCATGCGCTCGGTCACCAGGATCTGACCGCGCTGCTCATGCACCGGGATGTGGAGCCCCAGCGGCAAGGCCAGCGAGGCGGTGCCGTGGCCGGCGGCAACGACGACGCGCTGGCATTCGAAGCGTGCCGCGCCGGTCTCGACGGCAAAGCCCTGGGCCAGCGGTGCGATGCCGCGCACCGGATCGGCAAAGCGCAGCCGCCCGCCCATCCGCCCGACCGCGGCGTGCAGATCGGCCAGCAGGTGCAGCGGGTTCGAATGGCCTTCGTCATGGCCGAAGCTGGCGCCGACCACCTCCGGACCCAGCGTGACGCCGGGCAGCAGCCGCTCGAGCGCGGGGCGCTCGACCATCTCGGCATGGCGGTTGCTGTGGCCGCTTTCGCGGGCGATGCGGTCGTTCAGCGCGCTGCGCTTTTCCCATTCGGCCTCGCCCAGGCAGAACACCAGCCCGCCCTTTTGCTCGTAATCCAGCGGCAGGCCGGACCTTTCGCGGACATCCTGCGCGAAATCGGCCCAGGCCAGCGCACTGGCGCGGCTGACCGCCTGGTATTCCGGAAAGCCCGCCCCCTTGCTTTGCACCCAGACCAGGCCGAAATTGGCCTTGGAGGCGCGGAAATCGTTGTTGTTGCCGTCGATCAGCAGCACGTCATGGCCCCGGCGCAGCAGCCCGAAGGCAATGGCCGAACCGACGACGCCGCCACCGACGATGATGATTTCAGCGGTTTCCATCCCTGTCCTCCCGAATTCCCGGTGGACGCTAGCCAGCGCCGGATTAGAAGGCAAAGTGGGAAATTTTCGTGCATTATTCGCCGCGGTTATATCAACCCGCGGCCCTCGCGGTATAACCCAGGCGGATACCGCACCAATCAACCTGCATTTGACATGATGGGTCTTCCTGCCCTGTTTAAGGGCCGAGGAAACCCGCCGCGGCGATGCGCGGCCAAGGGGAGGAACTACGGATGAAGATGACGGGTAAAGCGGCGCTCTGGGGCAGCCTTTGCGCCTTGACGCTGAGCGGGATGCCGGCCCTGGCGCAGGACACGGTGCTGCGGGTCGCGGTGCAGGCCTCTGATATAGTGACGCTGGACCCGCACCGGGCCACCACGGTCAATGACAAGGGGCCGGTCGGCTGGCTGTTCAACGGCCTCGTGCGTTTCCCGCCGGGCAGCGCCGATCCCGAAAAGCTGGAACCGGACCTGGCCGAAAGCTGGACCAGCTCGCCCGATGGCAAGGAATGGGTGTTCAAGCTGCGGCCGGGCGTCAAGTTCCACGGCGACTGGGGCGATGTCACCGCCGATGACGTGGTCTATTCGCTGCAGCGCGCCAAGGACCCGGAACGGTCGTCCTTTGCCGCCGGCTACGAGGCGTTCAAGACCATCGAGGCGGTCGATCCGCTGACGGTGCGCATCGTGCTGGACCATCCGGTGCCGGGCTTTCTGGGCCTGGTCGCCAATTATCACGGCGGCAATATCGTCAGCAAGAAGGCCGCCGAGGCCGAAGGCGCCGATTTCGGTGAGAAGCCGGTCGGCACCGGGCCGTTCGAATTCGTCCAGCACACCACCCAGCAGAACGTCACCTTCGAAAAGAACCCGGACTATTTCCGCGGCGCGCCCAAGATCGACCGGATCGACTATCGCATGATCCCGCAGGATTCCAGCCGTGAGCTGGCGTTTTCCTCGGGCGAGTTGGACCTGATCGCCGGCAAGCGCGAACAGCGCTGGGTCGAACGCTGGCGCCAGCAGCCCGGGGCCATCGTCAACGTGTTCGGGCCGGGCGAATACCGGATGCTGCACCTGAACATGACCATCCCGCCGCTGGACGATCACCGCGTGCGCGAAGCCATCGCCCGGGCCGTGAACGTCGATGACATCGTGGCCTTCGTCGGCGCCGACGTCGGGCCGAAGGGTTGCTCGGTGGTGCCGACCAATTACCTTGGCGCCGATTGCACCGGCTGGGATTACCCCTATGACATTGAAAAGGCCAAGGCACTGCTGGCCGAGGCCGGGCATCCGAACGGGGTGACGGTCAAGGCCGTCGTCTCGAGTTTGAACGCGCAGCTGCCGATCATGGAGGTGATCCAGGCGCAGCTGGCCGAGGCCGGGATCACGCTGGACATGCAGGTCGTCGATCACCCGACCTATCACGACATGATCCGCAAGGATGTGTCCGGCGTGACCTTCTATGGCTCGGCCCGCTATCCGATCGCCGATACCTTCCTGACCGAGTTCTTCGATTCCGCCGCCATCGTCGGCAAGCCGACCGCGATCACCAATTTCTCGCATTGCGCGGTGGCCGATGCGCCCATCGAGGCGGCGCGCGCGGAACTGGATCCCACCAAGCAGCTGGCCGACTGGTCCGAGGCGCAGCGGCTGATCCATCAGGAGATCTGCGCCATCCCCCTGTTCACCCTGCAGCAGGTCTGGCTGCAAAGCGACAAGCTGGACCTGGGCTACAAGCTGGAAGGCGCGCTGAACCTGGTGCCGCCGATCACCGAGGCGAGCGTGCTGAAGGCGGAATAGGGCCGCAACCTCCCTCCCCACACCATGCGGTCCGGCCCCGGCAGTCACTCCGACTGCCGGGGCCCTTTTCGGTCAGGTTCGGGGCTGGGGAACCCCGGCCACGGCCCGGGCCTCGAAGTCGCGCGACACCTGGCGCACGCAGTCGAGAAAGGCCGAGACCAGCTTGCGATTGCGGCCGCCCTTCATCCGGCACAGCTTGAAATCGCCGCGGTCGGCCCCGGCCAGCGGGCGGATCACCACCCGGTCGCCCAGCGATTCGCGATAGATCGGGTGCATGATCGCGATGCCCATGCCGCCGGCGACCAGCTCGCCCAGGGTCTGGGCGGTCGCGGCCTCGATCGAGACATTCGGGGTGAGGCCGCCAGCCTCGAACAGCCGGTCGTGCACCAGCCGGGTATGGCCCCCCGACATGAACGAGACGATGGGCGTGTCGCCGATATCCTCGATCGCCACCACCGCCTGCGCGGCCAGCGGATGGTCGGGCGGCATGAAACAGGCCAGCGGCAGGTCCAGGATGCGCTCGGCCTCGACATGGTCATCCTCGAAATGGCCGGTCAGGATGCCGACATCCAGATGGCCGCCGCGCATCCAGTCGAACAGGAACTGCGAGCTGCGGGCGTGGATGGTCAGCGCCACATCGGGATAGGCGCGGCGGAACTCGGCCACCACCGCGCAGATGAAGCGGCCCGACAGCGCCGGCAGCACCCCGATCACCAATTGCCCGCGTTCCTCGCGGCGCAGGTTCTCGGCGATGCGGCCGATCTGGTTCAGCCCGGTAAAGATCCGGTCCACCTCAAGATAGAATCGCGCCGCCCGGTCGTTGGGCGTCAGCAAGCCCTTGCGGCGCTCGAACAGGTTGAAGCCCAGGTCGGCCTCGAGGTTGGACAACAGCTTGCTGGCGGCAGGCTGCGACATGTGCAGCAGCTCGGCGGCCCGGCTGACGGTGCCGGCCTCGATCACCGCCTTGAAAACCTCGATCTGTCTGAGCGTTGGCTGGCGATAGCTTCGCTTGCTGGCCATAGGCATAACCCGGATGAATACCAAAGGGAAAATTCGGTCTTTGGCTACATAGCCCTTGTGGCGTTATTCCATCAAGATCAAAGGGGGAGGGCTGCGACCCTCGGAGGGTTTTCCGCATTTGCGCGCGCGTTGCGGCGTCTGTCGTTTCGCCGGCGAAAACCGGTCCATCGGGCTGGCGCAAGACGCCGTTCCCCCTGAAAGCTGCGGACAGGGCCAGCGGCCCGACCCGCTGACCGAGGAACAGGGAGAGGGGCGCAATGCTCAACTATGTGATCCGCCGCCTGCTGCTTGCGATCCCGACGCTGCTGCTGATGCTGACGGTGGTCTTCGTGCTGGTGCGGCTGGTGCCGGGCGATCCGGCGCTGACCATCCTGGGCGACCAGGCGACCGAGGAATCGCTGCGCGTGCTGCGTGCCCAGCTTGGGCTGGACCAGCCGATCTATATCCAATACCTGCACTTCGTCACCGACATGACGACGGGCAATTTCGGCATCTCGCTGACCAGCGGCCGCACCGTGCTGCAAGAGGTGGCGCTGGTGCTGCCCTATACGCTGGAGCTGACCGCCGCCGCGCTGCTGCTGGGCGTGGTGCTGGGCGTGCCGCTGGGCGCCACCGCCGCGATCTATCGCAACTTCTGGCCCGACTATTTCAGCCGCATCCTGTCGCTGGTCGGGCTGTCGTTTCCGGCCTTCGTCTCGGGCATCCTGATGCTGCTGGCTTTCGCCGTGCATCTGCGATGGTTCCCGGTCATCGGTTCGGGCGGAAGCGGGCTTGCCGACCATCTGCGCAACCTTGCGCTGCCCGCGATCAACCTTGGCCTGATCATGATGGCCTATATCACCCGCGCCACCCGCGCATCGATGCTGAACGTGCTGAACGAAGATTACGTCCGCACCGCCCGCGCCAAGGGCGTGCGCCCGATGCGGCTGATCATGCGCCACGCGCTGCGCAATGCGCTGATCCCGGTGGTGACCTTGGTGGGCCTGTATTTCGGCACGCTGATCGGCAATTCGGTGCTGACCGAGATCGTCTTTTCGCGGCCCGGCCTCGGCAAGCTGATCCTTGGTGCGCTGAACGCCCGCGACTATTCGCTGCTTCAGGGTCTGATGGTGGTCTTTGCGACCTTTGTGATCCTGGTCAACACCCTCACCGACATCGCCTATGGCCTCGTCGATCCCAGAGTGAAGCTGAGCTGATGACCGTCACCGACACCATTCCCGCCCCCCGCCGCCGCAGCGCCTTCTGGACCGCCTTCAGCCGCAACCGGCTGTCCTGGATTGGCCTGGGCCTGCTGCTGATCATCGTCGGCGCTGCGGTATTCGCGCCGCTGATCGCGCCCTATGATCCGCTGAAGCAGAACATCATCCACCGGCTTCAGCCGCCATCGGCCGAGTTCTGGCTGGGCACCGACACCTATGGCCGCGACGTGCTGTCGCGCATCCTTTACGGCGCCCGCATCTCGCTGGTGATCGGTCTGGTGGCGGTCGCCATCGCCATGGTCATCGGCTCGGCCATCGGCATCCTGTCGGGCTTCATCGGCGGCACCTTCGACCGCGTGGTGATGAGCGTGCTGGACGTGATGCTGTCCTTTCCGACGCTGCTGCTGGGCCTGATGGTCGCGGCGATGCTGGGGGCCAGCTTTCAAAACCTGATCATCGCCATCGCCATCACCGAGATCGCGCCCTTTGCCCGCGTCGCCCGCGCGCCGACCATCTCGCTGAAACAGCGCGACTTCATCGAGGCCGGCCGCGCCATGGGCTTCAGCCGTGGCCGGCTGATGGGGCGGCACATCTTCCCGAACATGGTGTCGGAAGTCGTGGTCATGGGCTCGATGTGGATGGCAAGCGCCATTCGCACCGAGGCGTCGCTCAGCTTCATCGGCCTGGGGGTCGCGCCGCCGACGCCGACCTGGGGCAGCATGATCCGCGAAGGCTTCGACAATATCCTGGACAGCTGGTGGCTGGCGGTGTTTCCCAGCATCGCGATCCTTCTGACCGTGCTGGCGCTGAACATCCTGGGCGACGCCTTGCGCGATGCCATCGACCCCAAGACCCGCGTCGAGTGAAAAGGCAGGCATGATGACCGACCAATCGCAGAACCCCGTCCTCGACATCCGCAACCTGCGCACCGAGTTCCGCGTCGGCGGCGCCTGGACCCCAGCGGTCAAGGACCTGTCGCTGAAAATCCGCCGCAACGAGACGGTCGCCGTGGTCGGCGAATCCGGCTCGGGCAAGTCGGTCACGGCGCTGTCGATCATGCGGCTGCTGCCGGCCTACGGCGCCCGCATCGCCAAGGGCCAGATCCTGTTCGACGGCGAGGATCTGACCCAGAAGACCGAGCGCCAGATGGCGGCGATCCGCGGCGAACAGATCGCGATGATCTTTCAGGAGCCGATGACCTCGCTGAACCCCACCATGACGGTGGCGCAGCAACTGGGCGAATCGCTGCGCATCCATCGCGGCATGTCGCAGGCCGACGCGACGCGCGAGGCGCTGGCGCTGCTGGAACGCGTCCGCATCCCCGCCGCCGCCCGCCGGCTGCACGAATTCCCGCACCAGTTTTCCGGGGGCATGCGGCAGCGGGTGATGATCGCCATGGCGCTGGCCTGCAAGCCCAAGCTGCTGATCGCGGACGAGCCGACCACGGCCCTGGACGTGACCGTGCAGGCGCAGATCCTGGAGCTGATCAAGGAGCTGCAGGACGAGGAAAACATGGGCGTCCTGTTTATCACCCATGACATGGGCGTGGTGGCGGATGTGGCCGACCGGGCATTGGTCATGCGCCGCGGCGACGTGCTGGAAGAGGGCAGCTGCATCGACATCTTTGCCCGCCCCGCGCATCCCTATACTCGCAGCCTCATCCATGCCGTGCCGCAGCTTGGCTCGATGGGGGCGTCCGACAAGCCGATGCCCTTCCCGGTGATGGACGAGGCCGGGCAGGAAACCACCCCCGACCTGGCCGACGGCACGGTCGACCCCGGCGCGGCGCCGATCCTGCAGGTCCGCAACCTGACCACCCGCTTCGACATTCGCGGCGGCATCCTGCGCCGGGTGCGCGGCCGGGTCCATGCGGTCGAGAACGTGTCCTTCGACCTGCGCCCCGGCGAGACGCTGGCGCTGGTCGGCGAAAGCGGCTGCGGCAAGTCCACCACCGGCCGCACGCTGCTGCATCTGGAAAAGCCGGTCGCCGGCGAGGTGGTGGTCGAGGGCAAGCGCCTGTCCGATCTCTCCGAGGCCGAATTGCGCAAGCAGCGCTGCCGGATGCAGATGATCTTTCAGGATCCTTTCGCCAGCCTCGACCCGCGTCAGAGCGTCGGCGACGCCATTGCCGAGCCGCTGCTGGTCCACGGCCTGGCTAATGCCGGCAAGTCGCGCGAGATCGTCGACGGCTTGCTGACCCGCGTCGGCCTGTCGCCGGCGGTGCGCGAACGCTTCCCGCATGAATTCTCGGGCGGCCAGCGCCAGCGCATCTGCATCGCCCGCGCGCTGGCGATGCGGCCCAAGCTGATCGTGGCGGACGAATCCGTCTCGGCGCTGGACGTGTCGGTCAAGGCACAGATCGTCAACCTGATGCTGGAATTGCAGGCCGACCTGGGCCTCAGCTACCTGTTCATCAGTCATGACATGGCGGTGGTCGAACGCATCAGCCACCGCGTCGCGGTGATGTATCTGGGCGAGATCGTCGAGATCGGCCCGCGCTCGGCGATCTTCGGCAACCCGCAGCATCCCTATACGCAAAAGCTGCTGTCGGCGGTGCTGCTGCCCGACCCTTCGCAACGCCGCCAACGTCGCAAATTGTCAAGTGACGAGATTCCCAGTCCAGTTAGAGCTGTCGATTTTATCCCCGCGACAAGGAGGTTCCGTACCGTCGGACCTGAGCATATTGTGATGCAGGTTTGATTGTGAACGGTTTTGGGAAGCCTTTAGGTCATGTTGACAAATGGCGGAGCCAGAGGCGGATCGACGTGATGTCGATGAAGCCCAGGAAGCTTTCGGCGGTCTTGTCGTAGCGGGTGGCGACGCGACGGGCATTGTTGAGCTTGTTGAAGCACCGCTCAACGAGATTGCGCAGGCGGTAGAGCCTGCGGTCAACGGCGACCCGTAGCTTCCGGGTTTTGCGCATGGGGATGACCGGCACCACGTCGCGCACCTCCATGGTCTTGCGGATGTTGTCGGAGTCGTAGCCGCGGTCTGCGAGCAGAACGCTTGGCTCGGGCAGGTTGTCAGCCATGACCAGATCGAAGCCGAGGTAGTCCGATGTCTGCCCGGCCGTGATCTCGGTTCTCATGGGCAGGCCTGCCGCATTGACCCGCAGATGGATCTTGGTCGTGAAGCCACCTCGCGAGCGGCCGAAACCTTGGCGCGGAGTCCCCCTTTTGCGCCCGCTGCCTGATGATGAGCGCGAACCACGGTGCTGTCGATCATCTGCAGCGCATCCGGCACGATCCGGCTCTCGTTCAGCGCCTCCAGGATCTGTTCCCACAGCCCCGCCAACGTCCAGCGCCGGAACTGCCGATAGACAGACGACCATTTGCCGAACTCTTCCGGCAGGTCGCGCCAGGGCGACCCCGTTCGGGCGATCCAGAAAATCCCATCCAGAACAAGCCGATGGTTCGTGGGCTTGCGGCCGTTCGGAGAACGGACAGCCAGGATGAAGCGTTCAAAGAACGCCCACTCGTCGTTCGACATCAGGTTTCGTGCCACGCTGGTCTCCATTGCAGATACCAGCTTGAATCACGATCACCGCGCCCGGTGAATCCCTTTTGTCAACACGCCCTAGGGGGCATCAGATGAGACAATGGGAAGAAACTCCCTTGTGGAACCGCCCCGTGCAATGGACAGCAAGTGGTCTGCCATTCGATCTTAGAGCGGTCCGCTATGTGCTGGCCGCATCCGAACTCCTCAGTTTCAGCAAGGTGGCATATGCTCTTGATGCAAGGGTTTCCACCGTCAGCCGTAGCATCCGGGATCTTGAGGACAGTCTAGGGGTCTCGCTGTTCCAACGCAGCACGATGGGAGTGCGCCTTACCGATGCCGGGGCGCGCTTCCTCGACAACGTGCTGCCGGCGATAATCCAGATTGAGGCCGCCATTCAACATGCAGGTTCGGCAGGGCGGGTTGAAGACGGTGTGGTGCGGGTCGGTATCCTGACCACTCTGGCCGGAGGCTTCCTGCGTGATCTGGTTGAGGCCTGGCGCGGCGCCTTCGACGGGGTGGGATTGCAGATCCGCGATGGCGGACGCCGGGAACATCTGCGGGCGATCCGGGCGCGTGATCTCGACATCGTCTTCCTGACCGGCAACGGGCGGATCGAGGATTGCGATCAGATCGAGCTCTGGCAGGAACGGGTGCATGTTGCGCTTCCCGAAGCCCATCCTCTCGCGCAGGAGGGTCGGCTCGACTGGCAGCAGCTCAAGGGTGAGCACTTCATCGTGCCATCGCAGGAGCCGGGGCTCTGTTGCACAAATCCCGTGTGGGATTCATCTCATGAATCCAGCGTGGTAGCTGGGATACATGAGCAGACCTACACCCCCGACCTACAGGACCAGGAACTGGCCAGCCTACAATGAAGCGCTCAAGCGCCGCGGCTCGCTGACGATCTGGTTCGATCCCGAGATGAGCTGGGATGCCGCGCCGACAGGTAGGCGTGGCCGCCAGCAGACCTACAGCGATGCCGCCATCCAGACATGCCTTTCGATGAAGGTGCTGTTCGGCATGGCGCTTCGGCAGACGACAGGCTTCGTCGAAAGCCTACTGCGGCTGGTCGGCCTCGACTGGGCGGTGCCCGACTTCAGCACCCTGTCCCGCCGCCAGAAGACCCTGGCCGTGAACATCCCGTATCGCGGCTCCAAGGGGCCGCTGCACCTGCTGATCGACAGCACGGGTATCAAAGTCGAGGGCGAAGGCGAGTGGCACGCCCGCAAGCATGGTGGACCCAAACGGCGCGTCTGGCGCAAGATCCATCTCAGGATCGACGAGGAAACACTGGAGGTTCGCGCAGTCGAGGTCACAGGGAGCCATATCGGCGATGCACCGGTCTTACCCGACCTGCTCAACCAGATCCCAGCGTACGAGCAGATCAGCAGCGTCACTGCCGACGGTGCCTACGACACCCGCAAATGCCACGATGCAATCGCTGACCGCGGCGCCCGCGCTGTCATTCCGCCTCGCAAGAATGCCAAGCCGTGGAAGACCGTCACCGCCGGCGCGGTCGCACGAAACGAAGCGCTGCGGGCATCGAAATACCTCGGTCGTGCTCTCTGGCGACGATGGAGCGGATACCACCGCCGAAGCCGCGTCGAAACGAAGATGCACTGTGTGAAACTGCTGGGGCAGCGCCTCATGGCGCGGGACTTCGACCGACAGGTCGCGGAGCTTCAGGTCCGTATCGCCGTTCTGAACGGCTACACCGCGCTCGGCATCCCTGTCACAGAGCCCGTGGGATAAGTCTGTCCGGGGAAAGGGGAACCCCGGCCATCAGCCGATTTGTGCAACAGAGCCATCTGTATGCTGTATGCTGCTCGTCGAAATGGATTGAGTCCGAAGCTGCTTCAGGTATGATGTAGTCATACTGTGGGGGCTTTCATGACAGTTAAAACCACGCTGAGTTTCACGGACCGCCATCACCGTTTCCTGACGGAGAAGGTCGGGGCAGGTGTCTTCGCCTCGCAATCTGCGCTCGTCGCGGCTGCGCTGGAGCAGATGATCCAGGACGAGGAGGAGCGCGAGATCGCGCTCGGTGTCTTCGCCGACGAGATCCGAAGCAGGCTGCAGACGCCACGCGATGCCTTCGTTGATGGTGATGAGGTATTCGCCCGGGCTCGCGCCCGCCTGGCATCTGGTGAGAGGTGACCTACCGCATTCGCTTCCATCCTTCGGTAGCCGACGACCTCGACTGGATTGCCGAATGGATCTCTGACTATGCGGGAGCATCCAGTGCTGCGGCCAAGCTTGATGAAATCGAACAGGTGATCCGCAGTCTCGCGCTGACCCCGCACAAGGGGAGCAGACGCGATGAGATCTCTCCGGGGCTTCGGGCGATCCCGGCCGGACGAAAGGGCATCGTGGTGTTCGCAGTCGATGATGACGTGCGCGAGGTCTTCATCTATGCGGTAAGCTACGGCGGGGCGGATTGGGTTCGGCGGAGCAGGGCGCGCAGTTGAGTATGCGTTGCGTGCAAGGCCTCAGGCTGCTATTGTGAGGCAGGGCGGGATGATCGCTTTGGACATTGCGAAACAGTTTACAAATCCTGCCCCCGCAACCACTGCTGTCATAAATCACTCATAATTCAAATATAACAAAATCTTAGGAAAGTTTTCCTATTGGTTGCCCGTTTCATCTGGCCACTGGTGGCACTTTGCGGCGACACCATCACCATCGCAGACTTGCCCTTATCCCGTCTTTCGGAATGACCACACACTCGTTGCGACGTGCCGGCTTTAATTGCCTTCGCCCCGGCAACGTGATGGAACTGGCCCTGCAAGCTTGGGGCATCGTGCAATGGCGCGCCAGATTATTCATCCGCACAGGCGGAGCACGTTCGCCGATGCTTATGCTTCCTGTCGGCGGCGCAACGCAAACAGCACTTGATCGGCCCCATCGTCGATCGCCCGCATGATGGCAGAGCTGGCCGCGAGGGAATCGCGTGCGCGAAGGGCCTGGACAAGATGGGTATAATTCTGGTGATCCTCGCCCGCGCTGCCGATACTGCGAGGCAGGTAGGCAAAGCCGGGACCCGCGCGAAGCCAAAGGGTCTCGATGACCTGAAGCAGAGTCGGCATCTCGGCCGCCCTGTAAAGGGCGAAGCGCAGTTCCTTGTTCGCTTTTAGGGCCGCGTGAAGATCCGGTCCGTGCCGTAGGTCGGTATATGCGGCGATCTGCGTCTCCAGCCTGGCGATGCCTTCCCCGGTGATGCGCTGCGCCGCCATCTCGGCCGCCAGCCCCTCGACACGCTTGCGGATCAGCCTGATTTCTTCGTGCCGCTCCTCGGTCAGTTCTGGAACCCGGAAGGAGGAAGCCGGCTCGGCCGCAAGAATGCCCGAAGCCGCGAAACGCACAAGCGCTTCGCGCGCCGGGGTGATCGACGTTCCCAGCCTGTCGGCCAGTTCCTTCGTCACAAGCCGCGTGCCGGGTGCGAGCCTGCCTTCGACCAATGCGTCGCGGATCTGCGCCTCGACATGCGAAACCAGGCTGCGGCGGGGCACCTGTTCAAATGCTTCAAAATCCAATGCCATTCCTCGCGTGACACAATGCACATCCTATCAGCACAAGCGCAGAAGTCGCATGTCGAATGACAATATATGATATATTTTCACTTGCGCAAAGGCGATTCCGTCGGAATGATGGTCAGGCAAGGGGTGGCCCACCAACAGGAGAAAACTGATGCGTCTTCTTTCCGCTCTGACACTCGGGGTCGCGCTTGCGATCCCTGCGATCCCCGCTCTTGCACAGGACACGGAACTGGTCATCGGCCGCGCCGTCTCGACCAATGCGATGGACCCAGGCTTCATGCGCGAGGCCGCGACCATCGTGGACAACATCTTCGACACGCTGGTCATGCGCGACAAGCAGATGAACCTTGTCCCCGGCCTGGCCACCGAATGGCGCGCTGTCGATGATCTGACCTGGGAATTCAAGCTGCGGGAAGGCGTCACCTTCCACAATGGCGAGCCCTTCGATGCCGAGGCGGTCAAGTTCACCATCGACCGCGTGCTGGACCCTGCGGCGAACTCGCCGGCGATATCCTATATCCGCACTGTCGCGTCGGTCGAGGTGGTGGATCCGCTGACCGTGCGCATCACGACGTCGGCGCCCGATCCCCTGCTGCCGACCCGGATGAGCCGCTATCCCGCCTACATCGTGCCGCCGAAATACGTAGCGGAGATGGGCGATGCCAAGTTCGCCTCGCAGCCGGTGGGAACCGGCGCCTACCGGTTCGTGGAATTCGTGCCCGATGAGCGGGTGGTGCTGGCGGCCAACGAGAACTACTGGCGCGGCAAGCCGGCGCTGGACGAAGTGACCTGGCGCCCGATTCCCGATAGCACCGCCCGCATCACCGCGCTCGTCACCGGCGAGGTGGACCTGATCGAGGACGTGCCGGTGGATCTGGCGCCGATGCTGACCGCTTCTCCCGATGTGGAGCTTGTCCAGGTCAAGGATGGGGGCCTGACGATCTATCTTGGCTTGCGCATGGACAAGGAGCCACTGGATGACGTGAAGGTGCGTCAGGCACTGAATCACGCGATCGACCGCCAGGGGATCACCGACAACCTGCTGCAAGGCATGGCAACTCCGGTCGGAGGTCAGGTCGGCAAGAGCGATTTCGGCTATCTTGACCTGCCGGTCCCGGCCTACGACCCCGAGCTTTCGCGCAAGCTGCTGGCCGAAGCGGGCCTTCCCGACGGTTTCGAGATCACCATGCAATCCTCAACCCGTTATATGAAGAACAACGAGGTGGCGCAGGCCATTGCCCAACAGCTTGGCGATGTCGGCGTCAAGGTGAACCAGCAGGTGCTGGAATGGTCGGTCTATACGCAGAAGCAGCCCTTCGACGGCCCGATCTACATGCTGGGCTGGGGCTCGACGCAGACGCTGGATGCCGATGCAGCGATCTATGCCATCATGCGCTCGGGCGAGCCCTATTCCGGCGCGACCTTACCTGAACTGGACCGGCTCTTGGACGAAAGCCGGCAGGTCGTCGATCCTGCAGCGCGCGAAAAAGTGCTGCATGAGGTGCAGGAACTTGCCGCGAGGGAAGTGCCGCTGATCTCGCTTTACCGCGAGGACGCACTGCTGGGCCGTGCGTCGGACGTGCATTTCGAGGGCCGCCCGGATGCCCGCATCGTCCTGTTCGACATCACGAAGGACTGACGGGATGTGGACCGGGGCAAGGCTGCGGGGAAACGAGGATGCCGTGTTTGCGGTGCTTTTGATCGTCGCGGTCGTGACAGCCAGCATCCTTGTGCCGCTGTTCTGGCCCCTGGACCCGCTGCGCGGCACCCTGACTGCCACGTTCAAGCCTCCGATGACGATGACCGAGGCGGGGCTGCATCCGCTTGGCACCGACCAGCTTGGCCGGGATCTGTTGGCCCGGCTGGGCTTGGGCACGCTGATCTCGCTGGGGATCGTGCTGGCCTCGGCCGCGATCTCGGTCGTTCTGGGCACGATCCTGGGCATGGTTGCGGGTTATTTCGGCGGCTGGATGGACGTGCTGATCATGCGGCTGGTGGACATCCAGCTGGCGATTCCCTTCATCCTTCTGATCCTGCTGTTCGTGGCGATCCTTGGGCCAAGCATCGCCAACCTGGTGGCGATCCTGGGGCTGACAGGTTGGGCGGTATTCGCGCGCGTCGCGCGGGGGCAGACCCTGGCGGTGCGCGAACTGGAATATGTCGAGGCCGCCCGCGCCATCGGCCAGAGCGACGGCACGATCATCCTCCGCCATGTCCTGCCCAATATCGTTGCCCCGCTGACCGTGCTGCTGACGCTGGACCTGCCGCGCCTCATCATCCTTGAGGCGTCGGTCGGCTTTCTGGGCCTCGGCGTGCAGCCGCCCTGGCCCACGCTTGGCAACCTGATCGGCGAGGGGCGATCCTTCATCCTGATTGCCGACTGGCTGGTGCTGTATCCTGGCCTGATGATCGGGGCGGTGGTGGTCGGCTGCAACCTGCTTGGCGACTGGCTGGTCCGCCGGGCCGATATGAAGATGTCGTAACTGCCATGAAGGGTCTGCGCTTTCTGCTTTCGCGTGCGCTTCAGGGGTTGGTGGTGATGCTGGGCGTGTCGGCGCTGGTCTTTTTCGCGCTGTTCCTGACCGGCGATCCCGCCGCGCTGATGATGTCGCCCGACGCCAGCCAAGCCGAGATCGAAGCGTTTCGCCGGGCCATGGGCTTCGACGATCCGATCTGGCTGCAGTATCTGCGTTTTCTCGGCAATCTGCTTCAAGGCGATCTGGGCCTGTCGCTGCGCTATCAGCGGCCGGCGACCGATCTCTTGTGGGAGCGCCTGCCGGCGACCGCGCTTTTGGCTCTTTCGGCGCTCATCTGGTCCTCGGCCATCGGCATGGTGCTGGGGGTCGTCTCGGCCGTGCGCAAGAATTCGGGGCTGGATTTCGTCATCCGCGTCATCGCCCTGCTGGGGCAGGCGGTGCCGGTCTTCTGGCTTGCGCTGCTGATGATCCTGCTCTTCTCGCTGCGCCTGCGGTGGCTGCCCTCGTCGGGGATGGGGGGCTGGCAGCATCTGGTCATGCCGTCCATCGCGCTGGGAGCCTATTATGTGTCGGCCATGACCCGGTTGGTCCGCGCCTCGCTGATCGAGGTGCTGGGCCAGAACTATATCCGAACCGCCCGCGCCAAGGGGCTTGGCCAGTGGCGGATCGTCGTGCGGCACGGGTTGCGCAATGCCATGATCCCGGTGATCACCGTGCAGGGCATGTATTTCGCGGCGCTTCTGGGCGGGGCGCTGGTGACCGAGATCGTCTTTGCCTGGCCGGGCATCGGAAGGCTGGCGGTCGAGGCGATCCAGAACCGCGATTTCCCCGTCGTGCAGGCGGTGGTGCTGTTCACCGCCGCCGTTTTCGTCATAGCCAATTTCCTGGTCGATATCGCCTATACCTGGCTCAACCCGCGGATCCGGCTGTGAGCGCGCTGGATGATGCCCTTGCCCTGACGGCGCGCTGGTGCGCGATCCCATCGCACGCCGGCGATCCCGCCAGCCAGATGCGGCAGGCCCGCGAGTTGCGATCCTGGCTGTCCGGCGAACTGGGCGCGGCGCTGCTGTCCTCTTCCCCGTCCGAAACCGAGCCGGCACCGGTGATCCATGCGCGGATCGACAGCGGCTCGGCCCGCACGGTGCTGCTTTACAACATGTATGACGTCATGCCCGCCACGCCCGAGGGCTGGCTGCACGACCCCTGGGCGGGCGGCATCGCGGATATGCCCGGTATCGGCCGTGCCTTCGTCGCGCGGGGGGCCGAGAACAACAAGGGGCCGCTGGCCGGCATGCTGATCGCACTGCGCGACCTGAAGCGCTCCGGCCGGCTGCGCGTCAATGTCGAAATCCTGCTGGACGGGCAGGAAGAGCGCGCCTCGCCCGCGTTGCGCCGCTGGCTGGCGGCGCCGGACTGCCCGCTGCGACCTTCGGTGGGGGCGTTGTTCCCGTCCTTCTGCGAATATGGCGGCGGGCCGCCCCGGCTGTATCTGGGGTTTTCCGGCATGGCCAAGGGCAGGCTGGAGGTGGCTGCGGGGGGCTGGGGCGGCCCTGCGCGGGCCATCCATTCCTCGAATGCGCCATGGATCGCCAATCCCGCACGGGTTCTGGTCGATGTGCTGGCAAGGATCGGCGGACCCGAGACCGGAGAGCTTGCGCAGATAGATCTGGATGCCGATGCTGCGCGTGTGGTCGCGGCGCTGGCGCGGGATTTCGATCCTGCGGCCGAACTGCGCTTCCGGCATGCAGCCTGTTTCGCCCGGCCCCGATACGGCTGCCTCGATCCCGAGGCTTTGTTGCGCCATGTCCTGACCACGGCTTCCTTCAACATCGCCACCTTGGCGACCGATCCCGTAGCCGGCGACGCGGTCATCCCCGCGGCGGCCACGGCCGCGTTCGATCTGCGCGCCCCGCCCAGCCTTGCACCGGATGCACTTGTCGCGGGCATCCGCGACCTGCTGGCCGCCGAGCCTGTCTTTGCCGGGGCTGCGCTGCGCGTCGATGACAGCTATCCGGGCGCGCGGGTTCTCGAGTCCGCTGTCGGCGTCCGCGCCCTGCACGATGCCTATGCCGGTGGTCCGGCGCCGCAGGTCTGGCCCTGGGCGATCGGCGCCGCGCCGGCCTATGCCTTCGGCCGCCATACCGAAAGCTTCCTGATCGGTGGCTCGGGGCGGGGCGGCAATGCGCATGGCGTCAACGAGTTCCTGCATATCGAGGGGTTTGGCCGTTTCATTGCCTCGGTCTCGGCATGGATCCAAGGGATGGCGGCATGATCTGGCTGGGACGCGAGGATCTGCTTCGCGCCGGCGCGCTGGACTGGCAGGCCGCGCTGGACGATGTGGCCGAGGCTGTGCGGCTGTTGCGTCGGGGCGATGCGGAGATGGTTGCCGAATCCGTGCTGCCGCTTGGCGATGATCCGCGCGCCAAGGCATACGGGCTTCCGGCCCGGCTTGGGGGCCGCTTTGCCGCCGCCGGGATCAAATGGACCGTGCATCGGCCCGCTGCACCCGAGGACGGCGAGGCTATCACGTCGACCACGCTGATCGAGGATCTGGCCACCGCCCGGCCCTTGGGCATGGTGGAAGCGGCGCTGCTGACGCGGGTGCGGACGGCCGCCGTTTCGGCCCATGTGCTGCGCGCATTGCGGCCCGGTCTGCGGCGGATCGCCTTGCTGGGCGCGGGTGCGCAGGCGCGGGCGCATCTCGCCATGCTGCGCGCCCTGTTCCCGGACCTTGAGCGGATCGCGGTTTGGAGCCGCTCGGGTCGTGAGGTCGAGCGGCTGGGGCCGGGGATCACCGTCCATCCAGATCCCGAGCAGGCCATCGCGAATGCCGAGGCGGTGCTGATGTGCAGTTCCGCGCCTCAGCCCTTCCTTGGTCCCGAAGCGGCGACCGGCGGCCGGCTGGTCCTTCAGATAGGCTTTCACGAGATAAGCTTCGCGGGCATCGCCGCCTTCGACCGGGTGACGTGCGACCTGTGGGGCGAGTTCGCCCGGACCAGTGCTAAAAGCCTGTTCCAGATGTATCGGGCGGGGCTTTTCGATCCCGCACAGGTCGCGGCCGACCTGCCGGCCATCCTTTGCGACGGCTGGCGGCCCGCGCCGGGCGAGTCGGTCTATTTTTCGAGCTTCGGGCTGAACATCTTCGATATCGCGCTGGCGGCGCGGCTGCTGCGCGCCGCGTCGGGGCAGGGAATCGGCACGCGCCTGCCCGGCTGATCCCGCTCAGGCGGCCTGCCATTCCGGGCCGGCAACCTGCACCAGATGGCCGGGCGAGACCTCGCGCCATTCGCGGGCCGGGGGCTGATAACCCACCGGATGCAAGGGGCTTTTCAACTCGCGCAACTCACCGGCGAGTCGGTTGCCGCGAAAGGCGGGGTCGGGTACCGGGATCGCCTGGAGCAGTCGCTGGGTATAGGGATGCGCAGGGGCTCCAAAGATCGCCTCGCGAGGGCCGATCTCGACGATCTCGCCCAGATACATCACGCCGACGCGGTGGCTGATCCGTTCGACCACCGCCATGTCATGGCTGATGAACAGATAGGACAGGCCAAGCTCGGCCTGAAGATCCAGCATCAGGTTCACTACCTGTGCCTTGACGGTCACGTCCAGCGCGGACACCGCCTCGTCCGCGACGATCAGCTTCGGCGCGATGCCAAGGGCGCGGGCGATGCAGATGCGCTGCCGCTGCCCGCCCGAGAACTCGTTCGGGAAACGCCGCGCCATGTCGGGGGAAAGCCCGACCTGCGCCAGCAGGTCCGCGACCCTGTCCTTCAGTTCCGATCCCCGCGCCAGGCCATGCGTCACCATCGGCTCGGCAATGGCATCGCCGACCCGGCGACGGGGATCGAGGCTGGCGAAGGGGTCCTGGAAGATCATCTGCATCTGCCGCCGCATTCGGCGCAGGGCCGGGCGGTCAAGCTCCAGTAGCTCGGTTCCGTCCAGTCTTACCGAGCCCGAGAAGGGCTGCGTCAGCCGCAGGATCGAGCGCCCGGTCGAGGATTTGCCGCAACCGGATTCGCCCACCAGGGCCAGCGTCTCTCCCTGGCGGATGTCGAAAGAGACGTTCTCGACCGCATGAACGCGCGCCTGCGTCCGGCCCAGGAGGTCCGTGCCGGCATCATAGCGGGTGGTCAGCCCGCGCACCTCGAGCAGCGGCGCCGTGCCGCGCAGGGTGTCGGGCAATTCGGTTCCGGGACTGGCCGCGCCGGTTGCCGCATCGACCAGCGGGAATCGCGCGGGCCGGCCGGTTCCGGCCATCGAGCCGAGCCGGGGCACGGCCGCCAGAAGCGCGCGGGTATAAGGCTGCTGTGGATGGGCAAAGATTGCGGCGGTCAGCCCCTGTTCGACCGCATCGCCGCGCAGCATGACCAGCGTGCGATCCGCCACCTCGGCCACGACGCCCATGTCATGGGTGATGAACAGCACCGCCATCTGCTCCTCGGCCTGCAATTCGCGGATCAGCTCCAGGATTTGCGCCTGCACCGTCACGTCGAGGGCGGTGGTCGGCTCGTCCGCGATCAGCAGGCGCGGCCGGCAGGCCAGGGCCATGGCGATCATGAAGCGCTGCCGCATCCCGCCCGAGGACTGGTGCGGATATTCCAGCATTCGCCGCTTGGCCGCCGGGATGCGCACCCGCTCCAGCAGTCGAACGGTTTCCGCCATGGCCTTCTGCCGGTCCATGCCGCGATGGGTCGTCAGAACCTCGGCGATCTGCTCGCCGATCTTCATCGACGGATTCAGCGAGGTCATCGGTTCCTGGAAGATCATCGCGACCCGGTCGCCCCGGATGCGGCGCATCGCGCCTTCGGAAAGGGACAGCAGGTCGCGCCCCTCCAGCCGGACCGAGCCGGTGATCCTGCTGGCGGCCGGGTCCAGCAACCGCATCACCGCCAGCGAGGTCACGCTTTTGCCCGAGCCGCTTTCGCCGACCAGCGCCACCGTTTCGCCGGGGGCGATGTCGAAATCCAGGCCATGCACGACCTCTGTCCAGCCGCGACGGCCACGAAACGCCACACGCAGGTCGGCGACGGAAAGCACGGGGTCTGTCATCGGCACTCCTCGCGTCTTCTGGCTGTGCTCCGCGGCGATGCGCGCCGAGATGCACGCGATGGCCGGAGCGGCTTGCCAATAGAAATATATGATATATCTTCATTCATAACCGAGGCAATGCAAGGTTTTTCCATCCAAGACGCATTGCCTTGCCCACGTCCTCGCAAGAGGACGCAATCTGCACAGGAAGATGACACGATGAAACTTGGAGATGTCCCGAAGATCCCGCTTGCATTCGCACCGACGCCTGTGGAGCGGCTGATGCGGCTGGGCGCGGATCTGGGGATCGAGCTGTTCGTCAAGCGCGACGATTACATCGGCTTCGGTGGCGGCGGGAACAAGGTGCGCAAGCTGGAATACCTGATGGCCGATGCCGTGGCGCGGGGGGTGAAGGTGTTGATCACCACGGGCGGGCACCAGTCGAACCATGCCCGCATGACGGCTGCGGCGGCGCGGCATTTCGGCATGCACCCGGTCCTGGTGCTGCGCGGCAATGAACCGTCCGGCTTTCAGGGGAACCTGTTGCTCGACCGGCTGTTCGGGGCCGAGATCGAGTTTCTGGACCCCGACGCCTATTTCGACCTGATCGGGCCGCGGATGCAGGCCCATGCCGACCGTGCGCGCGAACGGGGGCAGGAACCCTATATCATGCCGGTCGGCGGGGCGACGCCGCTTGGCGCGCTGGGTTATGCCAGCGCGGTGCGCGAGTTGGCCGAGCAATTCGCCGCCCTTGCCCTGCCTGCGCCGGATGTCATCGTCACTGCTGTCGGGTCCGGCGGCACGCTGGCCGGGATCGAGATCGGCCTGACGCAATACTGGCCCGGCACCAAGGCAATCGGCATCGCTGTTTCGGGCTCGGCCGTCCCCTTTCCCGACCGCATCGCGCCGATGGCGACCGAGGGGGCCAAGCTGGTTGGACTGGACCGGGTGTGGCGGCCCGAGGAGATCCATGTCGAGACCGGCTATTTCGGCGAGGCCTATGCCGTGCCCTCCGAGGCGGGCAATGCCGCGATCAAGCGTCTGGCCATGCAAGAGGGGCTGCTGCTGGACCCGGTCTATACCGGCAAGGGCATGGCGGGCCTTCTGGGGCTGGTCGAGGACGGCACGATTCCGAAGGGGGCGCGGGTGCTGTTCCTGCACACGGGCGGCTCGCCGGCGCTTTATCCCCATGCCGAGCAGCTTGCGAAGCTGTGACCCGGCCATCGTGACGGGGAGGGGGTGCCGTATTTCTGGCGCCCCTCGTGCTTCCACGCCTCAGCGGTGGACGAAGGCGCCGGTTCCTTCGACGGCGGGCAGGTCGGGCTCGCCCGCCCATTCGTGCCAACTGCCGGGATGGATGGCGACATTGTCGAAGCCGGCCGAGCGCAGCCCGTAAAGCGTGGTCGCCGCCCGTGCGCCCCGGTGGCAATAGGTGACGATGCGCTGGCCCGGCCCAAAGCCCGCCGCCGCGGCGATGCGGCGGATCTCGTCGGGGCTGCGATAGCGGCCGTCCTGCAACAGGTCTTCATAGAACAGCAGGTCCGCGCCGGGGATGCGGCCCGCGCGGGCGCAGCAGGCGTGGACATAGCTTCCGTCCCATTCGGCAGGGCGGCGGGCGTCCAGGACATGCAACTCCGGCGCACCCGGCTCCAGCAATTCCTCGGTGGCTGCGACCAGTTCGCTGCGAAAGGCGCCTGCCTGTGCTGGATCGCCGTCGCCGATCCTGCCGGTCGCACCGGCTCCGGCGGCGGTCCCACCGCCCGCCGCGCGCCAGGCAGCCAGCCCGCCGTCGAGAATGCGGCCGCCGTCGAAGCCGCAAAGCTCATGGAACCACAGCCCGCGCGGCGACCGCATCCCCGTCTGCTCTTCGAAGAAAACGACCAGCGGCGCCCGGTCGAGGCCAAGCTGCCGGAACGCCGCGCGGGTGCCAGCCACCATCGCGGCAATGCCCCTCTCGTCGCTGTGGGCGATGAAATAGTCGTAGACGTTCAGGCAGGTGGCGCCGGGAATCGTTGCCTTTGCCCAATCGTCCCTGGGGCGGGTGTCGACGAAGACGGTTCCTTCCGGCGCCGCCAGCGCCTCGGCGGCAAAGATCAGCGGTGATGATCGCATGGCCATGTTCCTCAATAGCAATCCTCGACCGACCAGTGGACGGGAATGTCGGCGACCGAGGCGGTGGGAGGCAGGCCCAGGACGGTTTCCACGATGGCGGCGATGTCTTCGGGCCGGGTCAGTTTGGACATGTCCTGGACGACGCCTGCCGCCATGTCCGTCGCGACAAAGCTGGGACAGATCGCGGTGGTGCGCACGCGATTGTCGCGCCCGCATTGTCGCAGGCCCTGCGCCAGCCCCATCAGCGCGAACTTGGAAATGCCGTAAAGGCCCGAACCTGCCGATTTCACCCGCTTGCCCGACAGCGAGGACATCAGCACGATCCGGCCAGGATGCGGCTTGCCGTCCGGCAGGGCTTCAAGATGCGGCCATGCAAGCCGGGCCAGCCGCATCGGCGATTTCACGTTCACTGCGATCAACTGATCGAATTCCTCGTCGGCGGCCTCCAGCACGGTGGCGCGGCTGTGGATGCCTGCGCTCAGCACCAGCCCATCCAGCCGGCCGAACCGGGCGATGGTTGCGCGGATCCAGGCGCGCTCCGAATCCGGCTCCAGCGCGTCATAGCGGCAGGCAAGGCGCTGCGGCGTGTCAGGGTCTGCCGTCTCGGGACGGCGCAGGCCGAGGCTGACATTCCAGCCCGCCGCCTGCATCCGTTGCGCAATCGCGGCGCCAATCCCGCGCGAGGCGCCGGAAATCATCACGGTTCGCGTCATGCTTTCTTCCATCGGGTCATCTGCCAGACATATCGTCGCTGCGGGTCGGGGAACTGGCATGCCGCTCGGCCGTCGAGATGGCGTCGTGCATGACGGCGATCGCCGCCCGCTCGCCAGCGGCGTCAAGGACGTTCAGCGGTGCCAGAAGCGAAATCGCGGTCTCCATCCCGCGCAGGTGGTCATTGTTGATCGGCACGGTCAGCGTCAGGCTTTCGATACCCGCGCTGCGGCGGATGCCCCGCATGAAGCCCAGGCGCTGAAACTCGGCTATTTCCGCTTCGATTTGCGGCCGGGTCAGATCCCATTGGGCCAGGCGATCCTCCAGCAGGTCCAGGCAGCGGTCGCGGCTGCGTGCGTCCATCATGCCGAGAATGCAGACACCCGAGATGCCGACCCCCATCGGGATCCGTCCGCCGATGCCCGAGACATAGGGTTGCGCGACGATCTGACCCATCTGGTAATCTAGGCAGATCGTATCCAGCCCTGAACGCACCATGAGATAGGTCGAGAATTGGGTGCGCCCGGTGATGTCGATGAGGGCCGGGCGATATGTGGCGACGATCTCGTTCACGCCAAGGCTGCGATGAGCCAGCGCATAGGTGGCCGGCCCCAGCATGTAATTGCCGCGATTGCCGTTTTGCACGACCAGCCCGTATTCGGCCAATGCCACCAGTGTCCGGTGGACCGAGGATTTCGCCTCGCCCGTAGCGGCTGCCAGGGCCGCCAGCGCCATGCCCTTGCGGTCGGCCTGTCCCAGCAGGATCAGGATTTCCGCCGCCCGCCCGGCATTCGAAGAGGATTGTCTGGCCAAATGTCGCTCCAGCTGAGGTCTGCCCGCCATCCGGGTTTGGCCGGAACGGCGGGCAAGTCAAGCATTGCGCCTCTATGCAAAGCGTTTTTCCCGCAAGTCCCGCACGCGGGATGTCGCATCACGCAGGGCCGGGTCGCCATAGCCGCCCGCGCCGGGGGTCACGATCTCGAGGATGTCGCCCGGCGCCAGGTCCACGGACGCGCGCTCGAACCCGCTGCGCGCGCCGTTCAGGGTGAAATAGCCGCTGGCGCCCGGATTTCCGCCGTCCAGCCCCCAGGGCTGCGAGGTCAGGCGTGCGCCCATCACCTGCACGCGGCAGGGCTTTTCGGCGCGATAGACGCGGCGCAGGCCCATGCCGCCGACGAATTGCCCGTTCCCGCCCGAGCCGTCCACCAGTTCATAGCGCCGGAGCGTGATGGGATATTCGTTCTCGAGCGCCTCGACCGGCAGGTTCGAGGTGTTGGTCATGTGCACATGCACGCCGTCCAGTCCGTCCTTGTTGTGGCGCGCGCCGAACCCGCCGCCGATCGTTTCCAGATAGACCCACAGTGAGCCATCCTCGCGCCGCCCGTCGAAGCTGGCGACCGCGACCGAGCCGTTCGAGGCCGCGGTGACACGGTGGGGCACGACCGGGGCCAGTGCGCCGTGGATCAGGTCCACGACCCGCTGGCAGGCGGTGATGCGGCCATCGACGGCCGCCGGATGGGCGCAGCGCAGCAGCGTGCCTTCGCCGGCCGTGACGGTGATCGGCCGGGCCAGGCCCGCATTCGGCAGGACCGTCGGGTCCACGACGGTCTTGACCGCGTAATAGACCGTCGCCAGCAGTGCGGTATAGACGACGTTCAGGCCGGCGCGGACCTGCGGCGGGCTGGTGAAATCCAGTGCGATCTCGTCGCCCCTGACCTCGATGGTCACAGACATTTCCAATGGCGTCTCCAGCGATTCGCTGTCGAAGACGTCCGAGAAGGCATAGCGCCCGTCGGGGATCGCGCTGATGCCGGCGCGCATCTTGCGCTCGGCGTAGTCCATCAATTCGGAACCTGCGGCCAGCACGGTGTCCAGCCCGTATTTGCCGCAAAGCTCGGTCATGCGGATATTGCCCAGCCGGTTTGCGGCCAACTGTGCCCGCAGGTCCGAGATGCGCTCTGCCGGAACCTGGCAGTTCAGCAGGAACAGGCGCTGTATGTCCTCTTGCAGCTCGCCCCGCCGGTACAGTTTCACGGGCGGAATGCGTAGCCCTTCCTGATAGATATGTGCATGGCCGCGATCCGCGAAATCCGAATGATGCGCGGTGTTGATCGCCCAGGCGACCAGCTTGCCCTCGACGAAGACCGGCTCGGCCAGGACGATGTCGGGCAGGTGGGTGCCTCCTCCTTCATAGGCGTCGTTGCCCATGAACACGTCGCCCGGCTGGATCCCGTCTTGCCCGAAATGGCGCAGGATATAGGGGACGAAGCCGATGAAGCTGCCCAGATGCATGGGGATATGCTCGGCCTGGCACAGCATCCGACCCTCGGCGTCGAACAGTGCTGTCGAACAGTCGCGACGCTCCTTGATATTGGTGGAATAAGAGGCGCGCACCAGCGCCTCGCCCATTTCCTCGACCGTCGAGGCGAAGGCCGAACCGATGACCTCGACGGTGATCGGGTTCAGTTTCACTTGGGGGATCATGTTCACTTGGCTGCCTCCAGGATGAGGTTCAGATAGGGATCGACCGTCGCGGCCATGCCGGGGGGAACGACGCTGGTGGAATCCATCTGGTCGATGATCGCCGGGCCGCGGACGACATTGCCCGGCTTCAGCAATGCGCGGTCGTAAAGAGTGGTCTCGACGAAATCGCGCGCCTCGAGCATCCAGACGGGCCGCGAGCCGGTGACGGCCGCGCGGGCATCGTCGCCTTCCAGCGGCTGGGGCACGAAATCGGCCTTTTGCACCAGCCCGCTGGCGGCGGCGCGGAAAGTGACAAGCTGCATCGGCTCGCCCTCGGCCACGAAACCGTAGAGCTGGCGATGCGCGGCCAGGAAACCCTCGCGGATGGTGTCGAAGGTTGCGGCGTCGACGGGGCCGTCGGGAATAGCCACGGCGATTTCATAGTTCTGTCCGGCATAGCGCACGTCGACGGCAAGATTCAGGACACGGGCGGGATGCGCGATGCCTTCGGCCTCGAACCAGGCGCGAGCGCGGGCGCGCAGGTCATCGAAGATCGCCTGGACCTGTTCGGGCGTCGCCTGGTCCAGTCGCATCAGGCTGGTTGCCGAGAAATCGCTGCGCAGGTCGGTCATCAGCAGCCCCAGCGCGCATAGCACGCCCGGCGTGCGCGGGATCAGCACCCGGCTCATGCCCAGTTCGCGCGCCAGGCGCGCGGCCTGGACCGGCCCCGCCCCGCCGAAAGCGACCAGCGTATAGTCGCGCGGATCATGTCCCCGCTGGACCGAGATCACCCGGATCGCCTTGGCCATGTTGGCGACGACGATGTCGAGGATGCCGTTTGCGGTCTCCAGCATCTCCATGCCCAGCCTGTCGGCCAGCTTCTGGATCGCGGCCACGGACAGGGTGCGGTCGATCTTCATCCGCCCGTTCAGCAGATATTCGGGGTTCTGCGTCTGCAAGACCACATTGGCGTCGGTGACGGTGGGTTCGTCATTGCCTAGCCCATAGCAGGCCGGGCCGGGATTGGCGCCTGCGCTTCTCGGTCCGACCTTCAGCAACCCGCCGTTGTCGACATAGGCGATCGAGCCGCCGCCTGCGCCCACCGTATGGATGTCCAGCATCGGCACCTTCAGGGGATAGCCATGGACCACGGCCTCGTTGACCACGCGGCATTCGCCGCCCGACAGCAGCGCGACGTCGGAACTGGTGCCGCCCATGTCGAAGGTGATCAGGTTGTCGATGCCGGTCATCCGCCCGATGGCCTGCGCGGCGACCACGCCGGTCGAGGGACCGGAAAGCACTGTGCGCACCGGCATTTCCGCCGCCGTGTCGAAGGCGATCACGCCGCCGTTCGACTGCGTCAGTTGCGGCGCGACCTTCAGGCCCAGATCGGTCAGCTTCTTCTTCAGCGCGCGGACATAGCCCTGCATCACCGGGCCCAGATAGGCGTTGACGACCGTGGTGGACAGGCGCTCGTATTCGCGGAACTCGGGCGCGATATCGGAGGAGATCGCGGTAAAGGCGTCAGGGAACTCCTCGGCGATGATCTTGGCCGCACGGCGCTCATGCGCGTCGTTGAGAAAGCTGTAGAGGAAACTGACCGCGACCGATTTGACCCCCTGCGCCTTCAGTTCCCGCACCGCTTCGCGGAAGGCGCCTTCGTCCAGCGCCTCTTCGACCGAGCCGTCGGCGCGCACGCGCTCGGCCACGCCCAGCCTCAGGTCGCGCGTGACCAGGGTTTCGGGCTTGTCGGCTTGCAGGTCATAAAGGTCGGGCCGTTTCTGGCGGCCGATTTCCAGCAAGTCGCGGAAGCCGTCGGTGGTGATGAGGCCGGTCTTGACCCCGCGGCCCTGGATCAGCGCATTGGTGGCAACGGTCGTGCCATGTCCCAGGAAGCTGATGGTCTCGGCGCTGGCAGAAACCTGTTCCAGCCCTTCGGCTACCCCTTGCGTAATGCCGCGCGACGGATCGTCGGGGGTCGATGAGACTTTCCAGATCGTTACCTCGCCCGAGGTGTCATCGAAGAGGCAGACATCCGTGAAGGTGCCGCCCGAATCCACGCCGATACGCCAAGTCATGGGTTTTTTTCCTGCATTCGTTGCTAGGCGTTCAGGCGCGGCAGCCCCTCGGCGCCGGCCCGTCTGCCCTGGTTTGACATGGAGCCATATCAGGACAGAGCGCTCGCATGGTCAATCATATTCTTAAATCAGGTATAAAAGCTATAATATATTCCGATTATAAGAATTAAAAGAATATGAAACCCAGGAATCTGCCCAAAAGATGAGCAGTGCGCTGTGCATTATTCTTTTAATAGGAATACATTATAAATTGTCATCTGATAAATGGAATGTAATTGACCGAGGAAAAAATGAATCGCTACCCTTCCATCAGTGAAAGCCCGGCGGCACCTCCCATGCGGACCTGTCGAAGGGGCCTTGGAAAACCGCCCTGGCACAGGGGCGACAGCAGGGAAGCAAGGTCATGCAATTGAACAGACGGAACTTGTTGAAGATCGCCACGATGTCAGGCGCGGTGCTGGCGCTTGGCGGGCGTTTCGCCCAGGCGCAAGGGGGGCAGACCCTGCGGGTCGGGCTTTCGACCTATCCGCCACATCTGCGCCCCTGGGTGAATGTCGGCTATTCGGGGCATCTGCTGTGTTCGCTGATCAATCGCACCCTGATCAACTACGACGAGCAGGGGCAACTGGTGGGCGAACTGGCCGAAAGCTGGGAAAACGAGACGCCCGAGACATGGCGCTTTACCCTGCGCGAATCGCATTTCCACGACGGCAGCCCGGTCACGGCGCAGGATGTGGAATGGACCTTCCAGCAGATCCAGGCAGACGGTTCGGGCGCCTATATGTTCGACGCCCTGCGCCCCGTCACTGGCTTCGAGGTCATAGACGAGCGCAATTTCCGCCTGACCACGGATGAACCGCTGGCCACACTGCCGGCGCTGATGACGTTTCCGTTCCTCTCGATCCTCAAGGCCGGTTCGACCGATGCCGAGGATCAGGGGATCGGCGCCGGTCCCTATCGCATCGCCTATGCGGAAAAGGGCGTCTCGATCGAGTTGGAGCCGAACGAGCATTACTTCAAGCCCGGCCTGCCCACCTTGGCCGGCATCACCATCACGCCCTATGTCGATGAAAGCGCCCGGGTAGCGGCGCTGAACGCGGGCGATGTGGACATGATCGACTATGTGCCCTGGTCGGCAATGGCCGCGATCGAGGCCGATCCGGCGCTGGCTCTGCACAAGGTCGATGCGGGCGCCTTCATGTATCTCAGCTTCAACGGCGGCGGCGTCTTTGCCGATCCGCGCCTGCGGCAGGCGGTGGCCTTCGGCCTGCGCCGCCACGAGTTCGTCAAGTCGATCTTCTTCGGCTTCGGCGCCGAGATGACGGGCCTGCCGCGCGCCGCCGGCAGCCCCTACCGCCATGACGACCAGGCCGCCTTCTGGGGCTATGACCCCGAACGCGCCAAGGCGTTGCTGAAAGAGGCCGGCCACGAGAACGGCTTGACCGTCTCGCTTCTTTCGACGTCGCAATATTCGATGCATCGCGACACGGCGGTGCTGGTGCAGGCGCAACTGGCCGAGATCGGCATCACCGTCAACCTGACAATGCCCGATTGGGCGACGCGGGTGAACCTTGGCAACCAGGGCGCGGGCGATTTCGCGGTGCAGGGCATCGGGCTGGACAACCTCGACCCCGATGCGGTCACGACGCTGATCGATCCCTCGCTGTCGCCCACTTACCTGCGCAGCCGCAATTTCGAGGTCGAGGGCCTCAGCGAGGCATTGGCGCAGGGGCGCAGCGAGATGGATGAAGCCAAGCGCGTGGATATCTATCGCCGGGCCGACCAGATGGTGCTGGAGGCGACCACCTTCTGCGGCCTGTGCTATCGCGCGACGGGTTTCGCCGCCAAGGCGAGCGTGCAGGATCTCGCCATGTTGCCCGACCAACTGTCTCCGTTCTCCTCGGTGCTGTTCGACAAGCTGAAGCTGGGCTGAACGGTCCAGCGTCCGATAACCAGACGAAAGGCGACCTGATGGGGTGGTTTGTCCGACGATTGGCCCAAAGCCTCGTCATGCTTTGGGTGGTTGTTTCCTTGGTCTTCCTGTCCATCCATTTCGTGCCGGGCGATCCGGCCGAACTGCTGCTGGCGCAGGACGGCGGTTCGCCCGATCCCCTGATGGTGCAGATGCTGCGCGAGCAGCTCGGCCTCGATCGTCCGCTGCCCGAGCAGTATTCCCACAACGTCATGGGGATTCTGAGAGGCGATCTGGGCGCCTCGATGGTCGATGGCAGCTCGGTCGGCCAGGAGGTGATGCGCCGCCTGCCGCGCACGCTGGAACTGATC
This sequence comes from Paracoccus sp. TD-10, assembly GCF_048270675.1. NCBI lineage: Bacteria > Pseudomonadati > Pseudomonadota > Alphaproteobacteria > Rhodobacterales > Paracoccaceae > Paracoccus > Paracoccus sp. TD-10. Next base: position 166,354 of record NZ_CP182420.1, on the reverse strand, counting down.
GCGGCGGCGGGCATCCTCAGCCTCCTGATCGGCATTCCGGCGGGGGTGCTGTCGGCGCTGCGCCCCAGGGGCCGCTTCTCGCGGGGTGCGGCGGTGGTGGCAGGGACGGCGCAGTCGGTGCCGGTCTTCGTGCTGGGCACGCTGCTCGTGGTCCTGTTCGCCCAGGTCCTGGGTTGGCTGCCGGCGGGAGGCTTCGTGCCGTTTTCGCGCGATCCGGGCAAGCATCTGCAACTGCTGGTCCTGCCGGCCGCGACCATCGCCATCGGCCTGTCCGCCATCGTCTTTCGCATCACCAGGGCGTCGATGCTGGACGTGCTGCCGCTGGATTTCATCCGCACGGCGCGGGCCAAGGGGGTTCCCGCCCGCCGGGTGATCATCCGCCATGCCCTGCGCAATGCGCTGATGCCGGTCATCACCGTGTTCGCGCTGCAACTGGGTGGCCTCCTGGCCGGCACGGTGCTGGTCGAGACCGTGTTCAACTGGCCCGGCCTGTCGGGAATGCTGGTCGCGGGCGTGAACGCGCGCGACTACCCGGTGGTCACTGGCGTGCTGGTCGTCGTCTCGGCCTTCTATATCGGGCTGAACCTGCTGGTCGACATCATCTACGGCATCACCGACCCGAGGGTGCGCAAATGAAACAGGCTTTCCAAAGTCCATCGGGCATCCTGCTGGCGCTGATCCTGGCCATAGCCTTTATCGGGCCGCTGCTGCCTCTGGCCGATCCTCTGGCCATGGATGTGGCGGCGCGGTTTGGCGGACCCTCGGCAGCGCATCCGCTGGGACAGGACGAATACGGGCGCGACCTGCTGTCGCGGCTGGTCCACGCGCTGCGCTCGGCCATCCTGATCTCGGGAGGCGCGGCGATGATCTCGGCGGTGATCGGTGTCTCGGTCGGCGTGGTCGCGGGGTATGTCCGTGGCTTTTCCGAGGCGCTGTCGATGCGCGTCATGGATGTGATCCTGTGCTTTCCGCCGCTGCTGCTGGCGATGCTGGCCGCAACGCTTTACGGTGCCGGCCCGTCCACGCTGGTGCCGGTGCTGGCCCTGGTCTTCGTGCCCAGCTTCACCCGCGTGGCCCATGCCAGCGTGATGACCGTGCGCGGGCAGGATTACGTCGACGCCACGCGCCTGATGGGTGCATCGGCGACCCGCATCATCTTTCGCACGATCCTGCCCAATATCGTCGGACCGCTGTTCGTGCAGTTCAGCTTCGTCGTGGTGATGTCGGTGATCCTGGAATCCGGCCTGTCGTTCCTGGGCCTTGGCGTGCTGCCGCCACAGCCGTCCCTGGGCATGATGATCGGCACCGCACGCTCGACCTTCGCGCAGGAACCATGGCTGCTGCTGGCGCCCTGCCTGTCGCTGATCGTGCTGGTGCTGGTCCTGAACGCCTTTTGCGACCACCTGCGGCAGCTCTTCGATCCCAGACGGGAATCGGGCGCATGAGCCGCAATCGGGAGAACATGACGGTGACGCAATCCGCAGAACATCCGTTGCTGCAGGTCCAGGGCCTGACCGTGGGCTTTCGCCGCGGCGGCCAATGGAACGATGTTATCCGCGATGTCGGCTTCTCGGTCAGCAGGGGCGAGACGCTGGCCATCGTCGGTGAATCCGGCTCGGGCAAAAGCGTGACCTCGATGGCGCTGATGCAACTGCTGCCGCGCGACAACTCGCGCATCTCGGGGCGGGCGCTGTTCCGGGGCATCGACCTGCTGCAATTGGACGAACGCCAGATGGAGCGCATCCGGGGCGACCGGATCTCGATGATCTTCCAGGAGCCGATGACCTCGTTGAACCCGGTGATGACCATCGGCGCGCAGATCGCGGAATCGATCCTGACGCATCGTCGTATCGGCAAGGCCGAGGCCCGCGCCGAGGCGCTGGCGATGATGGATCGCGTGCGCATTCCCTCGGCCAAAAGCCGCTACGACGATTTCCCGCACCAGTTTTCCGGCGGCATGAGGCAGCGGGTCATGATCGCGGCCGCCCTGGCTTGCCAGCCCGATCTGCTGATCGCCGATGAACCGACGACGGCACTGGACGTGACGATCCAGGCGCAGGTCCTGGACCTGATCAAGGAGTTGCAGGCCGAAAGCGGCATGGGAGTGATCTTCATCACCCATGACATGGGCGTTGTGGCCGAGGTCTCGGACCGCACGTTGGTCATGTATCACGGCGACGTAATCGAATCCGGCACGACCGAGCAGATTTTCCGCCACCCTGCCAAGGCTTATACCAGTGCGCTGCTTTCTGCCGTGCCCCGTCTGGGCTCGATGACTGGCAATGCGATGCCGACGCCCTATCCGGTCTTCGACATCGCCAGCGGCAAGCTGCGTGAGCCCGGGCCCCGTCCCAACACGCTGCGCGAGGGGCCGCCCTATCTGCTGCAGGTCAGCGACCTTTCCAAGCGCTTTGCCATCCAGAGCAAGCTTCTGAAGCGCACCATCGCCCGCGTTCATGCGGTCGAAGGCGTCAGCTTTACCCTGCGACAGGGAGAGACGCTGTCCATCGTCGGCGAATCCGGTTGCGGGAAATCGACCACCGGCAAGCTGATCACCGGGCTGCACGACCGCGACGAAGGCCGGGTCGTGCTGGCCGGGCGCGAGTTGGGCGCCATCCCGGCGGTCGAACGCGCCCATGACATCCAGATGATCTTCCAGGATCCTTATGCCAGCCTGAACCCCCGCCTGCGCATCGGAGAGGCGATAACCGAGCCGTTGCGCATCCACGGCAAGGCGAGCGCGACCGAGCAACGCGAGATTGCCGCATCGCTGCTGACCCGCGTCGGGTTGCAGCCGGAAATGGCTGGGCGCTATCCGCATGAATTCTCGGGAGGCCAGCGTCAGCGCATCTGCGTCGCGCGGGCCCTGGTGATGAAGCCCAAGGTCATCGTGGCCGATGAGGCGGTTTCGGCGCTGGACGTGACGATGAAGACGCAGGTCGTCAACCTGATGATGGACCTGCAACAGGAAATGGGCTTGGGCTTCGTGTTCATCAGCCATGACATGGCGGTGGTCGAACGCATCAGCCACCGGATCGCGGTGATGTATCTGGGCGAGATCGTCGAGATCGGCCCGCGCGCGGCCATTTTCGAGAATCCGCGCCATCCCTATACGCGGCGATTGCTGGGCGCGGTTCCGGTGCCCGATCCGGCCCGGCGTCACCAGCGCGGTGCAGCTGTAGTCACTGAACTGCGCAGCCCCGTCCGCCCGCCGGACTATCGTCGCCCCGCCCGGCGCTATCTTGAAATCTCGGACGATCATTTTGTCCTCGATTCCGGGGAAGACTGGCAATGACGCCAGTCCCCATTCTGACGATGCGAGCCAACATCCATGTCCACGCTTTCCATTCCCGTCGCCCCCTTTCCAGGTGACGATACCCTTCCTGCTGCGGTCGATGTGGTGATCGTCGGCGGGGGCATCATCGGAGTCACCACCGCGTTGGAACTGGCCGAACGCGGGATCTCGGTCGCGCTTTGCGAAAAGGGGGTGATCGCGGGTGAACAGTCCAGCCGCAACTGGGGCTGGACGCGGCAGATGGGCCGGGATGAACGCGAATTGCCGCTCTGCATGCATTCGGTCGAGATGTGGTCGCAGATGAACGAACGCATCGGCGGCGACACCGGCTGGCGCCGCACCGGCATCAGCTACCTGTCCTATAATCGTCGCGACCTGAAAGGCTGGCTGGCCTGGGAAGAGATCGGCCGCCGCCACGGGCTGGACGCGCGGATGCTGTCGCAGGCCGAGATCGCCGAAAAGCTGCCGGGCAACAATGGCGGTATCCTGGGCGTGCTGCATACTGCCTCGGACGGGCGGGCCGAACCGTGGATCGCAGTTCCCGCCATCGCCGAGGCCGCGCGCGAAAAGGGCGCCCATATCCTGACCGGCTGCGCGGTGCGGACGGTCGAGACCTCGGCCGGTCGGGTCAGCGCCGTGGTGACCGAACGGGGCACGATCCGTTGCCAGGCGGCGGTCGTCGCCGGGGGGATCTGGTCGCGGCTGTTCCTTGGCAACATGGGGCTGGATTTTCCGCAACTGAAGGTGATCGGCCCGGTGGCCTGCGTAGACGGGGTCGAAGGGCTGACGGACATGCCGGTCGGGGCAGGGGACTTTGCCTATCGCAAGCGGCTGGATGGCGGGTTCACCGTGGCGGTCAGGAACAAGAACCTTGCCCCCCTGACGCCGGATCATTTCCGGTTGCTGACCGAGTTCTTCCCGACCTTCCTGACCACCTGGCGCGAGTTGAGCCTGCGCCTGAACGGGATCTTCCTGCAGGAAGCGGTGATCCGGCGATCCTGGCGAGCGGATGAGGCTACCCCGTTCGAGGCTTGCCGGGTCATGGACCCGCCTGCCGTGCCCGGCTTTACCCGCAAGGCGCTGAAGAATCTCGGCCGTGCCTTTCCGCGCTTCGCGAATGCCCGCGTCCGCCGCGAATGGGCGGGCGTCATGGACGCGACGCCGGACGCGATCCCGGTCATCAGCCCCGTCCATACCGTCCCCGGCCTGCACGTCGCCTCGGGCTTTTCGGGACACGGCTTCGGCATCGGCCCCGGTGCGGGCCAGTTGATGGCCGACCTGATCACCGGCGAGCCTACCCGCGTCGATGCCAAGGTGTTCGACATCAGCCGCCTGCGCCCGCGCTATGGCGCGACGGCTACCTGACCCATTTCATGACTTCGGAGGAGGAACCCGATATGACCCGCATTCCCGCCAAGGCTTTCCAGGGTGAGCCGCAGGACTACCGCAACTATATCGACGGCGCGTTCGTGGAGAGCGGCACTGAAATGATTGACGTGCTGAACCCCGCCAACGGCAGGCTTCTGGGCCGAATCCCCGACACGGGGCCGGACCAGGTCGATGCTGCCGTGAAGGCCGCCCGCCATGCGCAGGCCGGCTGGGAAAGGCTGCCCGCCATCGAGCGCGCGGGGTATCTGCGCCAGGTCTCGGCCAAGCTGCGCGAGCATCGCCTGGAGCTTGCCGACGTCATCGTCAAGGAGCAGGGCAAAGTGCGCGGCCTGGCCCAGGTCGAGGTCGATTTCACCGCCGATTACATCGACTACATGGCCGAATGGGCCCGCCGGATCGAGGGTGAGGTGCTGACCAGCGATCGCCCGAATGAAACCATGTTGCTGTTGCGCAAGCCCATCGGCGTGGTCGCGGGCATACTGCCCTGGAACTTCCCGTTCTTCCTGATCGCCCGCAAGATGGCGCCCGCACTGGTGACTGGCAATACCATCGTCGTCAAACCCAGCGAGGAAACCCCGCTGAACGCTTATCTATTCGCCGAACTGCTGGCGGAAACGGACTTGCCGAAGGGGGTTTTCAACCTGATCGGCGGCCGTGGCGCGACAACCGGCGAGGCATTGGTGACCCATCCCGGCGTCGACCTGATCACCTTTACCGGCAGCGTCGGCACGGGTGCGCATATCATGCAGGCGGCGGGCCGAAACCTGACCAAGGTCAATCTGGAACTGGGCGGCAAGGCTCCGGCCATCGTGCTGAAGGACGCCGATCTCGACCTGGCCGCGCAGGCGATTCATGCCTCGCGCGTGATCAACACCGGGCAAGTCTGCAATTGTGCCGAGCGGGTCTATGTCGAACGGTCCGTCCACGATGCGCTGGTCGAGAAGCTCGCGGCCTTGTTTCAGGAAACGCGCTATGGTGATCCTTCGGTCACGGATGATCTGGACATGGGCCCTCTGATCAATCGGGCCGGTCTGGACAAGGTGGCGGGCGCCGTCGACCGGGCATGCGAGCAGGGGGCGACCGTGGTAACAGGCGGCAAGCTCGCCAACCTGCCCGAGGGGTTCCATTACGAGCCGACGTTGATTACCGGGGTGAATGGCTCTGTTGCACAAATCCCTTTTGGGATTCATCTCATGAATCCAGCGTGGTAGCTGGAATCCATGAGCAGACCCACACCTCCAACCTACAAGACCAGGAACTGGCCATCCTACAATGAAGCGCTCAAGCGCCGCGGATCGCTGACGATCTGGTTCGATCCCGAGATGAGCTGGGAGGCCGCACCAACTGGCAGGCGTGGCCGCCAGCAGAGCTACAGCGACGCCGCCATACAGACGTGCCTCTCGATGAAGGTGCTGTTCGGCATGGCGCTCCGGCAGACGACCGGGTTCGTCGAGAGCTTGTTGCAGCTGGTTGGTCTCGACTGGACGGTGCCCGACTTCAGCACGCTATCTCGCCGCCAGAAGACCTTGGCCGTAAACATCCCCTACCGCGGCTCCAAGGGGCCACTGCACCTGCTGATCGATAGCACCGGCATCAAGGTCGAGGGGGAAGGCGAGTGGCATGCCCGCAAGCATGGCGGTCCCAAACGGCGCGTCTGGCGCAAGATCCATCTCGGAATCGATGAGGAAACACTGGAGGTCCGCGCTGCCGAGATCACCGGGAGCCACATCGGTGATGCCCCTGTGCTACCCGACCTGCTCGGTCAGATCCCGGCGGACGAGCGGATCGGCAGCGTCACCGCCGACGGTGCCTACGACACACGTAAATGCCACGACGCCATTGCCGACCGCGGCGCCCATGCCGTCATCCCGCCCCGCAAGAACGCCAAGCCCTGGAAGACGATCACCGCTGGAGCCGTGGCGCGAAACGAGGCCCTGCGCGCGGCGAAATACCTGGGCCGCGCGCTCTGGCGACGATGGAGCGGATACCACCGCCGAAGCCGCGTCGAGACAAAGATGCATTGTGTGAAGTTGCTGGGGCAGCGGCTCATGGCGCGGGACTTCGACCGTCAGGTCGCTGAACTCCAGGTCCGAATCGCCGTCCTGAACGGATACACCGCGCTCGGCATACCCGTCACGGAAGCTGTGGGATAAGTCCGTCCGGGGAAGGGGGAACCTCGGCCATCACCCGATTTGTGCAACAGAGTCGGGTGGCGCTGTCCTTCGTCCAGCGGCCCGAGGACCTGGTCGAGGCCAAGGCCCTGATCCGGGGCCGTGCCGGGCTGATCGCCAAGATCGAGAAGCCCTCGGCGCTGGACAGCCTGCCGCAGATTGTGGCCGAGGCGGATGGCGTGATGATCGCGCGCGGCGACCTGGGCGTCGAGATCCCGCCCGAGGATGTGCCCGGACGACAGAAGGAGATCATCCGGCTCTGCCGCCAGTCCGACCGCCCGGTGATCGTCGCGACGCAGATGCTGGAATCCATGATCACCACGCCGACGCCCACGCGGGCCGAGGCATCCGACGTGGCGACGGCGGTCTATGATGGCACCGATGCGGTGATGCTGTCGGCGGAAACCGCGTCGGGGCAGTATCCCGTTGAGGCCGTCGCCATGATGGACCGCATCATCCGCCGCACCGAGGCGCATCCCTTCTATTCCGCCTCGCTTCAGGCGGCCGCGCCCCATGTCGACACGGCGGAACAGGCCATCGCCTTCGCGGCGGTCGAACTGGCTGATGCGCTTTCGTCCCCGGCCATCGTCTCCTTCTCCTCGACCGGCGCGTCGGGACGGCGGATCGTCTCGCACCGATCCCCGCGCACGACTGTCCTGCTGACCGGGGACGAGGCCGTCGCACGCCGCATGTCGCTGGTCTGGGGCGTGCGCTCGGTGCACGAGGCCGAGATCAGCGACCACGACACGGTGCCGATCCATGCCGCGGAGGCGGTGCTGGATCTGGGAATCGGCAAGCCGGGCGACAAGATCGTCGTGGTTTGCGGCTTCCCCTTCGGCGTGCCGGGGACCACCAACAGCATCCGGGTCACGCCGCTCGGCCAATACTGACCGTCAATCGCAAGAGGAGGAAGACGATGACAGCCATCATCGACATATTCGCCCGCGAGATCCTTGACAGCCGCGGCAATCCGACCGTCGAGGTCGACGTGACGCTGGAAGACGGCACGATGGGCCGGGCGGCGGTGCCCTCGGGCGCGTCCACGGGCGCCCATGAGGCGGTCGAGAAGCGCGACGGCGACAAGGCGCGCTATCTGGGCAAGGGCGTGCTGGAGGCGGTGGCCGCCGTCAATGGCGAGCTGGCCGAGAACCTGATCGGCGAGGACGCGACCGAGCAGCGCGCCATCGACGCGCTGATGATCGAGCTGGACGGCACCCCCAACAAGGCCCGGCTGGGCGCCAACGCGATCCTGGGCGTGTCGCTGGCCGTCGCCAAGGCCGCGGCCGATGCCTGCCAGCAGCCGCTTTACCGCTATGTCGGCGGCGCCGGTGCCCGCGTGCTGCCGGTGCCGATGATGAACATCATCAACGGCGGCGAACATGCCGACAACCCGATCGACATCCAGGAATTCATGATCATGCCGGTCAGCGCCGGCAATATCCGCGACGCGGTGCGCATGGGATCCGAGGTGTTCCACACGCTGAAGAAGGAGCTATCCTCGGCGGGGCTGGCCACCGGCGTCGGCGACGAGGGCGGCTTTGCACCGAACCTGTCCAGCACCCGCGACGCGCTGGATTTCATCCTCAAGGCCATCGAGAAGGCCGGCTACCAGCCCGGCGACGACATCATGCTGGCGCTGGACTGTGCCTCGACCGAATATTTCAAGGGCGGCAAATACGAGATGGCCGGCGAGGGCAAGTCGCTGAGCCCGGCCGAGAATGTCGACTACCTGGCCGCGCTCTGCAACGACTACCCGATCCTGTCGATCGAGGACGGCTGCGCCGAGGACGACTGGGACGGCTGGAAACTGCTGACCGACACGCTGGGCAGCCGGGTGCAGCTGGTCGGCGACGACCTGTTCGTGACCAACCCGGCGCGGCTGGCCGAGGGGATCGCGCAGGGCTGCGGCAATTCGCTGCTGGTCAAGGTCAACCAGATCGGCACGCTGTCCGAGACTCTGGACGCGGTGCGCATGGCCGACCGGGCGGGCTTCACATCGGTGATGTCGCACCGCTCGGGCGAGACCGCGGACGCCACCATCGCCGACCTGGCGGTGGCGACCAATTGCGGCCAGATCAAAACCGGCTCGCTGGCGCGGTCCGACCGGCTGGCGAAATACAACCAGCTGATCCGCATCGAGGAAATGCTGGGCGCCACGGCCGAATATGCCGGGAAAACGATCCTGCGCTGAGCGGCGTTCATGCAAGGATGCCCGCCCGTCCCAGGACCAGGGGAATCGCATTTGAGGATTTGGGCTTCTTCGTAGTGACGAAGGAACGAAGATGAAGCCCAAATCCTCTTTGAAAAAATCGGCGAAGGCCCCTGCGGAGCAGTTGGTGAAGGACATCCGGCGGCAGACGCGGCGCCACTTCTCGGCGGAGGACAAGATCCGCATCGTGCTCGAAGGCCTGCGCGGTGACGACAGCATTGCCGAACTTGCCACTGACATTCTCGTCATCCGTGGCGGCGCGAAACGGCAGGCCCTTGCTCTCGGCGATCTCCGTCATTCCACGTCAAACTGTGAACCGGCGTGCAAAATTGACCCCGTAACGGGGTAATCGGCTTCCAAAAATGACCCCCCTTACGCTGATGGTCATGATGCCTCCGAGGCTATCGGGGGGCACAGTGTGGGATGCTGGTTGTGGAGACGATTGCGAAGATCCGCCGGGCGTATTTCCAGGACAAGAAGTCGATCAAGCATATCTGCCGAGAGCTGCGGGTATCGCGGAACACGGTTCGGAAGGTGATCCGGTCCGGCGCAACGGAGATGACTTACGAGCGAACCGTCCAACCGCAGCCGAAGATCGGTCCCTGGAAAGGCAAGCTCGACGAGATGCTGGCGGCGAATGCGCGCAAGCCGAAGCGCGAGCGGCTGACCCGCATCCGGATTTTCGAAGAGCTCAGGGCCCTCGGATATGACGGCGGCTACGACGCGGTCCGACGCTATGCGGCTTCGTGGTCGCAGGCGGAGCAGGAAGCGTCAGCCGCCGCCTATGTGCCACTGAGCTTCGATCCGGGTGAAGCCTACCAGTTCGACTGGAGTCACGAGGTCGTTCTGATCGACGGCGTGACCACCACGGTGAAGGTGGCTCACGTCCGGCTTTGTCATAGCCGGATGCTGTTCGTCCGGGCCTACCCGCGAGAGACGCAGGAAATGGTGTTCGATGCCCATGACAAGGCCTTTGCCTTCTTCGGCGGCGCCTGTGCGCGTGGGATCTACGACAACATGAAGACGGCGGTGGACACGATCTTCGTCGGCCGCGACCGCGCGTATAATCGCCGGTTCCAGCAGATGTGCGGACACTACCTTGTCGATCCCGTCGCCTGCACCCCCGCGTCCGGCTGGGAGAAGGGACAAGTAGAGAACCAGGTTGGCGTTGTCCGGCGGCGGTTCTTCGTGCCGCGGCCGCGCTTCAAGAGCTACGCGGAACTCAACGCCTGGCTTCAGGATCGCTGTATTGCCTGGGCCAAGGCCCATCCGCACCAGGAATTGCGTGATCGGACAATCTGGGACGTGTTCCAGGATGAGCGGGCGAGCCTGGTGCCCTACGTCGGCCCTTTCGACGGATTCCATGCCGTGCCGGCCTCGGTGTCCAAGACCTGCCTCGTTAGGTTCGACAAGAACCGCTACTCGGTCGATGGTCGCGCCGTCGGCCGTCCGGTCGAGATCCGCGCCTATGCCGAGCGGGTCGAGGTCTGGCAGGACGGCAAGATCGTCGGCCGGCACGACCGCGCCTTCGGGCGCGACAAGGCCATCTATGACCCGCTGCACTACATCCCGGTGCTGGCCCGCAAGCCCGGCGCCCTTCGAAACGGCGCTCCCTTCAAGGAATGGGAACTGCCGCCGGCGATACGACGCGTCCAGCGTAAGCTGGGGCGCGTGCCGAACGGTGACCGTCAGATGGTCCAGATCCTGAGCATGATCCCAACGGATGGACTGGAAGCCGTCGAGGCTGCCTGCGTCGAGGCCCTGACCGAAGGCGCCCCGGCGGCATCGGTCGTTCTGAACATCCTGGCCCGACATCGCGAGCCACCACCTCCGTTGACCATCGCCACGCCGGACGCGTTGCGCCTGACCTGCGAGCCCGTGGCCGACTGCAAACGCTACGACAGCCTCAGGAGACCCCGCCATGGAAAGATCACAGGTGCTGGACGCGATGGGCCAGTTGAAGCTCTACGGCATGAAGGCCGCCTACGATGAGATCATCGCCACGGCGGTGAAGCGACAGCACGAACCGCAGCAAATCGTGGGCGACCTGCTGAACGCCGAGATCAGCGAGAAACAAGCTCGCTCGATCAAATACCAGATGACCATCGCCAAGCTGCCCTTGGCCAAGGAAGTCGACGAGTTCAGCTTCGAAGACACGCCCGTAAACGAAACGCTGGTGCGCGATCTGGCCTCCGGAGAGTTCCTCGAGCATCAGCGTAACGTCGTCCTCATCGGCGGCACCGGGACCGGCAAATCCCACCTTGCCGTCAGCATCGCCCGGGCCTGCATCCGCCGTGGCAAGCGCGGCCGCTTCTTCAACGTCGTGGACCTGGTGAACAAGCTGGACGCCGAAGCCCGCGCCGACCGACAGGGACGCACTGCGGATCTCCTGTGCCGCCTCGACTTCCTGATCCTCGACGAGTTGGGATATCTGCCGTTCGCCCAGACGGGTGGCCAGCTCCTGTTCCACCTCATCAGTCGCCTTTACGAACGCACCTCGATCATCGTGACGACGAACCTCGACTTCGGCGAATGGCCGACCGTCTTCGGAGACGCGAAGATGACAACGGCGCTCCTCGACCGACTGACCCATCACTGTGACATCGTCGAGACCGGCAACGAGAGCTGGCGCTTCAAGACGCGGGAATGACCGAGACGCCGCTGGCCCGATCCGGTTGCGCTGTATGGAGGCTACACCGCATCGGGCCAGCTACCCGTGCTGACCAAGCGGGGTCATTATTGGGCGCCGAAAGGGGGTCAAAGTTGCGTGCCGATTGACACGACATCGGTGCGGAAGGCCGCGCGCAGCGTCGCCGCCGCCATCAGCGCATCGTTTTCCGCCCGGAAGAGGGGGCAGGCGAGGTGCTGGATGACAGGGATTGATTTGCAGCGTCATGCGCATATATTATGCACATGCAGGAGGTAGCCCGATGCAGACACAATCCGTTCCCAAAAAACCGACCAATCTGTCACTGGATCAGGGCTTGCTCAGCGAAGCCCGGTCCTTCGGAGTAAACCTGTCGCAGGCCGCAGAGGCCGGTTTGCGTCGCGCGGTCAGGGAAGCCAAAGCCGAGGCGTGGAAGCGTGAGAACGCCAAGGCGATTGAAGGGGTTAACCGTTGGGTCGAAGAGAACGGCCTGCCCCTTGAAAAATACCGGCTCTTCTGATGGCGCGATATGACGTTTATGCCAGCCCGGATGGTTCGGGGTATCTTCTCGATGTGCAGACCGACCTTCTGGACAATCTGAGCACGCGCCTTGTGGTGCCGATGATGCCGGTGGGCGCTTCGCCGCCCGTGCTCAAGCAGCTGAACCCCATCTTTGACATACAGTCCGAGCGCTATGTGATGGTGACGCAGTTCATGGCCGCGGTTCCCGCTTCCATTCTGAAGACACTCGCAGGCAGCCTTGCACAGCACGATACCGAGATCACGGGCGCGCTGGACATGCTCCTGACCGGGGTGTGACGCCCTCTCTTCTTCAGTTGCCCAATCCTTCCCGCTTCCCAAGCGTGGCGGCCCCGGTTTATGACTGGGGGGCAAGGTCGACATCGCCACCAATTACGGTCTCGACAAGCAGGACCGGGATCAGCGCCTCAACTGGTTCGCATGCGAACCAGGACCATATCGAGAGCCTGATCCGAATGGTGTGTGAGAATCCGCGTAAAATCTCGAGCCACCACATGATGCGGGCTGCCGATGCACCGGCCCTGTTCTTCGCCGGCATCATGGCCTGGGACAAGGCCCGCAGGGGCGAGGCCATCGGCTATCCGGTGAGCCATTGGGCGCATAGTCCAACAGCACCGTGCCATTGGGGTCGCAGGCGGTCCTGGGATAGACGGGCGCTCCAGGACCGCCGGCAGCGTCGTGAAGGCCAAGGAAACTCCTGAGCCCGGCTTTCAGGATCGGAAAGGGCATGCCGAGGTAACGCATCAGCCGAGCACCTCAAACACCAGGGTCGGTGCGAAATCCGAGGTCTTTCGTGCGCGGATGGCATCCCCTGCCCCGATAGGCAGCACATCCCCCGGAAACAGGGCCAGGCCCCTGGTCTGCACAGGCGCCGGGGTGAACGTCACCTCGACGGGCGCATCCCGGACCATCATCTTGCAGGCCATGCCTGGCATGAGGACAGGAACGAAGGTATCGGAAGTAATGAGAGCATCTGCCATGCCGAACGCGGCATGCGCGCCATCGCCCTCGGGCGGAAGAACTACCTCTTCGTCGGCTCCGAGGCGGGCGGCAAGGCCGCCGCCATTGCCTGCACCCTGATCGAGACAGCCAAGCTCAACGCCGTCGATCCCCAAGCCTGGCTCGCAGATACCATCGCCCGCATCCCCGACTACAGGATCACCAAGGTCGATGATCTGCTGCCATGGCGTCGGAACGGATAGCGGTCAGCCCGCACGCTTACGATCTGGGCGCCAGCTACGAATGGGAAAACGGCGTGATCGGCCGGCTGAACATCAACAACGTGACGGACGAGGCCTATATCTCGGCCGGCGGGCCGAACTCCAGCTATTATGGCGACGGACGAACCGTGCAGGCAAGCTTGACATGTAAATGGTGACACTGTCCGGCAAGGGATTGATGCGACGCGCCCTTCTGGCTGCCGGCCCGCGCGGCGCCGGGGCTGCGGCTGGCGGCGGTGGACTGGGCCCTGGCCGAGACGGCGATGGCGCTTGGCCAGGCGCAGGTCGCCCTGGCCGAGCTGATCGCCTTTCGCGCCGCCACCGTTGACCTGGGCCTGCACGGGGCGCCCAATCTCGAGGCGCTGAGCCTTGTCGCGCCCGAGCTGATCCTGTCCTCGAGCCATTACAGCGCCATTGAGCCGCGGCTGGCGCATCGCGCCGGTCTTTACCCGTGCGCTTTACGTCGCGGGCAAGCCGGCCTTTCCCAAGGTGATGGCGCTGCTGGGGGAACTGGCCGCGCGGCTGGGCGATCCCGCTGCCGGGACGCGGACCCAGGCCGCCGCCGCCGAGTTTGCCATGCTGGCCGGCCGCGCCGCGCCCCATGCCGGGCGCGCCTGCCTGCTGTTCGAACTGGGCGATGCCCGCCATATCCGCGTCTTCGGCACCGACAGCCTGTTCGGCGGCGCGCTGGAGGCGATGGGGATGCGCAATGCCTGGACCGGGCGCACCCGCTTTGCCTTTGCCGCGCCCATCCCGCTGGAGCGGCTGGCTGCGTTCCCCGAGGCCCGGCTGGTCGGCCTGGGTCCGATCCCGGTGCAGGTCGAGTGCGCGCTGCGCTCGGTGGCGCTGTGGAACAGCCTGCCGCCGGTCAGGGCGGGGCGGGTGCATCGCCTGCCGGAACCGCGGCCCTTTGCCGGCATGCCCTCGGCGCTGCGCTTCGGCCACGAGCTAGTCGCCGCTCTGGAGGGCCGGGGGATGAACCGCATGACCCTTGCCGGGGGGCCGGGGCGGCGCTGGCCCTGTGGATGATTGCCGCGGTGGCGGCGCTGCCGCTGGCCGAATGGCCCGCCTTGCCCTGGCGGATTGACGAGATGTCGGTCGGGCAGATCCTGCTGGCCTATGGGCTGATGCTGCGCGGGATCCTGGCCTTGCTGGCCGGCGCGGCGCTGGGGCTGGCCGGGGCGCTGATGCAGGCGGTGCTGCGCAACCCGCTGGCCGATCCGACGACGCCGGGCACCGCCTCGGGCGCGCAGCTCGCCATCGTCGCGGCCACGATCCATGCGCCGGGCTGGCTGGCCGGGGGCAACCTGCCGGTGGTGCTGACCCCGGCGGGCGCGGCGACCTTCCTGATCATGGCGCTGGGGGCGCGGCGCGGCTTTGCCCCGGTGACGGTGACGTTCGCGGGGATGCTGGTGGGGCTGATGGCCTCGGCCCTGGCGACGGCGATGACCCGGACGCAGGGGCATTACCTCTTGTCGCGGGTGATGTGGAACGGCGGGGTGCTGGCGCAGGTGGACCGGTCGGGCAGCCGGAACATGGCGCTGGCGCTGCTGCCGGCGCTGGCCTCCGCGGCGGCGCTGGCCCGGCCGCTGATGGTGATGTCGCTGGGCCCCGAGGGCGCATGGGCTGGGCCTGCGGTTGGCGCCGCTGCGCCTTGCCACGCTGCTGCTGGCGGTGGCGCTGTCGGCCATGGTCTGGCCGAGATCGGGCTGGTGGGTTTTGTCGGCCTTGGCCGGGGCGCTGCTGGCCGGGGCGGGGGCGATCCTGCAGCGGCTGACCGCGAACCCGATGACCGCGCCCGAGCCAAGCCACTCCGCGATCATTGGGCGGGCTCTGGGGTGATTGAAGCTGCTCTCTGGCTCTGCCGGTCGGTTTCGCTCTGGTTGACGCAGACCGCGGCGGGCGGCTGTCCGCCATGGGCGGCGCGAGGCCGCTCTGGTGGCTGCAGAAGGCGATCCATCTGCCGGCGCCGGCCTTGGCCTGCGCGCCGGTCTCCCAGGCGTGCGGGTAGGCGCATTCATGCATCAGGGATCGCCGGAGGCGCTCGATGAAGACGGTGTCGAGACAGCGCCCCTGCCATCCATCGAGATGCGGGTGCCGGCCCGTTTCAGCCGATCAACCCAAGCGCAGGACGTGAACTGCGAAGCTCGATCGCGTTCATGATCTCGGGTGGGCCACAGTGGTGGCCGCCTCGTTCCGGGCCGCAACGCAGAAATCCGCCGCCGGCGTGTTCGAGATGCGCCAGGCCAGCAGCTTGCGGGGGAACCGGTCCATGACGGCGACCGGGCAGAGGCAGCCCCGCCGCATCGGCAGATCGGCGATGCCGGCGCACCCGACCTGGTCGGGTTGCTCGACCCGCCCCCCCCCCCAGCGGATAGGTCTTGCGCCCCGGCGCGGGCCTGCTGGCAGCGGGTTTCCGGCGGATCGGCATCAAGCGCATGAGCCGCATCAGCCGCCGGCTGCGCGTGACGTTCACGGCATGGCCTTCGTTGTGCAGGGGCCGGGTCATCTGCTGCACGCCGTCATCTGCTGCACGCCGTAGCAGGGCGTTTCCGGAAACTGCCGGTCGATCAGCCGCATAGGGGCGAGGTTCATCCCGGTCTCGTCCCTTGCTGCGCAACAGGACGCGGACCGCGGGATCGAGGACCGCGGGATCGACAGCAGGCGGCATGGCGCCCCGAGCGACAGCGCGGGACGGGAGCGTTCAATCATCGCGTTCGGGATCGGCCTTGAACCGGTGGCGGCTTCGATCCCTCGTCACTGGCCGGTCCAGGGCCTGGGCTTTCCGGACAGGAAGCGTTGGCGCCGGCCGGCTTCCCGATCCGGGCGTGCAGCGACCGCATCGTGGCCTCATCGATCCCAGCCTTCTTCCCGCCGCGTTCGAAGATGTCCGATGCCCCTTCGAGCAGCGCCTTCTTCCATTGATGGATCATCGTCGGGCGCACGCGGTATTCCGCGGCCAGCTCCGGCACGGTGCGCCCGCCCTTCGCGGCCTCCGGCGCCACCCGAGCCTTGAAGCCCGCGTCATGGTTCCTGCCTTTCGGCATCGTCCGATCCCCTCGTCCCTGGAGACCAGAAGACGGCGGATCGCAGCTTGCCGCACTGGCCGATTCTCGGCGGATAGCGCCTGTTTGGCTGCGTCACCTCCGCCCTTTGGCGGATGCTTTTTTATTTTGTCTGTGGGAGTCTGAGGATTTCCTCGTGTTTTTTGATGGCCTGGTCGATGTTGTCGAAGATTGTGAGGCTTGCGTTGTGCAGGACGGCGCCCATGGTGCACATGTTGCGGATCATGGGCATGGAATGGCTGACGACGATGGCGGATGATCGGGCCATGCGCTCGGCGAAGACGCGCTGGGACTTGGCGCGGAAATTGGCGTCGCCGACGCTGGTGACCTCGTCGACCAGATAGGTGTCGAAATGGATGCCCATCGAGGTGCCCATGGCCAGCCGCGAGCGCATGCCCGAGGAATAGCTGCCGAAGGGCTGGTGGTAATGCTGGCCCAGCTCGGCGAAATCGGCGACGTAATCGACCAGCTCGTCGGTGTCCACGCCGTAGATGCGGGCCACGAATCGCACGTTCTGCGCCCCGGTCAGATCGGGGTGGAAACTGCCCGAGAACCCCACCGGCCAGGAAATCGTGCCGTCCGACAGCACCCGGCCGGCCGTGGGCAGCACGGTGCCGGCGATGATGCGCAGGAGCGTCGACTTGCCGGCGCCGTTGCGGCCCAGAAGCGCCACCGAGGCCCCGGTCGGGAACTCGGCGTTCAGATTGTCCGCCACCAGGGTCTCGCGGCCGTTGAGCCGGTAGATCTTGGTCAGGTTCTCGAGCCGGATCATGGCGCTAGCGGCGGTCGCGGACGCTGTAATAGACCAGCACCAGGATCGACCAGCCGGCCAGCAGCATGCCGGTGATCATCGCCCAGAGCCAGGGCCGGTCCGGCTCGGTCGGGCTTTGCGCCACCTTGGGCTCGATATGGGCGGCCAGGTAGCGGGCCTGGCGCTGCGCCTCGGCCAGCGCCGTCTCATGGGCGATGCGGGCCGAGCGATAGGCGCCCTCGGCGAATTCGCGGTCCACGGCCAGCTTTTCGTATTCCGCCATCAGCTGGGCATAGCTTTCGCCGGCCGGGCCCTGGCCCTCGGCGCCGAACTTGGCGCGCTCGGCCTCGATCAGCCGGCGCAGCGCGTCGATCTTCTGCTGGGACTGGGTGACGCGGTGGTCGGTGGGCTGGGCATTGTCCAAAAGCAGGTCATGGGCGACCAGCGCCTCGGCCAGCTGCGCCTGCAGCCCGCTCAGCACCCCCATCTGCCCGGCGAGATCGGCCTCGGGATCGACGATCTGCGAGCGCATGCGGAAGGCGGTCATGGCCTGGCGGGTCTCGGTCAGCTCGGCGCGGGCCTTGTCGAGCTCGGCCTTGGCCAGGCGGGTGGCGTCGTCCTGGGCGATGGTCGAGAGCTGGTTGATCTTGTCCGAGCTTTCCTGGAACACCGCCGCGGCGATCTGCTGGGCGTCCTCGGGGGTGAAGGCGCTGACCTTGAGGGTGATCAGCTGGGTGGTGCTGTCGTAGAGCACCTTGACCTGGCGCTGCCAGTAATCGGTCAGATCCTCGACATGGCCCTCGGGGTCGAAGGCGAAGACGAAGTCATGCGGCCAGGCGCGCGAGAAGCGGGCGCGCAGGTCGAGGCTGGCATCGATCCTTTCGACCATGTCCTGGCTGCGGATGTATTCGTAGAGGATGTCGGTATCCGAGGCGCTGCCGCCGGCGCCGGTCAGCGGCGCCAGCCCGCCCAGGAGATCGATCGAGGAGGTGGACTGTTCCTTGCGCACCGAGAAGCCGACGGTCGAGACATATTGGTCCTCGGCGCGCAGCCAGAGATAGCCGGCCCAGGCGAGGCTGGGCAGCACCACCAGCGCCAGGAAGGAGCCCAGGATCAACCAGTGCCGGCGCCGGGGCTCGGCCATGCGGGCCGGCGGGCGCAGGGGCTGGGCCGGAGCGGGGGCGGGGGCCGGCGCGGGGGCCGGCGCGGGCGGCCGGGAGGCAGGGGGCGCGGCAGGCGGCATGGGCCGGACCGGGATCGGCTGGCCTTGCGGGCGCAGCGCCGGCGGCCTGGCCTGGGCTTGCGGCTGGGGGCCGGCCTGGGATGGAGCCTGGGATGGGGCCCTGGATTGGGGCTGCGCCTGGGAGGCGGCCGGGGCCGGCTGGCGATCCTGCGCCGCCGGCCCGCCTTGCCCCGATGGTTGGCCCGGTTGCTGGCCCGATGGCTGGCCTTGTTGCGGGCCTTGTTGCGGGCCGGCCGGGGCGGCGGGCGGCTTCTGCGCCGCCTGGCCCGATCCTGGGCCCTGCTGCCGGCCGGCCGGGCCGGCGGGTTCCTGGGAAGGCCGGTCCTGGTCCATCGTCGCGCTCCGGGATTCGGGGGTATGGGATTCGGGGATCTGGGCTTGCGGGCCGGGTTGCGGGCCTTGTTGCGGGCCGGATGGCCGGGCGGGGCTGCCGCTCGGCGGCTTTCCGCCCGAGCCCCGCCGATCCTGCGGCCGCTCCTGCGGCCCATCCTGTTGCGGGCCTTGTTGCGGGCCGGCCGGGGCGGCGGGCGGCCGGCCCGGCCTGCTGCCTGCCGCCGGCCTTGGCGGCGGCTCTTGCGGCCGCGCCTGCGGCTGCGTCCCCGCCGCCGCGGCGTCGCCCGGCCCCTGGCCCCGCGATTGGGCCTGTGCCTGTGGCTGGGCCTGGGCCTGGATATGCGCCTGGATCCGTGCCTGGGCGCCCAGGCCCTGCTGGCCCTGGAAGGGGCGGGGGGCCGGGCCGGGCCGGGGCCGGGCGCCTGGGGCGGGCTGGGAGGCGGGCTGGATTGCAGGCTGGGATGCGGCCGGGGTTGCGGCCGGGGTTGCGGCCGGGGTTGTGGATTGCGATGCGGGTGCGGCCGGCCGGGGCGCGGCGGCCTCGACCGGCCGCGGGGCGGCGCCCGGCGCCCGGCTGGCCGGCTCGGCCGGCTGGCCGGCCTGGTCGCCGGCCGGTATGGAGGGGGTGGTCACGGGCAGCTGCGCTTTCGCTGGTTTACCTTTCGGCCGCAGTTGTTACATATTGCCGCCCGTCCAGGCCAGTGTTTGCGTTCACATGTCCGATACCGCCCCAGAAATCCGCCGCCCCCAGGGCCAGGCCGGCGCAGCCCGCCCGCCGCGGGTCCGCCGGCCGCAGCACCCGTCGCGCAACGGGCCGCGCTTTCGCATGCCGCGCACCGTGGTGGCGCTGATGCTGCGCGAGATGGCCACCAGCTATGGCCGCTCGGCCGGCGGCTATGTCTGGGCGGTGCTCGAGCCGGTGCTGGGCGTGGCGCTTCTGTCGGTGCTGTTCAGCATGGCGCTGCGCAGCCCCGGCCTCGGCTCGAACTTCCCGCTGTTCTATGCCACCGGCTACCTGCCCTTTGCCATGTTCACCGACCTGGCCAACAAGACCGCCGCCTCGATCCGCTTCTCGCGGCCCTTGCTGGCCTATCCCAGCGTGACCTTCCTCGATGCGCTGCTGGCGCGGGTGGTGCTGAACGCGCTGACCCATGTCGCGGTGATCGCCATCGTGATCGGCGGCATCTTCCTAGCCTATCAGCTGCCGGGGCCGGTGGACATGCCCTCGGTCTTCGAGGCGCTGCTGCTGGTGGCGCTGCTGGGCACCGGGGTGGGGGTGCTGAACTGCTACCTGATGAACGCCTTCCCGGTCTGGGAGCGGGTCTGGCACATCCTGACCCGGCCGCTGTTCCTGATCTCGGGGGTGATCTTCCTTTACGACATGATGCCGGTCCAGGCGCAGAACCTGCTGTGGTACAACCCGCTGATCCATTGCACCGGGCTGATGCGGCGCGGCTTCTATCCCACCTACGAGGCCGGCTATCTCAGCCAGGCCTATGTCGTCGCCCTCGCCCTCGCCCTCATGCTGGCGGGCCTCGCCCTGCTCGAGAGAAACCACCGCAAGCTCCTCGAAAGGTGAAGCCCCAAGCGGACGGGGCGGCCGGAACAGAAGGCCAGGACAGAAGGACGGATCCCCGGCATGCCAAGGCAAACGGGAAGGGGGCTCGTCCCTATGGTCAGGCCTCACAACCAATAGATGACGGTCGCGGCGAGGGCGCAGGCCGAGAGAAACAGGATGGGGCGGCGATCGTAGCGGGCTGCGCTGCGCCGCCAGTCCTTCAGTCTGGCGAACATGTTCTCAATCCTGCGGCGTTGGCGGTAGAGGTCGGCGTTGTGCGGGATTGGTATCTTGCGACCGGTGCGGGAGGGGATGCAGGGTGAAATGCCCGTCTCGATCAGCGCGTTGCGGAACCCGTCGGCATCCTAGCCCCGCTCCCCGAGCAGCGCCCCGGCCCGTGGGATAGACGACAGGAGCGCCCGCGTCCCGATATAGTCGGAGGTCTGGTCTGCCGAGAGGAACATCCGGATCGGGCGGACCTTCGCCTCGGCCAAGGCTAGAGAAGCAGGTCCGAGGCGTTCAACTGCTCCAGCCCGCCCAGCTGGATCGTCAGCTCGGCCGTGCCATCGCCGTCCAGGTCGACCAGAAGCCGATGCGCGCCGGCCTGCGACCGGATATTCCGAGGCGTGGACCCGCTGGCTGCCGGTCATCGCCAGCATCCCCGGTGGTTGCGGTCCCATCCCGGGCGCGATGCGGCCTGCCTGGCATCGCCCGCCCGTCGCGGTGACATGGCTGCCTCAGGCCGACCCCCGGCCGTTGCGCGACAGGGACCGCGGGACGGCTGCGGCCGCAGCGCGACATCCCGGACCATGCGCGGATCGCCGCGGTCCCGGATCGCGGCGGGGCCGAGCCAGCGCCGCGGCGATGCGGCCGGCATCGGGCGGGGTGCCTGCGTCCAGAGGCTTGAAAGCAGGAAAACAAAGGCCATGTCTAGGCTGGCCCCTTGGGGCCCTTGGGTTTTGCGCATGGGGTTTCGTCTTGCAGGGCTTCGGCTTGGACAGATACGCCCTGCGCCTTGAACAGGCGCATGGCTTGCCCCGGCCCCGTTGACACGCAAGGCGTGGACGGCTGGCCGGGGTCAAGCTGAATCCAGCCCGTTTTCCCAAGAGGTTCCGTCATGCTGCGCGCCCTTCTGCCGGCGATCTGCCCGCATTGCGGCGAGGATGTTCCCAGGGCTGCCGCCCGGCGATGTCCGATCTGCCGCGCTCCGTTTCCCTTGCCGTTCTCGGTGCCCGAGCCGCGCCGCCTGCCGCGGCGCAAGGGCGCAAAGGGGGGCGACGATGGCGAAAGATGAAGCCCCGGCCATGGGCCTGCTGTGGCGGTTGGCTGTGGTCGTCGCCCTGGCGCTGGCCGCCGCCACCCTGGTCGAGCCGCTGGCGCGGCGCCATCCCGACCTTTTCGCCTTACAGCTTTGGGCGGGGCCGCTGCGCAACGCGGGCTTTTCCGTGGCCTGCTTTGCCGGGGCGCGCCTGGCGCATGGGCTGGCCGCCCGGCGCCTGCTGCGCCGCCGCAAGGGCCGGCGCCCGGTGCCCAAGGTGCTGTTGGACCTGTTGTGGTTCGGGCTGCTGGCCGTGGCCACGCTGGCCAGCCTGTCGCTGTTCTTCCGCCAGGATCTGTCGGGGATCCTGACCGGCTCGGGCCTAGTGCTGGCGGTGCTGGGCTTTGCCATCCGCAATGCGGTGGCCGACGTGTTCTCGGGGCTGGCGATGGGGATCGAGGCGCCGTTCCGCATCGGCGACTGGGTGCGCATCGAGACCCTGGCCGAAGGCAAGGTGCAGGAGATCGGCTGGCGCACCACGCGCCTCGTCAGCCGCGACAGCACCTATGTCATCCTGCCCAACAGCCAGATCTCGTCGCGGCGGATCACCAATTTCAGCGCGCCGCGGCAGGAATACCGCGACCATGCCGAACTGACCCTGCCCGCAGACCTGCCGGTGGCCGAGGCCGGCCGGTTGATCGCCGCGGCCGCCGCCGCGGCGCGCATGATCTCGGCCGGCAAGCCGCCCGAGGTGCAGGTGACGGATTACGGTCCCGCCGGCATCACCTATCGGGTGAAATACTGGGTGCCGCAGCACGACCGCGAACTGGCCTGCCGCAACGAGGTCGTGAGCCTGATCGACGCCGCGCTGCGCGAACAGGGCATCCGGCTGGCGGCGGACCGGATGCCCTGCGGCCAGGGTCAGGACAGCGCCAGCGCCGGCAGCGCGCGGGCCGGGGCCCGCAGGCCGATCCGCCCGGCCTCGGCCGAGGCCAGGTAGATGTGGTGGAAGGCATCGACCCGCCCGCCGACCAGCTGGATGTCGTCGCGCCGCCAATGCCAGGGCTGGGCGTCCAGCACCCGCTCGAACGGGTCCGAGGCGGTGGCCGACCAGAAGGCGGCGATGCCGTCCGGCCGCAGCGCCCGGCGCAGCACCGCAAGGCCGCCTTTGCCGTAAAGTCGGCCGTTTTCGGGGCGCACGGTGAAATCCGGCCCGTTATCGGTATCCATCAGGATCACGTCGAAACCGGCGCGGGGCTCTGCCAGCACCGCCATCACATCCGCGATGCGCAGGCTGACGCGCGGGTCGCGCAGCGGGTGGCCGGCCAGATGGCCGATGCGGTCGCGGTTCCAGCCGGCGATCTGGGGGATCAGTTCGCAGACCGTGACCTGCGCGGCGGGGCCCAGCAATTCCAGCGCCGCGCGCAGGGTGAAGCCCATGCCGAGCCCGCCGATCAGCACGCGGGCGCCGGGCCGGCCATGCAGGCGCAGGCTGCGCTCGGCCAGCACGGTCTCGGACTGATGGTTGAGGTTGGACATCAGCTCCAGGCCGTTGAAGCGGATCTCGTAAATTGCGCCGCGCTGGCGCAGCAGGATTTCATCGCCCGCCGCCGTGCCGGCGCGGGCCAGGGTATTCCAGATGGGCATGTTCGATCCCCGACATCGGGCAGGCCAGAAGGGCCCCCCGGTGGTTGCGTGACGGTTTCGGAAAATGGCCTTGGGTTGCCCGGCGTTCAGCGCGCGGACAACCCCGGCACATTGTTGGCCCTGAAACCGATCAGCAGCGGAAAGATCGCCGAGGGATGCGGCAGGCCGAGCCGCGGCGCAGGGCCGCGATCCGGGCAGAACCGGTCCCGTCGCATCGCCAAGCCCCTATGCCGCCGGGGTCACCGGATCGGCGCGGCCGACCGCCAGCACGGTCAGTTCGCGCGTTTCGCCCGCGCGGGTGTCCCAGGGAAAGCGCGCGCCGGCCCGCAGGCCGATCAGCGCCACGCCGATGGGCGTCAGCACCGAGGCGCGGCCGGCGGCGATGTCGGCATCCTCGGGCCAGGCCAGCACCACGGTCTGCTCGCGCCCGGTGGTCTCGTCGCGGAAGGTGACGGCGCTGCCGATGCCGGCGACATCCTCGGGCATCCGCTCGGGCGGCAGGACGCGGGCGCGGGCCAGTTCGGTCAGCAGCCGGTCGGCAAGGTCGGGATTGCGCGCCATCGCCCCTTCGGCAAGGCGTTCGAGCCGGTCGAGCGTATCGCTGGCGATGGTGACTGGCGGTCGCGATGTTCTGGCCATGTCGGCTCCTTCAGTCATGTCATGACCCGCCGGGGCCGCCGCGGGGGGGGGCGGAGCAGCGGTCGAATTTCTGGATCAGGAAAGCCCCGGACGCGAGGTCAGCGCAAGCGCGCCCCTGTCCGGGGCAGCTGGCGCGTCAGCAGCAAACCGGTGCCGCACCGGCTCTTGCATAGGGGAATACGCATGGTCATGCCCCCACTTTAGCCGCGCCGCCGCCCCGAGTCGAGAGAGCGGCCTCACCGGTCGCAGCGGCAGGTGCCGCTGTTACCCGACATCAGAACTGCCGCTTACGGGATCGGCCGATGGATCGCAACACGTGCTATCACGAATGGAATTTCGAAGGCGGTGGTGCGACGGCCGGGATCGCCGCCGCGTTCGGGGCGAACGATAACGATGGGGCGGCGGATTGAGGCCCAAGCGGGCAGAAAAGACTTCCTGCCGGATCTGATGTCCCTGGGCTTCAGATCGGATGTCCCGCTTCAGCCGCCCTTTCGCGGGCAGGCCCAGCGGCCGAGGGGCAGGCGCCCGAGCCGACCCTAGCGCGTCTCGACGGTGGCGAGATAGCTGTGGACGGCCTCGGGGCCGCCGCCCAGCCAGGCCTGTTCTTCGCCGCGCAGTTCGGGCGGTTCCAGCCAGCCGGGCTCGATCCCGGTCATGTCGGGCAGCTGATGCGCGATGCCCTTGTGGCAGTCGATGCAGGTCTTTTCGCCGGAGATCAGGTAACGCTCGTGGATCTGGGCCGCGCGGCGGGTCTGCTTGGTGAAATCCATCGCCACCGCCGCGTGGCAGTTGCGGCATTCCAGCGAATCGTTGGCCTTGAGCCGCGCCCATTCGTGCTTGGCCAGTTCCAGCCGCTTTTCCAGGAATTTCTCGCGCGTGCTGATGGTGCCGAAGATCTTGCCCCAGACCTCCTTGGAGGCCTGCATCTTGCGGGCGATCTTGTCGGTCCATTCATGCGGGACGTGGCAGTCGGGACAACTGGCCCGGACCCCCGAGCGGTTCGAGAAATGCACCGTCGGCATCAGCTCCTGATAGACGTTGTCGCGCATCTCGTGGCAGCTGGTGCAGAATTTCTCTGTATTGGTGATTTCCAGCGCGGTATTGAACCCGCCCCAGAAGATCACGCCGCAGATGAAGCCGCCCAGCGTCAGGAAGCCGATGCTGAGAAAGCTGCTGGGACGGCTGATGACGCGCCAGAACCAGGTGACCCGGCCCCAGATCCAGCGGATGCTTGCCCTGATCCAGCCCATGTCACGGGCCCCCGGCGTGGCGATAGCCGTCGCGGAACTGGTTCGGCACCAGCGGCTGCACATCGGTCTGCTGGACGTGGCAGGCGGTGCAGAAATAGCGCCGCGGCGTCACGTCGGTCAGCACCTGCCCGTCGCGGTCCTGGAAATGCGTGACGCTGATCATCGGCGCGCCCGAGCCCTCGGTGAACTGCGGCTTGTGACAATCCATGCAGCGGTTGGTGTTCACCGTCAGCTGGTAGCCGTCGATGGAATGCGGGATCACCGGCGGCTGTTCGGGATAGTTGCGCATCCGGCGCACGTCGTCGGTGATCGGCCGGCCGAGCGGCGGGATCTGGCCCTCGGACATCGGCTCGGCCCAGCCGGTCAAGGGCGGCACGATCTGCACCGCCGGCTCGGCCTGCGGCAGGGCGGCGCCGACCAGCGCGAACAGCAAAAGGCCGGCCATGGCGGCGGGCCGGATCAGACGGGAAGGATCTTGACCGCGCATTTCTTGAAATCCGTCTGTTTGGAAATGGGATCGGTGGCGTCCAGCGTCACCTTGTTGATCAGCTGGCTGGCGTCGAACCACGGCACGAAGACCACGCCGCGCGGCATCCGGTTCCTGCCGCGCGTGTCGATGCGCGAGCGGATCTCGCCCCGGCGCGAGACGATGCGCACCTCGGCCCCCTGGTTGAAGCCCATCTCGCGGGCGTCCTCGGGGTTCATGAAGCAGCGGGCGCCGGGAAAGGCCCGGTAAAGTTCCGGCACGCGCATGGTCATCGAGCCGGAATGCCAATGCTCCAGCACCCGGCCTGTCACCAGCCAGATGTTGTATTCCTCGTCGGGCGGTTCGGCCGGTGGCTCGTAGGGCACGGCGATGATGCGCGCCTTGCCGTCCGGGTTGCCATAGAACTGCACGCCGGCGCCCGGCTCGACATAGGGGTCCAGCCCCTCGCGATAGCGCCACAGCGTTTCCTTGCCGTCGACCACCGGCCAGCGCAGGCCGCGGACCTCGTGATAGGTGTCATAGGGGGCCAGGTCGTGGCCGTGGCCGCGGCCGAAGGCGGCATATTCCTCGAACAGGCCCTTCTGGACGTAGAAGCCGAATGCGTTCGATTCGCGGTTGGCGTAATCGGGGTTCAGTTCCGACAGGTCGAAGCGGTCCACGCTGCCGTTGCGGAACAGCACGTCGAACAGGCTCTGGCCCCGATAGTTCGGGTTGGCGGCCAGGATCTCCTCGGGCCACACTTCCTCGGTGGTGAAGCGTTTCGAGAATTCCATCATCTGCCACAGGTCCGAGCGCGCCTCGCCCGGCGCCTCGACCAGCTGATGCCAGACATGGGTGCGCCGCTCGGCATTGCCATAGGCGCCCTCCTTCTCGACCCACATGGCAGCGGGCAGGATCAGGTCGGCGGCCAGGGCCGTCACCGTGGGATAGGCATCCGAGACAACGATGAAATTGTCCGGGTTGCGATAGCCCGGCCAGGCCTCGCCGTCGTTGTTGGGCGAGGCTTGCAGGTTGTTGTTCACCTGGATCCAGTAGAAGTTCAGCGTGCCGTCATGCAGCGCCCGGTCCTGCGCCACCGCATGCAGCCCCGGCTGCTCGGGGATCACGCCATGGGGGATGCGCCAGATCTCCTCGGCATGCTTGCGGTGTTCGGGATTGGTGACGGTCATGTCGGCGGGCAGGCGATGGGCGAAGGTGCCCACCTCGCGCGCCGTGCCGCAGGCCGAGGGCTGGCCGGTCAGCGAGAACGGGCTGTTGCCCGGTTCCGAGATCTTTCCGGTCAGCAGATGGAGATTATAGACCATCTGGTTGGCCCAGACGCCGCGCACATGCTGGTTGAAGCCCATGGTCCACAAGGACATGACCTTGCGGTCGGGATCGGCGTAAAGCTCGGCCAGCTGCTCCAGGAAGCCCGGCTCGACGCCGCTGAGTTCCGAGACCTTGTCCAGCGTGTATTCGCTGACCAGCTCGGCGAATTCCTCGAAGGTCGAGGGCGTGGTCGCCGCCGGATCCTCGGCCGTGCGCGCAGCCATCTCGCGTGGGTCGTCGTCGCGCAGGCCGTAGCCGATGCCGGTCGCGCCGGCGACGAAGGTGGTGTGGCGATCGACGAAATCGCGGTTCACCCGGCCGGTCTGGATGATGTGATTGGCGATGTAGTTCAGGATCGCCAGGTCGGTGCCGGGCTTGAAGACGATGGGAATATCGGCCAGGTCCGAGCTCCGATGGGTAAAGGTGGACAGCACCGCCACCTTCACATGCGGATGGCCCAGCCGCCGGTCCGCCACCCGCGTCCACAGGATCGGATGCATCTCGGCCATGTTCGAGCCCCAGAGGACAAAGGCGTCCGCCGCCTCGAAATCGTCATAGCAGCCCATCGGCTCGTCCATGCCGAAGGTGCGCATGAAGGCATAGGCCGCCGAGGCCATGCAATGCCGCGCATTGGGGTCGAGGTTGTTCGACCGGAACCCCGCCCGCATCAGCTTGGTCGCGGCATAGCCCTCGAAGATGGTCCACTGGCCGGAACCGAACATGCCGAGCGCGGTCGGCCCCTTGTCCTTCAGCACCCGCTTGGCCTGGGCGGCCATGGTGTCGAAAGCCTCCTCCCAGCTGACCGGGGTGAACTCGCCGTCCTTGGCATAGACGCCGTCCTTCTTGCGCAGCAGCGGCTGGGTCAGGCGGTCGGCGCCATACATGATCTTGGACAGGAAATAGCCCTTGACGCAGTTCAGGCCGCGGTTCACCTCGGCCAGCAGGTCGCCATGGGTGGCGACCACGCGCCCCTCCTTGACACCCACCATGACGCCGCAGCCGGTGCCGCAAAAGCGGCAGGGCGCCTTGGACCAGGTGATTTGCAGCGATTCGACACCGCCGGGCACCGGCTGGGCCTGCGAGGACAGCGGGATATTGGCGGCCATCGCGGCGATCCCCGCCGCCTGCGCCTTGAGCAGATCGCGCCGGGAAATGGTCATGCCAGCGCCTCCTTCTCATCGGCGGGAAGGATCTGTTCAAAGACCAGGTTGGCCGAGAACACGCCCTCCATCACCGAGATTGCCGCCATGCGGCTGCCGATCTCGCCCACCGAGGCGCCCTCCAGCACCAGGACGATCTTGGCGCCCTGGACGGCATGGACCTCGGTTCCGGGCAGGGTGGCGAAATGCCGGGCCAGGTCGGCCGCGCGATCCGGCCGGGCGGTGACGATGGCGCTGGAGATGTGCAGGAAACGCGATTCCCCGCCGCTGTCCTGTTTCAGCTTTCCGGTCAGAATGTCGCGTCGCTGGATGGGGGTCCTGTCTGGCTCGCGCATGGCCGCTCTCTAAATCTAATGCATGGGTCCGGGGGGTCCGAAGATGATCTGAGACATCCAGACCAGGAAGCCGTAGCCGCCGACGATCGCGACCGACAGGATCGGCCAGATCACCACGGCAAGGATCAGGAAGGCGATGACTTCATCCCGCTTGCGGTGCTTGGGACGATCGGTTTCTTTCGCGGAATCGATCATTTCTGGGCAACCTGTGCGACAAAATGTCTCAGTCCAATCTTCCACAGAACTGTGAAAAATCAAAGAAGGTTCCCGGAAAAATTCGCCCCGGCGCGGCATCTGGCCGGCCAGCCATCCGTGCGCGGTCGCATCGGACGCTTGAAAATGGTTGCTCGTCAGTAAGATAGGCCGGGCTTTCGCCCGTGCCCCGCCGCCGGCCTAGAGGCTGTAAAGCGCCCCGGCCAAGGTCAGGCCGATCACCAGCATCGACGCGACCAGCCCGCCGAGACCCGGCGGATGGGTTTTCGGTATCGTTCGATTCCTGCGCATGGCGTCCCCCGGCCAATGTCATTCGTTATGTATGCTTGAGCACAACGAGCGGCGGGTCAAGCCGGAATCGGCCCCTGCGGGCCGACTGCGACATGAGCGCGCTAACGGGCGAAGCCGCTGATCTGCGGCAGCCAGGTGGACAGGGCCGGAACGAAGGTCAGGATCAGCAGCGAGGCCATGGCGGCCAGGAAGAAGGGCGGCAGTTCCCGGATCAGCGCCGAGGGCTTCTGCCGGGTCGCCGAGGCCACGACGAAGATCAGCCCGCCGACCGGCGGCGTCATCAGCCCGAAGGTCAGGTTCACGATGACGATGATGGCGAAATGATCCGCGGCGATGCCGAGGCTGTGGGCGATGGGCGCCAGGATCGGCACCAGGATCATCACCCCCGGCAGCGGGTCCATGAACATGCCGAAGACCAGCAGAAGCAGGTTCACCATCAAGAGGAAGGCGATGGGCGACAGGTCCATGGCGATCACCGCATCGGCCATGGCCTGCGGCACGCCCTCGATGATCAGCACCCAGGCAAAGGCGCGGGCGGCGGCCAGGATCATCAGCACCGCCACCGACATGATGGCCGAGCGCAGGAACGCCCCCCACAGGTCCGCCAGCGTGAAGCCGCGATAGACGAAGGCGCTGGTGACGATGGCATAGAACACCGCCACGACCGAGGCCTCGGTGGGGGTGAAGACCCCGCCGCGGATGCCGCCGACGATCAGCACGATCAGCAGCAGCGCCGGCAGGGCGGCAAAGCTGTTGCGGACCATCTGGCCCATTGGCGGGCGCGGCTCGGCGCTGCGATAGCCGCGCTTGCGGCTGATCCACCAGTTCACCCCGGCCAGCAGCCCCGCGATCAGCAGGCCGGGCAGGATGCCGGCCATGAACAGCGAACCGACCGAGGTGTTGCGGTCCTGCAGCGCATAGATGATCATGGTGATCGAAGGCGGGATGATCGGGTCGATCACCGCCACGGAAATCGTCAGCGCCCCGGCATAGGCCTTGGAATAGCCGCTGCGCTCCATCATCCGCGCCATCATCGCCCCCGGCCCCGCCGCCGAGGCCAGCGCCGAGCCGGAAATGCCGGCAAACAGCGTGCCGGTCAGGATATTGGCGTAACCCAGCCCCCCGCGCAGGTGGCCGACGAATTGCGAGGCAAAGCGCAAGAGCATGCGCGAGATCGCCCCGGTGGACATGATCTCGGCCGCCAGGATGAAGAAGGGCACGGCCAGCAGCGGGAAACTGTCGAGGCCGGTGAACATCTCCTTCACCACCACGACCAGCGGATAGCGGCCGGCAAGGCCCACCGCCGCGAAGGCCGCCATCGCCAGCGCGAAGGCGATGGGCACCCCCATGACCATCAGGATCAGGAAGGCGGCGATCAGGATCTCAACCAAGGGCGGCCTCGTCGGAATGCTGCAGGCCGGCGCGCAGGTATTGCGGCGCGATCAGGGCCAGATGGACGATCATCAGCGCGAAGCCGGCGGGCATCGCGGCATAGATCCATTTCATCGGCACCTGCAAGGCCGCTGACCGCTGGATCGCCATGCGGTTCATGTAGTCGATGCCGACCCAGACCATGAAGCCGAAAAAGCCGAACAGCACCAGCAGGATCAGCCCGCGCAGGGCAAGCTGGCCCCGCGTGGGCAGCGCGTCCTGGGCATTGGTGATGGCGGCATGGGCGCCATGGCGCAGCGCCAGCCCGCTGCCCAGGAAGGTCAGCCAGATCATCGAGTAACGCGCCACCTCGTCCGCCCAGGTCAGCGAATTGCCGGTCAGGTAGCGACCGGCGACGTTCCAGCCCAGGATGGCCGCCATGACGGCCAGTCCCAGCACCAGCACGGCACCGTTCAGCGTGACGAAGGCGCGTTCGATCCGGCGCATCGCGGCTTACTCGACCGCCTGGATGCGGTCCATCAGCTCCTTGCCGAACTGGGCCTCATATTGCTGGTAGGGTCCGGCCAGCGCCTCGCGGAAGGCGGCCTTCTGCTCGGGCGAAAGCTCGTTCACCTGCATCCCGGCATCCTTCATCGCGGCAACGCCCGAGGCATCGACCTCGTCGACATAGGCGCGCATCGCGACGACCGCGTCCTTCGCCGCCTTCTCGAACGCCGCCTTCTGCGCGTCGTCCAGCCCGTTCCACAGCGCGGGCGAGACCAGGATGATGGTCGAGGAATAGACGTGGCCGTCCAGGGTCAGGTATTTCTGTACCTCGTTCAGCTTGGCCGAGACGATCACCGAGAGCGGGTTTTCCTGCCCGTCGATGGCGCCCTGTTCCAGCGCGCCGATCACCTCGGGCCAGGCCATGGGGGTGGGGGCGGCACCGAGGGCGCGGAACGCCTCGATATGCACCGGGTTCTCCATGGTGCGGATCTTGAGCCCGTTCAGGTCCGAGGGCGCCTCGACCGCGCCGCGATTGCTGGTGATGTGGCGGAAGCCCTGCTCGCCCCAGGCCAGCGCGTGCAGGCCGGCGGGCTCGAACTTGGCCAGCATCTCCTGGCCGATCTCGCCGTCCAGCACCTTGCGGGCATGGTCCTTGTCGCGCAGCAGGAAGGGCACGCCCAGGACGCCGACCTCGGGGACGAAATTGGTCAGCGTGCCGTCCGAGGCGATGGTCATCTCGACGGTGCCGAGCTGCAGCCCCTCCAGCACCTCGCGCTCGCCGCCCAGGCCCGAGGACGGGAAGTGGCGGAAGCTGAACTGGTCGCCCAGGCTTTCCTTGAGCGAGGCCTCGAAGGCCTTGGCGCCGGCGCCGTAATGGCTGTCCTCGGCCAGGGCGTAGCCGATCTTGATCTCCTGCGCGAACGAAGGCGCGGCGACGGCGGCGCAGAGAAGCGCCGCGGCAAAGACGTGTTTCATGCTGAATCCCTTCCGCTGTCCGGCGGGGATTTAGCGCCACATGACGGCAATGTGCAATCCCGCTGCCGGCCGGCGGCGGCGCGGGCGAGGTTCAGGCCCGGTTGCGGTCGGCCTCGGCCAGGGCGCGGACCACCTCCTCGTCGCTGGTCTGGTCGAAGTCGTGGTAATGCAGGCCGACGGCGTGGAACGGCTCGGGCGTGCGCAGGCAGACGACCTCGTCGGCCTCGGCGCGGATCTTCTCCAGCACGTCGGGCGGCGCGACGGGGACGGCGACGATCACCCTGGCCGCGCCGGACCGCGCCAGCGCCTTCAGGGCGATGCGCATGGTGGCGCCGGTGGCGATGCCGTCATCGACGACGATCACCGTCCGGCCCCAGGTCTCGGGCGCCGGCCGGCCGCCGCGATAGGCCTGGCGCCGGCGCTCGATCTCGCGCAGCTGCCGGGCCTTTTCGGCGGCGATGTGATCCTGCGTCGCCCCGGTCGCGGCGACGAGCTGGTCGTCGAGCAGCAATTGCGGCGGCGCGCCGTCCACGATGGCGCCGATGGCCAGTTCGGGATGCGCCGGCGCCCTGAGCTTGCGCACCAGGATGACGTCCAGCGGCGCGTCCAGCACCCTTGCCACCTCGAGCCCGACCGGCACCCCGCCGCGCGGCAGCGCCAGGACCAGCAGCGGCTCGCCCCGGTGCCCGGACAATGCGGCGCCAAGCTGTCTGCCGGCATCCGTGCGATCTGCGAACATCCCGCCTTCCTTTTTCCCATGCGTTATCCGCGAACCGAACCTCCCGCCGCCGGGGAATGTTCCCGTGGCCGGAAAGGGGTGGTGGCTGCATCATCGCTGCGCACGGTTCCGCCGAAGGCGGCCGGCGCGGCAGATGCCGATGGACGCTGCGGCCCGGACGTATTAGGAAGATGGCCCAGGGAACGGGCGGGTCAAGCCCGTCCGATACGAAGAACAGAGCGGGACCGAGCAGACAGATGCAATCCGGCAAGAGCGCGGTGCAGGCCGTGGCGACCGTGAAGCCTTTACAGATCCGCGGCCGCACCTTCACGGCCATCGCGCTGCATCTGAGCGGCCGGCCGGACCGTGCCTTTTTCGAGGCGCTGGAGGCGCGGCTGAACCAGACGCCGCTGTTTTTCGACAATGCGCCGCTGGTCATCGACCTGGAGCAGGCCGAGGGGCTGGACCGTGCCCAGGATCTGATGCAGCTGACCGCCGAGCTGCGCCGGCGCAAGCTGTCGGTCTTTGGCATCCAGAGCGGTACGCCCGCGCAGGCGCAGGCCGCGGCCGAGGCCGGGCTGATCTCGTTGCCCGGCGGGCGCGACGCGGCGCTGGAGCGCGTCTCGCGCCAGGGCAGCCGCCCCGAACCGCCCCCCGCGCCGGCGCCGAAAGAGCCGGCGAACCGCCTGATCTCGCAGCCCGTGCGCTCGGGGCAGACGGTCTTTGCCGATCGCGGCGACCTGATCGTCGTCGGCTCGGTCAGTTCCGGGGCCGAGGTGATCGCGGCCGGCAACATCCACATCTATGGCCGGCTGCGCGGCAGGGCGCTGGCCGGCGTCAACGGCGACGATTCGGCCCGCATCTTCTGCCATGCGCTTGATGCCGAGCTGCTGGCCATTGCCGGGCTTTACCGCACCAGCGAGAACCTGGGGGCCGACACGCCGCGGCAATACGTCCAAGTCTATCTTCAGGGCGAGGTGCTGCGCATCGAGTCCCTCAAATAACCCATGAGAAAGGAAACGCTCGTGAGCAAGGTTATCGTAGTCACCTCCGGCAAGGGCGGCGTCGGCAAGACGACCTCCTCTGCCGCCATCGCCGCGGGGCTTGCCATGCGCGGCCACAAGACGGCCGTGATCGATTTCGACGTGGGCCTGCGCAACCTGGACATGATCATGGGCTGCGAACGCCGCGTGGTCTTCGACTTCATCAACGTCATCCAGGGCGACGCCAAGCTGAAGCAGGCGCTGATCAAGGACCGCCGGCTTGAAAACCTGTATGTCCTGCCGACCTCGCAGACCCGCGACAAGGACGCGCTGACCAAGGAAGGCGTCAAGGCGGTGCTGGACGAGCTGCGCGAGGAGTTCGACTATATCGTCTGCGACAGCCCGGCGGGGATCGAGCGTGGCGCGCATCTGGCGATGTATTACGCCGACGAGGCCGTGGTGGTGACGAACCCCGAGGTCTCGTCCGTGCGCGACAGCGACCGGGTGCTGGGTCTGCTGAACTCCAAGACGGCGCTGGCCGAAAAGGGCGACGGCAGCGCGGTCAAGGCGCAGCTGCTGCTGACCCGCTTCGACCAGGCCCGCTCGGCCAACGGTGACATGATGAGCGTCGAGGACGTGCTGGAAATCCTGGCCATCCCGCTGCTGGGCATCATCCCGGAAAGCACCTCGGTCCTGAAGGCCTCGAACGAGGGCACGCCGGTCTCGCTGGACGAGAAGTCGCCGGCGGGCAAGTCCTATCTGGACGCCGTCGGCCGGCTGGTCGGCGAGCAGATCGAGATGCGGGTGAGCCCCGGCGACCAGCGCCGCGGCTTCTTCCAGAGGCTTCTGGGACGGACGGCCTGACATGTTCGGTTTCTCATTCCGTCAGCGAAAGCCCAGTTCGGCGCAAACCGCCAAGGAGCGCCTGCAGATCCTGCTTGCGCATGAGCGTTCCAGCGGGACGACCAGCCCGGACTTTCTGCCGTTGTTGCAGCGCGACATCCTCGAGGTGGTGCGCCGGCACATGGAAATCGACGGCGATGCGGTCGACATCAAGCTTGAGCGCAGCGACGATCTGTCCAGCCTCGAGATCAATATCGAGCTGCCCAATGCCAGCCCGGCGAAGGCGCGGCCCGCCAGCTAGGCAGGCCGACAGGCCCCGCCCCTGGCGGGCGGGGCGCAGGGCTTACAGCGCGCCCTTTTCCATCTCGGCGGCGATATGTTCCGCTTGCCGGATCGCCAGCGCGACGATGGTCAGGGTCGGGTTCTCGGCTGCCGAGGTGGTAAAGACCGAACCGTCCGAGACGAACAGGTTCGGGATGTCATGGGACTGGCCCCATTTGTTCACCACCCCGTCGCGCGGGTTTTCCGACATGCGGTTGGTGCCCAGGTTATGCGTGGACGGGTAGGGCGGCGTCGGCAGAATCCGCGTTGCGCCCGCCGCGCGATAGATCCGCTCGCCCACGGCATAGGCATGGTTGCGCATGGCGATGTCATTGGGGTGGTCGTCGTAATGCACGTTCGGCACCGGCAGCCCGAATCGGTCCTTTTCGCCGCGGTTCAGGGTGATGCGGTTGGTTTCCTGCGGCAGATCCTCGCCCACGATCCACATGCCGGCCATGTTTTCATAGCTGTCCAGCGCCGAGGTGAACTCGCGTCCCCAGCCGCCGGGATCCATGAAGGCCGCCATGAAGGGGATGCCCAGCGACAGCGTCTCCAGCTCATAGCCGCCGACGAAGCCGCGGGCGGGGTCGTGATGCGCCTCGTCCTGGACGATGCCGGCCATGGTGGTGCCGCGCCACATCCGCACCGGGCGTTCGAAGATCGCATAGACCGAGCCGGTGGTGTGGCGCATGTAGTTGCGCCCGACCTGGCCCGAACTGTTCGCCAGCCCGTCCGGGAACCGCTCCGAGGCCGAGGCCAGCAGCAGCCGCGGGCTTTCGATCGAGTTGCCGGCGACGGCGACGATGCGGGCGCGCTGGAACTGCTCGGTCCCGTCGCGGTCGATATAGCGCACGCCGGTGACCTTGCCGTCCTCGTCATGCTCGATCCGGGTGGCGTGGCAATGGTCGCGGACCTCTAGGTTGCCGGTCGCCTCGCCGCGCGGGATGTCGGTATAGGCCGCCGACCATTTCGCGCCCCATTTGCAGCCCTGGAAGCAGAAGCCGGTCTGCTGGCAGGCCATGCGGTCGTCGTAATCGACCGAATTGATCGCCATGCGGCCGGTCGAGACCTGGCTGTAGCCCAGGGCCTTGGCGCCCTTTTCAAACACCAGGTAATTGTTGTTCCCCGGCAGGCCGGGCAGGTCGTTGGTGCGGGTGACGCCCAGCTTCTTCTCGGCCAGGTCGTAATAGGGCTCCAGCTCGGCCAGGGTGATCGGCCAGTCCAGCAGGCTGGCGCCATCGACCGGGCCATAGGTCGTCAGCGCCTTGAACTCGTGTTCCTGGAAGCGCAGCGATGCACCGGCCCAGTGGATCGAGGTGCCGCCGACCGCCTTGACGATCCAGGCCGGCAGGTTGGCAAAGTCCCGCGCTACCCGCCAGTCGCCCGAGGTGGTGCGCATGTCGCCCCAGCTCAGCTGCGCGAAACTGTCCCATTCGTCGTTGATGTAATCCTCGGGCAGGTAGCGCCCGCCCGCCTCCAGCGCCACGACCTTGACGCCCCTTTGCGCCAGCTCGTTGGCCAGCACGCCGCCGCCCGAGCCGGTGCCGATCACCACCACGACCGAGGCGTCGTCATGTCCGAATTTCGCTACATTGTCAGCCATCTCCGCCTCCCTCACAGCCAGTCGATGTCGTTGAAGCCGCGCTCGATATAGCCGCCCTGCGAAAAGCTCTCGCCCTCATAGCCAAAGACCGGCCAGACCTCCTTCTGGTTGTATAGGCCCGTCACCAGCCCGGCGCGCACGGTCTGGAAGAAGGGCGTGTGCTCGATCAGGCGCAGCATGGCGACGCGGTCCTTTTCCCAGCCCGCGGCCAGGTAGGTGTCGAAGCCCTGGGCCTGGGCGACCAGGTTCAGCCCCGCCACGCCTTCCTCGATCATCGGCGCCTGTTCGGGATTGTCATGCGTCTTGACGGCGATGGCATAGAAGCGGTCGGCGATGCGGTCATGCGGATAGATGTCGCGGGCCATCTGGATCAGCACCGCCATGGTCTCGGGCTTAAGCGCCGCGGTCTCGACCGCCCAGGCCGCGTCGCGGGCGGCGACGAAGCCCGAGCCGACCACGAAGGTCGCCCCCGCCGCCATGGCGCGCGCCAGCAGGCCGCGCCGGGTCAGCCCCCTGACATCGCTGCCAGAGGGGGATTTGTGGATGACAGTCATTTGCTCCTCCCTGAGTTGGTTGGCCCGCCCCTCCCGGCGGGCCGCCTGCCTAGAGGTACCGGCCGCCGCGTTGCAGCACCTCGATCTCGTAGCCGTCCGGATCCTTGATGAAGAAGAAGCGGGCGATGACCTCGCCGCCGGGGGCGAAATCGACCAGCTTGCGCGGGGCCAGGCCCAGATCGGTCAGCCGCCGGTGTTCGGCCGCGACATCCTCGACCGAGACGGCCAGATGGCCGTAGCCGTCGCCCAGCTCATAGGGCTGCTCGCGGCCCTTGTTGATGGTCAGCTCCAGCTCGAAGCTGCTTTCGGCATTGGCCAGGTAGACCAGGGTGAAGCTGTCGAAATCCAGCCGCTCGACCGGTTCCAGGCCGAAGGCGGCCTTGTAGAAGGCCAGCGAGCGCGCCTCGTCCAGCACGCGGATCATCGAATGAATCATCTTGGCCATGCGGCTTTCCTTTCCGGTCTTTGCACCAGTATCGGAAGGACGCCGGCCCCGCGGGTAGCATCATGCTACCACGCGGCGGATTTCTTGCGCGATGCCGCGATCAGGCGGCCTGCGCCACCTGCTGCGCGGCCTTGCGAAAATCCTGCGCGCCGCGGCCGCGCAGCTCCAGCTGCACCAGGCAGGCGCAGCGCAAAAGCGAGGTGAAATTCACCGGCTCGCCACCCAGCTGCAGCACTTCGGATTGCAGCGTGGACAGGAAGGCGGGCGTGGCCATGCCCTCGCCGGCGGCGATCTCGTCCAGGATGTCCCAGAAGGCCTGTTCCAGCCGGATCGAGGTGCTTTGCCCGTTCAGCCGCAGCTTGCGGGTCGTCGGCTGATAGCGGCGCGGATCCTGGCGGGAGAAGACTTCGCACATGGCATGGTTCCCAAACTGGCTCGGCAAGTTCCCGGATCATAGCACGGCGGGCGAGCCATGCCAGTTTCTTGCACCGCGGCCTGTCCGGCGCGGAACCGGCGTGCGGGACCGGCATCGAATGCGGCACGGCACGGCGGGGCAACCCATGTGGCGGGCATCGCCAGGGTCGGCGGCGGTCGCGGTGCGGTGGCCGGACCGGTATCGGTCGATCCGGGCCGCGGGTGGGGCGACAATAAGCCGCTGCCCGGCGGATTGCCGGATGAAATATACGAAAATGCGTATTATTGCACCTCGCATCAGGAGAATCCGATGAAAACCCTGCTCGCCGCTTCCGCTCTTGTCCTTGCGGCCGCGCTGCCCGCCTCGGCCCAGGAGGGGCGCAAGCTCGTGACCATCCTGACCGCGCCCGAGCCGCAGACCCAGCTGATGGCGATGGTGCTGACCATGAACGCCGTGGCCAAGGGGGCCGAGGCGCAGATCCTGCTATGCGGCCCCGCCGGCGACATGGCGCTGAAGGAGGCGCCCGAGACCGCGACC
The DNA here is from genome assembly GCF_048270675.1 of Paracoccus sp. TD-10. Lineage (NCBI taxonomy): Bacteria > Pseudomonadati > Pseudomonadota > Alphaproteobacteria > Rhodobacterales > Paracoccaceae > Paracoccus > Paracoccus sp. TD-10. Next base: position 128,073 of record NZ_CP182420.1, on the reverse strand, counting down.
GCCGGCCAGCCGCCGCAAGGTGCCAGCCCGCAGGGCCTGATGCAGCAGATGATCGAGAAGAACGGCGTCAAGGTGCAGGTCTGCGCCATCTACCTGCCCGGCAAGGGCGCGGATGCCTCGGTGCTGCTGGAGGGTGTGACGCCGGCCAAGCCCGATGCGATGGCCGCTGAACTGATCGCCGAGAACACCACGGTGCTGAGCTTCTGATCCCGCCTCGGGGCGACATGAAAGGAAAGGCCGCCCTTGCCGGGCGGCCTTGTCGTTTGTGCGGCCCTGGAGGGGCGGGCAGTCCGGGCTGCCGGACGGGGGCCGATCATAACGGGCCCCGGACGCAGGGCCCCGGACGCAGGGCCCCGGACGCAGGGCCCCGGACGCAGGGGCCCGGAGAAAGGGGCCCGGAGAAAGGGGCCCGGAGAAAGGGGCCCGGAGAAAGGGGCCCGGAGAAAGGGGCCCGGAGAAAGGGGCCCGGAGAAAGGGGCCCGGAGAAAGGGGCCCGGAGAAAGGGGCCCGGAGAAAGGGGCCCGGAGAAAGGGGCCCGGAGAAAGGGGCCCGGAGAAAGGGGCCCGGAGAAAGGGGCCCGGACGCGCGTGCCGCGGCGTCCGGGCCAGGCTCATCTCCCGTTCAGGCGCTTTCGCTGTCCTGCCCGGCGGCGGCCTTGTCCTCCATCATCTCGAACCACATCGCGTTCAGCACCGCGAAGGTGACGGCCAGCGGCGGGCCCAGGATCCATGCGAAATACCACATTGCGTTGTTGTCCTTTCAGTAAGCGTGGCCGCCCCCGGTGATGTTCCTTTTCCTCGACCTTGCCCCACAGCACCCTGTAGGCCCAGGCGGCGTAGGTCGCGATGATCGGCAGGAAGATCCCGGTGCAGACCAGCATGATGAACAGCGTCAGGTGGCTGGACGAGGCGTCCCAGACCGTGAGGCTCGCCCCCGGCATGACCGAGGAGGGCAGGATGAAGGGGAACATCGACAGCCCCACCGAGGAGATGATGCCGAAGATCGCCAGCTTGCTCAGCAAAAGCGTGCGGACCTCGCGCCCGGTTTTCAGCGACCACAGCACGCCAAGCGCGCCCAGGAAGCCGAAGGCCGGGGCTGCCAGCATCCAGGAATGCGCGGCGTAATTGGCAAACCAGGCGCCGGGCGCGAGTTCGACCGTCTTGGCCAGCGGGTTCGACGGCCCGTTCGGGTCGACGGCCCCGGCGATGCGATCGCCGTCCACGAACAGCCACAGCGCCAGCCCGCCCGCCGCGTAAAGCAGCACGGTGGCCATGGCCGCCCAGCGGCCGAAGCGGCGCGCCCGCCCGGCGACCGGGCCCGAGGTCTTCAGCACCAGCCAGGCCGCGCCATGCATGGCCAGCATCGCCACCGACGGCAGCCCGCAGAAGCCGCCGTCGTAGAAGATGCGCAGGTCCGAGCCCAGCCGGAAGGGCACCCCCAGCAGCAGGTTCCCGACCGCGACGCCGAATATCAGCGAGGGTACGAAGCCGCCGATGAACAGCGCCCAGTCCCAGTTGCGCCGCCAGCGCGCGCTTTCGCGTTTCGAGCGATACTTGAACCCGACCGGCCGCAGGATCAGCGCGGCGAGGATCGCGAACATGGCGAGGTAGAAGCCGGAAAAGGACACCGCGTAAAGCGGCGGCCAGGCGGCAAGGATCGCGCCGCTGCCCAGGACCAGCCAGACCTGGTTGCCCTCCCAGACCGGGCCGATGGTGTTGATGACGATGCGGCGCTCCGGGTCGGTCTGGCCGGCGAAGGGCAAGAGCATGCCCACGCCCAGGTCGAAGCCGTCGGTGGCGGCAAAGCCGATCAGCAGCACCCACCAGATCGCGCGCAGGGTTTCATAGGTCAGCAATTCGTGCAGGATCATGGTCTTACTCCGCGGCAACGAAACGGGCGGGCGGAAGCGGCGCCTCGGGCCCATGGTCGGGCTGTGGCCCCTAGCGGATCGCGGCCAGCATCAGGCGCATCTCGATCACGATCAGCACCGTATAGAGCAGGGTGAAGCCGGCGATGGTGAACAGAACTGTCGGCACCGTCAGCGACGAGGCGGCGGCGACCGTGGGCAACACGCCCTCGATGCTCCAGGGCTGGCGGCCGAACTCGGCCACGATCCAGCCGGCCTCGGCGGCGATCCAGGGCAGGGCCGGCGCGTGATCGTGCCGCGGGCCGAAACCATCACAAAGGCCGCCATCAGCGCCATGTTGACGAAGCCGATGCCCACCATGATGCGGAAGGCCCAGAACAGCGTCGGCACATGCGGCACGGTATCCCAGGCCGCCTGGGCGATCTGTTCCTCGGTCGCGCCGCGCGGATCCTCGACATATTTGGTCAGCAGCAGCGCATAGCCCATGTCGTCACCATGCTCTTCGAAGGCCCGCACCGATTCGGGCGGCACCGCATCGCGCGAGGGTGCGGCGCGATAGTCCTGCAGGGCGTCATAGGCGATGATGCCGTTGCGGATGCGGTCCTCGGCCTTGTCCACCAGCTCCAGGATGCCGGGAATTTCCTGCGTCAGCGAGCGGGTGCCGATCAGGCCCATCACCCAGGGAATGTGGATGGCGTAGTGGTTGGTCCGCTCCTCCATGTCGGGGATGCCGACCAGGGTGAAGGAGGCCGGCGCCGGCTGGGTTTCCCACATGCCCTCGATGGCGGCGAGCTTCATCTTCTGGTGTTCCGAGGCCAGGTAGCCGAAGCCCGCCCAGCTGTCGATGCGGTTCAGCCGGTCCTCGGCCGCGGCCAGCCTCGCATCCGCATCGGCGATGGCCCGGCGCTGCGCGCCCAGCCGGGCGGCCATGACCAGTTCGGTCTGGCCCTGCATCAGGTCGATGGTGCGGGCGCGCAGGGTCTCGGTCATCTGGGCGCGGCGGCGCATCCCCAGCCCGGCCGCATGGCCCGCGGCCAGCACCAGCCCGATCCCGGCCGCGACGAGGAAGGCAAAGACCGCCAGCCCCAACAGCGGCTGCATCAGCCCCAGGGCCAGCCCCACCGCCAGCGCCGTGGCCAAGGCCGCAGCCGGGGGCGCCAGCACCCGCAGGTAAAGCACGTCGAGCGCGTCGATATCCACGGTCAGCCGGAACAGCAGCCGCGCAGGCCCGCCAGCACGGCCAGCGTCGCGTCATGCGTCACCAGCCGCTCGCCATAGCGCGCCGCCGTGCGCCCCAGCGCCAGCAGCCGGATACCCGAGGAGGGCATGAACACGTCGAAGGCCAGCGCCGTGGCCGTGGTCAGCCCGGCAATGGCGGTGGCGGTAATGAACCAGCCCGACAGGCCCAAAAGCGCGATGCCCGCCAGCACCGTTACCGCCGCCGGCGCCGCCCCGTCCACAGCCGGCGCCGCCCTTCGGCGGCGAACAGCGCCAGCACCGGCGCCATGTCTCGGACCAGCCGCCTCATGCCGCCGTCTCCATCCCGATGCCGTCCAGCCGGATGATGCGGTCCATCCGCGCCGCCAGTTCCGGGTCATGCGTCGCCACGATCAGCGTGTGTCCCCGGGCCAACGCCAGCAGCCCCTCGGTGATCTCGGCCGCCGTGGCAGCGTCGAGATGCGCGGTCGGCTCATCCGCCAGGATCAGCCCGGCCTGCGGTGTCGCGGCCACCCGCGCCAGCGCCAGCCGCCGCGCCTGTCCGCCGGACAGGCCGGTGCCGCCCTCGCCCACCGGGGCGCTGCCGCGCCGGGCCGCGACCTGGTCCAGCCGGGCCATGTGCAGCGCCTGTGGCAGGCTGTCGGGGGCGTCCAGGCTCCGGCCCAGCGTGACATTCTGCGCCAGCGAGCCGGCGAAGATATGCGGAGCCTGGCCGATCCAGGCCATTCGGGCGCGCAATGCGGCGGCGGCTTACGTGTCGAGCAGCCGGCCGTCGATCTCGATCCGCCCCGAATCGGGCGCGGCTAGGCCGGCGATCAGCGAAAGCAGCGTCGATTTGCCCGAGCCGCTGGGGCCGACCAGCGCCACGCGCTCGCCCGGCGCGACGGTCAGGCTGAGCGCGGCGCCGGGTTCCGCCGCGCCGGCATGGCGAAAGCGCAGATCCTCGAGGCGCAGCGCCATGGCGGCGGCGGTTGGCGGGGCGGCGGCCTCGGCCTCGGCGCCGGGCAGCGCCATCCCCGGCGCGGCCGCCCGTTGCAAGGCGGCCATCCCGGCCTCGCCCGCCGCCTTGTCGTGCCAGGCCGCCGACAATTCGCGCAAAGGCTCGAAAAAGGCCGGCGCCAGCAGCAGGATGAACAGGCCCTCGGCCAGCGTCAGCTTGTCGCCCCAGGCGCCAAAGGGCAGGGCGCCCAGCAGGTGAAAACCGATATAGACCGCGACCATCGCCACGCCGAGCGCCGCGAAAAGCTCCAGCCGCCGAGGTCAGGAAGGCGATGCGCAAGACCGCCATGATCCGCGCGCGCAGCGATTCCGCATCGGCCCTGACGCGCAGCGCCGTCGCCTCGAAGGCGCCCAGGCTGCGGATGGTCGCCATGCCGCGGAGCCGGTCCAGCAGGAAGGCGTTCATGCCGCCGACCTCGACCATCTGCGCCTTGCTCGCCGCCTTGGCCTTCCAGCCGACCAGCACCATGAAGACCGAAAACACCGGCAGCGCCACCAGCAGCACCAGTACCGCCGTCCAGGACAGGGGCAGGATCGCCAAGAGGATGACCAGGGGCAGCACCGCCGCCTTCAGCCGCGCGGGCCGAAACCGCGCCAGCCAGGGCATGACGGCCTCGGCCTGTTCGGTGACGATGCTTGCCGCCTCGCCCGAGGGCATGCGCCCGGCATCGAGCGGCGAGCGCGCCGAAAGCGCCGCCACCGCCCGGCCGCGCAGCTCCGACAGCCGGGCCGGCGCCGCGCGTCAGGCCAGCCTGCCGCCAAGCGCCTCGAGCCCCGCGCGCAGGCGCCCCAGCGCCAGCACGCCGAGCGCCGGCCCCGCCAGCGAGGCCGCGCCGGTTCCCGCGCCGATCCCGGCCACCGCGACGGCCAGGATGCCGGCCTGGGGGCAACCACAGAAGCGCGGCCGCCACCGCCAGGGCGCAGGCAAGCCGGGCAGGAGGGCCGACGCCCCCGCCGCTGGCCGAGGGCGGATGCCGCAAAGGCCGTTCAGATTCGCACATGGCGATGTCTTTGTGGTTCGCGTCGGATCAGGCGACACGTTATCTTCGGAAGGATGCATGGATGACGAAGCGCATGGATGCAGCGGGGCAACACGACGCATCCCCCTCCGGCGGCCTTGCATATATTCGCATACTTGAATATGCTTTATTGCGACGCGCGATCTGCGTGCAGGAGGAGTATTCGATGCGCCATGCCCCGACCTCGGCCGCCGGCCCGGTCTCGACACCCGATCTCGATCTCGATCTCGATCCCGGTTCCGACACCCGGCCCGCCACCCGTTCCGAACCGCAGGCCGAACCGCAGGCCGAACCCGGTTCCGATGCGGGCCCGGCGGCCCTGGCACCCGCGCCCGAAGTGACCGGCTTCTACGAGGCGCGCACCGGCTCGGTGCAATATGTGGTGGCCGATCCGGCGACCGGCCAATGCGCGGTCATCGACCCGGTGCTGGACTATGACGAGAAATCCGGCGCCACCGCCACCATCGAGGCCGACCGCATCCTCGCCTTCATCGCCGAGAAGGGCTACGCGCTGGAATGGATCCTCGACACCCATCCCCATGCCGACCATTTCTCGGCCGCCGATTATCTCAGGCGCAGGACCGGCGCCCCCACCGCCATCGGCGAGAAGGTGGTCGAGGTGCAGAAACTGTGGAAGGAATTCTACAACTGGCCGGACTTTCCCGCCGACGGCTCGCAATGGGACAAGCTTTTCGCCGAGGGCGAGACCTTCCGCCTCGGCTCGATCCCGGCGCGGGTGCTGTTCTCGCCCGGCCATACCCTGGCCTCGATCTCCTATGTGATCGGCGACGCGGCCTTCGTGCATGACACGCTGTTCATGCCCGACAGCGGCACGGCGCGGGCGGATTTCCCCGGCGGCGACGCGCATGCGCTGTGGCGCTCGATCCAGGCGATCCTGGCCTTGCCGGACGCGACGCGGGTCTTCACCGGCCACGACTATTGCCAGGGCGGGCGGGCGCCGGCCTGGGAATCGACCGTGGCCGAGCAGAAGGCCAGGAACAGCCACATGGCGCGATACCGCACCGAGGCCGCGTTCGTGGCGGCGCGGCAGGCGCGCGACCGCACCCTGCCGATGCCCAAGCTGATCCTGCATGCGCTGCAGGTCAACACCAATGCCGGCCGGCTGCCCGCGCCGGAGGCGAACGGCCGGCGCTACCTGAAGATCCCGCTGGACCTGCTGCAGGCGCCCTGGGACTGAGGCGGAGGAGGAAGGATGCGGATCAATATCGGAACCGCCGAGCGGGCGCTGCGGCTGGTGCTGGGCATCGGGCTGGTGCTCTTGGCCTTGCTGGCCGGGCTGTCGCCGGCATGGAGCGGGGCGGCGGCGCTGGCCGGGCTGGTGCTGCTGGCGACCGCGGCGCTGCGCTTCTGCCCGGTCTGGGCGCTGCCGGGCATCACCCGCGGCCTGGAAGGCGGGGGGCGCGAAGCTGGCGACCGCGGGAACGGGGATCATCAAGACGGAGGCGGGGCATGACCGCGTTCACCACCGAGTTCACCCCTGTGCAATCGCTGCTGGGCGGCGGGCTGGTCGGGCTGGCGGCGGTGCTGCTGATGGCGCTGCACGGCCGCATCGCCGGCATGACCGGGATCCTGGCCGGGGCCTTCGCGCCGGGCGGCGGCTGGCGGCTGGCCTTCCTGGCCGGCGCGGTGGCGGCGCCCTTGCTGCTGGTGCGGCTGGGCGGGGTCGCGGTGGATTTCTCCAGCCCGGTGCCGCTGGGCTGGACGGCGCTCAGCGGGCTCATGGTCGGGATCGGGGTCAGCTATGGCGGCGGCTGCACCTCGGGCCACGGGGTCTGCGGGCTGGCGCGGCTGTCGGCGCGCTCGCTGGTGGCGACGCTGAGCTTCATGCTGGCGACCGGGGCCACGGTCTATGCCACGCGCCATCTTGCGGGAGGGTTCTGAGATGGTCTTGCTGTCGGCCTTGCTGATCGGGCTGGTCTTTGGCGCGGGGATTGCGGTCTCGGGCATGGCCAACCCTGCGAAGGTTCTGAATTTCTTCGACATTGCCGGGGCCTGGGATCCGTCCCTGGCCTTCGTGATGGGCGGCGCGCTGGCGGTGGCCCTGCCGGGCTACCGGCTGGTGCTGCGCCGGCCGGCGCCGGTGCTGGCGCTGCGCTTCCACCTGCCCGAGCGGCGCGACATCGACCCGGCCCTGGTCGGCGGATCGGCGCTGTTCGGCCTGGGCTGGGGGCTCTCGGGATTCTGCCCCGGCGGCGCCATCCCCGCCATCGGCCTCATCCGCCCAGAACCCGTCCTCTTCTCCGCAACAATGGCCGCTGGAATCGCAATCGTCAAAACAGGGCAGCGATGGGCCGCGGCCCGTTCTGCCGCCGATCGGCAGGGGGCATGAATGTGGCCCTTTCGACGGCGCGGCAAGCCGCGGATTCGCAAGATCGACGACCGGTTCTCGGCCACCGGCCAGCTTTGCCCCGAAGACCTGCCGGCGGTCGCGGGGGCGGGGTTCCGGGTGCTGGTCTGCGTTCGCCCCGATGGCGAGGAGCGTGGCCAGCCCGATTTCGCCACCATCGCTGCCGCGGCCGCGCGCCTTGGCCTGACCGCGCGCCATATTCCGGTTTCCGGCCAGCCTTCGGCCGGCCAGATCGCGGCGTTCCGTTGCATCCTGGCCGAGGCCGGGGGGCCGGTGCTGGGCTGGTGCCGTTCGGGCATGCGGGTGCGGGCATTCTATGCCCTGTGCCGGCAGCAGCCGGCCGCCGGCAGGGCATGAGCCCGGCCCGCGGCATGGCAATGGGCCGGGCGCCCGCGAGGAAGATTGCCCGGGCCTGGGCAGTCGAAGCCGAGCCCGCATCGCCGGGCTATCCGCAGGCTGCGCGGCATCGGGTGCTGGCCCGGCGGCTGCCGGATCAGTCCTGGGTGCCGCAGAAGATGTCGTAGAGCACTTCCATGACCTTGCGGGCAGGCTGGCTTTCGATCCGATACCAGATCGTCTGCCCTTCGCGCCGGCCGAGGATGATCTTGTCCCGGCGCAGAAGCGCCAGATGCTGCGACACGGTGGAATCGCGGATGCCCAGGAATTCCGCAAGCTGGCCCACGGATTTCTCGCCCTCTACCAGCTGGCACAGGATCAGCAGCCGATGACGGTTGCCAAGCGATTTCAGAAGGTCGCTGGCCTCGTCGGCGGCTGCGCGCATGCTTTCGGGATCTATGCTGACATCGACGCTCATGCACCATAGCTACATTATTGCGAATATACGGTCAAGATGCACGCCCCATCGGTCTTTCAGTAGCCGGCATCGCGACAGTTTGCCGCATTAATCTTCGAAAATCCGAATGTTACGGCAATTTACATAAAACGCATCAGCAAGCCCTCAAACGCAAGCAAAAGGTGATTTTCATGCACAAGATCCTTCTGGCCGCCGCCGCCCTGTCCGTTCCCGCCCTGGCCCAGGCTGCCGAGCCCGGCGATATTGCCGCCGCGCGCATCGGCTATTTCAGCCTGGTCAACCTGGAGATGGGCGGGCTGGCGGCCATGGCGCAGGGCAAGGCGCCCTATGACGCCGAACGGGCACGGGCGCTGGCCGGCGATCTCAAGCTGCTGTCGGAATATCTGCATGACGACCTGCTGATGCCGGGAACCTCGAATGCCGAGCTGGCCGGCAAGACCCGCGCCCTGCCGGCGATCTGGGAACAGACCGAGGATTACCGTGCCAAGGGCATGGCCTTCCGCGAGGCGGTCGCCGCGCTGCAGGGCGTCGCCGGCGAGGGGCAGGAGGCGCTTGCCCCCGCCGTCGGCAAGGTCGGTGCGACCTGCAAGGCCTGCCATGACAGCTATCGCGCCAAGGATTTCTAGGATGCGCGGCGGTGCCGCCCAAGCATTTGTCGGTCCGCGCAGATGATCCGGATGCAGGGGCCCTGCCGTGGCGGAGCCCCTGCATCCGGGGCCGGGCCCGCGCGATCTGCCGGCTGATCTGATCCTGCAGATGGCCGCATATGGCGCGCGCCGGCGGCCTGAACCGGCGCCAAGGCGAAATGTCGCAGGGGCCGCCAGCCGATTCTGCGGCATCGGCAAGGACTTTCCCCTTGAAACGTATTATACGAAGATATGTATATACTATCGGCAATCGGCTGTTCTGGAGTTTTCCGATGACACTTGACCGCATCATTCTTGCCTTTGCAGGGTTCATGGTCCTGCTTTCCGTCGTGTTGACCGTCTGGGTGTCGCCCCTGTTCGTCTGGCTGACGGTCTTTGTCGGCGCGAACCTGCTGCAATCCGCCTTTACCGGCTTCTGCCCGGCGGCCATGATCTTCCGCAAGCTCGGCATCAAACCCGGCTGCGCCTTCTGAAAGTTCGACCCATGCGATTGCTGCTGCTTGTCGCGCTTGTCGCCACCGGGCCGGCGCGGGCCGAGCCGCTGATCCTGGACTGGAGCGCGGTGCCCGAGATGAAGGCCGTCTACGGCACGGTCGAGGCCCGCGACACCATCCCGGCGCGGGCGCGCATCGGCGGCACGGTCGTGGAACTGCTGGTCAGCGAGGGGGATCGCGTCGAGGCCGGGGCCACGCTTGCCACCGTCCGCGACGACAAGATCGCCTTCCAGATCGCGGCCTTCGGCTCGCGGATCGCGGCCTTGCGGGCGCAGCTGGCCGAATCGGAATCCGATCTTGCGCGCGGGCAGTCGCTGGTGCAGCGCGGCGCGGCCTCGCAGCAGCGGGTCGAGCAGTTGCAGACCGCCGTCGATGTGATCCGCGGCCAGATCGCCGCGGCCGAGGCCGAGCGCGCGGTGGTCGAGCAGCAGCAGGCCGAGGGCGCGGTGCTGGCCCCGGTCTCGGGCCTGGTGCTGGGCGTGCCGGCGGTGCGCGGCTCGGTGGTGATGCCGGGCGAGGTGGTGGCGAGCCTGGGCGGCGGCGGCTTTTTCCTGCGCCTGTCGGTGCCCGAGCGCCATGCCGCCTACCTTGCCGAAGGGGCCGAGATCCAGATCGCCGCGGGCGGCAGGGCCGCCACGGGCCGGCTGGCCAAGATCTATCCGCTGATCCAGGGCGGCCGGGTGCAGGCCGATGTCGAGGTCGACCGTCTGCCCGACGCCTTTGTCGGCGCGCGCGTCGCGGTGGAGCTGCCGGTGGGCCAGCGCCGGGCGCTGCTGGTGCCGGCCGCGGCGGTGACGACCCGCGCCGGCGTCGATTTCGTTAGCGTGGCCGGTGTCTCGGGCGAGGTGCGGCGGGCGGTGCTGACCGGCGAAACCCTGGTCCGGGACGGCGTGGAGATGGTCGAGATCCTGACCGGCCTTGTGCCGGGGGAAACGGTGATCGTTCCATGAACACCCCCGGCGATCCCCCCCGCAGCCCCGGCCTGGCCGGCTGGCTGACGCGTGGCTTCATCACCTCGCCCTTGACGCCGCTGTTCCTGATCGCGGCGCTGGCCTTCGGGCTGATCGCGCTGATCAGCCTGCCGCGCGAGGAAGAGCCGCAGATCTCGGTCCCCATGGTGGACATCCGCGTCCAGGCCCCCGGCCTCAGGGCCGAGGATGCGGTCAAGCTGGTGACCGAGCCGCTGGAGACCATCGTCAAGGGCATCGACGGGGTCGAGCATATCTATTCCCAGACCCAGGACGATGGCGTGCTGGTGACGGCGCGCTTCCTGGTCGGCACCTCCTCGGATGCGGCGGTGCTGCGCGTGCATGACAAGCTGCGCGCCAATATGGACCGCATCCCCCAGGGCATCCCCGAGCCGCAGGTGGTGGGCCGAGGCATCGACGACGTGGCCATCGTGGCGCTGACGCTTTCGGCCCGACCCGATGCGGCGGAACGGGTGACGGCGGCCGAACTGACCCGCATTGCCCGCGAATTGCGCACCGAACTGGCCAAGATCGACGATGTCGGCCTGACCTATCTGATCGGCGAAACCGAGGAGGCGATCCGCGTCGCCCCCGATCCCGCCCGGCTGGCGCTTTACGGCATCACGCTGCAACAGCTGGCCGGCAAGGTCCAGGGCGCCAACCGCGCCCTGCCGGCGGGGATGGTCCGCGAGGACGGCCGGCAGGTGATGCTGGTCGCGGGCGAGACCCTACGCAGCCCCGATGAGATCGGCAACCTGGTGCTGACCGCCCGCGACGGCCGCCCGGTCTATGTCCGCGACGTGGCTGATCTGGGCTTCGTCGGCGACACGGCCGAGGCGCTGGTCGCCACCCTTACCCGCGATTCCGGCCGGCGTCCGGCGGTGACGCTGGCGCTGGCCAAGCGCGCCGGCGCCAATGCCGTCACCGTGGCCGAGGCGATCCTGCACCGCGCCGAGGCGCTGCAAGGCACGCTGATCCCCGACGACATGCAGGTCGAGATCACCCGCGACTATGGCGAGACGGCCAACGAAAAGGCCAACGAGCTGCTTTACCACCTGGGCCTGGCGACGCTGTCGATCATCGCGCTGGTCTGGCTGGCCATCGGCCGGCGCGAGGCGCTGGTGGTGGCGGTGGTGATCCCGGTGACGATCCTGCTGACGCTGTTCGCGTCCTGGATCATGGGCTATACGCTGAACCGGGTCAGCCTGTTCGCGCTGATCTTCTCGATCGGCATCCTGGTCGACGACGCCATCGTGGTGATCGAGAACATCGCGCGGCATTGGGGCATGGGCGACACCGACCGCCGCGAAACCGCCATCGAGGCGGTGATCGAGGTCGGCAACCCCACCATTGTCGCCACGCTGACCGTGGTGGTGGCGCTGCTGCCGATGCTGTTCGTTTCGGGGATGATGGGGCCTTACATGAGCCCGATCCCCTCGAACGCCTCGGTGGCGATGATCTTTTCCTTCTTCGTCGCGGTGACGGTCACGCCCTGGCTGATGCTGAAGGTCGCCGGCCGCGCGCCGCTGCATCACGAGGCCGAGGGGCAGGGCGGCCGGCTGGGCCGGACCTATGCCGCCATCGCCCGGCCGGTGCTGGCCAGCAAGGGCCGGGCCTGGCTGTTCCTGGGCGGGGTGATCGTGCTGACCTTCGGCTCGCTCGCGCTGTTCTATACCCGCGACGTGACGGTGAAGCTGCTGCCCTTCGACAACAAGTCGGAACTGTCCGTGACCATCGACCTGCCCGAGGGCGCGGCGGTCGAGACCACGGATGCCGTGGCCCAGGCCGTGGCCGGGGTGGCGATGGAACTGCCCGAAGTGGTCTCGGTCCAGACCCATGCCGCCGCCGCGGCGCCGTTCAATTTCAACGGCTTGGTGCGGCATTCCTTCTATCGCACCCAGCCGCACCAGGGCGAGGTGGCGGTCAACCTGTCCGCCAAGCACGACCGCGACCGTTCGAGCCACCAGATCGCGCTGGACCTGCGCGCGCGCATCCAGGCGCTGCCGCTGCCCGAGGGCACGGTGCTGAAGGTGGTGGAACCCCCGCCCGGCCCGCCGGTGATGGCGACGCTGCTGGCCGAGATCTATGGTCCCGACCCGGAAACCCGCCGCGCGGTGGGCGAAAAGGTCGAGGCGGCCTTCCGTTCGGTCCCCTTCATCGTCGACGTGGACAATTCCTGGGGTGATGCCGCGCCGCGGCTGCGGGTGCTGATCTCGCCCGACGACCTGGATTTCTACGGCGTGGCGGAATCGGATGTCTTCGACAGCATCGCCATCCTGAACGGCTCGACCACGGTTGGCTATTCGCATCGGGGCGAGGGGCGGGCGCCGATCCCGATCCGGGTCGAACGGCCCCGCGACCAGCGCGTGCCGGGCGAGGATTTCCTGACCACGCCGATCCCGGCCGATCTGCTGCCCGGCAATCGCGGCGTGGTCGAACTGGGCGACGTGGTGCGGATCGAGGATGAGGACGCCTCGCATATCCTGTTCCGCCACAACGGCCGGCCAGCCGAGATGGTGACTGCGGAACTCGCCGGCGACTTCGAGGCGCCGCTTTACGGCATGATGGCGGTCAGGGATGCGCTGGAGGCGCAGGACTGGGCCGGCCTGCCCAAGCCCGAGATCCGGCTGCGCGGCCAGCCCGAGGATGACAGCGCCAGCACCTTGCTGTGGGACGGCGAATGGGAAGTGACCTGGGTCACGTTCCGCGACATGGGCGGGGCCTTCGCGGTGGCGCTGCTGGGCATCTATATCCTGGTGGTGGCGCAGTTCGGCAGCTTCCGGCTGCCGCTGGTGATCCTGACGCCGGTGCCCCTGACCTTCATCGGAATCCTGGGCGGGCATTGGCTGTTCGGCGCGCCCTTCTCGGCGCCCTCGATGATCGGCTTCATCGCGCTGGCCGGGATCATTGTGCGCAATTCGATCCTGCTGGTGGATTTCATCCGCCACGACAGCACCGGCCGGCCGCTGACCGAGGTGCTGATCGATGCGGGCGCCGTGCGCTTCCGGCCGATCCTGCTGACGGCGCTGGCGGCGATGATCGGGGCGGCGGTGATCCTGACCGATCCGATTTTTCAGGGGCTGGCGATCTCGCTGTTCTTCGGGCTGATCTCCTCGACCCTGCTGACGGTTCTGGTCATCCCGGCGGTCTATCGGGTGTTCCGCACCTGAGCCACCGCGCCGGCGGCTGGCCTTGCCGGGATGGTTGCCCTATTCCCCGGCGGGGGTCCGACCGCGTTCCCTGTCCCGACAGACGCCATGCAAGCAAACCGTTATCACCACCTTGGCTGGCATCACGGCATCGAACTGTTCGAGGCCGCCTTCAGCCACCAGACCTTCGGCCGCCATGCGCATGAGGGCTTTGCCATCGGCGCCATCGCCGAAGGCGCGGGCGGCTATGTCTGCCGGGGCGAGACCATGGTGCTGCCGGCCGGCACCCTGTCGCTGATGAACCCCGAGGAACCGCATACCGGGCATGCCGCCGCCGACCGGGTGCGCTATACCATGCTTTACGCCTCCGAGGCGGCGGTCCGCGCCGTGCTGGGCCTGCGGCATTTGCGCGGCTTTGCCACCATTGCCCCGCGCGACCGCGGGTCGCGGCTGGGCCGGGCCCTGGCGCATCTGGCCCATTGCCTGAATGCCCCGCCCGGCCCCGACTGGCGCCTTGCGGCGGAGGAGGCCGCGTATAGGGCCCTGGCGCTGGCCTTCGGCCAATACGGCCGGGCCGAATTGCGCCCGGCAGGGGATGAGCCCGCGGCGATCCGGGCGGTGCGGGCGCGGATCGCCGCCGGGGTCGCGGCGGGCGAGGCGCTGACCCTTGCCGAACTGGCCGCCGGGGTGGGGCTGAACCCGTCCTATCTGATCCGCAGCATGCGGCGGGCCACCGGGCTGACGCCGCATGCCCATGTCCTGCAGGCCCGCATCGGCCATGCCCGCCGGCTGCTGCTGGAGGGCGTGCCCGCCGCCGAGGCCGCGGTCGCGGCGGGGTTTTGCGACCAGGCGCATCTGATCCGGCAATTCCGCCGTCACCTGGGCGTCACCCCCGGCGCGCTGCTGCGGCATTAGCAGGTCGATTTCGTCCAATCCTTGCCCGCTCGATCCATGGCACGGAGACCGGGAAAGGAACCGCCATGCCATTGAAACCCGTCATCATCCTGGCCGCAGACCTGCCGTTGGGGCTCAAAGCCAATTTCGCCGCCGTCCTGGGCATGAGCCTGGGCCGGCTGCGTCCCGACCTGCTGGGCGCGGCCACCGCCACGAGCGACGGCATCGCCTTGCCGGGCATCACCACCGTTCCCCTGCCGGTGCTAGGCGCGCCGTTGCCGGAGCTGCCCGGCCTTTTCGCCCAGGCCGAAACCTTGCCGCTGCGGCTGGCCTATATGCGCGCCGCCTTCGAGGCGCGGGACTATTCCGACTATGCCGCCCGCATCGCCGCCGCGCCGCTGGCGGATCACGCGCCGCAGGCCATCCTGCTGGCAGGCGCGCGCAAGGCGGTGGACCGGATCTGCGGCCGGCTGCCGCTACTGCGCTGACCATGGCCGAGCCGCAGGCCCTGCTGGCGATAGCCGGTTTCGCCCTGGCGGCCTCGGCCACGCCGGGGCCGGTCAATATCATCGGCGCCATGATTGGCGCGCGGTTCGGTCCGCGCCGGGCACTGGGTTTCGTCAGCGGGGCGACCGCGGGCTTCCTGATGCTGCTGCTGGGTTTTGGTGCCGGGCTGCTGGCGGGAACCGGCTGGATCCTGGCGCTGTCCCGGCCCATGACGCTGGCCGGCGCGGCCTATCTGCTGTGGCTGGCCTGGCGGCTGCTGCGCGGCGACGGCCGGGTCGAGTGGAGCGGTCCGGCAGCGACGGCCGCGCCCGGCTTCTGGTCCGGCGTCCTGGTGCAGGGGCTGAACCCCAAGGCCTGGCTGGCGGTCTTGTCCTCGCTCTCGACCTTCGTGATGCCGCTGGCCGATCCGGCGACGGGGCTGGCGGCGTTCGCGGCGCTTTTCGGCGCGATCTGCTGGCTTTCGCTTGCCGCATGGGCCTGGGGCGGGGCAAGGGTCGGACAGGGCCGGCTGCGGGCGTTCAACCGCGGCATGGCCCTGGTCCTGGCGCTATCCGTGGCCTGGATGCTGGCGCGGGCCTTCAGCTGACAAGCCAGGCGCAGGGCGATCCCGAAGCGCGATCGCCCCGCACTTGCGTCCCGGATCAGGAATTCTGCCCAGACCGCGAAGGCCGCAGCAGCGACTGGATGGTATAGATCAGGATGGCGCTGCCCACCGCGCCCAGCACCGCCACGCCCAGAAGCACGATCACGTCGACCGGTCCGCCGATGTCGCGCAGGCCGGAATGCGTCATCTGCTGGACGAAGATCACCGCCAGCACCGCGCCGAAAGGCATGGAAAGCTGCGCCCAGAGGAATTTGCGCATCGACATCGCCCGGTCTCGAATCAGCACGTAAAAATAGGCCAGCGTGACCAGCACGGCGAGCGGGACCATGGTCCAGAACAGGCCGCGGCCGAAGATTTCCTCGAAGACCGCGATCACCGTGCCGAATGTCAGTTCTTTCATGATGCTTCCCCTGTCAGGCCCGGCCGCGCAGCATGGCGTTATAGGTGGCCTTCAGCGCCACCTCCTTCATCAACCAGCTGATCCACAGCTCTTCCAGCGGCGCGATGACGCCGGGGAAAGAGGGAACCAGGTTGTTGTGATAATCGAACTCGACCAGCATCGCGCGGCCGACGCGGGTGATGAGCGGGCAGGAGGTATAGCCGTCATAGACCTCGGTCCCCTCGCGCCCTTGCAGGCTGGCGATCAGGTGGTCCTCGATCACCGGAACCTGCCATTTCACCGAGGCCGCGGTCTTGCCCTTGGGCACGCCCGCCACGTCGCCAAGCGCGAAGATTTCCGGGTAGCGCAGATGGCGCAGGGTCTTCATGTCGCATTCGACCCAGCCCTGGTCGGTCCATTTGTCCGCCCAGGACAGGCCCGACTGCCGGATTACCTCGGGCGCGCGCTGCGGCGGGATGACATGCAGGTAGTCATAGGGCATTTCGGTGGTGGACTTGACCATCTCGCCCGTCGCCGGGTCGGGGGCCGCGGTTTCGAACTGCGCCGTCTTGCGGCCGGGGTCGATGGATTTCAGCGTATGGCCGTAATAGGTGGCCACGCCCCGCTCGCCAAACAGCATGCGCACCTTTTCCGCGACGATCGGCACCGAGAACAGCGCCGTCTGCGGGCAGGTGTAATGCATCTCGTACTTGCCCTTGGCGCCGCCGCGGCTGGCGATGTCGTCCAGCAGGAAGGTGTGCTTCAGCGGCGCGCCGGCGCATTTCATCTCGGTCGCGGGGCGGGTGAACAGGCCGACGCCGCCTTCCTCGGTGAATTTCGATGCCGCCTGCCAGGTCTTGGCCGCATAGTCCGGCCCGGCGTAAAGCGCGCCGATCCCGTCCTTGCCCACCATGTCCAGCGAAAAGCCCTGGATCGCGCCGTGGTCCAGCACCAAGCCCGGCGCCACGATCAGGAAGTCGTAATCGAGCTTTTGTCCCTTTTCCGTCGAGACGGTCTTGGCCACCGGGTCGATGGCCGCCGCGGCCTCGGCGATCAGCGTCACGCCCGAGGGCAGCCAGTCGGTCGTCTTGGACACCACGTAATCGGCCGGCTTCAGCCCGGCCGCGACCAGCGACAGGCCGGGCTGGTAGAGATGCTGCGCCCTGGGGTCGATCAGGGTGATCTGCGCCCCGTCCAGCCGCTGCACCAGCCGGTTGGCCAGGGCGGTGCCGCCGGCCCCGGCGCCGATGATGATGATCCTGGCCTTGGTCGCGACCCTGGCGGCCTGGGCGGCGCGGACACCCAGGCCCGCCGTCACCGCGCCGGCAAGCGCAAAGCCCAACACCCCTCTGCGAGAGGGTCTGAAATCGTTTCGTCCTGTCATTCGGCCTCCTCCTGACTTTCTGCGGCCGGTCCGGGAATGTGGTTTCCGGTGCCGCGGCCACATGCGCTGACACCCGACCGAGCCTGCAACGACCGTGAGCCCAGTCGCAGCACGCAGGCGTTCGACAGGTGGATTAAGACGGTCGGGGCGGCGCTTCCAGTTACCCGAATCGGATGTTGAGCCCATTCATATTCGATATTATGAATGTATCAACATGCCCAATAGGCCGTATTTTACTTACGCGGCACTTGGTC
Organism: Paracoccus sp. TD-10; assembly: GCF_048270675.1. Classification (NCBI taxonomy): domain Bacteria; kingdom Pseudomonadati; phylum Pseudomonadota; class Alphaproteobacteria; order Rhodobacterales; family Paracoccaceae; genus Paracoccus; species Paracoccus sp. TD-10. The sequence continues at coordinate 110,508 of NZ_CP182420.1, read as the reverse complement.
GCAGCGCGGGGCAAGCCAGGCAGGCGGTTCCGCATCGGGCGGGCCGCTTGCGCCATTCTGCGGTTGCCACTGGCCTTTTTCCGCAAACCTGCCCAAAAGCCGGTCCATCGAACCGAATCCGAGAGACGTGATGGGCTATTTTCCTGACTGGCGCCCCGCTGCGGGGGCCACGGTGCTTCCCGATGAAAAGCTGCCGCTGACCCAGGCGGTGCCGATGAGCCTGCAGCATTTGCTGGCGATGTCCGGCTCGACCATCCTGGCGCCGCTGATCATGGGCTTCGATCCCAATGTCGCGGTGTTCTTTTCCGGCATCGGCACGCTGCTGTTCTTTGCCGTGACCGGGGGGCGGGTGCCCAGCTATCTGGGCTCGTCCTTTGCCTTCATCGCGGTCATCATGGCGGCGACCGGCTTTGCCGGCGGCGGGCCGAACCCCAATATCGCCGTGGCGCTTGGCGGCATCATCGCCGCCGGCCTCGTCTATGCGCTGATCGGGCTGGTGGTGATGGCCATCGGCGCAGGCTGGGTGGAAAAGCTGATGCCGCCGGCGGTGACGGGCGCCATCGGCATGTCCATCGGGCTGAACCTGGCGCCGGTGGCGGTCAAGCAGCTTGCCGGCAGCCACGCGCATCTGAGCATCGCGCTGGCCACCGTGCTGTGCATGGCCATGGTCTCGGTCTATGGTCGGCAGGCGACGCGGCGCATCGCGGTGCTGATCGCGCTGCTGTTCGGCTATGGGTTGGTGCTGGCGCTTGGCAACGGGCTGGGCCTGGTGCCGGGGATCGACTTCGCCGCCGTGGCGGCCGCGCCTTGGTTCGGGGTACCGAACTTCACCGCGCCGCGATTCGAATGGTCGGCGGTCAGCCTGATCGCCCCGGTCGCCATCGTGCTGGTGGCCGAGAACCTGGGCCATATCAAGGCCCTGGGCGCGATAACCGGGCAGAGCATGGACCGCTATATCGGCCGGGGGTTCCTGGGCGACGGGCTGGCCACCATGCTGGCCGGCGCGGGCGGCGGCACCGGCGTCACCACCTATGCCGAGAATATCGGCGTCATGGCCATGACCCGCGTCTACTCCACCCTGATCTTTCCGATGGCGGCGGCGATCGCGATCTTCCTGGGCCTGTCGCCCAAGTTCGGCGCCGTGCTGCAAACCATCCCGGCCCCGGTGCTGGCGGGGCTGGCGGTGTCGGTCTTTGGCCTGATCGCCTCGGCCATGGCGCGGATCTGGGTGGACAACAAGGTCGATTTCTCGGACCCGCGCAACCTGTTCACCGTGGGGGTGGCGCTGATCCTGGGGGCCGGGGATTTCACCGTGAACATCGGCAATTTCTCGCTGGGCGGCATCGGCACTTCGACCTTTGCGGCGCTGGTGCTGTATCAGCTGCTGGGCATCGGTCGGCGGGCGTGACACCCTGCGGCGGGATCGCCGCACCGTCGGGAAACCTCCGAAGGGCGATCCGATATCGGGACTGGCTGTCTTGATGGGAAAGACGATAGGCGGCGGTGGTGGCCGAGATATGCGGCGCCTCGGTCGCCTGGGCACCGATCCAGCCGATCACGCCGGGATTCGGGACCGACCGCAGCCTGGTGTCACCAAGCTGAAATGACGCGCGGCCAGCCATTTGGGGATGTCGCTTCAGGCTGGGCGGCTGCTCGAGACGGCAGGCCGGCCCCGGTCCGTGCCATCCGCAAGCCCGCGGCCGCCGTGTTCATCTTGGACGCTTGCGCCGGTGCCGGGATCATGGCTCGGATGCTGGCCAAGGCGTTGCCACATGCGCCGACATCCGCCGGCCAGACCGCGCCGACCCAAGCCTTGCTGCCCGAGATGGCGAAGCGCCGGGCCGACCTCGCGTGGATCTTGCGGCCAGGCCTCACAACCCATAGATGACGGTCGCGGCGAGGGCGCAGGCCGAGAGAAACAGGATGGGGCGGCGATCGTAGCGGGTTGCGATCCGACGCCAGCCCTTGAGATGTGCGAGCATGTTTTCGATCCGGCGGCGCAGGCGATAGCGGCTGGCGTCGCGCGGGATCGGACCTTTCCGGCCGATGCGGGAGGGGATGCATGGCGCAATGCCTCTTTCGATCAGGGCATTGCGAAACCATCCGGCCCCACCGCTTCCAACGCTTGTAGAGCGTCTTCGGCGGGCCATAGGCCGCAGGGCGTTCGGCCCGCTCACCCGAACAACGGCGTTCGGGGCCTCACTCCACAGCAACCCCTTGCGCTGAACGAAGATTATCCCGCTCAGCACGCGCCGGTCATCGGCCCGAGGCTTGCCTCGGGACTTCGGAAAGAACGGCCTCGGTCGCCCTATCGGCGCATCCGTCAGCCAGGAAAGCTCGCTCATCATCCCTCCCAAAGCCGGGAGTTCGAATCATGCACATGCCCCCGTTCAAGCAGATTCATGGGTCATGACCCGAGGCAATGCGGCCTCCATCATGCGCCGGATCGGCGTGGTGCTGCTGGGGCAGAATGGCGGGCGGCAGACCTCTATTCCGATGAAAGCGGTCTATCGCGGCGCGCTGGCTCGGGCTTGTGGGTCAGCTCCTGCCTGCCGGCAGGGACGCCGGGCACGTCCGCGCAGGCTTGTTGGCCAAGCACCGATTCAAAACCGGCTTCTCGTCGGTTGGCAGGTTTCGCAAGCGCCGCAACCGCTGGGCAAGCCGCTTCTTGCTCCGATAGGTAATTTTTAGATTGATCGACTATGAAAAATTTCTATCATCAACGACGACGCCCACGAAGAAGGGTGCGAAATACGAAGGGGAGACGCATGAAACGCTATCTGATCCGCTATACGTTTCAGTTCGTCCCGGTCCTGCTCATCATCTCGCTCATCGTGTTCGGGCTGGTGTATATGGCGGGCGATCCGGTTCAACTGATGCTGCCCGACTCGGCGACGCCCGAAGAGGTGGCCAACCTTCGGGAGACGCTTGGGCTGAACCGGCCTTTTTGGGTGCAATACGGGGTCTTTCTGAAGAACGCCCTGACAGGCGATTTCGGGGTATCGTTCCGGTACCATGCCGATGCGATGTCTGTCGTGCTCGACAGGCTGCCGGCTTCCCTCGGCCTTGGCTTGCTGGCCATGGTGTTCGCTCTGGCCGTCTCGATCCCTCTGGGTATCTGGTCGGCGCTTCGCAGGAACACGGGCATCGATCTTCTGATCACCGGCGCGTCGGTCGCCTGCAAGGCCATGCCCACTTTCTGGCTTGGCCTCATGCTGATCCTCATCTTCTCGGTGACCCTGCAGATCTTTCCGGTGTCCGGCAGCGGGACGGTCAGCCATATGATCCTGCCCGCCATCGCCCTGGGCGGCGGCACGGCCGCGGAAATTACCCGCCTCGTGCGCTCGAACATGCTTGAGACGCTTGGCCAGGATTATATCCGCACCGCCCGCGCAAAAGGTCTTGGCGAGGGCGCCGTCATCTATCGCCATGCGCTGAAGAACTGCCTCAACCCGGTCATCACCATCATCACGGTGCAATTGCCGTTCCTGATCGGCGGATCGCTTATCACCGAAACGGTCTTTGCCTATCCGGGCGTGGGGCAATTGCTGGTCCAGGCCGTCAATGCCCGCGACATGTCCATCGTTCAGGCCGGGGTATTCCTGATCGCGATCCTTGTCATCGTCATGAACATGGTCGGCGACATTCTTTACCGGACCGTCGACAAACGCATCAAGTACTAGGTCATGTTGACAAATGGCGGAGCCAGAGGCGGATCGACGTGATGTCGATGAAGCCCAGGAAGCTTTCGGCGGTCTTGTCGTAGCGGGTGGCGACGCGACGGGCATTGTTGAGCTTGTTGAAGCACCGCTCAACGAGATTGCGCAGGCGGTAGAGCCTGCGGTCAACGGCGACCCGTAGCTTCCGGGTTTTGCGCATGGGGATGACCGGCACCACGTCGCGCACCTCCATGGTCTTGCGGATGTTGTCGGAGTCGTAGCCGCGGTCTGCGAGCAGAACGCTTGGCTCGGGCAGGTTGTCAGCCATGACCAGATCGAAGCCGAGGTAGTCCGATGTCTGCCCGGCCGTGATCTCGGTTCTCATGGGCAGGCCTGCCGCATTGACCCGCAGATGGATCTTGGTCGTGAAGCCACCTCGCGAGCGGCCGAAACCTTGGCGCGGAGTCCCCCTTTTGCGCCCGCTGCCTGATGATGAGCGCGAACCACGGTGCTGTCGATCATCTGCAGCGCATCCGGCACGATCCGGCTCTCGTTCAGCGCCTCCAGGATCTGTTCCCACAGCCCCGCCAACGTCCAGCGCCGGAACTGCCGATAGACAGACGACCATTTGCCGAACTCTTCCGGCAGGTCGCGCCAGGGCGACCCCGTTCGGGCGATCCAGAAAATCCCATCCAGAACAAGCCGATGGTTCGTGGGCTTGCGGCCGTTCGGAGAACGGACAGCCAGGATGAAGCGTTCAAAGAACGCCCACTCGTCGTTCGACATCAGGTTTCGTGCCACGCTGGTCTCCATTGCAGATACCAGCTTGAATCACGATCACCGCGCCCGGTGAATCCCTTTTGTCAACACGCCCTAGGCCCGCCGGTATTTCCAGGGAGGAAATAATGACGCAAGCTGTCGGAAAGGCTGATTGTTTAATGGACGGTGACAAGTCCGATCATTTCGGCCGGAATGAAGCAGAATCGACTTCACGAAAAGAAGACAAACCCGGCTGGCTGAGTGTCTTGATGCTCAGCAAGACCGGCCTGGCGGGAATGGTCATCGTTGCGACCGTCATTCTCGTCGCGATCTTTGCCCCGGTCATCGCGCCCCACGATCCGGCGGCGATCGACCTGGCCAGCATGTTCGCGCCGCCGATGTGGCTGGACGGCGGATCGCTCAGCCATCCGCTGGGAACCGACAACCTGGGGCGGGACGTGCTGAGCCGGATCCTGTATGGCTCGCGCACCTCGCTGATCGTCGGGGTCTGCGCGGTCATCGTCGCAGGCTGCATCGGCACCTTGCTGGGGCTGATCGCCGGCTTTTACGGCGGGTGGGTCGGCAATGCGATCATGCGGGTGACGGATTCGCTGCTGGCCTTGCCGGCCATGCTGATCATGCTGGTGATCGTGGGCGTGTTCGGGCCCAGCCTGGTAACGCTGATCTTCGTGATGGGCTGCACGAAATGGGTGCCCTTCACGCGCCTGGTGCGCGGCGAGGTGCTGAGCCTGAAGGAACGCGACTATGTCCGCGCGGCCTATTCCATCGGCACGCCGAACGCCACGATCATCCTTCGCCACCTGCTGCCCAACGTCCTTTCGACCATCATCGTGGTTTCCACCCTCAGCGTCGGAACGGCCATCATTTCCGAATCCTCGCTGAGTTTCCTTGGCCTGGGCATCCAGCCGCCCGACGTGTCCTGGGGCTATATGCTGAGCGAGGGCCAGACCCATCTGTCGACAAGCTGGTGGATCGCCACCTTCCCCGGCGTCGCGCTCAGCCTCACCGTGATCGGGTTCATCTTCCTGGGTGACTGGCTGCGCGACGCCACCGATCCCCGCCTTCAAGGGAGAGCATGATGACTGCCGTTTCTGCCCAGGCATTGCCCCAGGCCGACCCGTCCGAACTGCTGCGGGTCCGGGGTCTGACGACGCGCTTTCACCTTCACAAGAAGGCGGTCACCGCCGTCGATGGGATTTCCTTCGACCTGAAGCGCGGCGAGGTGGTCGCCATCGTCGGCGAATCCGGCTGCGGCAAAAGCATCACCGCCTTTTCGATCATGGGACTGCTCAGCCCGCCGGGGCGCGTGGACAGCGGCGAGATCCTGTTCGAGGGCCGCAACCTCGCCAAGCTGTCGCGCGAGGAGATGCGCGACATCCAGGGCAACCGGATCTCGATGATCTTCCAGGAGCCGCTGACCTCGCTCAACCCGCTGCTGACCATCGGCTTCCAGCTGGATGAGCCGATCCGCGCTCACCTGAAACTGGGCAAGGCGGCAGCACGGGAACGCAGCCTGGAGATGCTGCGCAAGGTCGGCATGCCGCGCCCCGAGGCCGTGCATGCCTCTTATCCGCATGAGCTCAGCGGCGGGATGCGGCAACGGGTCATGATCGCCATGGCGCTTTCCTGCAACCCGTCGCTGCTGATCGCGGACGAACCGACGACGGCGCTGGATGTGACGATCCAGGCCCAGATCCTGGAGCTGATGAAGGATCTGCGCAACGAGTTGCAGATGACTATCGTGCTGATCACCCACGACTTGGGCGTGGTGGCCGAAATGGCCGACAGGGTCATCGTCATGTATGGCGGCCAGATCGTCGAGCAGGGCGATACCTTCAGCCTGTTCCGCAATCCCAGCCACCCCTACACCCAGGGCCTGCTGAACAGCACGCCCAATATCCACGAGTTGAAGGACAAGCTGGAGCCCATCAAGGGCACGGTGCCGCCTCTGACCAATATGCCCCACGGCTGCCGGTTCCATCCGCGCTGCCCCCATGCGTTCGAGAAATGCGTAAGCGCAGCGCCGGGCTGGGTGGATCTGCACGACGACCATCAAATGCGCTGCTGGCTGCCCGAAAAGAAAGAAAGGTCACTCCATGAACATGGCTGAGCAAACGCCCCTGCTGGAGCTGAAAGGGCTCAAGAAATACTTCGATGTCTCGGGCGACTGGAATTGGCCTTCGGCAAGGCCGAAATATCTCAAGGCGATCGATGGGATCGACCTGAAGGTCTATCCGGGCGAGACCCTGGGCATCGTCGGTGAATCCGGCTGCGGGAAATCGACCACCGGCAACGTGATCGCGCAATTGCTGAAGCCAACCGAGGGGGATGTCCTGTTCGAGGGGGAAAGCCTGTGCAATCTGGCGCCGGGGATTCTGCGGCGGCGGCGCAAGGATTTCCAGATGATCTTCCAGGATCCTTTTTCTTCGCTCAATCCGCGCATGCGGGTAAAGGATCTGATCGCCGAGCCGCTTCGGGCGCACAGGATCGCTTCGGGAAAACAGCTTGACGACCGCGTCGTCGAACTGATGAAGGCGGTCGGACTCAGCCCGACCTTCATCGACCGCTTCCCCCATGAGTTCAGCGGAGGCCAGCGCCAGCGGATCGGCATCGCCAGGGCCCTGGCCCTGCAACCAAAGCTGATCGTCTGCGACGAGGTGGTTTCGGCGTTGGACGTGTCCATTCAGGCACAGATCCTGAACCTGCTTTCGAAACTGCAGAAAGAGTTCGATCTGACCTATATCTTCATTTCCCACGGGTTGCCGGCCATCAAGCATATCAGCGACCGGATCGCGGTGATGTATCTTGGCCGGATCGTCGAATTGGCCAGCAAGGAGCAGCTCTTTGCGCGGCCGCGCCATCCCTATACCGAGGCCCTGCTCTCCGCCGTGCCGTTGCCCGATCCGGAGGCCGCCCGGACGCGCAAGCGGATCGTCCTGCAAGGTGATATTCCCAGCCCGGTGAATACGCCCCCCGGATGTTCGTTCCATACCCGTTGCCCCTATGCGCGGGACAAATGCAGGCAGGCCGTTCCGACGATGCAGATGCTTGAAAGCGGGCATGCGGTATCGTGCCATTTTCCGCTGGAAGGGCCGCATCGGCTACAGCAATGACGCGCGCGAAAAGGGGTGATCCCGTGCGTATATCGCCGTCAAGATAATTCCAAGCAAAACGGGGAAAGAAATGTCACGACCGACGACAGGGAAGATGCAAGGAAAGCTCCTGACTGCCATCGCGGCAATGGCCACGATGACCGCCCTTGGCCTGATGGGCAACACGGCGACCGGCATGTTCGATGCGTCCGCCGCCTTGGCGCAAGATGCCGATACGCTGCGGATCGGGATGCGCCGGGGCCTGCTGACCTTTGATCCGCACAACAACGGCGCCTATGGCACGCCGCTGATGAATGTCTTCGACACGCTGGTCCGGCGCACCGATGATGGCGAATTCGTGCCGCACCTGGCCAAGTCCTTCGAACAAAAGGACGATTACACATGGGAATTCGTCCTTCACCAGGGCATCAAGTTCCATGACGGCAGCGAACTGACCGCCCGGGACGTGAAGTTCACGCTTGACCGCGTGGTCGGGGATACGCGCCTGATAGAGAGCCCGCGCTTTTCGACCATCAAGGAGGTGAAGATCCTGGATCCCTACACGGTGCAGATCATCACCAATGTCCCGGACCCGGTGATGCTGAACCGCCTGATCCGCATGGGCGGCAGCATCATGCCGGAAAAATATTTCAACGAAGTCGGCGTCGATAATTTTACCAAACGCCCGGTCGGTTCCGGTCCATACAAGGTCGCCCAATACAACGTCGATCAGCAGATCATCCTTGAAAAATTCAAAGATTATTTCAAGGGCGATGTTTCGGACTGGGATAAAGCCGTGCTGACGATCCTGCCCGAGGCATCCACGCGGGTCAACGAGTTGATTACCGGCGGAATGGACCTGGTCGACGAAGTGCCGCCTTCGGAATGGGCCCGCGTCAACGGCAATGGAAACACCGCCATTGTTCCCGGAGATTCGACGCAGGTCATCATGCTGATGGTGAACAGCAACGAGCAATTCCCGACCTCGGATGTGCGGGTGCGCCAGGCCATCGATTACGCCATCGACGACAAGCTGATCGTGGACAAATTCTTCCAGGGCATGGGGACGCCGACGAGAACGCATATCACGCCGGGCATCGTCGGGTTCAACGAAGAATATTACGATACCTATCTATACGATCTGGAAAAGGCAAAGGAACTGCTGGCAGAGGCGGGATATGACGCTGGCAATCCGCTGAGCCTGACGCTGCAGGTTCCCAAGGGACGCTATCTTCTTGATTCGGAGCTTGGGCAATTGATAGGTGCCATGCTCCAAATGGCTGGTATTCAGGTGAACTTCGAGTTTCTGGAGAACAGCAAATATGTCGAGGTTCGCAACAACAACAATAACAAGGAGCTGATGCTGGCCGGTTACGGCAACAGCATGTTCGACCCCTTTCTTCCGCTGAATGCCCTGAACTCGAAAACCTATTTCGAGCGTCTCGGATACAGGAATGAGCGCGTGGACCAGCTTCTTGACCAGGCAGAGGCCACCATAGACCAGAAAGCACGCGCGCAGATGTATCGGGAGGCACAGGCGATCCTGGCTGAGGAGCTTCCCTTTATCTATATCTATGCCGAGCAGTATTTCACCGGGATCAATACCAACCGGATCGAGTTCGCTCCTCCGTCGAGCAAGGACGTCCTTATCGAGGACATGACCAAGGCGGAATAATCCGAAAACTGAAAAATGCGATCACGACCTGCGCGCCGTGATCGCGCCCCGATCCTGCGCAAGGATCGGCTGAAAATGGGAGGAGGGCGCAGGCATGATCGACAAGGAACGGTTATTCGAGAACCTGATGCGATTGGGCGAGATCGGGCGGACGGAAAGCGGCGGCGTCAGCCGGCTGGCGCTGACCGATCTGGACCAGGAAGGCCTGGAGCTGATTTCCGGCTGGATGAAGGATGCGGGGCTTGATGTCCGCATGGACGAGGCGGGCAACCTCATCGGCCGCAAGGAGGGCAGGATCGCGGAGGCACCGGCCGTCCTGACCGGCTCTCATTCCGATACCGTCCGGGAAGGCGGCAAGTTCGACGGCGCCCTTGGCATCCTGGGCGCAATCGAGGCCTTGCGCTGCATGAACGAGGCGGGGGTGGTCACCGATCATCCCATCGAGGTCTATGCCTATCGCGACGAGGAGGGGTGCCGCTTCGCCTCGTCCTATTCCGGTTCGCGGATCGTGACCGGAAAATTCGAGCCCGCGCGCCTGACGAAAGCCGATGCCGACGGCATCACCGTGGCCGAAGCCCTGACGAAACTGGGCATCGACTGGACGCGGGTCGGCCGGGCCGCAAGGCTGCAAGGTTCGGCCAAGGCTTATGTCGAGCTGCATATCGAACAAGGCTGCGTGCTGGAACGCGCCGGCGTGTCCGTCGGCGTCGTCTCGGGCATCTGCGCCTCGGCGCGCGGTCGGATCACCCTGACGGGTGAGGCCCAGCACGCCGGGACCACGCCGATGCGCATGCGCCGCGATCCGATGGCCGCGGCCGCGGTCATCATCCAGATGATCGAGCAGGAGGCCAGCGAGACGGGCACGACGGTGGCAACCGTCGGCACGCTGAGGACGCTGCCCGGCGGTGTGAACATCATCCCGGGCCAGGTGGAATTTACCCTGGATTGCCGCGATCTTTCGGAAGCAGTTCGCGACCGCGTCCTGGATCGCATCACCAGGCAGGTGCATGAAATCTGCAGGCAGCGCGATATCGAATGCAGGATCGAGGTCTATAGCCGCGGCCTAGCCAAGCTTTGCTCGCAAGAGGTTCAGGACGCCATCCGCCGGGCCTGCGACAAGGTCGGTGTCGGCGCCCTTTCGTTGCCCAGCGGCGCGGGGCATGATTCCGGTTCCTTCCACGACTTCTGCCCGATGGGCATGATCTTTGTCCGGTCCGTCGGCGGGATCAGCCATAGCCCGGCGGAATGGAGCACACCCGAGGATTGTGCGGCCGGGGCGGATGTCCTCTATCACACGCTGCTGGAACTGGCGTCCGCTCGGGGAAGCGGGACCGCGGCAGAGATGCTGGCAGGCACGATCGAAATCACCCAAAACTGAAGGACTTGACGCATGGCCAAGAAACAGATTCAACCTGCCGGTGTCTTTGCCCAGCATCGGGCCGCGGTCACGACCCATTATGCGGTCATGCCTCCCGAAGGGATCCTGGAAAGCCGGATCCCGGGCATCGCCGGTACGACGATCTTCGTGCAGGCTTCGCGCCATATGGGTGCGGAATTTTCGCAGATCATGCTGGACATCGCGCAGAATGGCGGCATGGAGCAGGCTTGGAACGACGGCAAGCAGGCGTTCTATTATGTGGTTGCCGGGCATCCCGAGTTGGAGATCGACGGCGAAAGGCATGCGCTGCGGCCGGGCAGCTATGCCTATGCGCCCGCCGGCACGCCGACGCGGCTGACGAATGCGGCCCCGGAACATGCCCGCGTCATCTGGCTGAGAAAACCCTATGAAGCCGTCGATGGGTTGGCGGCGCCCGCACCGCTGGTCGGTCACCAGGAGAATGTCGAGAAGGTCAACAAGCACACGCAAGGCCGGACCTGGCAGCATCTGCTGCCCGACAGCGATCCTGCCTTCGACTTTGCCATGAACATCCTGAGCTTCGAGCCCGGCAATTACTTTCCGATGATCGAAACCCATGTGATGGAGCACGGCCTCTACATGCTGGAAGGCCAGGGCATGTATCTTTTGCAGCACGACTGGCACGAGTGCTGGGAGGGCGATTTCATCTACATGGCGCCGTATTGCCCGCAGTTCTTCTATGCGACCGGCTGGTCGCGGGCCAGCTATCTGCTTTACAAGAACGTCAACCGCGACGATTTCTGACCACCCCGGCCGGATGGCCGAATGCCCCTTGCCGGAAAGTCCGAACCGCAGCCGGACGGACAGCGAACCGCCTCGCCCTGCGAAAAAACGCAACCGCTTTCGGTGGTGAGTGGAAAAATAGTTTCAGTTCGTGTTAGGTGATCCAGGTATCTTACCTGACGCAGAGGTGAATCATGACGCTTTCTGTCGAGGCCCGCTTGAAGGAAATCTATGATCAGCTTCCACCCAGTGAACGCGCCCTGGGCGACCTGATCATCGACTTTCCGGGCGTTTTGGCGACGCATCCCATTTCGGAACTGGCGGAACGGGCCAAGACCTCTAATGCGGCCGCGACGCGGCTGATCAAGCGCCTTGGCTACAAGAACGTGCAGGAGCTGCGCAAGCAGGTGCGCCAGGCGCGCGAGAGCGGATCGCCGCGCTATCTCAATACATTCGCATCCGGCGACGAGGGTTTCAAAAGCGGTGTCCAGCAGCATCTCGAAAACGAGATCCAGAACCTGATCCGCAGTTTCGAGGCCATCGACGAGCAGACCTTCAATGCGGTGGTGGATTGCCTGGCGGCGGCCAACGCCGTCTGGATCGTCGGTTTCGGGAACAGCCACATGCCGGCGCTCTATCTTCGCCAGCAGCTGATTCAGCTGCGCGATCGGGTGGAGGTTTTGCCCCGTCCCGGTCAGGCAATGGCCAAGGATCTTTCGGGCCTGACCGACAAGGACATGATGATCGTCATCGGCTTTCGGCGTCGCAACGAGATGCGTTATCGCGTGCTGGAATATGCCAAAAGCATCGGCACCCCCAGCCTTTATATGACCGATCATTCCGAGGGGAATACCTCGGGACTGTCGGATTGGACGATACGCTGTCGCGTGCAAAGCAGGTCGCTGTTCGATTCCTACAGTGCCGGATACAGCATTCTCAATTACATCGCGGCATCGCTGGCGGACAGGCTGGGCAGGGAAGCGTCCAAGAGGCTCAGTCAGGCAGAAAAGATTCATACCTTTTTGGGAGGAGACTGAGCCTCTTGCCGGGCCGGTTACCTTCCTGCGACGGAAGGTGTTTCCGACCTATTCGGCGAGCTCGAACACAATCTTCTGTGCACCATGCCAATGCACATGCTCGCCGAGTTCGGGAAGTGCATCCTTGCCCTCCACGATGCTCAGGAAATGGTTGCCGGCAATCTTTCCAAATTCGCAGGCAAACTCGTTCGGGCCATAGGGCATGTAGATTTCGCCGCCCCCCTGTTCCTTGTCGCCCGGATACATGACCACCTCACCCATCTGGGGATAGCTGGTCGCCTTTTCATAGCCGACATCCGCACCCGTGGTGCCGATGCGGATGAACGAGGCTTTTCCGCTCCAGCGGCCTTGGCAGATATGCGCCTGATAAGGCAACAAATCCAGGAACCAGGAGCAGGTTTTCGGCGATTTCTCGGTTTCGAGCCTTGCGAGAAACTCGCGCTCTCCCACCGTGATTCTTATATGCGTCATCGTGTATCGAACCTTTCTTTTCAGATTGAACCGCGAATATCGTCTGCCGGCTTAGCCACCGGCCGCTGTTGCCCGTCCTGCCGCGCCAGCGCGAAGTGCAGATCCCGTGCCCCGCATTGACGGATGAGCCGTCCGAGTTCGGAAAGTTTCTCGACGCCCGCATCGAAAGTCAGGAAATGGTTGCCGGCGATCTGGCCGATGGGACATGAAAACCTGTTCCCGCCATAGGGAATGTATAGCTCCCCCGCGTTTCCTTGCATATTGCCTGGATACATCAGCACCGAACCCACGGCCGGATAACTGGTGATGTTTTCGAACGGAACCCCTCGGCCTTCACCGTCCAGGTCCGAAAATACCGCCATGCCGCTCCATGCGGCCTGCAGCATTGTCGCAGCAAGGGGCAGTCGACCAAGAAACCAGTTGCAGGTTTCGGGGGCCTGGTCCTGGAGAAGCACCCCCGACAGCCTGAATCGCCCCGATGTCATCTCGATGCGCAACGAACTCTCCTGTCTCGGGCGCGGAACTGCGCAGGAAATCGATGCGATGGTAAGAAATTATCATATGCGTGTAAACCGAAAATTATATTTCATGCGACGAAGCTCCACGGCGATGGACAGCCAGGAAATGCGGCCTTGGCCAACGGCCCTGCCGAGGCGGAGCCCTTCCGGACGAAGTTCCTGCGCAGGCTCGCCGACCGGGGCCTGCGCGGTGCGAAACGGGTGATTGCCGATGACCACAGGGGCCGCGGGCTGCTGCACGCCGAGCCTTCATCGCGGCCAATGCACATGCGGGATCAGGCTGATCGTCACCGTCTGGAAAAACAGGTTCCAGAACCCGGTGAGCCAGGCGAGCGGCCCCGGGATCGGGACGCCGTGCAGAAAAGCCATCACCTCGGCCAGTTTGCCGCGCCAAGTCTTCCTGTCCGCCTGGCGCGGGTGGAAGTTCCCCGCGATCCCGGCAAGGATCAGTGCCGCGGAAGGGGGGGCGAGGAGCCCCCAACCCGCGGCGCGTCCGCCAGCGGCGACGCCGACCAGAGCGCCACGGCCGCCCGCCGAAAGCCGCAGCCCATCCATGCCGAGCATGAGCCTGCGCCGGTCGGCCCTGTCGGTGATGATCCCGGCCGGGATCGCAAACCGGGCCCAGGGCAGCCGCAGTGCCATGGCAACCAGGGCGATCGGCAATGGATCGCGGGTCAGCAGCGATGCCGTCCAGGCCCAGGCGGTGGCGGCGACTCCGTCCACCAGATTGGTCAGGCCACTTGCCGCGACGAATCGCAGGAGCGGCCAGCCATTGGTCGTTGCAGGGGATGGCCGGCCATGCGGCGCCATGATTCCTCCCTTGCGCTTCGGCTGGTTCCGCGGAGCGTGCAGCCTCAAGCCCCGCTGGGATCACGCCGAATGCGGGGATGATCTCGGAACACCCTCGCATGAGCCCTTCCCGGCGATGGCCCGGTTGGCCCTCGCTCCGGCGGGCCTGGATCATATGGTGTCCTGGAAGCGGGAGACCGAGGCGGCAATGACCCCTGCCGGGAAAGGGCTAACCGTGCAGCAGGGCGGGCAGGCTGCCGCTGGCCAGAACCGCTTGCGCCAGATCCCGCATCGGGGGCAGCGGGTAGGTGTCCGAATTGCCGCGCGCCCCGCGGATATGGGACACCGCACTGTCCAGCGTCGGGAACCTGCCGGGCGCGCGCAGGTGCAGATAGATCGCCAGCACGATGACCGAGCGCGACCGCCCGCCCCGGCAATGCACCAGCACATGCCCGGCGCGATGGGCGGGATAGTTCGGCTTGCCGGGGCTGGCCTGCGTGACCAGCCCTTCCAGCGCCAGAACGGCGGCGGCAAGATGGGCGGGCGTATTGCCCGACCCGTCGATCAGCCCCACCTTGGCGCGGCGCATATGGGTGCCGTCGGGCAGTTGCAGGGGCGCCACGTCGATGTTCAGCGCCACGTTCAGCGAAGACGTGATGCCCGCCGCCAGCAGCGCCGCGCCGTCGCTGGCGCCGGTCAGGTTGCCGACGTAAAGGCGGCAGATCCGATCTTGGGGCAGGATCAGGTCATGGACCGGGACAAGGATCGTGGTGTCGTTCTCGGCCCGCTCGCGGGTGGTTTCCTTGATCAGCATGGATTGGGCTTTCTTCTGTCGGGGGGCAGATCCGGTCCGGTCGCCAGATCGGGGCCAGGGCCAGCGCGAGTTCAGGGGCATCGTCCAATGCCCCGAAGGCGGGAACCAGATGCCTGGCGCCGGTGATTTCGGCCAGCCAGATCTGGTCGCGGGCGCGGGGATGCACGTTCCAGGGATGCCGGCTGGCGCGATCCGCGGCGATCAGCCCCGCCGCCACGCTGCCGGGGGCGACATGGCCGGTGAAGATGAAGCGCCAGCCTCGTGCATCGGCGATCAGGCGTGACACCAGATCGCCGGGGCGCTCGGTATCTGCGGCGATGATCACATCGCCGTCGCGAGCCTCCGACGGGGTGGTGACGCTGCGCAGATCGGGCAACGCCCCCTGCAACTCGGCCCGGACCTGCGGGCAGACAACCGGCGACAGGCCAAGGGCGGACAGCCGCAGCGCCATATCCGCGCCGCGCCCGAGGATAGGGACCGGCAACACCGTGCCGGGGACGATGCTGTCCGCCAGCCCCGGCGCCTGCTCGGCCAACGCCTGATCGCGGTCGCCATAGGAAAGATCGGTGATCACCAGACCTGCCCGGGGCGGGGAATCGAAGTGCAGAAGCCCGGATTCCCGGCTCCAGTCGCCCATGTAAAGCGCGCCGCCCTCTTGCGGCAGATGCAGCCAGATGCCGCCCATGGCATGTCCGCTGCGCCCGACCAGGACAGGCAGGCCCAGCAGTTGCGCAGGGCCTTGCAGCGGCAGGGTGTGGCAGGCTTCGGGCGGCAGATGCAGGCCCAGCAGCGGCAACGCGTCGAAGGTGGCGCGGCTGGCAAAGACCGGCGGACAGCCCAGCCGGGGCCACAGGTCGATGGCCCCGACATGGTCGATATGCGCATGGGACAGGAAGATCGCATCGACCCGTCCGATGCCGTCCAGATCCGGGCGCTGGCCCGGTGTCGGCCCCTCGCCCAGATCCATCAGGATCCGCCGCCCGGCAATCTCCAGCAGGAAGGCTGCCGGGGATTTGCCGCCCAGGCCGCTGAATGCCGTCAGAGCTGCCATGGCAACACGCCTTTCGGCAGAAAGCGCGACAGGGCCGTCGACAGCAGCATCAGCGCCAGCACGCCCAGGATCATCAGGCAGCCAACGGCGGCGGCGAGGGTCGAGGCCCCGCCTTCCTCGAGGAAGATGATCATCGGCCCGATGGTGCGGGTGCCCGAGGAGATCAGCAGGATCGAGGTCTGGATCTCGTTGATCGCGGTCATGAAGACGATCACGGCGGCAGCGATGGCGGTCGGGGCGATCAGCGGCCAGATCACGTCGCGCATCCGGCGCAGGAAGCCCGCGCCCGCGACCTGCGCCGCCTCTTCCAGCGCGCGGTCGATCTGGGCATAGCCCGACAGCACCGGGCGCAACGCCAGCGCGAAGAAGCCCGCGACATAGGCGGCCAGGATGATCCAGGGCGTGCCATAGATCGACACCCCGACCCCCGGCAGCGGCCGCAGGAACAGCAGGATCATCGCGACGCCCAGCGTGATGCCCGGCAGGGTATAGGCGGCCTCGGAACCGAAATGGAGCAGCCGCACCAAAGGCCCGCGCCGCCATGTCAGGAAATAGCCAAGGAAAACCGAAGCCAGCATCAGAAAGCCCATGGTGAACAGGGTCAGCCACAGCGAGGTGACGAAGGCATCGCGCAGCGACACTTGCTGGAACAGCGCCGAGACGTAGTTCTTCAGCGTCATCGTCTCTGCCGTCAGCGGCAGGCCGTATGCGGGAACCAGCGAAGTCTGGAGCAGCGCCGACAGGGGCAGCAGCAGCGAGACGATGAGATAGCCCCAGAGCAGCGCCGCGACCACGACCCCGGCCCGGCCCAGCGGAAGCATCAGCGGGCGGCTGCCCAGATCGACGCGGGTATCGCTGCGATCGCCCGCGCGCGCAGCCAGCAGCACTCCTGCCACGGTCAGGGCGGTCAGCACCAAGGACAACGCCGCCATGTTCGGCAGGGCGCCTGGCCCCAGCCCATTGATCTGCTGATAGATCTGGGTGATCAGCGTCGGCACGCGTGCGGGAATGCCCAGCATGGCCTGAATGCCGAAATTCCCGATGGCCGAGACGAAGGCGAGGCTGGCCGCCGCCACCATGCCGCCGCGTGCCAAAGGCAGGATCACGGTCAGCAGCACCCGGCCCGGACCGGCGCCGGCGGCGCGTGCCGCCTCGGCCAGATCCAGCGGAATGCGGCGCAGGCTGGCCTGCATCGCAAGATAGACCAGCGGTGCGTTGTAGATGCCCAGAAGCAGGATGATCCCGGTTTTGGAATACAAGGGATGCCGCGTGCCCGCCTCCATCGACAGGCCGAGGAAGCCCAGCACCGGGCTGGAGGGTGAGAGGGCCTGGATCCAGGCCATGGCGGTCACCTGCGGGGGGATCATCAGGGGCAGCACGAAGGCAAAGACCAGCGCCGATTTGCCGCTCAGGTCGGTCTGCACCATGATCACCGCGAAGATCGTGCCGACCAGCACGGAAACAAGGGTCGAGGCCAGCGAAATATGGATGGTGTTCCAGATCGCCGCCCCGGTCTGCGGGCGCGAGAACAGCTTCGCCAGCCGCTCGATCGCCAGACCGCCATCATCGAAAAGGGCCGCCTGCGCCAGCCGCAACATCGGCGCGACGGAAACCGACAGGATCAGCACGGCCAGCAGGGCCAGAACGATTCTTTCGGAGGAAAGCCGGAAAAGGGGCGCGCGCGGCGCCCCCATGCTGTTCGGAACGGAGGTCATCCCCGGTCAGCCGCCGAAGATTTCGGTGAACCGGGCGCGGGCCTCGGCATCCTCGGCCACCGCGCGGTCGGCATCCAGCGGCATCAGCCTGATCTCGGACAGCGCCGGCATCCCCTCGGGCGAGGCGACCTTGGGGTCGACCGGCATGTAGCCCTGTTCGGCCGCCAGTTTCTGGCCCTCTTCCGACAGCACGAAGCTGACGAAGGTCTTTGCCGCCTCGGGCTGATCGGTGCCGGCAAGGATCGCCACCGGCTCGGTGAAGAAGGTGGCGCCTTCGGCCGGATAGACGAATTCCACCGGCGAGCCCGCCTTCTTGGCGCGCAGCACATCGGCATCGATGTTGACGCCATATTTCACCTGGCCCCCGGCCACGGCCTTGAGCACCGGGCCATTGCCGCCCTCGGGCACCACGCCAAGCGCATTCAGACGTTCGTAATAGTTCCAGCCCTGGCTGGCGTCCTGTAGCAGCGAATGCATGTGGACCAGCGCCGCGCCGGAATAAAGCGGGCTCGGGGCGACGATCTGGCCGGCATTGGCATCCTGGAACAGATCGGCCCAGCCGGTGACGGGCGCGGCGATCCGGGTGTTGTAGACGATGCCGGTGGACGAGATCTTGGTGCCGAAGAAGGTCTTGTCGGCATCGTATAGCAGCGGGTCGATGCCTTCGAGCGGCGCTTCGGGCCAGGCCAGCAGCAAGCCTTGGCTTTTCAACGCGCCCAGATTGATGCTGTCGGCGACCAGCAGCACATCGGCCTTGATGCCGCCGGCCTGCTGCTCGGCGGTCAGGATGTTCATCAGCTGCGAGGTGCCGTTGCGCATCCATTCCACGGTGATGTCGGGATGCCTGGCCATGAAGGCGTCGACGGTCTGCTGGGCGATTTCCGGCGATTGCGAGGTATAGAGCGTCAGCGTGGTCTGCGCCGACACCGAGGTCGCGGACAGCATCAGGGCAAGGGTGGTGACAGTCAGGCGCATTGGAATTTCTCCGTAAGATGCGGGGAGGAGGAGGGGACCGATGCCGCGCCGGGAACGGAGGTGCCGGGCAGCGGGATGGCCCAGAGGTCGCGGAACGCCAGGTCAAGGCGCGCGCCCGGTTCGGGCGGCGTGGCCGTGTCGGGCAGCACCATGGGCAACCGCAGGGACGGGTCCGCCTCCGGGCGCAGCTCATAGGACCAGCTGCCGCCGCGATAGCTGCGGGCGGTGACGCGGGCGGGGATGCCGGCCTCGCCCGGATGGGCGGGCTGGATATCGGCGGGATGGATGGCGGCCATGGCCAATGGCCGTGCGGTTTCCCCGGCATGGCAGCGCAGCCGGACGCGCATGCCCAGAAGATCGGCCCTGGCAAGCCTGTCCCCCAGGGGCCGCAGGCCCTCGACCGGCAGCACCAGCCCACCCCCGATGAAACCGGCCACCATGGCGTCGGCAGGTTCGCGATACAGTTGCCGGGGGCTGGCGCATTGCAGCAGGCGGCCCCTGTCCATCACCGCGATGCGGTCGGCCAGGGCCATCGCCTCGGCTTGGTCATGGGTGATATAGACCAGCGTCGCCCCGCTTTCGCGGTGGAAGCGGCGGAACTCTTCTTCCATCGCGGCGCGCAGATGCACATCCAGGTTGGCCAGGGGTTCATCCAGCAGCACCAGATCCGAGCCGGCGGCCAGGCAGCGCGCCAGCGCGACCCGCTGGCGTTGCCCGCCCGACAGATCCGCCGGGCGACGGCCGGCAAAGGGCGCCAGGTTGACGGTGTCCAGCGCGCGGGCCACCCGGGCCTGGCGTTCGGCCCGTGGCAGGCGCGCCACCTTCAGCGCATAGCCGACATTTTCCGCCACCGACATATGCGGCCACAGCGCGTAGTTCTGGAACACGAGGCCGATGCCGCGCCCCTCGGGCGGCACCATGGCATTTCCATCCGCCACCTGCCGGTCGCCCAGGGTGATCGTGCCTTCATCGGGGCGCTCGAAGCCTGCGACCAGCCGCAGCAGCGTGGTCTTGCCGCAGCCCGAGGGGCCAAGCACGGCCACGAATTCGCCCGCTGCGATGTCGAGGTCGATACCCGACAGAACCCTGGTTTCGCCATAGCTCTTGCCGATGTTCGACAGCCGCAAACCCGTCATGCCGCGCTGTCCCTTTCCTGCCGTTTCGGCGCGACTGATGCAGCGGCGGCATGACAGGAGCGTGGCCGTTCTGTAAAACCTTGATGAAGCTTGCGGTTCGGATCGAGGCGGGACATCGAACCGGGCGCCGGCGGCGACCCCCGATGCCCTCGGGACCAAGGCTGGCGGTCAGGAAGCCGCCGCCGCCAGGGATCGCGCATAGAGGATGCGCGCATGCGCCGCTCCGGGCGCAATGCCAATCCGTTCGAAACCGCAACGCAGCGGCAGCCGGTGAGACAGCTCTTTGGGCGCGTCCACCACGGCCACGAGCCGCCTGAGGCCGCAACCCTCTCGGGCATGATCCGCCACCGCCTCGAGCGCCCGCTTGGCCAATCCCCAACCCCACAGTTCGGGACGCAGCGCGATCACCGGCTCGACGCCGCCGCGCATGCGGGGCTCGCGCTGCAGCAGGTCGGAAACCGGCTGGAGGCCGCAGATGCCGGCAAAGGCTTGCCCGGCGTCTCCAGGGCCCACAAGCCCAGCCCCGCCTCGTCCAGCTTGCGGCTGCGCGCGAGCATGCCGGCGACCGTCTCGCGCGGCAGCACGATGTCGTCGCAGAGATATTTTCGCACCTGCGGCAGATGCAGCCGCGCGCATAGCGAGGCGAGATCGCCCGCGCGTGCCGGCCGAAGCGTCAGGCCGGGCAGCTGGATCGTCGGCTTCACGCCCTACCCTCCGGCACGGGATTGCGCTGCGGCGGGCGCAAGCATCGGTCCGTTCCGCCTCGGCAAAGGCGGTGGCATCCCAGCCCTGCTGGCGCATCCATGGCCTGCCTTCGGGAGGGGAGGCGGAAACGGCGCGGGACATTCCATGCATATCCGGTCGGATGGCGTCGAGGACCGCTTTGCCTTCCGATCATGTGCCCTGGATCATGCCTGGGTCAACAGCGAGGCGGGAGGGTGCGGCCGGTCAGGGATATGGGCCATCGGGTCGTGAAATGGATCGGCGTCATCGCCGTTCCGAAACATTCGGGGGCCCAAACCACCGCCTCGGCGCACGCATGCTTATCCCGCCCTATCATGTTCGCCCCTGGGTGAAAGGCAACGGGTGCGATGCCTCCGATATCGAAGCCTGCTGCGGGCGGTGCAGCGCCCCGGCATGCGCCCTGCCCCGTGAGGGGCACGGCAAGCAAGGCGTTATGAAGGCCCGCGGACACGCGGAAATACCCGTCGCGCCCGGCATCGGCTTCGTCCGCTTGTCCGCCCGCCTGAGGATGTCCGGCGCACTATAGGTGTCCGCGCGTGCGGCTGGCCCCCGGGAATGGCTCTCTGCCCGCAGGGCCGGCAGCTTCTCGGCCGCGGCGATATTGATCGGCCCGTCTCGCGCCTTTTCAACCGCCATCGGCGCGGCGCCTGCAGCAACAACCGTACCGCCCGCGCGAGAAGCTGGAGCCGCGGGGCTGGCCGGGTTGCGGGACAGGCTGGTCTTGGCCAAGGTGGTCGAGGCGGCGGCGCGCGCCCGTGTCGAGGAGGCCGGTTCAAGCATCAGCGCCGCGTGCCGCAGCATGCCGACTGCCACGCGTGGGTGAAGGTCGAGCGCGCCGATGACGGTGCTAAGGGGCGAATTGGAACGCCAGGACGCCGAAGCCCCAGCCGGCGTGCCGGAGGTCCAGCCGGATACCGCGACCGGCCACCGCCGCAATGTCGGCGCTTCGCCGAGGCGCCGAATGGTCCCGACGGTGTCCGACTTGCGCTCGTCGACCGGCGAGGGGATGGTCACGCCGCTGAAACGCGCGACGATTTGATGGGCATCCTTGGCGTTGCGGGCGCGCAGCCGGAACCGGGGCAAACGGGAGCCATGACGGCGGCATCTGCTTGCCCCCGCAACCGGAGGCCTGTGCCTCGGGGCGGCCGGGGGCTTGGAGGGCGGGCACAGCGGAAGCAACATGTATGGCAGGCTGCACTATTGCATGTGGTCTCAATCGCATTATGACGGACGGCGCCGATCAGCCCTTGGGGAATGCCAGATGCGCATGCGCGACACCTTCATCAAGCCGATGCATCGCGAGGGCATCCGCTTCGTGGCGGCCTTTGCCGCCGCCACCCTGCTGCTGTTCCTGATCTGGGAGCCCTTGGGCTGGATCGGGGTCGGGCTGACCGTCTGGTGCTATTACTTCTTCCGCGACCCCGAGCGGGTGACGCCGGCGCGGCCCGGACTGGTCATAAGCCCGGCGGATGGCGTCGTCTCGCTGATCGAGCCGGCGGTGCCGCCGGCCGAGCTGGGCATGGCCGACACCCCGCTGACCCGCGTCAGCGTGTTCATGAGCGTTTTCAACTGCCATGTGAACCGCAGCCCCGTGGCGGGCGAGGTGGCCGCGGTCGCCTATCGGCCGGGCAAGTTCTTCAACGCCTCGCTGGACAAGGCCAGCGTGGACAATGAACGCAACGGGTTGCGCATCCGCATGGCGGATGGGCGCGATCTGGCGGTGGTGCAGATCGCCGGGCTGGTGGCGCGGCGCATCGTCTGTTTCGTCAAGCCGGGCGACCGGCTGGCGGCGGGAGAGCGCTTCGGGCTGATCCGATTCGGCTCGCGGCTGGATGTCTATCTGCCGCCGGGCGTAGTGCCGCTGGTCGAGATCGGCCAGACCATGGTCGCGGGCGAGACGGTGATCGCCGAGCTGGGGCCGGCCGGGCAGGCGGAGGCGTGATGGACCAGCCCTCCGGCCCGCAGACCGAGTTTTCGCTGGTCCAGCTTCTGCCCAACATGCTGACCATCGTCGCGGTTTGCGCAGGGCTGACCGCCATCCGCTTCGGCGTGCAGGGCGACTACATGCCGGCGGTGCTGCTGATCATCGCGGCGGGCATCCTGGACGGCATCGACGGGCGGATCGCGCGGCTGCTGGGCTCGTCCAGCAAGATCGGGGCCGAGCTTGATTCGCTGGCCGACTTCCTGAATTTCGGCATCGCCCCGCCGCTGATCCTGTATTTCTGGGCGCTGAAGGATATTCGCGGCCTGGGCTGGATCTGCGTGCTGGTCTTTGCCGTCTGCTGCGTGATCCGGCTGGCGCGCTTCAACGTCTCCGCCAAGTCCGAGGAGGCGCAGCGCGACAGCGCCTATTTCGAGGGCATCCCCTCGCCCGCCGGGGCGCTGCTGGTGATGCTGCCGATGTATCTGTCCTTCGCCTTCGCCGACCGGCCGATGCTGCCGGGGGCGTTGATCTGCCTGCACATGGTCCTGGTCGGGCTGCTGCTGATCAGCCGTATTCCCACCTGGTCCTTCAAGACCACCCGCATCTCGCGCGAGAACGTCAAGTTCTTCCTGGTCGGCGTGGCCTTCGTCGGGGCGGCGTTGCTGACCTTCGCCTGGGTGACGCTGATCGCGCTGTGCCTGGGCTATGTCGTCATGGTCATCTGGGCCTGGATCGACCGGGAACGGCCCTCAAACCGATAGGAACGGCCATGGACATCAAATCCATCCAAGCCTCGTATTCCCGCTGGGCGCCGATCTACGACCGGACCTTCGGGGCGGCGACCAACATGGGCCGGCGCCGGGCGGTGGACTACATCAACCGCCGCGGCGGCTCGGTGCTGGAGGTGGGCGTCGGCACCGGCCTGTCGCTGGAGCATTACGGCCCGCACATGCAGGTCACGGGCATCGACTTCAGCCGCGAGATGCTGGACAAGGCCGTCGCCAAGGTGCAGCGGCTGGGGCTGAAGCAGGTGCAGGCGCTGCGGCAGATGGATGCGCGGGCGCTGGATTTCCCCGACGACCATTTCGACACGGTGACGGCGATGCACGTGCTGTCGGTGGTGCCCGAGCCCGAGCGGGTGATGGCCGAGATCGCGCGGGTCTGCAAGCCGGGCGGCAAGGTGGTCATCACCAACCATTTCGCGCGCGACCGCGGCGCCATGGCGGCGGTCGAGCGGGTCTTTGCCCCCCTGGCCAATACGATCGGCTGGCATTCCGATTTCCGCATCGAGCGGGTGCTGGGCCAGGAATCGCTGGTCCTCGAGGAACGCCGCACCCTGCCGCCTTTGGGCATGATGACCTTTCTGGTGCTGGCCAAGGCGGGCTAGGCGGGGCTTTCCGCGCCGGGACGGGACGGCTATGTCCTGGGCATGACCGATCAGGACCAGATCCTGGGCCGGCTGGCCCGGTCCGCCTTTCGCAGCCGCTTTCGCCTTGGCCGGAAGCAGCGGCGCTATGCCGACGCCAGGGGGCGCGAGACCGTCGCCGCCCATGCGCGCGACTTCATCGCCGCGCGGCTGGCACCGGCCGAGCCGCCGAACGACGGCCGCCAGACCCCGATGCGTGGCCATCCGGTCTTCATCGCCCAGCACGCCACCGCCTGCTGCTGCCGCTCTTGCCTGCAGAAATGGCACGGCATCCCGCGCGGCCGGGCGCTGGACGCCGCGCAGCAGGCGCAGATCGTCGACCTGCTGATGGCCTGGATCGACCGCGAGATGGGCTTTCGCCCGCCACCGCCGCCGGCAAGGCCCGCGGAATGAGCGGCGCCACCCCGGCCACGCAATTCCTGCTTCGGGCGCAGGTGGCCTTTCGCCCGGTTGAATACCGCTATGATCCGGGGTCCGAGCGCGTGGCGCTGCAAGCGGCCGAGGCCATCGGCCTGCCGCCCGCCCGGCTGCTCAAGACGCTGATGGTCGAGGTGGACGGCCGCCCCGCCTGCGCGGTCCTGCCCGGTGATCGCAGCCTGTCGATGAAGCGGGTGGCGGCGGCATTCGGCGGCAAGTCGGCGGCGATGATGCCGCCCGCCAAGGCCGAGCGGCTGACCGGCTATCATACCGGCGGCATCAGCCCCTTCGGCCAGCGCCGCCCGGTGCCGGTGGCCTTCGAGGCCGACGCCATGGGCTTTGACGAGGTGGCGATCAACGGCGGCAGGCGCGGGCTGTTGCTGCTGCTGTCGCCGCGCGATGCGCTGGCCGCGCTGTCGGCCAAGGCGGCGGTGTTGTCCGCCTAGCCCCCGCAATCGCCATTCACCTTAGCCAGCTGCTGGTGGCTGCGAGAAGGTCGCGGCCATTGAAGGGGATGGTCCTGCGGTCGTAGCGGGTAGGGCGGAAGTGTCTGGGTCTGTTGAAGCCGCGTTCGATGCGGTTTCTGTCGTTCGCAAACAGACGGCTATCGTTCCCGGTCCGGCCCGGATCGCCTGCCTTTCCGGGCAGATGCGACACGATCCTCTCCCATTGGGCGTGGCTCAACGCCGAGCGCTTCGTGGTCATCCTGAACCCCGTGTCATCTCGGGATGTCCAGTGAACCGCTCAATTCCACTCAAGGAAATCCTGAACGTCGATCCGCCCTGGGACATCCTGCAAGGGGACTTCAGCGGACCGCCTTGATCCCTTCCAGGATCAGGGTCGTCGCCACATCGGCGTAATCCTCGCGGGTGATGCGGCCGCCGTCGCGGAACCACATGTAGACCCAGTTCATCATCCCGAACAGCGACATGGTCACGGGGGTCAGCAGCGGGCGCTGCGGATCGTCCAGGTCGGGGTTGATCTCGCGCAGCACGGCGGCGAAGCGCTTGACGATGCGGCGCTCGACGCCCAGGATCTCGGCCTTCTGGTCGTCGCCCAGGGCCGGGGTGGCGTTCAGCTGCACCTTGTGCTGGTTGTCCGCGCCGCGATAGCGTTCCAGCACCGTGCCGACCAGCCGGCGCAGGCGCTGCTGCGGCGGCAGGGTCGGATCGTCCGCCTCTTCGATGGCGGCTTCCAGCTCTTCCAGATGGGTGATGATGATGGCGAAGATCAGCGCGTCCTTGCTGGGATAATAGTGGTAAAGCAGCGCCTTGGAGACCTGGCTGTGGGTGGCGATCTGCGCCATGGATGCTTTTTCCATGCCCAGATCGGCAAAGACCTCGGCCGCCTTGTCCAGAAGGCCGCGCTGCTTTTCCTCGAAATCCGCTGCCCGTGTCCGAGCCATGCCATTCCTCATCAGATCATTTGTTCGCCCGCGGTCGGGAGGCGAGAAAAACAAGGGGGCGCATGGCCCCCTAACGACTTAGCGGGTTTGCGACCGCGCGTCATATTGGTTGCCGCGTTGCGGCATCATGTCTTGGGCCGATTGTCAAGCACCCGCTTGGCCTTGCCCTCGGAACGGGCAATGGCGTTGGGATCCTTGACCTCGATCCGGGTCGAGACGCCGACCACGCTTTTGATGTGATGCGCCAGTTCCTTGGCGGAATGGGCGCGGGCGGATTCGTCGGTCATTTCGGGCGCGCATTCGACATGCACGGTCATGCTGTCCATCCGGCCCGAGCGGGTCAGCTCGATCTGGAAATGCGGCGCCAGACCCTTGCATTTCAGGATCTGCTCCTCGATCTGGGTCGGAAAGACGTTGACGCCGCGCAGGATGATCATGTCGTCGCTGCGGCCGGTGATCTTCTCGATCCGGCGCATCGAGCGCGCGGTGCCGGGCAAGAGCCGGGTCAGGTCGCGGGTGCGATAGCGCACCATCGGCAGCCCTTCCTTGGTCAGCGTGGTAAAGACCAGCTCGCCGATCTCGCCGTCGGGCAGCACCTCGCCCGTGACCGGGTCGATGATTTCCGGGTAGAAATGATCTTCCCAGATATGCAGCCCGTCCTTGGTCTCGACACATTCCATGGCGACGCCGGGGCCCATGACCTCGGAAAGGCCGTAGATGTCGACGGCGTGCATGTCGAAGGCTTCCTCGATCTCCTGGCGCATGGCGTTGGTCCAGGGCTCGGCGCCGAAAATGCCGATCTGCAACGAGGACTCGCGCGGGTCCAGGCCCTGGCGGCGGAACTCGTCCAGGATCGACAGCATGTAGCTGGGCGTCACCATGATGATGCGCGGCTTGAAGTCGTCGATCAGCGTCACCTGCCGCTCGGTCATGCCGCCCGAGATCGGGACCACGGTGCAGCCCAGCCGCTCGGCCCCGTAATGCGCGCCGAGGCCGCCGGTGAACAGCCCGTAGCCATAGGCGTTGTGCAGGATGTCGCCCGGCCGGCCGCCGGCGGCGCGGATCGAGCGCGCGATCAGGTTCGCCCAATGGTCGATGTCGGCCTGGGTATAGCCCACCACGGTCGGCTTGCCGGTGGTGCCGGACGAGCCGTGGATGCGCACCAGCTTGGACTGCGGCACGGCGAACATGCCGAAGGGATAGGTGTCGCGCAGATCCTGCTTGGTGGTGAAGGGGAATTTCGCGATATCCGCGAGCGATTTCAGATCCTCGGGATGGACGTCATGCTCGATGAAGCGGTTGCGATAGAAGGGCGAATTTTCGAAGGCGTGCTTCAGCGACCGCTTCATGCGGTGGAATTGCAGGGCCTCGATCTCGTCGCGCGAGGCGATCTCGATCGGGTCCAGCTCTTTCCTTTCGGGCGCCAATGGGTGCATGGATTCCTCCCCTTGCGATGGGTTGCGGTCAGGGCTCGACCGGCAGATGGGTGCCTTTGACGGTGCGGGAGTGGCCGCGGAACTCGGCCACATGCGCACCGTCCTGGTTGGTGATGCGGATGTCGTAGATGCCCGAGCGGCCGCGGCGCGAGACCTCGCGCGCCTGGGCCGTCAGCCGGTCGCCGATGCGGACGGGCAGCAGGTAGCTGATCGAGCAGTGCTGCGCCACGACCAGCTGGTTGTAGCTGTTGCAGGCAAAGGCGAATGCGCTGTCGGCGAGCGTGAAGATATAGCCGCCGTGGCAATTGCCGTGGCCGTTCGACATGGCCTCGGTGATGGTCATGGAAAGCGTGGCCTCGCCGGGCGCGATATGGTCCAGGCTCATGCCCAGCCGCTGGCTGGCGGAATCATCGTTCCACATCGCATGGGCCGAGGCTTCGGCCAGTTCCTGCGCGGTCATCTGGGCCACGGGCTTGGTCATGTCGTTCATTGTCCCCTGAACTCCGGCCGGCGTTTCTCCAGGAAGGCGGTGACGCCCTCGGCGTAATCGGCGCTGCGGCCTGCCTGCCGCTGGCAGTCGCGCTCCATGTCCAGCTGCGCGTCCAGGCTGTTGGTGGCGGCCGCCTGGATCAGCCGCTTGGTCAGACCCAGGCCCAGTGTCGGCCCGGCGGCCAGTGATTTCGCCAGCGCCCCGGCCTCGTCCATCAGCGCCGCGTCCTCCACGGCCTTCCAGATCAGGCCCCAGTCCGCGGCCTTTTCCGCCATCAGCGGCTCGGCCGTCAGGGCCAGCGCCTTGGCGCGCGGCTCGCCCAGGATACGGGTCAGGCTGAAGGTGCCGCCGGCATCGGGGATCAGGCCGATCTTCGCAAAAGCCTGGATGAACTTCGCCGATTTCGCCGCCAGCACGATGTCGCAGGCGAAGGCGATATTCGCCCCGGCCCCGGCCGCAACGCCGTTGACCGCGCAGACCACCGGCTTTTCCAGCGCCCGGATCAGCCGCAGCGTCGGGTTGTAGAAGGTCTCGAGCGTCTGGCCCAGGTCGGGGGCGGGGCCGCCCTTGCGCGGGTCGCGGTCGCCCAGATCCTGCCCGGCGCAGAAGCCGCGCCCGGCGCCGGTCAGCAGCACGGCGCGCACCGCCGCATCGTCATGGGCGCGCTGGATCCCGGCGCGCAGTGCCCGGTGCATCTCTTCGTTGAAGGAATTCAGCTTGTCGGGGCGATTGAGCGTCAGCGTCAGCACGCCATCGGCCAAGGCCGCCAGGACGGTTTCCGTCATCGGTAAAACTCCCATGCCCCGGCAACCGGGGCTCCCTGAAAATTTTTGTTGCATAAACCGACCGGCCGGTCAATGATAATCTGGCAAGTGAGGGGGAACACCGTGACAGAATTTTTCGACCGCCATCGGCCGATGCTGGACGCTGCGCTGGATGCCCTGCGCCAGCGTGCATTCTGGAGCCCGTTCCCCGAGATTCCAAGCGGCAAGATCTATGGCGAATCGGCGCGCGAGGAGGGCGAGACCGGCTTCGCCGCCCTGCGCAATGCCGGCTTCGAGCTGCCGGGACACCCGAATCAGCGCCGGCTGGGTGCCGAGGTCTCGCCCTTTGGCGGTGCCTTGGGGATCACCTATCCGGCCGCCGATGCCGCGACGCTGATCGCGGCGGCACAGGCGGCGCAGCCGGCGCTGGCCGCGGCCAGTCCCGAAGCGCGGGTGGGCGCCTGCCTCGAGGCGCTGGTGCGGCTCAACCGCATCAGCTTCCTCATCGGCCATGCCACCATGCACACCACGGGGCAGGCTTTCGCCATGGCCTTCCAGGCGGGCGGGCCGCATGCGCAGGACCGCGGGCTCGAGGCGGTGGCGATGGCCTGGGACGAGATGACCCGATTCGCCCCGCAGGCGCGCTGGGAAAAGCCGCAGGGCAAGGCGGCGCCGATCGTGCTGGAAAAGCATTGGTCGATCGTGCCGGCCGGCCTGTCGCTGGCCATCGGCTGCAACACCTTCCCGACCTGGAACTCTTATTCCGGGATCTTCGCCAGCCTCGCCACCGGCAACCCGGTGATCGTCAAGCCGCATCCCACCGCCATCCTGCCGCTGGCGCTGACCGTCCGCGTGCTGCGCGAGGTGCTGGCCGAGGCCGGGCTGCCGGCCGATTCGGTGCTGCTGGCCGTGGACGAGCGCGGGGCCGAGATCACGCAGGATCTGGCCACCCACCCGGCGGTGCGGCTGATCGACTATACCGGATCGGGCGCCTTCGGCGACTGGCTGCGCGGCCACGCGACCCAGGCGCAGCTGTTCACCGAGGAGGCGGGCGTCAACACCGTCACCATCGCCGCCACCGACGATTTCGCCGGCATGTGCGCCAATCTGGCCTTTTCGCTGGCGCTTTATTCCGGGCAGATGTGCACTGCGCCGCAGAACATCTATGTCCCGGAAGGCGGCATAGACACCGACCAGGGCCGCAAGAGCTTCGACGAGGTCGGGCTGGCGCTGGCCGCGGCCATCGACGCATTGCTGGCCGACCCGGCCCGCGCGGCGGGCATCTGCGGCGCCATCGCCAACCAGGCCACGCTGGAGCGGGTGCAGCAGGCGCGCGGGCTTGGCCGGGTGCTGCGCGATTCGGCGCCGCTGGGGCAGGGGCGCACCGCCACGCCGCTGCTGCTGGCGCTGCGGGACGGCGATCCGGCCTGCGAGCGGGAATGCTTCGGCCCCATCGCCTTCGTCATCGCGGTGAAGGACGCCGATGCCGCCATCGCCCGCGCCGCCGATCTGGCGCGGCGCAAGGGCGCGATCACCGCCGCGCTCTACGACCGGGACGAGGTGCGCATTGCCCGCGCTGCGCAGGCCTTTGCCGCGGCCGGAGTCAACCTGTCGGTGAACCTGACCGGCAATATCTATGTCAACCAGTCGGCGGCCTTCAGCGATTTCCATGTCACCGGGGCCAACCCGGCGGGGAATGCCTGCCTGACCGACACCGCCTTCGTCGCCAGCCGGTTCCGGCGCGCCATGTGGCGCCGGCCGGCCGCGGCCTGACCAAGTCAACTAGTTCTCTGGGAGGAGACGAACCATGAAAAAGACCCTGACGACGACCGTTCCGGCCGCGCTGATCGCGCTTGGCCTGGCCTCTGCCGCCAGCGCCGAGATCAAGATCGGCGCCTCGGTTTCCGCGACCGGGCCGGCCGCCTTCCTCGGCGACCCCGAGGCCAAGACCCTGCAGATGCTGGTCGAAGAGCTGAACGCCAAGGGCGGCATCAACGGCGAAGAGATCGCGCTGGTGCTTTACGATGACGGCGGCGACGCCAACAAGGCGCGCACCTTCGCCACCCGCCTGATCGAGGATGACGAGGTGCAGGCCATCATCGGCGGCACCACCACCGGCACCTCGATGTCGATCCTGGCCGTGGCCGAGGATGCCGAGATCCCCTTCATCTCGCTGGCCGGTGCCATCGACATCATCCAGCCGGTCAAGCCCTTTACCTTCAAGACCCCGCATACCGACCGCATGGCCTGCCAGAAGATCTTCGAGGACATGCAGAAAAGCGGCATCCAGAAGATCGGCATGATCTCGGGCACCGACGGTTTCGGCGCCTCGATGCAGGCGCAATGCAAGGACGTGGTCGGCGAATACGGCATCGAGATCGCCGCGGACGAGACCTATGATCCCAAGGACGCCGACATGACGGCGCAGCTGACCAAGATCCGCAACACCGATGGCGTGCAGGCGGTGCTGAACCCCGGCTTCGGCCAGGGCCCGTCCATCGTGACCCGCAACTATCGCCAGCTGGGCATCGAGCTGCCGCTTTACCAGTCGCATGGCGTCGCCTCGGACGGGTTCATCGAGCTGGCCGGTAAGGAAGCGGCCGAGGGCGTGCGCCTGCCCGGTACCGCGCTGCTGGTCGCGGACCTCTTGGCCGAGGACGATCCGCAAAAGCCGGTCGTCACTGCCTACAAGACCGCCTATGAGGGCAAGTTCAAGGAGCCGGTCGGCACCTTCGGCGGCTATGCCCATGACGGTTTCGCCCTGCTGGTCGATGCGGTGACGCGCGCCGGCTCGGCCGAGCCCGAGGCGATCCGCGACGCGCTGGAGCAGACCTCGGGACTGGCGGGCACGACCGGCATCTATACCATGTCGCCCGAGGACCATCTGGGGCTGGACCTGTCGGCCTTCCGCATGCTGGAGGTCAAGGACGGCAGCTGGTCCATCGTCGAATGACCCCGTGCGGTCCCCGCAGGGGGACCGCTTCCGCCCGCTCGGGAGAGCCCAGCCAGAGAGCCTCGGCATGTCTGAACTTCTGCAATTCCTGTTTTCAGGGCTGACGGTGGGCGCGGTCTATGCGCTGGTCGCCCTTGGTTTCACGATCATCTACAACGCCTCGGACGTGGTGAACTTCGCCCAGGGCGAGTTCGTCATGCTGGGCGGCATGATCACATGGTTCGCCCATGCCGCCGGCCTGCCGCTGCCGCTGGCGGCGCTGATCGCCATCGTCGCCACCGCGGCGCTGGGGGTCGCCATCAACAAGCTGGCCATCGAGCCGGCGCGCGGCGCGCCGGTCGTGTCGCTGATCATCATCACCATCGGCGCCTCGGTCTTTCTGCAAGGCGCGGCGCAGCTGGTCTTCGACAAGCAGATCCACAGCTTCCCGGCCTTTTCCGGCGACACGCCGCTGCGCATCGGCGGTGCGACGATCCAGCCGCAAAGCCTGTGGGTGATCGGCGGCGCGCTGGTGGTCTTTGCCGGGCTGTGGCTGTTCTTCACCCGCACGCTTCTGGGCCGGGCGGTGCTGGCGACCTCGAACAACCGGCTGGCGGCGCAGCTCGTCGGCATCAACACCAATTTCGTCATGACGCTGTCCTTCGCGCTGTCGGCCGGGATCGGCGCCCTGGCCGGGGTGCTGGCCACGCCGATCACGCTGACCGCCTATAATGTCGGCATCGGCTTTGCGCTGAAGGGCTTTGCCGGCGCCATGCTGGGCGGCATGGGCAATCCCAAGGGCGCGCTGGCCGGCGGCTTCCTGATCGGGCTGATCGAGGCGCTGACCGCGGGCTACCTCTCCTCGACCTACAAGGAGGCCGCGGCCTTCGTGGTGATCCTGCTGGTCCTGTTCTTCATGCCCCAGGGCCTGTTCGGCCGCAAATCGACGGAGCGGGTGTGATGCCGAGACTGACCGCCAAATCCGCCACGCTGCTGGTGCTGGCCGCGCTGATCGCGGTGACGCCCTTCTTCTTTCCCTCGGGCTATTACTACCGGGTCGGCGCGCTGATCTTCGTCAACGGGCTGGCCGTGACCGGCATCGTGATCCTGACCGGCTATGCCGGGCAGATCAGCCTGGGCCATGCCGGTTTCGCCGGCATCGGCGGCTATGCCTGCGCCTTGGCGCCCACGCATCTGGGCCTGCACCCGTCGCTGGCCGTGGTGCTGGGTGCGGCGATCTCGGGCGTGCTGGCCTATCTGGTCGGCCGGCCGATCCTGCGGCTCAAGGGCTATTACCTCGCCGTGGCCACGCTGGGCTTCGGCATCCTCGTCTCGATGGTGCTGAACAACGAGCGCCAGCTGACCGGCGGCCCCGACGGCATCGCGGTGCCCGAGCTTGGCCTGCGCGGGCTGCTGAAAGACTGGGGGCTGGACCTGACCAACGGCCAGTTCTGGTATTTCTTCTGCGGGCTCGTGCTGCTGGCCGGCGCCTGGCTGGCGCTGAACCTGCATCAAAGCCCCAGCGGCCGGGCGCTGCGCGCGCTGCACGGATCCGAGATCGCCGCCGGCACCGTCGGTATCGACGTGGCGCGGGTCAAGCTGCAGGCCTTTGTCATCTCGGCGGTCTATGCCTCGGTCGCGGGCTCGCTGGTGGCGTTGCAGAACAAGTTCATCACCCCCGATGTCGCCGGCTTCATGCATTCGATCGAGATGGTGACCATGGCCGTGCTGGGCGGCGCCGGTTCGGTGCTGGGCGCGATCTTCGGCGCCGGCATCCTGACGCTGCTGCCGCAGGTGCTGACCGTCTTTGCCGAATACGAGCAGCTGGTGCTGGGCCTGGTGATGATGCTGGTGATGATCTTCCTGCGCGAGGGGCTTTTGCCCTCGGTCCTGCGCAAGCTGAGGGGGAGGGACGAATGACGCTGCTTTCGGTCGAAGGTCTGGGCATCAGCTTCGGCGGCATCAAGGCCGTGAACGATGTCAGCTTCAAGGTCGAGTCGGGCGAGATCGTCTCGGTCATCGGCCCGAACGGCGCCGGCAAGACCACGCTGTTCAACATGATCTCGGGCGTCTATCAGCCCGGCTCGGGCCGGGTGGTGCTGGAGGGCGAGGACGTGACCGGCATGGCGCCGTTCCGGCTGGCCAGCCGCGGCATGTCGCGCACCTTCCAGAACCTGCAGATATTCCAGAACATGACGGTGTTGGAAAACGCCATCTCGGGCTTTCACCTGCAGGAGCGGGGGGCGGTGCTGGCCGACCTGCTGCACCTGCCCGCCTCGCGCCGCCGGGCGCGGGCGGCCGATGCGGGCGCGCGCGCGCTTCTGGCCCGGGTCGGGCTGGAGCGGGCGGCGGATCGCGAGGCGGGGAACCTGTCCTATGGCTCGCTCAAGCGGCTGGAGATCGCCCGCGCGCTGGCGATGAAGCCCAAGGTGCTGCTGCTCGACGAACCGGCGGCCGGCTGCAACGCCGTCGAGACCGAGGAGATCGACCACCTGATCGCCGAGGTCGCGGCCTCCGGCACCGCCATCCTGCTGGTCGAGCATGACATGAAGATGGTCATGCGCATTTCCAGCCATATCGTGGTGCTGGACCATGGCGAGAAGATCGCCGAGGGCGCGCCGGCCGAGGTCAGCCGCAACCCGGCGGTGATCGCCGCCTATCTGGGAACCGAGGAGGGTGCCGATGCTGACGGTTGAGGGCTTGCGCTCGCGCTATGGGCGCATCGAGGTCTTGCACGGCATCGACCTGCATGTCGATTCCGGCGAGATCGTCACCGTGGTCGGCGCCAACGGCGCGGGCAAGACCACGCTGCTGCGCTGCCTCTCGGGCGTGCAGCCGGTCTCGGCCGGGCAGATCACCTTCCGGGGCGAGCCGCTGGCCGGGGTGCCGGCGCATCGCCGCCCGGCGCGCGGGCTGACGCAATCGCCCGAGGGCCGGCAGATCTTCACCAATCTCACGGTCGAGGAGAACCTGCGCCTCGGCGCCTTCCTCTACAGCGACGACCGGGTGGAAAAGGACATGCAGGACGCGTTCCAGATGTTCCCGATCCTGCGCGAAAAGCGCAACCTGGCGGCCGGCGGGCTGTCGGGCGGCCAGCAGCAGATGCTGGCCATGGCGCGGGCGCTGATGGGCCGGCCGTCCTGCCTGCTTCTGGATGAGCCCTCGATGGGCCTGGCGCCGATCATCGTCCAGCAGATCTTCGACGTGGTCAGCGGGCTCAAGGCGCTTGGCGTGACCGTGCTGCTGGTCGAGCAGAACGCCTTCGGCGCCTTGAAGATCGCCGACCGGGGCTATGTCATGGAAACCGGCCGCATCACCATGCAGGGACCGGCGGCGGAACTGATCGCCGATCCGCGCATCCGCGAAGCCTATCTGGGGATCTGAGGACATGACCGTAACCATCGCCCGCCAAGGGGAAATCGCCATCGTCACCGTGGACAACCCGCCGGTCAACGCGCTGAGCCAGGCGCTGCGGCAGGGGCTGTGGGATGCCGTGGACACGCTGGACGCGGACCCGCAGGTCGCGGCGGTGGTGCTGGCCTGCGCCGGCCGCACCTTCATCGCCGGGGCCGATGTGACGGAATTCGGCAAGCCGCCGCAGCCGCCGCACCTGCCCGATCTGGTGGACCGGATCGAGGCCGCGCAAAAGCCCTGGGTCGCGGCCATCCACGGCTCGGCCCTGGGCGGCGGGTTCGAGGTGGCGATGGGCTGCCGCTTCCGGGTGGCCGCCCCCGACGCTTCGGTCGGCCTGCCCGAGGTAAGCCTCGGCATCGTTCCCGGCGCCTCGGGCACGGTGCGTACGCCGCGCCTCGCCGGGGCCGCGCTGGCGGTGGAACTGGTCACTTCGGGCCGGCCGATGCGCGCGGCGAAAGCCGCCGAGGCGGGGCTGGTCGATGCGGTGATCCAGGGCGACCTGCTGGAAGGCGCCACAGCCTTCGCCCGGCAGGCGCTGGCCCAGCCCTTGCCCGCGCCGGTCTCGGCCCGTCCCGTCGCCGCGCCCGATGCCGGTTTCTGGGCCGAGCAGGAGAAGGCCGTGGCCAAATCCGCCAAGGGCGCTGCCGCGCCGCTGCGGGCGCTGGCCTGCCTGCGCAAGGCCGTCGAAGCGCCCTTCGCCGAGGCCATGGCCTTCGAGCGCCAGACCTTCCTGGAACTGCGCGGCTCGGATCAGGCGGCGGCGCTACGCCATGTCTTCTTCGCCGAGCGCGCCGCGCCGCGCCCGGCCGCCCTGCGCGAGGTGGAGCCCTTGCCCCTGCGCCGCGCGGCGGTCATCGGCGGCGGCACCATGGGCGCGGGGATCGTCGCCGCCCTGCGCGAGGCCGGCCTGCCCGTCACTCT
This sequence comes from Paracoccus sp. TD-10, assembly GCF_048270675.1. Taxonomy (NCBI): domain Bacteria; kingdom Pseudomonadati; phylum Pseudomonadota; class Alphaproteobacteria; order Rhodobacterales; family Paracoccaceae; genus Paracoccus; species Paracoccus sp. TD-10. The sequence continues at coordinate 74,783 of NZ_CP182420.1, read as the reverse complement.
GGTCGAGCGCGACGACGAGGCGGTGGCGCGCGGCCTTGCCAATCTGCGCGGCATCTTCGCGGGCGGCGTCAAGCGCGGCAAGCTGACCGAGACGCAGGCCGAGGGCCTGGCGGTCGGCGTCACCGGGACGACGGATTACGCCAGCCTTGCCGATGCCGATCTGGTCATCGAGGCGGTGTTCGAGGAAATCGGCGTCAAGCGCGCCGTGTTCGAGCAACTGGCCCGGGTCTGCCGCCCGGATGCGGTGCTGGCGACCAATACCTCCTATCTCGACCCGCGCGCCATCGCCGAGGTGCTGCCCGAGCCCGAGCGTTTCATCGGCCTGCATTTCTTCAGCCCAGCCAATGTGATGAAGCTCCTGGAGATCGTGCCGGTGCCCGAAACCTCCGACCGCACCCTGGCCACCGGCTTCGCGCTGGCGCGGCTGCTGAAGAAGATCCCGGTCCGCGCCGGCATCTGCGAGGGCTTCATCGGCAACCGCATCCTGAAACGCTATCGCGCGGCGGCCGAGGCGCTGGTCCGCCAAGGCGTGCCGATCGCAGAAATCGACGCCGCCATGCGCGGCCACGGCTTTGCCATGGGCCCGTTCGAGGCGCAGGATCTGGGCGGGCTCGACATCGCCTTCCTGCAACGCGAGGGCGCGCGGGCGGCCGGGCAGGCGGTGCCCGAGACGCTGGGCGACATCCTGGTGCGCGCCGGCCGCAAGGGGCAAAAGACCGGCGGCGGCTGGTATGACTATGCGCCGGGCGAGCGCAAGCCGCAGCCCTCGGCGGCGGTGGCCGAACTGCTGGCGGGCCACATCCGGCCCGGCCCGGCCATGGGCCGCGAGGAAATCGCCCAGGCCCTTGTCGCCGAAATGGCCGCCGAGGGGCAGGCGATCCTGGACGAGGGCATCGCGCAGGCGCCCGCCGACATCGACCTGGTCGAGATCCACGGCTACGGTTTCCCGCGCTGGCGCGGCGGGCCGATGTTTGCCACCGGCATCCGCGGCTGAAGCACCGGGGCCGGGCTGGATGGGGCCGCTTGAAACCATGCGGCCCGCCTTGCCCTGCGCGAAGCCCGGCGATTTTCGCCGCCCGTCCGACGCCCGCCTCAGGCGGCGCAGCGCAATCGCGTCGCCGCGGCCCCGGCCAGGTCCAAGAGCAGGGCGCGGCTTTCTTCCCAGCCCAGGCAGCCGTCGGTGATGCTTTGCCCATAGGTTGGCGCCTGGCCGGGCCGCAGATCCTGCCGCCCCGCCACCAGGTTGCTTTCCAGCATGACGCCGCGGATGCGCGTCTCGCCGGTGCGGACCTGCGCCGCGACATCGGCGATGACCAGGGACTGACGCGCCGGATCCTTGCCGCTGTTGGCGTGGCTTGCGTCGATGACGATGCCGGGCTCGACCTCGGCCTTGGCCGCGGCCGCCGCCACCGCCGCGACATGTTCGGCACCGTAATTCGGCCCGTCATGGCCGCCGCGCAGCACGACATGGCAGGCATCGTTGCCGGTGGTGGTGGCGATGGCCGCCGCCCCCTCGGCGGTGATCGCCGGGAAACTGTGCGGCCGCGCGGCCGAGCGGATCGCGTCCAGCGCCACCTGCACCCCGCCGTCGGTGCCGTTCTTGAACCCCACCGGGCAGGACAGGCCCGAGGCCAGCTGGCGGTGGATCTGGCTTTCCGTGGTGCGCGCGCCGATGGCGCCCCAGGCGATCAGGTCGGCGAAATATTGCGGCAGGATCGGGTCCAGGAACTCGGTCGCCGCCGGCAGGCCCATGCGGTTGATCTCCAGCAGCAGGCGGCGGGCCAGTGGCAGCCCGTCCTCGATCCGGTCCGAACCGTCCAGATGCGGATCGTTGATCAGCCCCTTCCAGCCGACGGTGGTGCGCGGCTTCTCGAAATAGACCCGCATGACGATCTCCAGCCGGTCGGAGAGCGCGCGGCGCAACTCGGCCAGGCGCGCGGCATAATCCAGCGCCGCCGCGGGGTCGTGGATCGAGCAGGGGCCGGCGACGACCAGCAGCCGGTCGTCGCGCCCGGCCAGGATGGCGCGGATGGCGGCGCGGCTGTCGGCGACGATGCGCGACACCGCCTCGTCCCGCGGCAGCGATTCGGCCAGGGCGGCGGGGGCGGGCAGGGGGCGTAATGCGGCGATGCGCAGGTTCTCGGTCTGGATGGGCATGGCTCTTTCTTTCTGCAAAGGGCCGGACCGGAAGCGCATGGAACTGAAAAAGCCGCCGGTCTTGGGCCAGCGGCTTCGGGGGTTCGTTATCGCGCGGTTCGCGCTACACCCGGCTCCGCTGGATAGCGGAACCAATAAAACGAGACGGTGCAGGGCATTCGATGCGACATGCGGCCTCCATAACCGCTGCGCAGCGCGCTGTCACGCCGATTCTTGCGCGCGGGCTTTGGCGGTGCGCCGCGCCATGCTACCCTGCCGCGCATGACCAGGATGCAGCCTCCCACCGCGGGATCGGACAGGGCCGATGGGGAGCAGGGCGGCTCGCCCCCTTGCCAGGCCGAGCGGATCGCGCCGGACTACTTCGATCCCTTGGCCGTCGATGCAGGGCAGGCCCGCGACGTGGCGCGCTGGCGCAGGGCGCGGCGCGAGGAATTGCTGGCCAGCCGCGCGGGCCTGAGCATCGCCGCGCGCCAGGCCATCGCCGCGGCCATCGCCCGCGGCCTGGACGCGCTGCTGGCCGCGCATCTGCCCGATCCCCGCGGCCGTGTGGTCGCCGGCTATTGGCCGATCCGGTCGGAACCCGACCTGCGCCCCTGGCTGGCCCGCCTGCATGATCGCGGCGCCCTTCTGGCCCTGCCCGAGGTCGAGCGGCCGGCCAACCCGCTGGTCTTTCGCCCCTGGCATCCCGGCGCGGCGATGCGGCGCGGGCATTGGAACATCCCGGTGCCGGCGAACACCGAAACGGTCGAGCCGGATGTGGTTCTGGCCCCGCTGGTCGGCTGGGACGGCGCCGGCTATCGGCTGGGTTATGGCGGCGGCTATTTCGACCGCACGCTGGCCGCGCGGCAGCCGCTGGCCGTCGGGGTCGGCTTGCAGGCGGCCCGGCTGGCGACGATCTATCCGCAGCCACACGACATCCGGCTGGCCGCCATCGTCACCGAATGCGGTCTGCAATATCGGGACAGGGCGTGAAAAAATCCCGTCGGGCATGGCATCGATTTCCGTGCCCGCGACGTTGAGCGACAGCCGGCAGGGGCCGGCGGGCAGCAAGGGACAAGCACCGATGACCAAGACAATCCTGGGCCTCAGCGGCAGCCTGCGGCGCGCCTCGTTTAATGCCGGGCTGCTGCGCGCCGCGGCCGACCTGGCGCCCGAGGGGGTGCGCATCCAGACCGGTTCGATCCGCGAGGTGCCGCTTTACGACGGCGATCTGGAGGCCGAGTCGGGCCTGCCGCAGCCGGTACGCGCCCTGCAAGCGCAGCTTGCGGCGGCGGACGGGTTGCTGATGGTGACGCCGGAATACAACAACGGCGTGCCGGGCGTGTTCAAGAACGCCATCGACTGGATGTCGCGCGGCGAGGGGCTGGCGCTGTTCGTGGGCAAGCCGGTGGCGGTGATCGGCGCCTCGCCCGGCGGGTTCGGCACCATCCTGGCGCAGAACCACTGGCTGCCGGTGCTGCGCACGCTCAAGGCCGCGCTGTGGACCGAGGGGCGGCTGATGGTGTCGCGCGCGGGATCGGTCTTCGACGACCAGGGCAACCTGACCGACGACAAGACGCGCGCGCAGCTGCGGAAATTCCTGGAGGGCTTTGCCGCGCGCCTCTGATCCGGGACGGGTCATGCGAAAGGCAGCCCGAGGGCTGCCTTCTTGCGTCGATGCGGTGGACGATTATTCGGCCGCGAAGGTGGCGGCGAACTGCCCGCACCAATCGTTCGACTTGACGACCGGCCAATAGCCCCTGGTGTCCGCATCCTTCTGGTTGACGGGGGGGTTGGCGCGGCACAGGCCGGAATCCGAAAGCGTGCTGGCGGAGTTGGCGACGTGATCCTCATAGAACGCGCAGGCGCTGCAAGCGGTTTTCGTCATGGCTGTTCTCCTGTCTGGCTGGCTGTCTCTGCGGTGGCTGGCTGGCGTTTCGGCTGGCTGGCGACCTTGGCCCGGATATAGCGGGCGATTCGCGAGGGGTCAAGAAATAATCTTGTAAAAACATATAGTTGATAGAAGTTCTTGGTGTTATGATCCCGATCCGAACACTCGGATTTGGATTTTGCGTCCTGTGAAAAACGCTCGGGAAAGGCGGGTGGCGGCGCGGCGTCAAGAAAGCTTCACCGAACTGAGCCGTTTTCGTCACCGATCCCGGCTATGAGCCCCCCAACCGCTCATGGAGGGCCCGCCTTGCTTGCAGTTCAGAACGTCACCCGCGTCTTTTCCGGGCGTGCCGCGGTGGACGATATCAGCTTTTCCGTGGACGGCCCGGCCTTCGTCGGCATCATCGGCCGGTCGGGGGCGGGCAAGTCCACCTTCCTGCGGATGATGAACCGGCTGACCGACGCCTCGGCCGGGCGGATCTGCGTGGACGGGCGCGACATCCTGGCGCTGCGCGGCCGCGACCGCCGCGCCTGGCAAAGCCAATGCGCGATGATCTTCCAGCAATTCAACCTGGTGCCGCGCATGGACGTGGTCTCGAACGTGCTGCACGGGCTGCTGAACCGCCGGCCGGTGCTGGCGACGCTGTTCAACCTCTGGCCGCGCGCCGACATCCTGCGCGCGCTGGAGATCCTCGACCGGCTCGGCATCGCCGAACAGGCGCCCAAGCGGGCCGAGGCGCTGTCGGGCGGCCAGCAGCAGCGCGTCGCCATCGCCCGCGCCCTGATGCAGGATCCCCGGATCATCCTGGCCGACGAGCCCATCGCCAGTCTCGACCCGATGAACGCGCAGATCGTCATGGACACGCTCAAGCGCATCAATGTCGAGGACGGGCGCATGGTCATCGCCAACCTGCACACGCTGGACACGGCGCGGCGCTATTGCGACCGGGTGATCGGCATGCGCGACGGCCGCATCGTCTTCGACGGCACGCCCGCGCAGCTTTCGACCGGCGTCGCCCGCGACATCTATGGCGCCGACCACAGCTTCAACGAGGCCGCGACCTCGACCGCCATCCCCGCCGACGCCGCGGCCGATGCGGCCTATGCCGCGCGGTTGATGGCCTGACGGCCCCGCAATACCGCAACCCATGGAGAGACCATGAAACCGCTTGCCCTGGCGCTTGCCGCCGCCACCGCCCTCAGCTCCGGCCTGACCTCGGCCGCCACCGCCCAGCCGATCACCGGCTTCAACCTCGGGATCATGGGCGGCGAGAACGCGCAGGACCGCATGACCTCGAACGAATGCTACCGCGCCGCCATCGAGGCCGAGCTGGGCGTGCCGGTCAAGGTCTTCACCCCCGCCGATTACGACGGCGTCATCCAGGGCCTGCTGGGCGGCACGCTGGACATGGCCTGGCTGGGCGCCTCGGGCTATGCCAAGATCCATCTGACCGATGCCGAGGCGGTCGAGCCGGTGCTGACCAAGCAGAACATGGACGGCTCGACCGGCTATTACGCCATCGGCTTCGCGCGCAAGGACAGCGGCATCGCCTCGATCGAGGATGCCAGGGGCAAGTCCTTCGCCTTTGCCGAGCCGAACTCGACCTCGGGCTATCTGGTGCCGGGCGCCGAACTGGCCGAGACCCATGGCAAGCTGGAGGATTTCTTCGGCCAGGTCCGTTTCGCCGGCGGGCATGAACAGGCCATCATCGGCGTGGCCAATGGCGATTTCGATGCCGGCGTCAGCTGGGCCGACGGTCTGGGCGATTGGGAGGACGGCTATAACTCGGGCGCCTTCCGCAAGGCCGCCGATGCCGGGCTGGTCGAGATGAACGACCTGGTCGAGATCTGGAAATCCAAGCTGATCCCGGAAGGGCCGATGGTGCTGCGCAAGGCCCTGCCGCAGGAGGTCAAGGACAAGGTCACGAAACTGACCGCCGACCTGCACGAGACCGACAAGGCCTGCGCCTATGGCGTTGCGCATGGCGAGGCCAAGGATTTCGTGCCGGTGACGCATGACGCCTATCTGGGCGTGGTCGCCGCCCGCAAGCTGCAGGAAACGGCGCAGTAAGCGCCTCTTCCCGGCCGCGTCCCCGTGCCGGGGCGCGGCATCCGCAATTCAGCCGCAGGACTCTCATGGCCGCCCTTGCCCCGGACCATATCCGCGATGCCTATCTGGAACTGGCCCGCCGCCGCCGGCTTTACGGCGGGCTGTTGCTGGTGATCTTCGTCGCCATGATGGCGGCCGGGTTCCGGCTGGCCGAAAGCCGCAATGCCGGCGGCTTCGTCGACGGGCTGCCGATGGTGCTGGCCTTCCCCTCCGAGGTGCTGGCCGAGGCATGGCAGAAGCGCGCGAACCTGCCGGGCCTGCTGGCCAAGCACCTGCCCTCGCTGGTCGAGACGCTGAACATCGCCGCGGTCTCGACGCTTTTGGGCGGGCTGATGGCGATGGGGCTGGCGCTTCTGTCGACGCGCGGGCTGGCGCGCTGGCCGCGGCTGACCGGGCTGTTCCGCCGGCTGATGGACGCGCTGCGCGCCGTGCCCGAGATCGTGATCGCTCTGGTGCTGATCTATATCCTCGGCGGCGGGCCGGTGCCGGCGGTCATCGCCATCTCGCTGCATACTGCCGGCGCGCTCGGCAAGCTGTTTTCCGAAGTGGCCGAGAATGCCGACCTGAAGCCGGTCGAGGGGCTGGCCTCGGTCGGCGCCGGCTGGGGCCAGCAGGTCGGGCTGGGCGTGCTGCCGCAGGTCGCGCCGAACTGGCTGTCCTATGCGCTGATGCGCTTCGAGATCAACCTGCGCGCCAGCGCCATCCTGGGCTTCGTCGGCTCGGGCGGCATCGGCTACGACCTGAAGCTGGCGATGCAATGGGGCACGGGCCGCTATGACCAAGTGGTGGCGATCTTCCTGCTGCTGTTCGTGGCCATCGTCGCCATCGACCGGCTGTCCGACCACGCGCGCAGCCGGCTGGTCAGGGGCTGAACCATGACGACCACCGCCACGCTTTCCCCCGCGCTGACCGATACCGTGCTGACCCGTTTCGCCCGCCGCCGGCTGGCAGCCTTTGCGGTGCCGCTGGCGATCCTTGGCTATCTGGCCTATGCCGCCATCGCCTTCGACATCGCCGGGCTGGCCGGGCGGGCGCGGATGGACAATGCCGCCGTGCTGCTGGCGGATTTCTGGCAGCACAAGACCCATGTGACGCGCGACAACCGCACGGGCGCGCTGCGCGTCGCCATCGACGGCGAGGCCAAGGGCACCTATCCGCCGGATCGCCTGCCTGCCTGGATCGCCACCGAGGGCGATGCGACCCGCATCGACCTGGGCCACGGCCATGTCGTCACCTATGACGCGGAGGGCGCGCGCTACGACGTGCCGGGCTACGGCCTGATCGACATCCGCCAGCAGGATGGCGGGCTGCGCCTGACCGCGCCCGAGCCGCTGCCGGACTGGATCAACGCCTCGGGCAGCCGGGTCAGCGTCACCACCGAGGCCGGGCGCTTTGCCTATACCCGCGCCAAGGTCGAGACCTTCCGCTATCAGCCGGGCTGGGCGCTGTTCTTCTTTACCCTGGACAGCCCGTTTCACTACATGAGCTGGCCCGAGATCGCCGCCAGCGCGCTTTGGGGGCCGCGCGTCGATCCCGATCTGCCCAACATCGCCGCCATGGCGCGCGATTTCTGGACCAACGCGATGTGGCGGCATGGCGACGTGATCTGGGCCATGTTCGAGACGGTGCTGATGGCCTTTCTGGGCACGTTCGGCGCGGCGCTCGTGGCGCTGCCGCTGGGCTTCATGGCGGCGCGCAACATGATGCCGCTGGGCGCGCTGCGCTTCGGGCTGCGGCGGATCTTCGACTTCATCCGCGGCGTGGACGGGCTGATCTGGACCATCGTGCTGGCCCGCGCCTTCGGTCCCGGCCCGATGACCGGCGCGCTGGCGATCCTGCTGACCGACACGGGAAGCTTCGGCAAGATGTTCTCGGAAGCCTTGGAAAACATCGACGAAAAGCAGGTCGAGGGCATCCGCTCGACCGGCGCGGGTGCGGTGCAGCGCGCGCGCTTCGGGGTGATCCCGCAGGTGACGCCGGTGCTGCTGTCGCAGGTGCTGTATTTCCTGGAATCGAACACGCGCGGCGCCACGGTGATCGGCGCCATCGTCGGCGGCGGCATCGGCCTGTTGCTGACCCAGGCGATCCAGACCCAGAAGGACTGGGAGGACGTGGCCTATTACATGGTGCTGATCGTGCTGATGGTGATGGCGATGGACAGCTTCTCGGGCTGGCTGCGGCGCAGGCTGATCCGGGGCTAGAGGGCATCCTCGGGGCGCAGGGTCAGCGTGACGCGGTCGCCGGCGAACCAGGTGGTGCCGTATTCCACCGGCACGCCGCCCGCGTCCACGTTCACCGCCACCGAACGCAGCACCGGTGCGCCCTCCGGCACCTCCAGCGCCAGCGCCATCACCGCCGGCGCCAGTTCCGCCGTCAGCCGGGTCGAGGCGCGGGTGTAGTCCCTCAGCCCGCATTCCGCCAGCGCCGCCGTGACCGAGGGGATCGCCACCACATGCCGCAAAAGCCCGGGGAAGCGTCCGGCATCGAAGACCGAGCGGAACACCGCCACCGGCTGGCCATCGACCAGCGACACGCCCTCGACCACATGCACCGGGCTGCCGGGGCCAAGGCGCAGCGCCTCGGCCTCCTCGGCATTGGCGGCGCGCGTCTCGGTCAGCGTCAGCCGGCGCGAGGGCGTGCGGCCCGAGGCGGTGATGTTCTGGTGAAACCGCACCCGCAGGCCCAGCGGATAATCGGTGGGCCGCGCCGCGACGAAAACCCCGGCCCCGCGACGCGAGCGCACCGTCCCCGCCTCGGCCAGCGCGGCCAGCGCGTGGCGCACGGTATGGCGATTGACGCCGAAACGCGCCGCCAGCACCGCCTCGGAGGGCAGCTTGTCGCCGGGGTGGTAATGCCCCCCGGCGATTTCACCGGCCAGCGTGTCGGCGATGGATTTCCAGATCGGACTGCGGGCCATCTCGCCTCCGTCACCAAAAATTCACGAGGCCGGACCTTGAGCCGAATCGGCGGTCGGGCTATTACTTGTCTAGTTGTATAGAAAACTAGACAAACCCGCAAGCTTGTCGAGGCCCGGAATGTCCCACTCTCCCCATCCTGAAACCGCTGCGCGCCGCGACTGGATCTCGGCGCTGGCCAAGGCGCCGCCGGGGCGGCTGGCGGCGCTGCTGCCCGAATTGCCGGCGCATGAGATGCTGCGTGCGCCCGAGATCGGCACCGTGATGGTGCAGGGCCGCATCGGCGGCACCGGCGCGCCCTTCAACCTGGGCGAGATGACCGTGACCCGCTGCTCGGTCCGGTTGTCGGGCGGGGCGGTGGGCCATGCCTGCGTGCAGGGCCGCGACAAGGCCCATGCCGCCCGCGCCGCCGTCGCCGATGCGCTGATGCAGACCGATGCGGCGCCGCAGATTGCGGCGCAGGTGCTGGGCCCGCTGCGCCAGGAGGCCGCCGAAGCCCGCGCCACCCGCGCCGCCAAGGCCGCCGCCACCCGCGTCGAATTCTTCACCATGCTGCGCGGAGAGGACGCATGAACGCCATCCTGACCGGCGGTTTCGCCGACCCCTCGACCCAATCCGCCCATGCCTTTCGCGCGCTCTTGGAGGCCATGGCCCGGCCCGGCCGCATCTTTGCCGTGCAGGGCGCCCGGCCGCCCGCGCCGATCTCGGTCGCGGCCGGGGTGGCGCTCTTGACCCTGACCGACGCCACCACGCCGCTGCATCTGGCCGGCGCCGCGGATTGCGAGGCGCTGCGCGGCTGGATCGGCTTTCACACCGGCGCGCCGCTGGTTGCGGCCGATCAGGCGCAATTCGCGCTTGGCCGCTGGGATGCGCTGCAACCGGTCAGCCGCTTTCGCATCGGCGAGCCGTCCTATCCCGACCGCTCGGCCACGCTGATCGTGGATCTGGACCGGCTGGAGGCAGAGGGCGCCCGCCTGACCGGCCCTGGCATCGAAACCGAGGCGCGGCTTTCGCTGCCCGAAACTGCCGGCTTCCGCGCCAACCGGGCGCTGTTCCCGCTGGGCCTCGATTGCATCCTGACCTGCGGCGCGCGCCTTGCCGCCCTGCCGCGCAGCACCATCGTGGAGGACGCCTGATGTATGTCGCCGTCAAAGGGGGCGAGCGCGCCATCGACGCCGCCCATGCCTGGCTGGCCGAGGAACGCCGCGGCGATCCCGCGGTCCCCGAGCTGACCGTGGCCCAGATCCGCGAGCAGATGGCGCTGGCGGTAAACCGGGTGATGGCCGAGGGCTCGCTTTACGATCCCGACCTCGCCGCGCTGGCGATCAAGCAGGCGCGCGGCGACCTGATCGAGGCGGTGTTCCTGATCCGCGCCTATCGCACCACATTGCCGCGTTTCGGCGCCTCGCGCCCGGTCGATACGGCGGCGATGGCGGTCGATCGCCGCGTCTCGGCCACCTTCAAGGATCTGCCGGGCGGGCAGGTGCTGGGCCCGACCTTCGACTATACCCACCGCCTGCTGGACTTCGCGCTGGCCGCCGAAGGCACGCCGCCGCCCGCCCCCATGGCGCCTGTCTCGGACGAGCCGGTGCCGCATGTCACCGGCCTGCTGGACCGCGACGGGCTGATCGAGCAGCAGCCGGCCGAGGACACGCCCGCCCCCGACCTGACCCGCCAGCCGCTGGAACTGCCGGCCTCGCGCGCGCTGCGCCTGCAGGCGCTGGCGCGGGCGGACGAGGGCTTCACCCTGTCGCTGGCCTATTCCACGCAGCGCGGCTATGGCCGCACCCATGCCTTTGTCGGCGAATTGCGCATCGGCCGCGTCGCGGTCGAGGTGGAGCTGCCCGAGCTGGGTTTCGCCGTCGAGATCGGCGAGGTCGAGCTGACCGAATGCGACACGGTGAACCAGTTCAAGGGCTCGAAGACCGAGCCGCCGCAATTCACCCGCGGCTATGGCCTGGTCATGGGCCAGTCGGAACGCAAGGCGATTTCCATGTCGCTGGTCGACCGCGCCCTGCGCTGGCAGGAACTGGGCGAGGATTTCACCGGCGCCCCCGCGCAGGATGAGGAATTCGTGCTAAGCCATTGCGACAACATCCAGTCGACGGGTTTCCTCGAACATATCAAGCTGCCGCATTACGTCGATTTCCAGGCCGAGCTGGAACTGGTCCGGCGCATGCGGCGCGAGGCCGTGCAGATGCAGGAGGCGGCGGAATGACCGACCAAGCCTATAATTTCGCCTATCTGGACGAACAGACCAAGCGGATGATCCGCCGCGCGCTTCTGAAGGCGTTGGCGGTGCCCGGCTATCAGGTGCCCTTCGCCAGCCGCGAGATGCCCATGCCCTATGGCTGGGGCACTGGCGGCGTGCAGGTGACGGCGGCCTGCCTGACCCCGGACGACCGGCTGAAGGTCATCGACCAGGGCGCCGACGACACCACCAATGCCGTGTCGATCCGCCGCTTCTTCCAGCGCACGGCGGGGGTCGAGACCACCGAGCGCACTGCGGAGGCCACGGTGATCCAGACCCGCCACCGCATCCCCGAGCAGCCGCTGGCCGAGGGGCAGATCCTGGTCTACCAGGTGCCGATCCCCGAGCCCCTGCGCTTTCTGGAGCCGCGAGAGACCGAGACGCGCAAGATGCACGAGCTTGAGGAATACGGGCTGATGCATGTCAAGCTTTACGAGGACATCGCCCGGCATGGCGAGATCGCGACCGCCTATGCCTATCCGGTGCGGGTCGAGGGGCGCTATGTCATGGACCCCTCGCCGATCCCGAAATTCGACAATCCGAAGCTGGCCGGCAACCCGGCGATCCAGCTGTTCGGCGCCGGGCGCGAGGCGCGCATCTATGCCGTGCCGCCATATTCGGATGTGGTCAGCCTGGATTTCGAGGACCATCCCTTTGTCGCCTCGAAGGCCGATCACGCATGCGACCTCTGCGGCTCGGCCGGCAGCTATCTGGACGAGGTCATCACCGACGACCGCGGCACGCGCATGTTCGTCTGTTCCGACACCGATTTCTGCGCCTCGCGCCGGGCGCAGGGGCATCGCGGCCGCCTGTCGCCGCAAGGAGCCACGCCATGACCCTGATGCAGAACGCCATCACCGCCGCACCACTGCTGTCGGTGCAGGGCCTGACGAAACGCTACGGTGCCCGGATCGGCTGCATGGGCGTCGGCTTCGACCTTTATCCCGGCGAGGTGCTGGGCATCGTCGGCGAAAGCGGTTCGGGGAAATCGACGTTGCTGTCCTGCCTTGCCGGGCACCAGCGCCCGGACGAGGGGCGGATCCTGTTCGACGGCGCCGATGTGCTGGCTTTCTCCGAGGCCGAGCGGCGCCGGCTGTTGCGCGGCGACTGGGCCTATGTCCACCAGAACCCGCGCGACGGGCTGCGCATGGGCGTCTCGGCCGGCGGCAATGTCGGCGAGCGGCTGATGGCCGTGGGGGGGCGCAACTATGCCACCATCCGCGAGAGTGCCACCGACTGGCTGGGTCGGGTCGAGATCGCGGCGGACCGGATCGACGACCGCCCCTCGGCCTTCTCGGGCGGCATGCAGCAACGCTTGCAGATCGCCCGCAACCTGGTGACGGGGCCGCGGCTGGTGTTCATGGACGAACCCACCGGCGGGCTTGACGTCAGCGTGCAGGCGCGGCTGCTGGACCTGTTGCGCGGGCTGGTGCGCGACCTTGGCCTGTCGGTGGTGATCGTGACCCATGACCTTGCCGTGGTGCGGCTGCTTGCGGACCGGCTGATGGTGATGAAATCCGGCCGCGTGGTGGAATGCGGGCTGACCGACCAGGTGCTGGACGATCCGCAGCATGCCTATACCCAGCTTCTCGTGTCCTCTGTCCTTCAGGTGTAGCCCATGATCGAGATCCGGAACCTTTCGAAAAGCTTTACCCTGCACAATCAGGGCGGCGTGGCGATCCCGGTGATGGCGGGAGCGCATCTGCGCGTGGCCGGCGGCGAATGCGTTGGGCTGGTCGGCCGGTCCGGCGCCGGCAAATCGACGCTGATGCGCATGGTCTATGGCAATTACCTGGCCGAGGCCGGCTCGATCCGCATCGGCGAGGTCGATGTGGTCACGGCCGAGCCGCGGCAGATCCTGGCCTTGCGCCGCGCGGTTCTGGGCCATGTCAGCCAGTTCCTGCGCGTGGTGCCGCGCGTGCCGACGCTGGAGGTGGTGGCCGAGCCGCTGTTGCGGCTGGGCACCCCGGCCCCGCAGGCGCGGGCGCGTGCCGCGGATCTGCTGGCGCGGCTGAACATCCCCGAGCGGCTGTGGCGGCTGTCGCCCACCACCTTTTCGGGCGGCGAGCAGCAGCGGGTCAACATCGCCCGCGGCTTCGCCCATGACTATCCGGCGCTGCTGCTGGACGAGCCGACCGCGAGCCTCGACGCGCAGAACCGCGAGGTGGTGCTGCGCCTGATCGAGGAGGCCAAGGCCCGCGGCGCGGCGATCCTGGGCATCTTCCACGACGAGGGGGCGCGGGACCGGGTCTGCGACCGGCTGGTCGACGTGACCGGCTTTACGCCGGGGCTGGCGGCATGAGCCGGCGGCTGGTCGCCGTGGTCGGCCCCTCGGGCGCGGGCAAGGACACGCTGATGGCGCTGGCCTGCGCCGCGCGGCCTGACATCCGCGCCGCCCGCCGCGTCGTCACCCGCCCGGCCGAGGCGGGCGGCGAGGATTTCGACGGCGTCACCGAGGCCGAATTCGCCGCGCGCGAGCGGGCAGGCGCCTTTGCCCTGCATTGGCGCGCGCATGGGCTGGGCTATGGCATCCCGGCCGCGGCCTTGGCCGGGCAGGGGACGCTGCTCATCAATGCCAGCCGCGCCGTGCTGGCCGAGGCGCGGGCGCGCTTCCCCGGCCTGACGGTGCTGCTGGTGACGGCGCCGCCCGAGGTGCTGGCGCGGCGGCTTGCCGGGCGAGGCCGCGAAAGCGGCGCGGATCAGGCGGCGCGGCTGGCGCGGGCGGGCTTTCCGCTGCCGCCCGGCATCGTGCCGCGCGTGGTGGTGAACGACGGCACGCCGGAACAGGGGCTTGCCCGGTTCCTGGCCGCGCTTCAGCCGGAAAGGGTATAGCGATGCAGCAGGTGAAAGCGCCCGTCCCCGGCCTCGCCGAACAGGCACAGGTCCGAGACCTTGAAGGGCCGGGGCAGGACCGGGGCGAAATGCGCCTCCAGGATCCGCGCCGCCTCGGCGGCCAGCGGTTCCTCCAGCCGGTCGGTCAGGGTCAGGTGGAAGCGGAATTCCTCCATCACATAGGGATAGCCCCAAAGCTCCAGCAGCTCGCGCTGCCGCGGCGTCAGCTGCTCGGGGCGGCGGCGGGCGATCTCGGCCTCGGTCAGGGGCGCGCGAAAGCCGTCCAGCGCCGCCACCACCGTCGCGGCCAGGGTTTGCAGCGGCGCGGTGTCGCCCTCGGGCACCAAGGCCAGAAAGCCGCCAAGGCTCGCCAGCCGCAGCCCGGGCAGGATCACCGGCGAAAGCCGCGCCGCCAGAGCCTCGACCGCCCGGTGCAATGCTTCGGCATCCCGGCCCTCGGCCAGCCGGAAGGGCGGCTTCAGCGTGCCGTGAAAGCCGTATCGGCGCGGATCGCGGGTGATCTCCTCGGCCGGCAGGCCCAGTTCCGGCGGGGTCAGCGGCTGGCCCGTGGTGGCATCCCAGCCCAGCCATGCATCGGCGCGGCGGGCGAATTCCCCCTCGGGCGGGGCGTAATAGACGGCGTAACGCTTCATGATTTCCATGCGCAGGCTCTTATCGCTGGCATGTCACAGGCTTGTGACACGGCGCTGGCATTCAGCCCGCCCATGGAGCCAGACGCAAGACAGGACAGCACGAAATGACCGAGACGATCCTTGCCAATGCCACGCTTATCCTGCCGGGCGAGGTGATCCGCGGCGCGCTGCGCATGGCGGATGGCCGCATCGCCGCCATCGATCCGGGCCGGACGGTGCCGACGGGCGCGCTGGATTGCGAAGGCGATCTGGTGCTGCCGGGCCTGATCGAACTGCATACCGACAATCTGGAGCGGCACATCCAGCCGCGGCCTCGGGTGCATTGGCCGCATCAGGCGGCGATCCTGGCCCATGACGGCGAACTGGCCAGCGTGGGCATCACCACGGTCTTCGACGCGCTGCGCGTCGGCTCGGTCGTGTCGGACGGCAAGGCGAACTATGGCGAATATGCCCGGGCGCTGGCCGACGAGATCCTGGAGCTGCGCGCCATGGGCGCGCTGAAGATCAGCCATTTCCTGCACCTGCGGGCCGAGGTCTGTTCCGAAACCCTGGTGGCCGAGATGGCGAAATTCGGCCCCCGGGACCGCATCGGCATCGTCAGCCTGATGGACCACACGCCCGGAGAGCGGCAGTTCCGCGACCTCTCCAAGCTCAAGGACTACGTCTGCGGCAAGCACGGCCTGTCGGACGAGGGCTTTGCCGACCATGTCGCCAGCCAGCGCGCCCTGCGCGACCGGCTGGGCGCGCTGCACGAGGAAACGGCGGTGGCCGAGGCGCGGCGCTATGGCGCGGTGCTGGCCAGCCATGACGACACCACGGCGGCGCAGGTCGCGGTTTCGGCCGGGCATGGCGCGCATTTCGCCGAATTCCCGACCACGGCCGAGGCGGCGCGGGCCTGCCGCGACCACGGCATCCGGGTGATGATGGGGGCGCCGAACCTGATCCGCGGCGGCAGCCATTCCGGCAATGTCGCGGCGGCGGATCTGGCCGAGGCGGGGCTTCTGGACATCCTGTCCTCGGACTACGTGCCCTCGTCGCTGCTGTCGGCGGCGCTGCTTTTGGGCGATCTCTGGGGCGACATGGCGCGCGGCATCGCCACCGTGACCCAGGCCCCGGCCGAGGCGACCGGGCTCGGGGATCGCGGCCGGCTTGCGGCCGGGGCGCGCGCCGACGTGATCCGCGTCGCCCGCATCGGCGAGGCGGGGGCGCTGCGCGGCGCCTGGGTGCAGGGCAGGCGCGTGGCCTGACCGGGCGGACTGGCGGCGGCCGTGGATATTCTTGCGGGCCGATGTCACATTTCCGGGCGCTGCCTCGTCAAGCCGGTGCAACAGCAGAACGGAGCAACCGATGACACCCCGCATGACCGATCATTTCGACCGCGCCAGGACCGGCTATCGCGCGCTGACAGGCTTCGAGGCCGCGCTGCAGGCCGGCCCGCTGGAGCCGAAGCTGCTGCATCTGGTCAAGCTGCGCGCCTCGCAGATCAATGGCTGCGCCTTCTGCATCCAGATGCACGTGGCCGAGGCGTTGCAGGACGGCGAGACCCATCTGCGCCTGCACATGGTCGCCGGCTGGCGCGACAGCCCGCTGTTTTCCGACCGCGAGCGCGCGGCGCTGGCCTGGACCGAGGCGCTGACGCTGATCGCCCAGACCGGGGCGCCGGATGCGGATTGGCAGGCGGTCGAGGCGGCCTTTTCCCCGGACGAGCGCGCCTGGCTGACGCTGGCCATCGGCGCGATCAACCTGTGGAACCGCGTGCAGGTCGGCCTGCGCGCCCCGCATGCGATGGGCCTGCCGGCAGAACGGGCCGATGCGGCCTGACCGCGCCACGCAAACCTTTCAGGCGCAGCGGCCCCGTCTGCTGCGCCTGGCCTATCGCATGCTCGGCAGCCATGCCGAGGCCGAGGACATCCTGCAAGAGGCCTGGCTGCGCTGGAACCGCAGCGACCGGACGGGGATCGCCGAGCCGGCGGCATGGCTGACGCGGGTCGTCTCGCGCCTGTGCCTCGACCAGATGAAATCCGCCCGCGCCCGGCGCGAGTCCTATCCCGGCACCTGGCTGCCCGAGCCGCTGATCGAACCCCAGGACGACAGCCTGCGCGCCGACAACCTGACGCTGACCCTGATGATGGCGCTGGAGCGGCTGACGCCGCTGGAACGCGCCGCCTTCCTGCTGCACGACGTCTTTGGCGAAAGGCTGGACGAGGTCGCGGAAACCATCGGCCGCAGCCCGGCCGCGACGCGGCAGCTGGCCGCACGGGCGCGGGCGCATGTGCGCATCGACCGGCCCCGCCATGCCCTGCCGAAAGAGACCGGCGAGGCGCTGGCCCGCGCCTTCTTCGAGGCCTGCCGGCAAGGCGATCCGGCGGTGCTGGGCCGGATCCTTGCCCGCGACGTGCGGATCTATTCCGACGGCGGCGGCAAGGTGGTGGCCTTCCTCAACGTGATCGCGGGGGCCGAGCGCGTCGCCCGGCTCTATGCCGGGCTGGCGCGCAAGCCCGGCCCGCCGCCCGAGTTCCTGGGCGCCGTCACCATCGACGGCCTGCCCGGTTTCCTCAGCCGGGTCGGCGGCCACCTGCAAACCACCGCCCTGCAGATCAGGGACGACGGCCGCATCGCCGCCATCTTCATCACCCGCAACCCCGACAAGCTGGCGGGGCTGCGGCCGGCCGTTCAGAACGGGCTGTCGGGATAATAGAACTGCTCGGCGTTCTCGGGGGTGATGAGCTGGCTGCTGATGATGAAGCGCCCGGTCATCGGCGCATTCGACACGAAGTTCAGCGCCGTCATCTCGATGGCCGAGGAGATCAGCGCCGGCGGATAGGTCACGTTCACCGGCAGCTGCTTGTCGCCCTCCATGATGCGCTTGACGATTTCCTTCATGCCGGCGCCGCCGATCACCCACATCTCGTCCTGCCGGTTCGCGGCCGAGATCGCTTCGAGCACGCCGATGGCCATGTCGTCGTCGGCCGCCCAGACCGCGTCGATCTGCGGATATTTCGCCAGATAGTCCTGCATCACCGCAAAGGCGTCGTCGCGGTTCCAGTTGCCGTGCTGCATGTCGAGGATCTCGACCTCGGACCCCTCCAGCGCCGCCCGGAACGCATCGACGCGCTCGTTGTCCAGCGTGGTCGGGATGCCGCGCAGCACCACGACCTTGGCGCCGGGCTCAAGGTTCTCCTTGAAGTACTCCCCCGCGACGCGGCCGAAGGCGGTGTTGTCGCCGGCGACGTAAAGATCCTCGATCCCCTCCTGGCTCAGCCCGCGATCCACCACGGTCACGAACTTGCCCGCATCCTTGACCGCCTTGACCGGCGCGGTCAGCGGCTCGGATTCGAAGGGCAGCACCACCAGCGCGTCGATGTTGCGCGTGGCCATCATGTCCTCGATGTCGTTGACCTGCTTGGCCGGGTCGCCGGCGGTGGAGAGCACGAATTCAAGGTTGGGATAGGCGGCGCCCAGCCGCTTGATCGTGTCCTGCGCGTGCCAGTTCAGCCCGCCCATGAACCCATGCGTGGCGGACGGGATCGACACGCCGATGATCTTCTTCTCGGCCTCCTGCGCGACGGCAGGGGCGGCGATCCCCATCGCCGCCATCAGGGCCGCGGCTTTCATCAGGCTTCTGCGTTTCATCTGTTGCTTCCTCCCCAGTCACCGCTCCTCGGCGGTGCGTTTCTCCCGCTGCAAGACGACAGCAAGAACGATGATGACCCCCTGGATCGCCCCGTTCAGATAGGGGCTGACCAGATCGGCCAGATTCAGGATGTTGTCGATCAGCGACAGGATCAGCACGCCGACCACCGTGCCCCAGACCCGGCCGCGGCCGCCCTTCAGCGCCGTGCCGCCGATGATGACCGCGGCGATGGCCTCAAGCTCCCACAGAACCCCGGTCGAGCCCGAGGCCGAGCCCAGCCGCGGCACGTAAAGCACAACCGCCAGCCCGACCAGCACGCCCAGCAGCACATAGGTCAGAAGCCGCATGCGATTCACGTCGATGGCCGAATAGCGCGCGACCCGGTCGTTCGAGCCGATGGCCTCGACATGGCGGCCAAAGCGGGAATGGCGCATGGTCCATTCGCCAAGGACCGCGACGATGGCAAAGGTGATGATCGGCCAGGTGATCCAGCCGATGCCGCTGTAATAGACCGGCCGGTAAAGCGTGCGCAGCCCGTAATCCAGCGACAGCGTGCCGCCATCGGCCAGCCATGTGACCAGCGAGCGGAAGATGCCCATGGTGCCCAGCGTGACGATGAAGGGCTCGATCCGCGCCTTGGTGACCAGCGCGCCGTTCAGGTATCCGGCGGCGACGCCGCCAAGGATCGCCACGCCCATGCCGACCAGGACCGTGCCCCAGTTCAGGCCGGTCGTCGGCAGGGCGGCGTTCATGGCGATGATGGCGATGCCGGCCAGAAACGCGGCCATGGACCCCACCGACAGGTCCAGCCCGCCCGCGGTGATGACGAAGGTCATGCCGACCGCGATCAGCCCGATGAAGGCCGAGCGCGCCAGCACGTTGGTGATGTTCGCCGGCGCCAGGAAGGCGCTGTTCAGCGCCGCGCCCAGGATCACCAGGGCGACCAAAGCGACAAGTGGGCCAAGGGTATGCAGGTCGATCTTCATGCGGCTTCTCCGGTCACGCCCATGGCAAGGCGGACGATGCGGTCCTCGGTCATGTCCTCGCCGGCCAGTTCGCCGGCCAGCCGCCCCTCGCGCATCACCAGCACGCGGTCGGCCAGGCCGATCACCTCGGTCATCTCGCTGCTGATGACGATCAGGCTGCGTCCCTCGGCGGCAAGCTTGCGGATGAAGGCATAGATCTGCCGCTTGGTGCCCACGTCGATGCCGCGCGTCGGCTCGTCAATGAGAATGATTCGAGGATCTGGAAGCATCACCTTGGCCATCAACAGCTTTTGCTGGTTTCCTCCCGACAGCTTTCCGGCCGGCATGTCGCGGCGCGGGGCGCGGATGTCGAATTCCCGCGTCGCGCTGTCCAGCGCGGCATCTTCGGCCCTGGTGTCCAGTCGCCATCCGCCGAAGCGTTCCAGCGTCGCCAGCGTCAGGTTCTCGCGCAGCCCCTTGTCGAGCAGCAGCCCCGCCTCCTTGCGGTCCTCGGTCAGATAGGCGAGGCCGGCGGCAAAGGCGTCGCGCAGGCTGCGGATGGCGACGGGCCGGCCCTCGACCCGGATCTCGCCGGTCGAGGGACGCAGCCCGACCAGCCCCTCGGCCAGTTCGGTGCGGCCGGACCCGACAAGGCCGGCGATGCCCAGCACCTCGCCCCGGCGCAGGGTAAAGCTGACGTCGCGGACCCGGCCGGGCACGGACAGGCCCCGGACCTCCAGCGCAGGCGCGTCGCCCGGCTGGCCCTTGGGCGGGTAGAAATCCTGCAATTCGCGGCCGACCATGGCGGTGGCCATGCCGTCCTCGGTCAGCTCGCCGCGCAGCGCCTGCCGCACGACGCGGCCGTCGCGCAGCACGGTGATGCGGTCGGCCAGATGCGCCACCTCGTCCAGCCGGTGAGAGCAGTAAAGGATCGCCACCCCCTCGGCCCGCAGCCGGTCGATCTGGGCGTAAAGCGCGCCGACCTCGCGATGGGTCAAGACGGCGCTGGGTTCGTCCATGATCAGCACGCGGGCCTTGCGCGACAGGGCCTTGGCGATCTCGACCATCTGGCGGTCGGGCACGGACAGGTCGCGGATGCGCGCCTCGGGGTCGATGCGGGTGTCCAGCCGCTTGAGCAGCGCGGCGGTCGCGTCCCGCATCGCGGCATGGTCCAGCCGCCAGCCGCCGATCTCGCGGCCCAGGAACACATTCGCCGCCACGGTCAGGTCGGGGGCAAGGTTGAATTCCTGGTGGATGACGACGATGCCCTGCGCCTCGGCCTCGGGCCCGCTGGCGAAATGGACGGGCTGGCCGTCCAGCAGGATCTGGCCCGATGTCGGGTCAAGGAAACCGCCCAGGATCTTCATGATCGTGGATTTTCCGGCGCCGTTCTCGCCGATCAGGGCATGGACCTCGCCCGGCTCCAGTGCCAGTCCGACGCCGTGCAGCACTTCGATCGGGCCGAAGCTTTTCGAGACGTTGTCGAGCGCCAGCACGGTCACGGCCGGACCTCGACCCAGGCGCCGCCGCGTGCCGAGGAAGCCTGCGCGGCAGCGATGAACGCCATGCCGGACAGCCCGGCCTCCAGACCCGGCACGCGGTCGGAGAGGCTGGAGTCGCCTCGAATAATCGAGGCTATATCTCGGTAAAGATTGGCGAAACCTTCCAAATATCCCTCGGGATGTCCCGGCGGCGTGCGATATGAGGCGCTGCGGTCCTGCGCCCGGGTCAGGATGCGGGCCGGGCCGTCCTTGGGCGACAGGATCAGCCGCTCGGGGTCGGTCAGGCGCCATTCCAGCGCCGCCTCGGTGCCGAAGACGCGCAGCGACAGTCCGTTTTCCTGGCCGACGGCGACCTGGCTGACCCAGATGCCGCCCCGCGCGCCCGAGCCGTAGCGCAGCGCGATGCGGGCATCGTCATCGACCGTGCGGCTCGGCACCATGCTGGAGAGTTCCGCCGACAGGGACGCGGGCGTCTGGCCGGTGACGAATTGCGCCAACTGCCAGGCATGGGTGCCGATGTCGCCGATGGCCCCGGCACCGGCGCGGGCGGGATCGGTGCGCCATTCGGCCTGCTTGCTGTCGGCGCGGTCGGCCAGCCAGCCCTGCAGATATTCGGCCTGCACCAGGCGGATATCCCCCAGCGCGCCCTCGGCCACCAGCGCACGGGCCTCGCGCACCATGGGCATCGCGCAATAGTTATGGGTCAGGAAGAACCGCGCGCCGCTGGCCCGCGCTGCCTCGGCGATCTCGCGCGCCTGTTCGGGCGTCGCGGCCAGCGGCTTGTCGCAGATCACATGGATGCCGGCGCGCAGAAAGGCCGCGGCGGGGGCGGCGTGCAGGTGGTTCGGGGTGACGATGCTGACCGCCTCGATCCCGTCCTCGCGGGCGGCCTCGGCCCGCGCCATCTCGGCGAAGTCGTCATAGCCGCGGATGCCCAGTTCGGCGGCGCTGGCCGCCGCGCGCGCGGGGTCCGAGGACAGCGCCCCCGCGACCAGCACGAATTGCCCGTCCATGCGCGCCGCGATGCGATGGATGGCGCCGATGAAGGCGCCGCTGCCGCCGCCGACCATGCCCAGGCGAACCGGCCTCATAGCCCCAGCGCCCTGTCGATGGCCGCTCGGTCGACGCGGCTGGCGGCGAAATCGTCGAAGGCGTGCGGCGTCACCCGGATGATGTGGTCGCGCACGAAACGCGCGCCTTCGCGCGCGCCGTCCTCGGGGTGCTTCAGCGCGCATTCCCATTCGACCACCGCCCAGCCGTCGAAACCGTATTGCGTCAGCTTGGAAAACACCGCGCCGAAATCCACCTGACCGTCGCCGGGACTGCGGAAACGGCCCGCGCGTTCGGCCCAACCCTGATAGCCGCCATAGACCCCCTGCCGGCCGGTCGGGCGGAACTCGGCATCCTTGACGTGGAACATGCGGATGCGGTCGCGATAGATGTCGATGTTCTGAAGGTAATCAAGCTGTTGCAGGACATAATGCGAAGGGTCGTAAAGCATGTTCGCCCGGCGGTGCCCGTCCACGCGGTCGAGGAACATCTCGAATGTCACGCCGTCGTGCAGATCCTCGCCCGGATGGATCTCATAGCAGAGATCCACCCCGTTTTCCTCGGCCAGGTCCAGCAGCGGACGCCAGCGTGCGGCCAGCGTGTCGAAGGCGGCCTCGATCAGCCCCGGCGCGCGCTGCGGCCAGGGGTAAAGATAGGGCCAGGCCAGGGCGCCCGAGAAGGTCGCCATCCGGTCCAGCCCCAACAGCCGGCTGACCCGGATGGCGCGGGCGACCTGATCGACCGCCCATTCCTGCCGCGCGCGGGGATTGCCGCGCAGGGCCGGCGGCGCAAAGGCGTCGAAACCCGCGTCATAGGCCGGATGCACGGCGACAAGCTGGCCCTGCAGATGCGTCGAAAGCTCGGTCACATCGACGCCGTTCTGCCGGGCGATGCCCAGGAATTCGTCGCGGTAATCCTGCGACTCCCCGGCGCGCGCCAGGTCCAGGATGCGCGGGTCGTTGGTCGGTACCTGCACGCCCAGATAGCCGCAATCGGCGGCCCAGCGGGTGATGCCGTCCCAACTGTCGAAGGGCGCCGTCTCGCCGATGAACTGCGCCAGGAACAGCGCCGGTCCCTTGATGGTCCGCATGGTTTCCCTCTCTCCCCAAGGGTCAGGCTGCACTTGTCTGCAATCGATTGCAAACATTTTCTTGCGCCGGGCCGCGCCGGGCGCGTAACCTTGGGTGATGGAAAGCCGGACCCCGCCCGGACGGGCCAGATTGTCGGATGTCGCGCGGCGCGCGGGCGTGTCGGCCTCGACCGTCAGCCGGGTGCTGTCCAATCCGGGCGTGGTGGCCGAGGCCACGCGCGAGGCGGTGATGCAGGCGGTGGCCGAGACCGGCTATCGCATGAACCACGCCGCGCGAAACCTGCGCAAGCAAAGGACCGGCTGCGTCGTGGCGCTGGTGCCCAATCTGGGCAACCCGTTCTTTGCCAAGATCCTGGACGGCATGGGCCGGGAACTGGCCGGCGCCGGCTATGACCTGCTGGTCGCCGATACGCTGGAGGATAGCGGGCGGCATAGGCGGCTGGACCGGTTCCTCGACCCCTCGCGGGCGGACGGGATCATCCTGCTGGACGGGCTCGCGCCCTTTGGCGACCTGGCCGGGCGCGCGGACCTGCCGCCGGTGATCACCGCCTGCGAATGGATCGAGGGCGCGGACCTGCCCCGCGTCATGCTGGACAATCGCGAGGGCGGGCGGCTGGCCGTGGCGCATCTGCGCGCGCTTGGCCACGCGCATATCGGCCTGATCGGCGGCCCGCCCGGCAACGTGCTGCACAAGGCCCGGCGCGAGGGCGCGATGGAGGCGGCGGGCGACGCGCGGATCACCGAGTTTCCCGGCGACTTCACCCTGCAATCGGGGCAGCAGGCGGCGCTGGCCTGGCAGGCCCTGCCGCCCTTGGACCGCCCGACCGGCATCTTCGCCTTTTCCGACGAGATGGCCTGCGCCTTCATGGCCGGGCTTCAGCGCGCCGGGCATCTTGTGCCGCGCGACGTGTCCATTGTCGGCTTTGACGATATCGAGCTGGTCTCGCACCTGGCCCCGGCACTGACCACCATCCGCCAGCCCAAGCGCGAGATCGGCCGCAAGGCGGCGCGGACCATCCTGGACCGCATCGCCGGGTGCGAGATCCCGGCCGTGACCCTGCTGGCGCCGCTGATGATGGCGCGCGAGACGACGGCGCCGCCGCCCTGAATGGCCAAAGGGCGCCCCTGCGGACGCCCCCCTTGCTGCGATATGGGTCGGTTCAGTCGGCGCTGGCCTCGTTCAGGCGCAGCCCGGCGGGGGCGCCGTGCAGGTCGTGGATCGGGGCGACCTCGGCCCCGGCCTCGCCGGCCAGCACGCGGTCGAACTGTTCGCGGTCCAGCGCGCCTTCCCAGCGGCTGACGACGACCGTGGCCACCGCATTGCCGATGAAATTGGTGATCGAGCGGCATTCCGACATGAAGCGGTCCACGCCCAGGATCAGCGCCATGCCGGCGACCGGCACCGTGGGCACCACCGACAGCGTCGCGGCCAGGGTGATGAAGCCCGCCCCGGTCACGCCCGCCGCGCCTTTCGACGACAGCATGGCGACCAGCAAGAGCAGGATCTGCTGTTGCAGCGTCAGGTCGGTATTGGTGGCCTGGGCGATGAACAGCGCCGCCAGCGTCATGTAGATGTTGGTGCCGTCCAGGTTGAAGCTGTAGCCGGTGGGCACGACCAGACCGACGACGGAACGCTTGCAGCCGGCCTTCTCCATCTTCTCCATCAGCGAGGGCAGGGCGGATTCCGAGGAGGAGGTGCCCAGCACCAGCAGGATCTCGGCCTTGAGATAGGAGATCAGCCGGAAGATCGAAAAGCCGTTGAGCATGCAGACCGTGCCCAGGATCACGATGACGAACAGGGCCGAGGTCAGGTAGAAGGTGCCGACCAGCGTCGCCAGGTTCACCACCGAGGCGATGCCGTATTTGCCGATGGTGAAGGCGAAGGCGCCGAAGGCGCCGATGGGCGCGGCCTTCATCAGGATGTCGACCATGCGGAACACGGCATGGCTGATCGCCTCGAACAGCGCCACGACCGGCTTGCCCTTGTCGCCGATCAGGATCAGGCCGATGCCGAACAGGATGGCGACGAACAGCACCTGCAGGATATTGCCGTCGACGAAGGCCGAGGTGATCGTGGACGGGATGATGTCCATGACAAAGCCGGTCAGCGAGGATTCATGCGCCTTGGCGGCGTAATCCGAGACCTTGCTGGCATCCAGCGTCGCCGGGTCGATGTTCATGCCGGCACCGGGCCGGATGACATTGGCGGTGATCAGCCCGACGATCAGCGCCAGGGTCGAGAAGGTCAGGAAATAGCCGAAGGCCTTGCCGACGACCGAACCCACGCCCTTCAGCGTGCCCATGCCGGCCAGGCCGGTGACGATGGTCAGGAAGATGACCGGGGCGATGATCATCTTGACCAGCTTGATGAAGGCGTCGCCCAGCGGCTTCAGCGCCTCGCCGGTCTCGGGATAGAAATGCCCGATCAGTGCGCCGGCGGCGATGGCGCAAAGGACTTGGAAATAGAGATGCCTGTAAAAGGGCCGCGGTGCGTGAGCGACCGGCGCGGCCGTGGTGTCGATGTGCATGGGGCCTCCTCCAACCTGCGTATGACGATGATGTGACCGCCATGATAAATTCGCGGGCCGCGGCGCCCAAAAACCCGGCGCATGACAGCAATGCATTGTAATCATGGCTTTTTGTCCAAGGGCGCCGGTCAAATCCGTGTGGTTTTCCGCACAGTGCGGATCTGCTAGTGTGGAAATCCGCACAAAGCCCGACCGCAAGGGAATCCATGGCTGCCACAACCGATTCGCAAGGCGAGAGACCCAGCCCGATGCTGTGGCGGCTGACGCTCGCCGTCGCCGTGGCGCTGGCCCTGCTGGCGGCGATGGCGCTGACCTTTCGGCTGGCCCATGGCAATGCCGCCCGCGCCCTGATCGAGCGGCTGGAGATCAGCGCGCAAAGCCGGGTGCAGACGCTGGAAAGCGTGCTGGCCAAGCAGCGCGCGGTGGCCACGGTCCTGTCCGACGATGCCGCCGTGCTTCAGGCGCTGGCCGAGCCGTCGCCCGCCAATGTCGCGCGGGTGTCGGAAAAGCTGGAGCGGTTGCAGGAACAGACCAGCAGCGCGGTGATCTACCTGCTGGATCGCGACGGCATGGCCATCGCTGCCTCGAACTGGCACGATCCCGACAGTTTCGTCGGCTCGGACTACAGCTTCCGCAGCTATTTCAGCGAGGCGCTGCTGCGGGGCGAGGCGACGCAATTCGCGCTTGGCACCGTCAGCCGCCGGCCGGGGCTCTACCTGTCTCACGACGTGCCGCAGAGGGGCGAGCCCCTGGGCGTCATCGTGGTGAAGGTGGAATTCGACGCGATGGAACAGGGCTGGGCGCAGGCGGCCGAGACCACGCTGGTTGCGGACGCGGCCGGGCAGGTGATCCTGTCCAGCGCGCCGCAATTGCGCTTTGCGCCCCTGCCGCCGATCCCGGCCGGGCAGGTCTCGGCCCGGCGCGCGGTGCCGGGGGCGGGCTGGGTGCTGTGGATCCACGCGCCGGGGACCGAGGCGGTGCGGGCGGGGCTGCTGGCGATGGGCACCGTCGGCTTCCTGTTCACGCTGCTGCTGGCGGGCGGGGTTTCGGCCGCGCGGGCCCGCACCCGCGCCGCCCGCCGCATGGACGCCGAGCGCCGCTATCGCGCCGACCTGGAGCGCGCGGTCGAGGAACGCACCCGCGACCTGACCGCCGAGATGCGCGAGCGCCGCACGGCCGAGCAGCGGCTGGCGCAATTGCAGAGCGAGATGGTGCAGGCCAACAAGCTGGCGACGCTGGGCCAGATCACCGCCGGCGTCGCGCATGAGGTGAACACCCCCCTGGCCACCATCCGCCTTCTGGCCGAGAACGGCCGGCAGATGCTGCCGGCAGAGGCGCCCGACCTGGACCGCAACCTGGGCCAGATCCTGCGCATGACCGACCGCATCGCCCAGATCACCACCGAGCTGCGCGGCTTTGCCCGCAAGGCTACGGGCGAGCTGGGTCCGGTCGCGCTCAAGGATGCGCTGGATGCGGCGCTGCTTCTGACCGCCAGCCGGCGGCGGGCGCAGGACATCCGCCTGGTCCTGCCCCAGATCCCGCCCGGCCTGCGGGTCATGGCCGAGACCGTGCGGCTGGAGCAGGTGCTGGTGAACCTGATCCAGAACGCGCAAGAGGCGCTGGAGGGCCGGCCCGAGCCGGAAATCCGCATCGCGCTGCAGGACGACGGGCCGGTGCTGCGGCTCAGCATATCGGACAACGGGCCGGGGCTGTCGCCGCAGATCGCCGCCCAGCTTTTCACCCCTTTCGCCACCAGCAAGCCCGAGGGGCTGGGCCTGGGCCTGGTGATCTCGCAAGAGATCGCGCGGGATTTCGGCGGCAGCCTGACGGCCGGGCCGCAGCGCGAAGGGCAGGGCGCCACTTTCCACCTGGACCTGCCGAAAGCCGCATGACCGATACACCCACCCCCGATACCCCGCTTGTCCGCCTTGTCGATGACGATCCCGACCTGCTCGAGGCGCAGATGCAGGCGCTGCACCTGGCGGGTTTTCGCGCCGAAGCCTTCACCGATGCGGCCGCGGCGCTTGGCGGGCTTGGCCCGGACTGGCCCGGCGTGGTGCTGTCGGACGTGCGCATGCCCGGCATGGACGGGTTCCAGCTGTTCGAACGCATCCGCGCGCTCGACCCCGACCTGCCGGTGATCCTGCTGACCGGGCATGGCGATGTGCCGATGGCGGTCGCGGCGCTGAAGCAGGGGGTCTATGACTTCCTGGCCAAGCCGGTCGGCGGCGGCACGCTGGCGGCGGCGCTGGCGCGTGCGGCCTCCAGCCGGGCCCTGGTGCTGGAAAACCGCGCCCTGCGCCGCCAGCAACAGGACAGCGCCGCGCGCGAGACCCGGCTGATCGGGCAAAGCCCCTTCATGCAGCACCTGCGCGAGACCGTGGCGCGGCTGGCCGAGGCGGGGGGCGACGTGCTGATCCTGGGCCCCGGCGGCTCGGGCAAGGAAACCGTGGCCCGCGCCATCCACCGCCAGGGTCCGCGCCGCGCCCGCGCCTTCGTTCCTGTCGCCTGCGCCGCGCTGGACGAGGCGCGTTTCGAATCCGAGATGCTGGGCGCCGAGCCGCAGGGCCGCACCCCGCGCGCGCCCGGCCGGCTCGAGGCCGCGCATCGCGGCACGCTCTATCTGGACGAGATCGACGCGCTTGCCCCCGCGCTGCAAGCCCGCCTGCTGGCGCTGATCGAGGTGGGCCAGATCCAGCCCCCCGGCAGCGCCGCGCCGCGGCCGCTGGACCTGCGCGTCATCGCCTCGAGCCGTGCCGACCTGGAACGGCTGATGCGCGAGGGGGCATTTCGCAGCGACCTCTACTACCGGCTGTCGGGCGCCGTCCTGACCCTGCCGCCGCTGGCCGAGCGGCGCGAGGACATCCCCGCGCTGTTTAGGCATTTCCTGCTGGCAGCGGCGGCGCGGCTGAACCTGCCGGTGGCGCCGGTCACGGGCGCGGTCAAGGCTCGGCTGGCCGGCCATGGCTGGCCCGGCAACCTGCGCGAATTGCGGCAATTCGCCGAAAGCCATGCGCTCGGCCTGACCCCCTTCGATCCGCCGGCCGAAGGCGGCGACGCGCCGGGCCTGTCGGATCTGGTCGCGGAATACGAGGCCGAACTGATCCGCGAGGCGCTGCGGCTCGCGCAGGGCAATGCCACCCAGGCGATGGCGCGGCTGCGCCTGCCGCGCAAGACCTTCTACGACAAGCTGGCGCGCCACGGCATCAAGCCCGCCGACTTCCGCCCCGGCTAAAGCGCAGCCAGCCGCTGGCGCAGATGCGGCATCCGCGCCAGCGTCGCGGCCAGCCGTGCGCGCCAGGACGGGCCCTGCGCCATCGCCGTCTCATAGGCGTCGTGCAATTCCTCGGGGCGCTCCTCGGCCAGAACCTCGATCAGGAACTCGGCCTGCGCCCGGTCCTTGCGCGCCTTCAGCGTATCGGGCCCGTCGCGGCGGCGGTCGGCGACGATCAGCTTGTGGATGGCGTAACGCTCGGGCCGCGGCACCTGGATCAGGAAACCGGCGCGGTAAAGCAGCGGCACCCGGATCGGCTCGGCGATCAGGAAGTTCAGGTAATGCAGGCTCTGCGCCGAGACGCCAAGCGCCGGCAGGTCGCGCAGCCCCTCGGTGCCGTCGAAACAGGGGGTCAGGAACTCGACCAGCGTCTGCTGCTCGCCCTGGCGCCAGCGCCAGACCCGCTGCCCCTCGACCGAGGGCAGGGGGGCAAAGCGCAACTCGCGGAACACTTCGGCCAGCGGTTCGGTCACCTGGTCGCCCAGCACCAGGGACAGCCGTTCGAAACTGGCGATGTCGATATCGTCGGTCATCGCCGCCTGGTCGAAGCCGATGCGCACGCCCAACTCGCCCTCGTAGCAGCGGAAGGCTTGGGTGCCGACCAGCGTGCCGCCCAGGCGGAATACCCCCGCCCGCGCCATGGCCGAGATCACCTGCCCCGAGCCGCGGTCGGTCATCAGGCAGCCCTCGGCCCGCAGGATGCGCATCAGGCGCGCGCGTTCGCGCTGGCTCTGCTTCTCGGCCTCGCGCAGGCTCTCCAGCCGCTCCAGCCGCGCGCGCAATTCCTCGCCGTCCTCGCCGATATAGCGGTCGAGGGTGCGGTCGCCGATGCGGAAATGGTCATACCAATACCCCTTCCGCCCGACCTTCTTCAGCCGCGGCACGCCGCGCAGCTCGCTGACCGCCGCATCCTTGAGATGCCGCAGCAGATCGGTCCAGGCCGCCACCGCCACCGGCGAAAGATGCTGCGCCATGAAGGCTACCCCACGGATTTTTTCCCGTGGGGCAGGATAGCGCCCCAAAACCTGCCCCACAAGAAAAAATATGTGGGGTAGTCAAGCCCATCTTCTTCGTTCCTTAAATACCCAATGCTCCCGTGCAACCTGGCACTGCCAGGGCCGGCTCGGCGCCATGCTCGGCAACCCAGGCCAGGGCGCCTGCCAGCACGGCCTCGTGCACCGCGGCGCCGATGGCCTCGCCCAAGGCGGTGTGCAGCCCGGCGAATGCGACACCGCCCGCATCGCAGGCGACCGCGATGCAATCCGTGCCGGTGCCGGTCGCACGCCCGGTCGGCAACGCGATCCCGGCATCCATCACCGCGGCGGTGCGGGCCTCGGCCGCGATGCTCAGCGCCTCGATCATGGCGGCATCGGTCAGCCCCTCCTCGACCAGCAGGGCGATGTTGATCGTGCCGTAGCCGCCGGGCGAAACCATGCGGCGCCGGCCCACCCGCTCGGCATTGCCCAGGCCGACGGTGGCCAGGCAGGCCACCGGCCCGGCATGGGCCAGCCGGTGATGGTGCAAGCCGCGCGAGGTCATCATGCCCACGTCGCCGCCATGGCCGATCCGCGCCATCTCGGCCCCCAGCCAGCCCATGGCATCCAGGTCCGGGGCCAGGTCGGCGTCGCGGACCTGGCGGATCAGGATATGCCGGGCGCTGCGAAAGCCGGGGCGATGCGGGGCAAAGGACAGCACGCGCCGCACCCGTCCCAGATCGGCCCCCAGCCAGGGCGAGGCCAGCGTGACCCGCAAATCCACCCGTGCCACCGCAATCCCTCCTGTGCCCATGCCGGCAGGGGTTTGCGCCATCGCGGGGCGGCGATCAATGCCCCTTTCAGATATGCAGCGCGTGGCCAAGCGCGCGCAGGCAGGCTTCGTGCAGCGCCTCGCCGCGGGTCGGATGGGCGTGGATGGTGCCGGCGATGTCCTCCAGCCGGGCGCCCATCTCCAGCGCCAGGGCAAAGCCGCCGGCCATCTCGGCCACGCCGGCGCCGACCGCCTGGATGCCCAGCACCTCATGCGTATCGGGCCGGGCGGTGACGCGGATGAAGCCCGCCTCGTCGCCCGCCGTCATCGCCCGGCCGTTGGCAGCAAAGGGGAAAAGGCCGGTCACGACCTCGCGCCCGGCCGCCGCGGCCTCCTCGGGGGAAATGCCGACGCTGACGATCTCGGGGTCGGTAAAGCAGACCGCCGGGATCGCCCGCTTGTCCCAGGCGCGGCGCTGGCCGGCGACCAGCTCGGCCACCATCTCGCCCTGGGCCATGGCGCGATGGGCCAGCATCGGCTCGCCGGTCACGTCGCCGATGGCCAGCACGCCGGTCATCGAGGTGCGGCAGCGCTCGTCGATGCGGATGAAGGGGCCGGCCATCTCCAGCCGCAGCCCCGCCACCCCCGCACCGGTCGCGCGCGGGCGGCGGCCCACCGTCACCAGCACCTTGTCGGCCTGGATGTCCTCGGCCCCGTCCACGCCGGCGACGCGCAGCGCGCCGCTGTCCGACAGCCCCCCGGCCCGCGCCCCGGTCAGCACCCGCACGCCCAGCTGGGTCAGGCGTTGCGCCACCGGCCGCGTCAGTTCGGCATCGTATTGCGGCAGGATGCGCGGCGCGGCCTCGACCACCGTCACTTCGGCGCCCAGCTTGGCATAGGCGATGCCCAGCTCCAGCCCGATATAGCCACCGCCGACCACGGCCAGCCGGCCCGGCACCTCGGTCAGCGCCAGCGCGTCGGTCGAGGAGATGACCTTGCCGCCGAAAGGCAGCGCCGGGATCTCGATCGGCTCCGAGCCGGTGGCGATGACCAGCACCTCGGTGCGGATCTGCACCGGACCTTCGGGCGTCTCGACCAGCACGGTCTTGCCGTCGCGCACCGTCGCCCGGCCCGTCACCAGCCGCACCTTGGCCTTGCGCAAGAGCGTGGCGACCCCGCCGGTCAGCCGCTCGACGATGCCGTCCTTCCAGGCCATCGTCGCCCCCAGGTCCAGCCGGGCCGGACCGGCCGAAATTCCCATCGAAGGCGCCGAGGAAAGCTGCGCAAGACGATGAAACTCCTCGGCCGCATGGATCAGCGCCTTCGAGGGGATGCAGCCCACATTCAGGCAGGTTCCCCCGGGCGGCTCGGCATCAACCACCACCGTATCGACGCCCAGTTGCCCGGCGCGGATGGCGCAGACATAGCCGCCCGGACCGGCGCCGATTACCAGCAGCCTGCATTGGATCTCGCGCATCGCTCAGCCCTCCACGAAGATCAGCGCCGGGGTTTCCAGCAGTTCTTTCAGCCGCGCCACGAAGACGGCGGCGTCCCAGCCGTCGATCACCCGGTGGTCGAAGCTGCACGACAGGTTCATCATCTTGCGCGGCTCGAAGGCGGCGCCGTTCCAGTGGGGCCGGACCGCCAGCCGGTTGACGCCGACGATGGCGACCTCGGGCACGTTCAGGATCGGGGTCGAGGCGATGGCGCCCAATGGCCCCAGCGAGGTGATGGTGATGGTCGAGCCGGCCAACTCGTCGCGTTTTGCCGTGCCCTCCTTGGCGGCCGTGCCCAGCCGCCCGATCTCGGAGGCGAGGCTGCGCAGGTCCAGCGCCTCGGCATGGCGGACCACCGGCACCATCAGCCCCGAGGGCGTCTGCGCGGCGATGCCGATATGCACCCCGCCAAAGCGGCGGATCAGCCCGGCCGCGGCATCGTAATGCGCGTTCATCAGCGGCTGGTCGTGCACGGCGCGCACGATGGCGCGGGCGATGAAGGGCAGCAGCGTCAGCCGCGCGCCCTTGGCCTGCGCATTCATCCGGCCGCGCAGATCCTCGACCGCCGTGGCGTCGATTTCCTCGACGATGGTGATCTGCGGGATGCTGTTCGCGGCCTCCATCCGCTCGGCGATCTTGCGGCGCAGGCCGATGACGCGGATCTCCTCGACCGAATTGTCGGGCTGCGGACCCGAGGGGGCGGGGATGCCGCCCGAGGCGATGAAGGCGTCCAGATCCTCGTGCCCGATCCGGCCCGCCGGACCCGAGCCGCGCACCAGCCGCAGGTCCACCCCCGCCTCGCGGGCCCGCGCCCGCACGGCGGGCGAGGCGATGGGCCTTTCGCCCTCGGGGCGCAGGGGCGCGGCGGTGGCGGCGGGGCGTGCTGCCGGTTTCGGGGCGGGCTGCTCTGTCGCGGCTTCGGCCTTCGCCTCCGCCGGCTCTGGATCGGGCGGCGCTGTCTCGGCCTGTCGCGATGGGCCCGATGCTTCGGCCGTCGCCGGTGCCGGGGGGGCGGCGTCGCCGGTCGCGTCGCCGGCCACGTTGCCCGGCCCGTCCACCTCCAGCCGGATCAGCTCGGCGCCGACGGCGATCACGTCGCCGGGCTGCCCGGCCTGCCAGACCACCGTGCCGGTGACGGGCGAGGGGATTTCCACCGTCGCCTTGTCAGTCATCACGGCGACCATCGGGTCGTCCTCGCGCAGGACATCGCCGGGCTTGACCAGCCATTCGGAAATCTCGGCCTCGGCAATGCCTTCGCCGATATCGGGCATGCGGATTGCGTGAATACCCATCTCAGGCCACCTCGACCAGTTGACGCAATGCCTCGGCCACCCGTGCGGGGCCGGGGAAATAGCTCCATTCATGCGTATGCGGATAGGGCGTGTCCCAGCCCGCCACCCGCCGGACCGGCGCTTCCAAGTGCCAGAAGCACTCCGCCTGCACCAGCGCCGCCAGCTCCGCGCCATAGCCCGAGGTCAGCGTCGCCTCGTGCAGCACCAGGCAGCGGCCGGTCTTGTTGACCGAGGCCAGGATGGTTTCCATGTCCAAGGGCAGCAGGGTGCGCAGGTCGATCACCTCGGCATCGACGCCGGATTCCTCGGCTGCGGCCAGCGCGACATGGACCATGGTGCCATAGGTCAGCACCGTGGCCGCCCGGCCCTGCCGACGCAGCACCGCCTTGCCCAGCGGGACGGTGTAATGCCCCTCGGGCACCTCGCCCAGCTCATGGCTTTTCCAGGCCGTGACCGGCCGGTCGTGATGGCCGTCGAAGGGCCCGTTGTAAAGCCGCTTCGGCTCCATGAAGATCACCGGGTCGGGATCCTCGATGGCGGCCAGCAGCAGCCCCTTGGCGTCGCGCGGGTTCGAGGGCACCACGGTCTTGAGCCCCGTGACATGGGTGAACAGCGCCTCGGGGCTCTGGCTGTGGGTCTGGCCGCCGAAGATGCCGCCGCCGGTGGGCATCCTGACCACCATCGGGCAGGTGAACTGCCCGGCCGAGCGATAGCGCAGCCGCGCCGCCTCGGACACGATCTGGTCATAGGCGGGATACATGTAGTCGGCGAACTGGATCTCGACCACCGGCTTCAGCCCGTATGCGGCCATGCCGATGCCGGCGCCGACGATGCCGGATTCGTTGATCGGCGTGTCGAAGCAGCGGGTCTTGCCGTATTTCGCCTGCAAGCCGGCGGTGCAGCGGAAGACGCCGCCGAAATAGCCCACATCCTCGCCGAAGACCACGACGGAGGGGTCGGCGCCCATGGCCACGTCCAGCGCGTCGCGGATGGCCTCGATCATCGTCATGCGTGCCATGTCAGAACCCCGCCTCGTGACGTTGCTTCAGAAGATGCGGCGGCATCTCGGCATAGACATCCTCGAACATGTCCGCGGGGCTGGGGTGCTGGCCGTGGTGCAGGGTGCCGATGGCCTCGGCGCGCTTCTGCTGTTCGGTGATCTCGGCCAGGATCTGGGCCTCGGCCTGCTGGTGGCGTTCGTCGCTCCAGACGCCAAGCGCGATCAGGTGGTTTTTCAGCCGCAGGATCGGGTCGCCCAGCGGCCAGGCCGCGCTTTCCTCGGCC
Source organism: Paracoccus sp. TD-10 (assembly GCF_048270675.1). Taxonomy (NCBI): domain Bacteria; kingdom Pseudomonadati; phylum Pseudomonadota; class Alphaproteobacteria; order Rhodobacterales; family Paracoccaceae; genus Paracoccus; species Paracoccus sp. TD-10. The sequence continues at coordinate 40,135 of NZ_CP182420.1, read as the reverse complement.
GGGCGATAGGCCGAGGGATCGTCCGAGGTCGAATGCCCGCCAGCGCGATAGGTGACGTATTCGATCAGCGTCGGGCCCAGGTTGCGCCGGGCGCGTTCCGCCGCCCATTTCGCCACCGCCAGCACCGCCAGGTAGTCATTGCCGTCGACGCGCAGCGAGGGGATGCCGAAGCCGTGCCCGCGCGCCGCAAAGGTGCCCGAACCTCCGCGCGCAATGCCCTGGAAGGTCGAGATCGCCCACTGGTTGTTGACGATGTTCAGGATCACCGGTGCCTTGTAGGTCGAGGCAAAGACCAGCGCGGCATGGAAGTCGCTCTCTGCCGTCGAGCCGTCGCCGATCCAGGCCGCCGAGATCTTGCGGTCGCCCGAGATGGCCGAGGCCATGGCCCAGCCGACCGCCTGGATGAACTGCGTGGCCAGGTTGCCCGAGATGGTGAAGAAGCCATGCTCGCGCGAGGAATAGCAGACCGGCAACTGCCGGCCGCGCATCGGATCCTCGGAATTCGAGAAGATCTGGTTCATCATCGAGCTGAGCGGATAACCGGCGGTGATCAGCAGCCCGGCCTGGCGATAGGTCGGGAAGTTCATGTCGCCCGGCGCCAGGGCCCGCTGGAAGGCGCAGGAAATCGCTTCCTCGCCCAGGTGCTGCATGTAGAAGCTGGTCTTTTGCTGGCGCTGCGCGTTCAGCATCCGCGCGTCATAGATGCGCAGCGTCATCATGTGGCGCAGCCCCTCCAGCAGGTCGTCGGGGGTGATCTCCAGCGCCTCGGCCCAGGGCCCGACGGCCTGGCCCTCGCGGTTCAGGACGCGGATGATGGTGAAGGCCAGGTCGCGGATCTCCTCGGGATCGACATCGACCGGCGGGCGGCGCACCGTGCCGGCGCGCGGGATCGCGACATGCGAGAAATCCGGCTGCCCGCCGGGCCGCACCTCGGGCTCGGGCACCACAAGGCCAAGCGGCGGATAGTCATTCGGGTCTGGCCTCTGCATCGGCACCTCCTTTGCCTTGGGGAACGGGATGGGATCGGGCCACGCTGCCGCGGATGTCGCGGATGCCGGGTATCCGGGCCAGGCCGGTCTGCGCCGGGATGCCCGCCGCAGAGCGGCACGCCCTATGCAGCGCCCGGCTGTATTGCCGGTCGCCGTTGCGGTGCAATGCGCCCGGCGCGCGCGCCAGGTGTTCCGGCGGCGCGCCGGTCGGAAAACTGACGACGTGAAGATGTTCCATCCCGTTCCTCCCAAGCGGATGATGCCACAGATCGTCGCAAAATCTTCTTTCTTTGTTTCCGGCTATCAGCCAAAATGCAAAAGATTCTTCTGATAAACCCGGTAAGACATGAGTGGACCTTCTGCCACGCGCCAGCTTGACGCGATCGACCTCAGGATCCTGCGGGCGCTGAGTCGCGACGGGCGGCTGTCCAACAGCCAGCTTGCCGAAAAGGTCGGCCTGTCGCCCAGCCCCTGCTGGCAGCGCACCCGCCGGCTGGAGGCCGAGGGCGTCATCAAGGGCTACAGCGCCATCCTGGACCAGTCGCGCCTGGGCGCCGCCGAAACCGTCATCATCGAGATCACGCTGGAGCGGCACGACGACAAGGTGCTGGAGGAGTTCGGCCGCGCCATGGCCGCCATCCCCGAGGTGCAGGAGGTCTGGCTGACCACCGGCGAATACGACTACCTGCTGAAGGTCGCGGTCAGCGGCACCCGCGGCTACGAGGAGTTTCTGCGCCGCAAGCTTTACCGGGTGCCGGGGATCCGCAACGCCCGCTCGATCTTCACCCTGCGCTGCCTGAAGGAACGCGGCAGCATCCTGCCGCTGCTGGCCGAAACGGATTGACGCGGCGCGGGCACCGCCGCGACGGGCCTTGGGCCGTGTCGCCTGCCAGAAGCGGGCCGTCATGCCGCCCCCTCGGCGTCGATGCGGATACGCGGGGTGCCGGCCTGGTCGCGCGTCACCTCGACCTCGTGCCGGCGATTGCCGATCATCACCCTGGCGCGGAAGCCCGGCCAATGCGAGGGCAGGGCGGGCGCCACCTCCAGCCTTTCGCCGTCCTTGATGCGCAGGCCCAGGATATGCTCGACCGCGACGCGGTGCAGCCAGCCGGCCGAGCCGGTATACCAGGTCCAGCCGGCGCGGCCGGTCTTTTCCTCGGCGCCATAGACATCGGCGGCGACGACATAGGGCTCGCCGCGATAGACCTGCAGGGTGGCGGTGTCGCTGGCATGGCTGATCGGGTTGAGCAGCCGGAACACCCGCCAGGCGTCGTCGGCGCGGCCCGCCATGCACAGCGCCTGCACCATCCAGATCGCGGCATGGGTATATTGCCCGCCGTTCTCGCGCACGCCGGGCGGATAGCCCTTGATATAGCCGGGATCCTGCGGCGCGCGGGCAAAGGGCGGGGTGAACAGCCGCAAGAGCATGCCGTCCTCGTCCAGCAGATGCTCCAGCGCCGCGTCCAGCGCCGGGTCGCGGCGGTCCCTGCGCCCGGCGCCCGAGATCACCGACCAGCTTTGCGCGATGGAATCGATGCGGCATTCCTGCGACGCGGCCGAGCCCAGCGGTGTGCCGTCGTCATAAATGCCGCGCAGATACCAGCCGCCGTCCCAGCCGTGCCGGTCCAGCGCGCGGGACAGCTTGGCGGCATGGGCGCGCCAGCGTTTCGCGCGCCCGTCCTCGCCGCGCGCCTCGGCCAGGGGGGCCATCATGGCGATGGTCTGGGCCAGGAACCAGCCCATCCAGACCGACTGGCCGCGCCCCGCCGCGCCGACGCGGTTCATGCCGTCGTTCCAGTCGCCGCCCAGGAACAGCGGCAGGCCCTGTTCGCCGGTGCGCGCGATGGCCAGTTCCAGCGCCAGCGCGGCATGGTCGTAAAGCGGGGCCATGCGGTCGCTGGTCTCGGGCCGGTAGAAGGCATCGTGTTCGCCCGGCTCCAGCGCGCGGCCCAGGATGAAGGGCAGGGGCTCGTCCAGGACGCTCCGGTCGCCCGTCACCTCGACATAGCGCGCCAGCGCATGGCCCAGCCAGACCACGTCGTCGGCGATCAGGGTGCGCACGCCCGCGCCGGTGCCGGGCAGCCACCAATGCTGCACGTCGCCTTCGGGGAACTGGCGCGAGCCGGCTTCCAGCAACTGGGCGCGGGCCAGCGCCGGATCATAGACCAGCATGGCCGAGGTGTCCTGCAACTGGTCGCGGAACCCGTAGGCCCCAGAAGCCTGGTAGAAGGCCGAGCGCGCCCGGATCCGGCAGGCGATGGCCTGATAGGGCAGCCAGCGGTTCACCATCAGGTCGAAGGCCGGGTCGGGGGTCTGCACCTGCAGGCGGTCGAAGATGTGCTGCCAATGCTCGGTCTGGGCGGTGGCGGCCTGCCGGGCGGTGTCGGTGCGGGCCAGCAGCGGGGCTGCGGCGGCGCCGGGCGCGGCGGCCAGCCGGAAGGTCACGTTCTGGCTTTCGCCCGGCTCGATCTCGATGCGGGTTTCCAGCATCATCACCGGGTCGCCGTCGTGGCGATGCACGAAGCGGCGGCTCAGCGTGGCGTCGAACCAGGCCGGCAGGCCGGCGTCGCGGTTGCGGCCCTGCCAGATCAGCCGCGACAGGCATAGCCCCGTCACCTCGCGGTCCACCGACAGGATCATGCGCTGGCCGGCATAGTCGATGGAATAGGGGTTCTCGCATTCCACCGCCCGCGCCTCGGGCAGGTAGCGCAGCTGCAGATAGGGCGCGGTCTTGGCGCGGGCGCCGCCCATCACCGGCTCCAGGAAATGTGCCACGTCCAGCGTCAGCCGGCGCGTGCCGTGGTTGGTCAGCCGCAGCCCGATCACCCGCAGGGCCGCATCGGGCGTCAGGCTGTGCAGCGCGGTGATCTCCAGCTCGCCCGACCAGGCGGTGAATTCGGAAAACCCGGCGCCGTGGCGGCATTGGTAAAGTGCCTCGCGCTGGCTCGACAGCGCCGCATAGGGGGTGTGGATCGCGCCGGTGCCCAGGTCGCGGATCAGGATGCCCTCGCCCGGCGGGTTGCTGACCGCGTCGTTCGACCAGGGCGTCAGCTGGTGGTCGCGCGAATTGGCCGACCAGGTAAAGCCCGCGCCCTCGGCCGAGATGTGAAAGCCGAAATCGCTGCGGGCCACGACATTGATCCAGGGGTTCGGCGTCGCCTCGCCATGGCGCAGGCGGATGACGTAATTGCCCTGCGCGTCGAAGCCGCCGGTGCCGTTCCAGAAATGCAGATCCTCGGGAGGGAAATCGCTGCGCAGCGCGGGGCGCTGCAGGGGCCGGGCCGGCGGACGGGCGATGCCGCGGCGCAGCTCGGCCGCCTCCAGCCGCTGGATCTGCCCGGCCAGGCTGCCGTTCTGGGCATGGATCACCACGCGCGCCACGGCCAGCAGCGTGTCGCGCGTCTCGGCCGAAAGCCCGTTGGCATCGACGGCAAAGACCGAGGGGCGCGAATGCAGCAACTGCATGCTGTGGCACAGGTTGTTCAGCGCCTCGTGCAGATGGGCGGCATAGCTCACGCGCTGCTCGTTCAGGATCACCAGGTCGCATTCGAGGCCGCGCATGCGCAGGTATTCCTGCATGCGGATCGCCTGGCGGGCCACCGGCATCAGGTCGGGGTCGTTGATGCGCAGCACCATGATCGGATTGTCGCCCGAGACCGACATCGGCCAGAGCGCCGATTGCGGTCCCATGACATGGCGCACCTGCGAGGCCAGCATCTGGTTGGGATAGACCAGCAGCGCGGCATAGCGGCGGAACAGCGCCGCCTCCTCGGGGGTGATGCTGGCATGATGCAGCTGCACCTGGCTGCGGGTCCAGGCCATCTGGTGTTCGTTGTCATAGCTGGCTTCGTCGGCCAGGTGCAGATGCGCCTCTTCCAGCGCCTCGCGGCTGGCGGCGGCGACGGTCCAGAAGGTCACGACCGCCTCTTTCCCAGGATCCAGGGTCAGCCGCCGGCTGAGCGAGAAGATCGGGTCCAGCGTATAGCTTTCGCCCGGCGCGACCTGGGTCAGCAGGTCGGGATCGTCCAGCGCCTGCGGCGCGCGGATCGAGCGGCCGCGGCCGATGAACAGCCGCCGGTCGGTGGCCGCGCCATCGGGCACGCCGGCCCCGGCGCTCAGATGCATCAGGTGGCGGTCTGGGTCATGCGGGTTGCGCTTGTTGCGGCGGGCGAAGATGCGGCCGCGCTCGGGCTGGGCCTCGGTCGCGACGAACATGCGCGAGAAGGCGGTATGGGCGCGGTCGGCGTCGTTCTGGTCCAGCACGATCTCGCCATAGCTGGTCAGCGCCAGCTGGCGCGGCCGGTCCGACAGGTTGCGCAGCTTGACCCGCGCGCCGCGCGCGTCCAGGTCGTCGGACAGGATCACCTCGGTCTCGCAATGGATGCCCTCGCCCAGGGCGGCGAAATTCGCCTTGTAGTCGAACAGCCGGGCGGCATAGGCGATCTCGGGGTCGAAGCCGGGCGCGGCGGTGGCCGACCACCAGCGCCCCGAGGCCAGGTCGCGGATGAACAGGAACTCGCCCCAGGCATCCGCCGCCGGGTCGGGCCGCCAGCGGGTGATGGCAGTGCCGTCCATGCGCAGCCGCCCGGCGCCACTGGCATCCAGCAGCATCGACAGCCGCCCGTTCGACATGACCGCGACGGTATGGGGCGCGGCGGCGGCATCGGCCACCTCGACGATCTCGGTCTGGCCCAGTTCGGACGGGCCGGGCAGGCGGCGGCGCATCGTCTCGCGCAGGAGCGGCGAGACCTCGCGCGGGGTCTTCTGCTGCAACAGCGTCGAGACGCTTTCGATCACCGGATCGGCGTTGAAACGGTTGCGGTGCAGCCCGTCCATCAGGCAATTGGCGATGGCGATCAGGCTCATGCCCTGGTGATGGGCCATCACGCTGCGCACCACGGCGCATTTATGCCCCTGCGGCAGGCGCGAGGGGGTGAAGTCCACCGCGTCGAAAAAGCCGTATTCGCCGCGCGCGCCAAGATTCGCCAGCCGGTGCAGGTTCTTCAGCGCGCTGCGCGGGCGGAAGCCGGCGGCGATGAAGCTGGCATAGGGTGCGACCACCTGGTCGTCGCGCAGCCAGCGCCGCAGCGCCAGTTCCGGCACGCCGAAGGCGTAATACTGATAGTTCATCTGCGCGTCGCGGGCGTTATAGGCGCTTTCCGACACGCCCCAGGGCCGGCCGGCGCGCCAGCCGTCGCGGATCTGCGCCTCGACCGCGACATCGCAGGAACTGTGCAGGATCGAGCCGGGCGGTTCGTCCATCACCAGGGGCGCCATCAGGTATTCGAACATCGAGCCCGACCAGCTGACCAGCGTCGAGCCATAGGGCATCACCGTCATCGGCCGGCCGAGCCGGTTCCAGTGCTCGGTCGGCAGGTCGCCCTTGGCGATGGCGAAAAGCGAGGCGAGCCGCGCCTCCGAGGCCAGGAGGTCGTAGAAGGACTGGTCCGGCGCGCCCTCGACGCAATTGTAGCCGATGGCGAGCAGCTGGCGCTCGGGGTCCAGGAGGAAGGCGAAATCCATCTCGAAGGCGAAGGCGCGGGCGCGTTCGGCCAGCGCCGCCATGCGCCGGGCCGACAGGGCCACCTCGTCGGGGTCGATGCGGCCCAGGTTTTCCATCTCGTCGCAGGTCGAGACCAGCCGGCTCGTCCACCAATCCAGCTCGCGTGCGGCGGCGGTGGGGATCTCGGTCACGAGGCCCTGGATCAGCACCTGCAGGTTCGCGGCGGCGCGGGCGTAGCTTTGCACATGCAGGGGCGCGAGATGCGGCGCCTGGGCGCTGGCCATGCTGTGCCACAGCCCGGCGATGCGTTCCTCGATGCGGTCGCGCAGCGGGTTCAGGCTGCGCCGCTCGCGCGGGATGGCCGCATGCAGGCGGCGCATCAGCGACAGGATGTCCACCGCGCCCGACAGTTCCGGCAGATGATAAAGCGCCGGGTTGCGCGTCCACTCCTTGAGCGTCGAGGACAGCGTGATCAGATGCCCCGCCAGATTGCCGCTGTCCACCGCCGAGACATAGCGGGTGCCCAGGGGCTGCAAGGTATCGGTCGCATACCAGTTGTAGAGATGGCCGCGATGCCGTTCCAGCCGCTCGATGGTGCTCAGCGTGGCCTCGATGCGGTCCAGCGCCTCGCGCAGGGTGATCCAGCGGAACTCATGCGCGGTCACGGTCGAAAGCAGGTATAGCCCGATATTGGTGGGCGAGGTGCGCTCGGCCAGCTTGGGCTGCGGATGGTCCTGGTAGTTGTCGGGGGGCAGGTGATTGGTGCGCGCGTCCACGAAGGTCTCGAAAAAGCGCCAGATCAGCCGCGCCTCGGCCCGCCATTCCAGCCGCTCCTCGGCGGTCAGGGGGCGGGCGCCCTCATGCTCGATCGGGCGGGCACTGACCCAGGCGATCAGCGGCGCGCCCAGCCACAGCACGCCCAGCACCAGCGCCGGCGCCAGGTTCTCGGGGCGCAGCAGCGCCGCCAGCGCGACGAAGCCAAGCGCCAGCGCCAGCCCGCCGCGCATCAGCAGGAAATGGCCGGGCAGCGTCTCGTGCGCGCGGCGGGCCATGGCGTCGGCGGTGGTCCATTCCAGCAGGTGCCGCCGCGACACATAGACCCGGCACAGGCTGCGCACCATCGCATCGACCATGCTGAAGGCCATCTGCGGCAAAAGCGTCAGCCGCATCATGAAGGCGGTGATCTGGTCTATCAGCTCGTTGCCGATGACCAGCATGTGCCGCAGCCGCGCCACCCCGGACTGGCGCGGCATCAGCCCCATCAGCCAGCCCAGCAACTGCGACAGCCCGACCGAGACGCCCAGCAGGCCCAGCCAGAACAGTGCATCGGCATGGGGCAGGCCGATCACCGCCACCAGCCCCGCCAGCATCAGCGAGACCGGCAGCAGGCTGCGGCGCAGGTTGTCCACGATGCGGAACCGTGCCAGCGCATCCAGCCCGTTGCGCAGGTCCAGCAGATAGGGCAGCAACTGCCAGTCCCCGCGCGCCCAGCGGTGCTGGCGCGACAGGTCCACGTCGAAGCGCTTGGGGTATTCCTCGATGAAGTTCACGTCGGTCGCCAGCGCCGCGCGCAACCAGGCGCCCTCGATCAGGTCGTGGCTGAGGACCGAGTTCTCGCGGATGCCGTCCTGGGCGGCGATGGCGAAGGCATCGACGTCATAGATGCCCTTGCCGGTATAGGTGCCCTGGCCGAAAAGATCCTGGTACAGGTCCGAGACGGTGAAGACATAGGGGTCGATCCCCTTGTCCTGCGACAGGATGCGCTGGAAGGGCGAGGTCTGGCTGCCGTGTTTCAGAAGCGAGGTGACGCGCGGCTGGATCAGCCCGTGGCCGCGGATGACGCGCTGCCGCGCCGGGTCGTAGACCGGGCGGTTGACCGGATGCGCCATCATGCCGACCAGCATCCGCACCGTGTCGCGCGGCATCCGCGTGTCGGCGTCCAGCGTCACCACATAGCGGATGCCCTCGGGCGGGCGCGGGCCGGTATCGACGAAGCTGGTGTCGGGGCTGCCGCGCAGAAGCGCGTTCAGCTCGACCAGCTTGCCGCGCTTGCGCTCCCATCCCATCCAGGCGCCCTCGGCCTCGTTCCATTGCCGGCGCCGGTGCAGCAGGTAGAAGCGCCGCCCGATATGGGCGTATTTCTCGGACAGCGCCGCGATGCCCTGGCGGGCATAGGCCAAGAGTTCGGCGTCGCGCGGCGTCGTCTCCTCGGGCGCATCGGTGAAATCCGTGAGCAGCGCGAAGCTGAGCGCCGGATCGGGGTTCGCAAGGTAATGCACCTCGAGATTGCTCAGCAGGTCGTCGATGGTGTCGAGGCTGGTCAGCAGGCAGGGGATGGCGACCAGCGTGGCATGGTCGGGCGGGATGCCGTCCTTGAACTCATAGGCGGGCAGCTGCGCCGGCGCGATCAGCCGGCTGGCCATGAAGCGCAAGAGCGCCAGCCCCGCATCGAGAAAGGCCGCCAGCGACAGCACGATCAGCGTGGCGGCCAGGAAGCCGCCGGTCTGTGCCGGCACATAGGCCAGGCACAGCAGCACCGCCAGCAGCATCAGAGCCGCCAGCGGCAGGATCAGGCTGAGGATGCCGTGGCGCCGGGCCAGCCGGGCCAGCCGCTCGCGCCAGACCGGGCGATAGCCGCAATCGGCCTCGAAGCGCGGCGCGTCGTCGCCCAGCAGCACGACCGAGACCGGGATGTCCCGCCGCCCGGCCGCCGCCAGCGCGCGCTCGGCCACCTCGGGCTCGGCCAGGTCGGAATGGCGGGCGATCATCTCGATGCGGTTGCGGATCGCGTTGCGGGTCTGGGGGGCAAGGCGCTGGTGGTCGGGATCCTCGCGCAGGATCGCCTCGGTGCGGCTGGTGGCCTCGAACCATTCGCGCCAGTTGATCTCGTCCAGGCGCTTCAGCGCGCGGATGATATGGGCGGCGGTGACGTTGTTCGCGGTCTGGCGCGTCTGTTCGCCGGCCATCACCTGCTCGGCGGTGCGGCCCTGCGCTGCAAGCCGGCGGGCGAGCTGTTCGGTGATGGCATGGGTGCGGTCGAGGCCGGCATGGACGCGATAGATCACCTGCGCGACGAAGGCCGCGTCCTGCAGGGCGGGACCGGGCACCGCCAGGTCGAAATCCGCAGGCCCCGGCTCGTCCATGGCCATCAGCCGGTCCATGGCGGCATTGGCCTCGCGCCGGCCGCGGCGGGCGCGCTCGGTCTCCTCGCTCAGCCGCAGCATGCGCAGCAAAAGCGCATAGCGCAGCATCGAGGGCAGCGACCACAGCTCGCCGATGGTCAGCCAATCCACCTGCTGCGCCCCGGCGATGAAATCGGCGAAGCTGCGTTCGCGCAGGTCGCCGTCGGTCATGGTGACATAGTCCCAGGCCAGGGCCAGCACGCGGGGGATCGGCTCGGCCACCGGCTGGAACTGCCCGCGCGGCAGCGAGCGCAGGAAGGCCGGGCTGAGGTCGCGGGTCAGGTGGCGATAGGTCTCGGCGATGGTGTGGTAATTGTCCAGCAGCCAGCGCGTCGCGGTGGTGATATGCTCGCTCTCGGCATCGGCGCGCAGCGCGGCCTGATACAGCACGCGCTGGTCCCGCGCCGCCTGCGCCAGGTCGAAGCGCGCGGCGCGGGGGTCGAAGCCGGTCGTTTGCAGCCGCTGCTGCTCCAGGACCGCGCGCCCGGCCGCCTCGAAGATCGACGCTGCGGTCGCCCCCATTCCGCCGCCCTCCGGGCTCCCGACACCGGCGCCGTCTGCCTGCATGGTTCCGTCTCCGTCCCGTCGCTTCTCGCTGTCGCCTCCCGGTAAGGAAGGGCCCGGGCGGCGGCAGGGTTCCCAAAAACCTGCACGCACCGCCCGGTGACCCGGCATTGCCCGGCATTCGGGCGGGACGGCATCACGGATCTGACACCGACCTGCCGCATCGCTGTCACCTGCCCAGCCTAAAGCGGCGGCATCGCGACGACAAAGGATTTCGAACCATGCGCCTTGGCCTTGCCTTGCTTGCCTGCTCCATCGCCGCCCCCATGGCCCCCGCTGCCCTTGCCGAAGAGACCTTTCCGGCCCGGCTGGCGGGCCATGCGGTGCTGCCCGCCTTTACCATAGTCCCGCCGCCGGCGGATGCGCCGCGCGAGCTGTGGCTGTCGGGCCGCTTCACCGGCGCGGCGCGCAACGATGCGCCGATGTCGGTCGAGGGCGATACCGGCCCGACCTATGGCAGCCACAAGACGGGCATCGCGCTGCCCTTCCTGGGCCAGCCGGTCCAGGGCATGTCGGGCTTTGCCATGAATCGTGCCCCGGACGGCAGCTGGTTCACCCTGACCGACAACGGCTTCGGCTCCAAGGCCAACAGCCCCGACGCCATGCTGTTCTTTCACCGCATGCAGCCGGATTTCGCCGCCGGCACCGTCGAGCGGCTGGAGACCGTGTTCCTGCGCGACCCCGACCGCAAGGTGCCGTTCCGCATCGCCAACGAGACGACCGAAAGCCGCTATCTGACCGGCGCCGATTTCGACCCCGAAAGCATCCAGTATCTGGACGGCGAGATCTGGATCGGCGACGAGTTCGGCCCTTATATCCTGCGCGTGGCCATGGACGGGCGGGTGCTGTCGGTGCATCCGACCCGGCTGGAGGGCGAGGCGCTGGCCGGCCCCGACACGCCCGGCATCGCCGTGCCCGCCCAGCCGGGCCGCGATTTCCGCGTCCAGCGGTCGGGCGGCTATGAGGGCATGGCCCTGCAACCCGGCACCGGCCTGCTTTGGGCGATGCTGGAAAAGCCGCTTCTGGGCGATGACGGCCAGCCCGAGGGCGATTTCCTGCGGGTGATGAGTTTCGACACCGGCAAGGCCGACTGGACCGGCGAGCATTACCGCTTCAGGCTGTCCGAGGGCGCCACGGCCATCGGCGATTTCAACTTCATCGACGAGACCCGCGCCCTGGTGATCGAACGCGACAATGGCGAGGGCGATGCCGCCCGTGCCTGCCCCGAGGGCGCGGTGGACATGTCGGCCTGCTATCCGCTGCCCGCGCGGCTGAAACGGGTGGTGCTGGTCGATACCGCCAGCCCGGATGCCGAGGGCTATCTGCGCCGCATCGGCCATGTCGACCTCTTGGACATCGCCGACCCGGAGGGCAGGGCGCTGCCGGACCACAAGCCCGAGCAGGGGAATTTCACCTTCCCCTTCTTCACCATCGAGGACGTGGCGCGGGTGGACGAGAACCACATCATGCTGGCCAATGACAACAACCTGCCCTTCTCGGGCGGGCGGCGGATCGGCACGGCGGCGGATAACGAATTCATCCTGCTGTCGGTGCCGGAACTGCTGGCGGCGCAATAGCCGGGCAGAGGGCGGCGCGACGGATGGCGCGGCCTTCCTGATGCCTCATGCCTGAACATTCTCCTGTGCGGCGGGGCGGGTGCCCCGCCCTGCCACGGGACAGGAAAAACCCGTGGGGAAGGGCTGCGACATGACGCTCCCGCAGGGTTCTGGATGGCATCCGAACGCCTGTCATCGCCCCTCCAGGCCGATGGCGCGATCGATTGCGACGCGCGCACCGATCTGGTCGCGCGGCGGGCGGCGGCGGGACCGGCGGGAACCATGCCGGGACGGCCGAGGGACGGCTGGCTCTGGCGCGCTTCGTCACCGGGCGCGGGGAGGGCGGCACCCGTGCCATTCCATCGCCCCGGCCGAAGGCACCTGCGCCAGGGGCGCCGATGCGATCCTGCCGGGTGCGCCGCGCCGGCTGATCCGCGCAAAACCCATCGACGCCGGCCGGGGACGCGCCTATCATGTCCGCGGCCGGCAGTCATGCGTCCCGCAAGGGAGCAGGCGGGCCATGCGCCTGACCGGCCGCTGTCCGATGCAAGATGCTCCGGGGTGTCGATCATGAAGATGGTTTCGATCTGCATGGCGGCGGGGCTTGCCCTGCTGTCCTTTGGCGCGGCGCAGGCCCAGACCGTGGTCACGGGCGATGGCGGCATGACGCTTTACACCTTCGACCGGGATGCCGAGGGAAAATCCGCCTGCTACGACGATTGCGCCCGAAACTGGCCGCCCTATCTGGGCAGCAGCGACGAGGACAAGGGCGAGGGCTGGACCCTGGTCGAGCGCAACGACGGTGCGCTGCAATGGGCCTATGACGGCAAGCCGCTCTATTACTATGCCGGTGACAAGGCTGCGGGCGAGACGACCGGCGACGGCCGGGGCGGCGTCTGGCACGTGCTGACCGAATAGGGCGGCCCCGGCGGCGAAGCGGCTTGCAAGTTCCGCGCCGATGCTTTCCCTTCTTGCCCAAGCAGCAAGAGGAGAAAGACCATGCGCCCGCTTGCCCGACGCCTTGCCGCCGGCACCGTCCTTTCGCTGGCCCTGGCCGGCGCCGCCCCTGCCGAGCCTGCGCCGGCGACGACCAGCGTCTTTTCCCCCGCAAATATCGCGGCGGGGCTGGTGCGCGGGGCGATTTCCTATGCGCGGATGGTGGCCGACATCCGCTATGACGGGCTGGAGATCGACGCGGCCCGCGGCGGGCTGGTGTTGCGCGACCTGCAAATCGCCGGGCTGGGCCGGCACAGGAATTGCCGGGTTGCGCTGGGGCGGTTGCAGGTCTCGGGCCTGAGCCTCTGGAGCGACGCGGAATCGCGGCTGCGCCTGGATGCCGCCGAACTGTCGATCGCCAACAACTGCTTCGGCGCCGACGCGGCCATGATCGGCGTGGTGACGGGCGGGGCCAGCATCCCCCTGGCGGCGCTGTCGGTCGATCTGCGCCAGGCTGCGGGCAGCGGCGCGCTGAGCGCCGACATCCGGGCGATCAGCCCCGGCATCGCCCGGATCGAGGCGAGCGCAGATTTCGATTATGTTTCATTGTTTTCTCCGGATTTCTTCGAAAAGATCACGGCGGCGAGCCAGGCTGACGAGGCCGGGGCCGAGACGGACGAGACGCCGCAGATCGGCCTGCGCGGCACGCTGCGCGCGGCGCATCTGTCGGTCGAGAACCTGGGTGTCTGGGAAAGGCTGAAGCCGCTTTTGCCGCCCGAGGCCAGCAGTCCCGAGGCCTTGCAGGCGCTGCTGACCGCCGAGCCGGGCAGCGCCCTGCACCAGTCCCAGCAGGGGCTGGTGCGTGCCCTGCGCGCCTTCATGGCCGAGCCGGGCCGTGTCACCGCCGAGATCCGCCCGGCCGAGCCGGTAGCCTTCGACACGACGCTTTGGGCGGGGCCCGAAGATGCGGCGACGCTGTTCCGGCCGCGCTTCTCGAACGGGTTGCCCACGCCGCCGGTGGCGCTGATCGCCGATCCCGCGACGCATCAGGACAACCGCGCCCTGGGCCTGGCACTGGCCGAGGGCAGGGGGGTGCCGCAGAACAGCCGCCGGGCCGTCGAGTTGCTGACCCCCTTGCGCGAGGATGCCGAGGTGGCGCTGGCCCTGGCGCGGTTGACGGCCGACACCGATCCCGCGCTTGCCTATGGCCATGCGCTGCGGGCGGCGGCGCAAGGGGTGACGGGTGCGGCCGGGGTGCTGGAGCGGATCGAGGCGCGGCTCGGCACCGCCGATCTGCTGGCGGCGCAGGAGGCGGCCGAAACCGCCCCGCCCGAGGGCAGCTTCGCCTCGACCCAGGCGCTGCGCGACGCGGCGCTGGCTCATGAGCGGGGCGAGGGCGTGACGCGCAGCTATGCGCTGGCCTGGCGGCTTGCCACGCTGGCCGCGGCTGCGGGCGACGGGCCGGCGCAGGCGCTGATGGCGCGGCTGGAGGCGCGCTTCGGCGCCGATCCGATCTGGCTGCGCGCCCGCGACCGGGCAGAGGAACTGGCGCTGGAGGACTGGACGCGGCGCAAGCTGGCGCAGCGCCTGGCGGAGGGCCGGCCATGAGGCGGCTGGTTCTTTCGCTGGCGCTTGTTCTTGCCGCGCCCGCCGCGCCCGCCCTGGCGCGGCAACCGGTCGATCCTTCGGCCCTGTCGCGGGAGATCGCGCAGCAGGGCATCGCGCCCACGCTGGCGCGGCTGCACGCGCTGTCCGACCCGGCGCCCGACGAGCGTTTCGCCATTGCCGGGCTGGAGTTCCTGGGCGCGGTCGAGGCGGCCTGGCGCTGGCGCGTGACCTATGGCGTCGCGCCCTTTGGCGGGATGATCTTCGGCTCGGCCGCCGAGTTGCCGCAATCCGTGCCGCCGCAGCCGATGCCGCCCGAGGCGCTGGCCGAGCAGACCCAGGCCACGCTGGAGGCGATGGCGCGCAGCCGCGCCGCGCTGGAGGGGCTGGCCGAGGACGAGGATTTCGGGCTGGCGATCTCGCTGGGCGATCTGTGGTTCGACCTGGATGCCGACGGCCGGCGCGGGATGGGCGAGGGCGCGGCGGAACTGCTGGCCGGCATCGTCTGGTCCGGCATGCCGGCCTTTGACCCCGAGACCGGCCAAGCGGCCCCGCCGCCCGCGCCGCCGGTGATCCGCTTCGACCGCGCCGATGCGGCCTGGCTTGCGGCCTATACGCACCTGGTCTCGGGCGGTGCCGAACTGCTGCTGGCCTTCGACCCGACGCCCAGCCTGGAAAAGGTCTTTGCCATGCGGGCCCGGATCGACGAAAGCCGCCTGGCCGGGGGCGAGGCTGCGCTGCCGCCGATGCTGGACGATTTCATCGACCCGCTGGCCGTCGCCATCGACATGCTGCGCCGCCAGCCCGATGCCGGGCGCACCCGCGCCGCCCGCGCGCACTGGCAGCAGACCATCGACCAGAACCGCCGCTTCTGGGCGCTGGTCGGGCAGGAAAGCGACAATGCCGGCGAATGGATCCCGAACGACCGCCAGATCTCGGCCACCGGCATCGCCTTTCCGCCCGGCACCGGCGCGGCCTGGCAGGCGGTGCTGGCCGATGGCGAGGCGCTGCTGGCGGGCGACAGGACCATCCCGTTCTGGCGCGGGCCGATGGGCATCGACCTGGGCGCCTGGCTGGAAGACCCGGCGCCGCTGCCGGTGGACGGGGTGATCCAGGGCTGGGCGCTGGCCGATTACTTTTCGGACGCGCCGCCGGTCAGCCCGGAAAGCTTCCGCCGCTTTTCGGACATGCTGCTGGAGACGGGGCCGTTCCTGGCCATGGTGATGCTGAACTGAGCGGGCGGGTCACTTCACCAGTTCGCGGATGATCGTGTCCAGCCCGATGACGCCATTGCCGATCTGGCCCTGGTTGATCAGCCGGTTGCGGCGCTGGCGGGCCTGCTCGGCATGTTCGCCGCGCGGGAAGTTCTGAAGGTATTGCGTATAGGATTGCACGGTATCGACCTGCCGCGCGCGCTGCCAGGCCTGGTCCTCGCGGTCGCGGCGCGGGTTGTCCCGGTCGGCCTGGGCCAGCCGCTGCCGGGCGGTCTGGGCATAGATGCCGTCGGGATAGCGGTCCAGATAGGCGCGCAGGTTGCGCACCCCGCCCTTGGCGCCGGTCTGTTGCCAATAGGCGCGGTCCTGCTGGTCGCGGCTGGGGGCGGCTGCATTGGCCTGCGCCCGCATGGCGTCCACCTGCGGCCCGGTCAGATAGCCCGTCACCGCATAGCCGTTGCGCTGCTGCCAGCCGCGGATGGCCGAGCGCGAGCGCGAGCCGAAGATCCCGTCCGCGCCGCCGGTCGAATAGCCCAGCGTGTTCAGCCGGCGCTGGATCGCCACCCGGTCGCCCCGCGACAGGTTCAGCCGGTTCTCGGTCAGTTCGGCCTGCGAGACCTGGCGCGGCGGCGTGACCTGGCGCGGCTGCTGGATCTCGGGGGCCGGCGCCGGCGCCGGGGCCGGGGCAGGGCGCAATTCGGCCAGCCGGTTCTGCGCGGCCTGGGCAAACTCGCCCTGCGGATAGCGGGCCAGGTAATCCTGATAGGCCGCGACCGTATTGGCCGCCGCGGCCTCGGCCCAAAGATCGCGGTCCGCCTGCGCCGCCCCCAGCGCATCCAGCCGCGCCTTGGCCGCCGCCGAGTAGAGCCCGCCGGGATAGCGGTCGAGATAGCCGCGATAGGCCGCCGCCGTATCCTCGGCCGCGGCCTGGGCCCAAAGGTCGCGGTCGGCCTCCAGCGGCCCGGCCGGGGCATCGGCCTGCGGCCCGGCCGCGACCAGCACCAGCTGCGCATCGCCGCCCTCGGCCATGACCAGCCGGTCATCGGCGCCGACCACCGTGCCGACCGAGGTGCCCGGCTCGAGCAGCGCCGCCGCCGCCGCACTGGTTGCCGCGGGCGGCCCCGAGATCACCGTTACCCCCTCGGGCGGGGTCAGCGGGCCGATGCCGTTCTCCAGCCCGGTCGCATGTTCCATTTCGGCCTCGTCCGAACCCAGGAGCAGCACCGCGCCCGGCCGCGCCTCTTTCATCAGGTCCAGCACCATGGAAAGCGGCACGCCCTGCGCCCCGGCGCCGACCAGGTCGGGCTTGTCGGCATCGGTGCCCATATACCAGCTGTCGTTGCCGCCATGCAGGAAACGCCCGTTCAGCAGCACGATCCGCGCGCCGGGCGAATCGTCGGGCCGCAGCAGGTCGGCAACCGCCTGGCGCACGTCACGCACCACCAGGTCGGCGCCGGTCACGGTGCGAAAGCCGGCCGCCCTCATCGCGGCCGCGGCGGCGCCGGCATCGGCATCGGCCAGGTCCGGTGCGTTCTGGTAGCGCGCATTGGCGATCACCACGCCGCGGTTCTCGGCCAGGGCCGGACCCGCCACAAGCAGGGCGGCCAGAAAGAGCGACAGGTGACGCATGGCTTTCTCCTTTATCGCGATGCTCCCGGCCATAATCGCCGAACAGCGGATTCGTTCCCGGTTAGCGGCGCGGCAGCGACCGGACAAGCCGAGGCAGGACACATGGGCGCGAGCAGCGCGTGCGCTCGGCAGGGCTCCGCCGAGGCGTCCGGCGCGGCCGAATCGCACCCCAGCCGGTCGAGGCGCGGGCCATTCCCCGATTTTGGGGAATGGCGCCATGCCGCCGGAACTGTCAGGAATGCCGGTGTCCATTCGGGCTCGTGTGATTGTCGCGAGAAAGCTCGGGGACGCTATTTTTATAAAATTCATTATCGTAACGAGTACGCCGGCCTGCGGGCCGGAGGTGATGAAATGGCATGCGCGGGCTATACCCCGGTTCGCGCATGCCATACTCCGTTGCTATGTTCTGGCCCTGGAGATAGCCCATGCATCGCGCGCCCGAGACGTTCCTCAGCAGAAGAACCCTTGTCCTGTCCGCCTCGATCGCGGCCCTTGCGCCCGCCTCGCCGCTTTTCGCGCACGCGGCCCGGCCGATGCTGACGATCACCGAGCCTTCGGGCCGCGTCAGGGAATTGGAGGACGAGGACATCGCGGCGCTGCCCTGGCATCAGATCGCCACGCGGATCCGCTGGACCGAGGGCGTCCAGACCTTTCGCGGCCCCTTCCTTCGGGACGTGCTGACCGGCGGCGGGATGTCGCGGTCGGACCTGGCCGGGCGCAAGCTCCTGGTGAAGGCGCTGAACGATTACGGCATCGTGCTTCCTGCCGGCGATGCCTGGGACTACGCGCCCATCCTGGCGCGCGAGATGAACGGCAAGCCCATGCGCGTGCGCGACAAGGGGCCGCTCTGGCTGGTCTATCCGCGCGACCAGCGGCCGGAACTGCAACGCGCCGTCATGGACGAACGCTGGGTCTGGCAGCTGTTCGAGATCACCATCCTCTGATGCGCCTGCGCGGGTCTCATTTCGCGCTGCTGACGATTGCCAGCTTCGTCCTGCTGTTCGTCTATTCTCTGTTCCAATTGGTCAATATCGACCACGCTTTTCGCGAGGAACTTGTCGAGCGCAACCTGTGGGCGGCGAACCAGGCGGATCGCGAGGCGCAGAACCTGATGCTGACCCTGTATCGCGTCAGCCTGGACCGGGATGTCGAAGACGTGTTGCTGCGCTTCGACATTCTCTACAGCCGCATCGCGCTGATGGCGGATCGGCCGCAGATCGACTATTTCCGCGAGATCGGGGCCGGCGACCTGGTCGCCCAGGCCAGGAGCCTGCTGGAGGAACTCGACGCGGCTTTCCAGGCACAGGATTTCGACCCCACCGATGTCGCCGCGCTGATGCCGCGCGTCGTCGTGCTTGCCTCGGTCCTGCGCGAGATCACCAACGCCACCGCGCTGGAGGAAAGGCTTGCCCGCCATGTCCGCCGCGAAGCCCTGTTGCGGGTCATGCAATTGCTGCTGCTGGCGGTCGGCGGCGCCTTCCTGACCGGGGTGGTGATGGCCGGCCTGCTGTGGCGCAACATGCGCCGTGCCATGCGTGCGCAGGCGGAATTGCAAGAGCATCGCGCGGAACTGGAACGGACGGTCGCCGCGCGCACGACC
Source organism: Paracoccus sp. TD-10 (assembly GCF_048270675.1). Taxonomy (NCBI): domain Bacteria; kingdom Pseudomonadati; phylum Pseudomonadota; class Alphaproteobacteria; order Rhodobacterales; family Paracoccaceae; genus Paracoccus; species Paracoccus sp. TD-10. Next base: position 21,357 of record NZ_CP182420.1, on the reverse strand, counting down.
GAGCTGCAGGAGGCGCTGGAGGTCGAGCGCCGGGCCAAAGAGGTCTATCGCAGCTTCATCGTTACCGTCTCGCACCAGTTCCGCACGCCGGCTTCCATCATCCACATGATCGCGCAGAGGCAGTTGCGCGACGAGGAAACGCCGCTTTCCGAAACGCTCAGGCGCAAGTTCAGCCGGATCCTGGATGCGGCGGAACGGCTGGAGCGGCTGCTGAGCGGCTTTCTCGCCTCGGCCAGCGTCGAGGGCAAGGACATCGCGCTGTCGCGCCGCATCGTCGATTTCAACCAGATCGCCCGCATCGCCGCCGAGCAGACGCGGCAGGCCAATCCCGGCAGGGTGCTGGAGGTCGCCCTGTCGGAAACGCCGCTGCAGGCGGATGCCGATCCCGTGCTGCTGGAACAGGCCGTGCTGAACCTGCTGTCGAATGCGATGAAATATTCCGAGGCGCCGTCGCCGGTCAGCCTGGAGACATGGCGGGACGGCGGCCGGATCTTCTGTCGCGTCAAGGATCGCGGCGCCGGCATCCCGCCGGGGGCGCGGGGCGCGGTTTTCGACCGGTTCTACCGCGCGCCGAATGTTCACCGATTGCCCGGAGTCGGGGTTGGCCTGAGCCTGGTTCGTGATATTGTTGCGCTGCACGGCGGCGAGGTCACGTTCACCTCGCGCCTGGGTGAGGGGTCCGAGTTCGTCGTTGCCGTGCCTGCCAAGGGGGAACAGGACGATGAATCGGCAGCGCGGGCCGGCGACCATTCTTTGTGTCGAGGATGAGCTGTTCATCCTCGAGGAACTGCAAGAAGAACTCGCATCCAGGGGCTACAAGGTTCTGAGCGCGCGCAACGGCGACGAGGCCGAGGCTCTGCTGGCGCAAAACCGGCCCGACATCGTGCTGTGCGATGTCATGCTGCCCGGCCGCAACGGCTTCGAACTGCTGAGCGACCTGCGCGCCTCGGGCAAGCTGGCGGAAAGCACCGCCTTCATCTTCCTGACCGCGCTGTCGGATCGCGAGCCGCATCTGGCCGGGCTGCGCGCCGGGGCCGACGATTACCTGGCCAAGCCGATCGACCTGGACCTGCTGCATCTCAAGATCGAGAACACCCTGGCTTTCGCGCAGCGGCTTCGCGAAGGCATGGTTCCCGCGGGCGAGCCGCTGGACGTGCGGCTTTCCCGGCGCGAGGAGCAGGTCCTGTCCTTGCTGGGGCAGGGCGAGCGGACCTGCGCCATCGCCTCGCGGCTGGCGATTTCCGAACATACGGTCAGCCACTATATCAAGGAACTTTACCGCAAGCTGGGCATCAACAACCGTGCCGATGCCGCCCGCGTGGCGATCGCGCTGGGGCTCGGCACGACGAGCAAGGTCTAGGCGCTGCCGTGGCACGCCGCCTGCGGCGGAAGGCCCCGGAATGCCGCAGTTTTCCCGATGGCCAAGCGCAAGGCCCAAGGCTAGAGTGGCGGCCATGACCCAGAGCCTGCCGCCGTGCCCCGAATGTTCCTCCACCTATGCCTATCAGGTGGACGCCCTGCTTGTCTGCCCGGAATGCGGGCATGAATGGTCCCGGGACGCGGGGCCCCAGCCTGCCGACGAAGTGCGCGACAGCGTCGGAAACGTCCTGAAGGACGGCGATACGGTGACGGTGATCAAGGATCTGAAGGTCAAGGGGTCGTCCTCGGTGGTCAAGGTCGGCACCAAGGTGCGCGGCATCCGCCTGGTCGAGGGCGACCACGACATCGACTGCCGGATTCCGGGCATCGGGCAGATGGGCCTGAAATCGCAATTCGTGAAGAAGGTCTCCGAATAGCCCGCCCAAGCCCGCGGGGCCGAGCCTGCCGGCCAGCCCTTCGGAACGAAAAGGGCAGGACGAAAAGGGCAGGGAAGTCGCCCATCCCCGCGCGTCACGCCGAATCAGACGATTCCGGCCTTCTTTCTTGCCGAAATATCCTCGGGGGTGAATTGCGGCCCCAGGCCGCAAGAGGGGGCAGACAGCCCCCTCCGCCTCCCTTGACGCTCGGCCGAGCTTGCTCAGCCGACGATGGTCGCCTCGGTCGCAGCGCGCAGCTCGGCCTCGCTCACGCCATCGGCCAGCTCGACGAGCTTCAGCCCGCCCGGAACCACGTCCAGCACGCCCAGATTGGTGATGATCCGGTTGACCACCGCCTGGCCGGTCAGCGGCAGGGTGCAGGATTTCAGCACCTTCGACTCGCCGTGCTTCGACGTGTGGTCCATCACCACCACCACCCGGCCGACGCCCGCTACCAGGTCCATCGCGCCGCCCATGCCCTTGACCAGCTTGCCCGGGATCATCCAGTTCGCCAGGTCGCCGTTCTCGGCCACCTCCATCGCCCCCAGGATCGCCATGGCGATCTTGCCGCCGCGGATCATCGCGAAGCTCTCGGCGCTGTCGAAATAGGCGGTCTGCGGCAGCTCGGTCACCGTCTGCTTGCCGGCATTGATCAGGTCCGGGTCCTCCTCGCCCTCATAGGGGAAGGGGCCGATGCCCAGCATGCCGTTTTCCGATTGCAGCGTCACATGCACCCCCTCGGGGATGAAATTCGCCACCAGCGTCGGGATGCCGATCCCGAGGTTAACATACCAGCCGTCCTGCAGTTCCTGCGCGGCCCGCGCCGCCATCTGGTTGCGGTCCCAAGGCATCAGACAGCCTCCTTCTTGCGGGTGGTGCGCTGCTCGATGCGCTTTTCATGCTGGCCCTGGACCAGGCGATGGACATAGATGCCCGGCAGGTGGATGGCGTCGGGGTCGAGGCTGCCGGTCGGCACGATCTCCTCGACCTCGCAGACGCAGATCCGGCCGCATTTCGCCGCCGGCACGTTGAAGTTGCGCGCCGTCTTGCGAAAGATCACGTTGCCGGTTTCGTCCGCCTTCCAGCCCTTGACGATGGAAAGGTCGGCGACGATGGCGCGTTCCAGGATATAGGTCTGGCCGTCGAAATCCTTGTGTTCCTTGCCCTCGGCGACCACGGTGCCGACGCCGGTCCGGGTATAGAAGCCGGGAATGCCGGCGCCGCCCGCGCGCATGCGTTCGGCCAGGGTGCCCTGGGGGTTGAACTCCAGCTCCAGCTCGCCCGAGAGGTATTGCCGCATGAACTCGGCGTTTTCGCCCACGTAGGAGGAGATCATCTTGCGGATCTGCCGGCTGTCGAGCAGCTTGCCCAGCCCGAACCCGTCCACGCCGCAATTGTTGCTGGCAATGGTCAGATCCTTCGTTCCCGCCCGCAGGATCGCCTCGATCGCCAGTTCGGGGATGCCGCAAAGCCCGAAACCCCCGGCCGCAATCAGCATCCCGTCCTTCAAGAGCCCGTCCAGTGCGGCATCCGCGCTGGGATAAAGCTTGTTCGATCCTGTCATTCGCACGCCTCGATATGATGATCCGACGGCCGGCTTTCTCCTCCGCCGCGACCGAGCTTGTCGCATGCGGTGGAAATACTCTATCCGTAGGAATACGTAGTCGAATAGGTATTCCATGCAGCCAGCCCATCGCCAGTTGACGGCCAGGGATTACGACAGCCTTGGCTTTCAGAACGCCCCCGATGCGACCCTGGTCCTGGCCGAGCGCGTGATCGTCCGCGCCAGCCTGATGGTCGAGGCGGTCTTCGGCTGGACGCCGCAGGAGCTGGCGGGGCGGTCCATGCGCTGCCTTTACCCCGGCCAGACCGATTTCGACCTGGTCGGCGAGCGGGCACGCAAGGCGCTGCGCGAGCGGCCGTTCTATCGCGACGAACGCTTCATGCGGCGCAAGGACGGGCAGATCGTCTGGATGGAGGGTCGCGGCCGGACCATGGACCAGGCCGACCCGCACCGGCTGGCGATCTGGACCTACCGGCCGCTGGATTCCGCGGTTGGTGCCGGCAGCCTGCTGACTGCGGCCGAGAAGCGCGTCGCCGGCTATCTGGTCAATGGCTTTACCAGCAAGGAGATCGCCAAGTCGCTGGGCTGTTCGCCCCGCACGGTCGAGGTGCATCGCGCCAACATGATCCGCAAGATCGGCGTGCGCAACAGTTTCGAGCTGGTGCGGCGGCTGCTCGACACCGGTGCGGGCTGATGACGATAGGTTCTGGTGCCGACGATCAGAGATCGCATTGATCTGCCTGGATCGGGATGGGGCTGGCAGTTTATTTACATAACTCCGGTTATCGGTGGAATACAGCCTTGGGGGTCGCATCGTCACGGCGCAAGCGGTGATTTACCTGTCGCGGTTCTGCTGTGAGGCATGACATGAAAGCCATTCTTCCTGTGTTCGTGAAAGCCGTGCTGCCGGTGTCGTGGGTCGCCGACCATGGTCCCAGCCTATCATGCCGCCGCTTGTGGCAGCGGCGGATGCCATGTTTGCTGCTCCTGTGTGGATAGGCTTGCGGGTGGGATGTGAAAGGCCCGCCCGGTCATGACGACCGGGCAAACCAAAGGGCTCGGGAAATACGGATCACTGCGCCAGAAGGTCGGTTGATCGGCCCGGCCATGACGCAGAGGTCACGATCAAAGCGCAGCTTCGACCTTTTCCGCGACTTCGGCGGGAACCCATTTCGTCCAGATATCCTTGTTCTCCTCCAGGAAATGCAAGGCCGCATCCTCTCCCATGGCCTGATTCTCGGCTTGCCAGGCCATCAGGCTGGCGACGGTGTCATTGCTCCAGCCGCGGGTGTTGAAATAATCCATGATCGCCGGGTCTATGCGGTCGGCGAAAGCCTTGGTCACCACGGTCATGACCGTGTCGACGGGCCATGCCGTCACCTTGGGATCGGGGCAATCCAGGTTGGTGATGCACCTTTGCCATTCGGCGGCATCCTGCTCGGCATTGGGCTCAAGCAGGACCAGATCATACCGGCCCAGAAGCGCGGTCGGCGCCCAGTAATAGGTGATGAAGCCTTCCTGACGCTCATAGGCTCGGGCGATGGCGCCATCCAGGCCCGCGGCCGAACCAGGCCGCATCAGGTTGAAGCCCTTTTTCTCGGCCTCGTAGGCCTTGAACAATTGCGCGGTGACCACCGTCGCCCCCCAGCCTTCGGCGCCGTTGAAGATCACGCCCTTGTCGGGGTTTTCCGGGTCGGGGAAAAGCTCGGGATGCGCCAGGGCATCCTCGACCGTCTTGATGTCGGGATGCGCGTCGGCCAGGTATCTGGGGATCCACCAGCCCTGGATGCCGCCATCGGGCAGGGCCGGCGCGCCATAGACGATCTTGCCGTCCTTGAGCCCCTGCGGCACGATTTCAGGCAGAAGGTCCACCCAGGTTTCCGAAGAAACATCGGGCGAGCCTTTCTCGATCATGGATGTGGTCGAGGGAACCGTATCCCCCGGAATGGTCTCTACACGGCAGCCATAGCCGTTCTCGAGGATGAACTTGTCGACATAGGTCAGCAGTTCGGCGCTTTGGACGTTATGGAGCGCAAGGGTCACGTTGCCGCAATCCTGCGCGGCGGCCGACCAAGCGCCGCCAAAGACGCCGGCAGCCAAGGCTGTGGAAGCGAGTAGTCTGTGCACGTTCTTTCTCCCTGTGTGCGGCATTGATCGGGACAGGGCGCCGCATTGTTCTCTCCTGACCCAGTTCCAAGTGATCGGGCATTCCACATGCGCGATGGATCGGTCTTGCGTGCATTCGTATACGATATTTATGCTACGAAATTTTCTGTGTGAAGGCGATTCTGTCAAGCGATTTTTCCGCATGGGCATGCCGTCAGGCGTTCCCACGCCTGACGGCTTGTCGCGATCATGTGCCGGTGGCGGGCCATTACCGCTGATACGAAGCGACGGGCGCGCCCAGCACATCAAGGCGCGGGGTCACGCCCAGGCCCGGCCCGTTCGGGGCACGGACATGCCCCGCCTCGACACCGAACGCCCCGTCCGCCGTCTTCAGCGAGACCATGTCGCGGCATTCCAGCAAGCATCGCAGCTGACGCTCGGGCACCGTCTGGCCAAGATGCACGATGGCCGCGAAGGCGATGTCCGAGCCGGTGGTCTCTTGCACGCTGACCGTATAGCCGGCGGCCAGGCAGATATCGCGGTGCCGCCGCCCACGGGTCAGCCCGCCGTTCTTCGAGATCTTCAGCCCGATGCCTTCGGCGGCGTCATCCGCGATCAGCTGGACGATCGAGGCATCGCTCAGCGCCAGCTCGTCGAAGATGATCGGCACGTCGGTGCGGCGGCGCAGGGACAGGCATTCGCGCCAGGTCGCACAGGGCGCCTCCAGTACGAAATCCAGGCCATGCGGCAGCAGGCGCAGCATGCGCAGGGCGGTCTCGACACTCATCCCGCCATTCGCGTCCACGATGAAGAACTCGCCCGGCCGCTTGTCGGCCAGCGATGCGGCGATGCGCGCGGCATCTTCTGCCGGATCGCCGCCGATCTTGACCGAATGGCCGATATAGCCCCGCGCCCGATGCTCGGCCACGCGGCGGCGCATGTCCTCGGGATCGCCCATGTAGATCGACGAGATCACCGGCATCCGCGCATCGGTGCGCCCGCCCAGCAGGTCGCAGACCGGCATGCCCACGGCTTTGCCGAAGATGTCCCAGCAGGCCACGTCCAGCGCGGTCTTGGCATGCTCGTGCCCCAGCAGCGCCTGATCCATGGCGTCGTTGATCCGATCCACCCGGCGCGGATCCCGCCCCAGCAGGCGCGGCGCGATCTCGGCGATGCCGGCCCGGACCCCGAAGGCATGCGAGGCGATATAGGTCGAGCCGAAGGGCGTGCTTTCGCCCCACCCTTCCAGGCCGTTGTCGGTGGTGATGCGGACGATGGTCGCATCGAAGCTGCGATACTCCCGGCCGCCGGACAGCGTGTAGACCCCGCCCGAATAAGGCAGTTCCACCCGGAACACGTCGATTTTGTCGATTGCAAGTTCGGACATGAATGCCGCCTTATTGGGGGATGGTCAGCACCAGCTTGCCGCCGGTGCTCTTGGACAGGAATTCCTTCTGGGCATCCACGATCTGCTCCAGGGGCCAGGTTCCGGCGACATTCGGCCGGATCTCGCCACGCTCGATATAGGAGATCAGGTTCTCGAAGACCTCGTCTTCCTGGAAGGTGCAGCCGAAGAAGGTCAGATCCTTCAGATACAGCGTCCGCACGTCCAGTTCGACGATCGGCCCGGCGATGGCGCCGGCCACCGCATAGCGCCCGCCGCGCTTCAGCACCTGGAGAAGCTCGGGGAAAGCCGGGCCGGCCACCACATCCAGGACGACATCGACCGATTGCGGCTCGATATGGTCCGCCAGTCTGTCGCCGCGCGGGATCACATGGTCAGCGCCAAGGGCCTTCAATTGCTCGGCCTTGTTCTGTCCTGCGATGGCGGACACCCGTGCGCCCCTGCGCCGGGCCAGCTGGATCGCCGCCGAGCCGACCCCGCCAGATGCGCCGGTGATCAGCACATGCTCGCCCTCGCCGACCCGCGCGCGATGGACCATGCCTTCCGCGGTCGAATAGGCGCAGGGCACCGAGGCCAGTTCGACATCGCTCCAGTCGCAATCGACCTTGTAGGTCTCGCGCGCCGGCGCCTTGGCATATTGCGCGAAGGCCCCGTCGCATTCCGACCCGAAGGTCCAGCATTCCCAGGGACGATAGCCGACATAGGAACGCAGCATGTTGCGCACCAGCACCCGCTCGCCGATGCGGTCGGGACTGACCCCCTCGCCCACCGCGACGATGCGTCCGCAGCAATCGGCGCCCTGGATGCGCGGGAACGTGAGGGCGGTGCCGGACCAGCTGGCGTCGTCGTCATTCGTCGTTTCATAGCCTTCGGCCCCGCCGGCCGAGGTCGCGCTGGTGACGCCCTTGGAATACCAGCCGATCCGGGTGTTGATGTCGGTATTGTTGATGCCGGCCGCGGCGACCTTGATCAGCACCTCGCCCGGCCCGGGCTCCGGGACCGGCAGGTCGTCCCGGATCTCCAGCTTTTCGAATCCGCCATGGCCGGTCAGCAAGGCGCCGGTCATTCGTATCGGAATTGTATCGTCTGATGACATCGCAGTTTCCCTGGTTCGGTCGGATCGATCCCGGCCCCGGCGGGTGCGAGACGATCGCCCCCATCAAGAAGCGGGTTCGGATTCGGGGCAACGCACGAAAATTTCCAAGTCGAGTTGAGCTGAAGTCAACCGGGGCCGCGGAACCGCTACCAATCCGAATGGATCCCCTGGCATCTCAAGCCGGAGGGCGGCCTCCACCGGGGCAGGGGGTCTCGCGCACCTGCCGGGCCTGTTCCCGGATCCAGTCGCGCATGACCATGGCGGTATCCGACAGTTTGCGCGTGCTGTTCCTAGTCAGGTAATAGCCCCCAGGTGCCGGGATGACCAGATCGGTGAAACGGACCAGGGCGCCCTGCTCGATCAGCGGCCCGACCAGCCGGTGCCATCCGATCACCAGCCCCTGGTCGGCCATGGCGGCCTGCAAGGCGATGCTGAACTTTCCGAAGCGCCGCCCCCTCAGGGCCCCTGCCCTGACCCCGCCGCGCAACAGGATCTCGTCCCAGCCCAGCCAGTCAGGCTCGACCCATTCCACGCTCAGCAGCGGCAGGTCCACCAGATCGGCGATCCCGGCCCCCTCGTGCTGCCGCGCGAAATCCGGGCTGCATACCGGATAGATCCAGTCGTCAAACAGCAATTCCGCCGTTTCATCGGCCCATGAGCCGAGACCGTATCGCACCCGCAGCTCGACATCGCTTCTGCGATAGTTTCGTGCGTTTTCCCAGATGACGTGATCCACGAACACCCTGGGATGCCGGGCCCAGAAATCCGGCATCCTCGGGATAAGCCACATGGTCGCAAAGACATCGCTGCATGCGATCGCGACGATGTTGGAGGCCTCGCCTTCCTTGATCGAGCGGATGACCTCGGATGCGCGGGAAAAGCCGCTTGCCAGGACGTGGAACAGTTCCTCGCCCGCCCCGGTCAGCACGACGCCCTTGCCGTTTCTCAGGAATAGCGGTGCGCCCAGCTCCATTTCGACGGACTTGATCTGACGGCTGACCGCGCCCGGCGTCACGTTCAACTCTTGCGCCGCGAGCTTGAAGCTCGAATGCCTGGCCGCCGCTTCGAACACGGCCAGTGCGCTGAGGGACGGAAGATCATAGTAACGACGAACCAAGATTGCCTCTCGTCTCTGACGGAAATAAAACCGATGCGACTCGTCGGGAACAGTCGCCGACGCATCGCACCCTTCAATAAGGCATGGCCGCGCGGATGGATTCGCCCGCATGCATCAGGTCGAAGCCCTTGCCGAGGCCATCGAGCGACAGGGTGCGGGTGATCATCGGGGCGAGTTCGATCTTGCCGTTCATGTACCGGTCGACGATCTGCGGCAGGTCGGTACGGCCGCCGCCGACGATCACCACGTCGTAATCCATCGACTCGCGTTCAATTTCGGACATGGCTCGGCCCCCTTGGCTGGCTGATGGTGGTTGCGGTGCGCAGGGTCCGGGGGCTCTGCCCCCCGCGGCCCCGTGGCCCCTCGACGGGGCCGCGGGGTCGCTCCCCCCGGGGTATTTGCGGAAACGGTGAAAGCGCTCAGAGCTTGCCGGTGAGTTCGGGCACCACGGAGAACAGGTCGCCCACCAGGCCGTAATCGGCGATCTGGAAGATCGGCGCCTCCTCGTCCTTGTTGATCGCCACGATCACCTTGCTGTCCTTCATCCCCGCCAGGTGCTGGATGGCGCCGGAGATGCCCACCGCGACATAGAGTTCCGGGGCGACCACCTTGCCGGTCTGGCCGACCTGCCAGTCGTTCGGGGCATAGCCGCTGTCCACCGCCGCGCGGGAGGCGCCCACCGCGGCGCCGAGCTTGTCGGCCAGCTCTTCGATGATCGCGAAGCTCTCCTTCGAGCCGAGGCCGCGGCCGCCCGAGACCACGCGTTTCGCCGAGGTCAGCTCGGGACGGTCGCTCTCGGCCACCTCGTCGGCCACCCAGGAGGACAGGCCGGGATCGGCGGCCAGCGCGGCCTCGGTGACCGGGGCGTTGCCGCCGATCCCCGCCGCGTCGAAGCTGGCGGTGCGGATGGTGAAGACCTTCTTCGCGTCCTTCGAGCGCACCACCTGGATGGCGTTGCCGGCATAGATCGGCCGCTCGAACGTGTTCGCGTCGAGGATGGCCGAGACATCCGACAGCACCATCACGTCGAGAAGCGCCGCAACCCGCGGCATGACGTTCTTGGCGTCCGTGGTCGCCGGCGCGGCGATGTGGTCGTAATCGCCGGCCAGGCCCAGGATCAGCGCCGCGGTCGGCTCGGCCAGGCGGTGGCCGTAGAGCGGCGCCTCGGCCACCAGCACCTTCGCGACGCCGGCGATCGTCGCCGCCTCCGCGGCCGCCGCCTTGGCCTGCGCGCCGGCGCAGAGCACCGTGACATCGCCAAGCGCCTTGACCGCCTGCACCGCCTTCGCCGTCGCGTCGCGGTTCAGCACCCCGTTCGTCACTTCCCCAAGCAGCAGAACAGCCATCAGATCACCCCCGCTTCTTTCAGCTTGCCCAGCAGCTCGTCCACCGAGCCGACCTTGATGCCGGCCTTGCGGCCCTCGGGCTCGCGCACCGAGACCACCTCGAGACGCGGCGCGACGTCGACGCCGTAATCGCCGGCGGTCTTTTCCTCCAAGGGCTTCTTCTTGGCCTTCATGATGTTCGGCAGGCTCGCATAGCGCGGCTCGTTCAGCCGCAGGTCGGCGGTGACCACCGCCGGCAGGCTGACCGCGATGGTCTGGAGGCCGCCGTCGACCTCGCGCGTCACCTTGGCCTTGGCCCCTTCGATCTCGACTTTCGAGGCGAAGGTGGCCTGCGCCCAGCCCAGGATCGCCGCCAGCATCTGGCCGGTGGCGTTCATGTCGTTGTCGATGGCCTGCTTGCCGGCGATGATGAGTTCGGTGCCTTCGGCCTTGGCCACCGCGGCGAGAATCTTCGCCACCGCCAGCGGCTCGATGTCCTGCTGCACGTCGTCCGCGGCCACCACCAGGATCGCCCGGTCGGCGCCCATCGCCAGCGCGGTGCGCAGCGTCTCGGCCGCCTGCTTCACGCCGATCGAGACCGCGATCACCTCCTCGGCCTGGCCGGCTTCCTTCAGACGGATCGCCTCCTCCACCGCGATCTCGTCGAACGGGTTCATCGACATCTTCACATTCGCCAGATCGACACCCGTGCCATCCGCGCGAACCCGCGCCTTCACGTTGTAGTCGATCACCCGCTTCACGGGGACAAGGATCTTCATGGCATTGACCTTCCTGCTGTTGTCGTTGATCCGTCAGGCCCGGAACGCCCAGAGCGCGAACAGCGGTTCCTCCTCGGCCCGCATGGCATGAACCGCATTGGGTGGCACGAAGAAGCTGCCGCCGCCGGGCTCGAACCAGTCGCGCTCCGGCTTGCGGAATTGGCCGGGCGACAGGACCAGATAGGTTTCCTCGGGCGCATGCTGGTAGTCGGGATAACGGGTCTGCGGTGCAAGCAGGCTGAGGCTGATCCAGATGTCGCGGCGCTCCTGGATGCCGGCGGGGCCGAGCAGCATGGCATTGGCATGGCTTTCGGCACATTCGCGCTGGCGGCGGCATCGCCGGTCCGCCTGCGCCAGCACATGAGCGGCGCCAGCCGCTGCACCGCCTGCAAAAGATCGGCAAGTCCTGGTGTTCCATGGGACGGCCAGGGCTGTGTCGAGCCAAGCCTCGACCACCGGCAGGCCGGCCGGTGCCGCCCCTTGGTCCCCAACCGAGAGGATTGCCTCGGAAATGCCCTGAAGCGAGGCCGGCGAATTGCCGTCACGGGCGCGTGCCCGCATGGCGGGCAAGGCGACATCGAGAAAGCCTTGCCAAGCCTGGTGTCTCGGCATTTCGGTTCACCTCCCGGATGCAGCATGGCGTCGGCGTGCCTCCCCGCTCCCCTGGTGCCTCACAGATCCTTGAGCAGCCGCAGCGCGTCGTAGATCGCGGCATGGGTGTTGCGGGCGGCGACGGCATCGCCGATGCGGTAGAGGCGGAAGCGGCCCCCGGGGTTCTTGCGCACCTCCTGCAACCCGCCGGTGGTCAGCGCCTCGTAATCGACCTCGCCCAGGTTCGAGGAGAGCGGCTTCAACTCGAAATAGAGCTCGTCCAGCGGCCGGGTGCCGTGGTTGACCACCACCTGGTCGACGATGCGCTCGCGGGTGAAGGCGCCGTAATCGCTGCCCAGGCGCGCGCGCAGCCGGTTGCCCTCGCGCGTCACCGAGCGGAGCCGCCAGGTGACGGTGAAGGTGGTGTCGCGCTTTTGCAGGTTGCGCATATAGGGCACCAGGTTCATCGCCATCACCTCGGGCGAGAAGCTGCGGTCCGGGGTCACGATCTCGACCGCGGCGCCGCTGGCCGAGATCAGGTCGGCGGCCTGCAGCGCCGCATGGTCGCCGGCATCGTCGAAGATCAGCACGTTCTGGCCCGGCTTCACGTCGCCCGACAGGATGTCCCAGGCGGATGAGACCAGCTCGTTGCCCGCCTCCAGCACCTCGACATGCGGCAGCCCGCCGGTGGCGACGATCACCTCGTCGGGCTCGGTGGCCAGCACCTCGGCCGCATCGGCGAAGGTGTTGAAGCGGAACTTCACGCCATGCTTCTCGCATTGCGCCATGCGCCAGGCGATGATCGAGATCATCTCGCGGCGGCGCTCGTCCAGCGCGGTCAGGCGGATCTGGCCGCCGGGCTGGTCGGCGGCCTCGAAGACGGTGACGGCATGGCCGCGCTCGGCCGCGACGCGGGCGGCCTCCATGCCGGCGGGACCGGCGCCGACCACGGTGATGCGCTTCTTCGCCGGGGCGGGCGGGATGGTGTGCGGCATGGTCTGCTCGCGCCCGGTGGCGGCATTGTGCAGGCAGAAGGCCATGCCGCCCTGGTAGATGCGGTCGAGACAGTAATTGGCGCCGACGCAGGGGCGGATGTCGTCCTCGCGGCCTAGGGTCACCTTGCGGACCAGATGCGGGTCGGCCATATGCGCCCGCGTCATGCCGACCATGTCGAGAAGCCCCGCGGCGATGGCGTGGCGGGCGGTCGGCACGTCCGGGATCTTGGCGGCGTGGAAGGTCGGGAAGCCGGTGGCCTTGCGGATCTGCCCGGCGAAGTCCAGATGCGGGGCGTTGCGCATGCCCTGCACCGGGATCACGTCGGTCAGCCCGGCATCGGTGTCGATATGGCCCTTGACCACGTTCAGGAAGTCGACCAGCCCGCTGTCCTTGAGCTTTTGCGAGATCGCCAGCCCGTCCTCGGCGGTCAGCCCGCCCGGCAGGTCCTCGTCGCCGGTATAGCGCACGCCCAGGATGAAATCCTCGCCGCAGCGTGCGCGGATGCCGCGCAGCACGTCGAAGGTGAAGCGCAGCCGGTTGTCGAGGCTGCCGCCATAGGGGCCATCGAGGTCGTTGGTCAGCGGCGACCAGAACTGGTCCATCAGATGGCCGTAGGCCTGTATCTCAAGCCCGTCGAGCCCCGCGGCCTTCATGCGCTCGGCCGCATCGACATAGTCGCCGATGATGCGCTCGATGTCCCAGTCCTCCATCTTCTTCGGGAACGAGCGATGCGCCGCCTCGCGCTCAAAGCTGGGCGAGACGACGGGCAGCCAGTCGGCCTTGTCCCAGCGGGTGCGCCGGCCCAGATGGGTGAGCTGGATCATCACCGCGCAGCCGTGGTCGTGGCATTCGTCGGTCAGCTTCTTCATCCAGCCGACCACCTCGTCCTTCCAGGCCAGGATATTGTTGAACACCGGCGGGCTGTCGCGCGAGACCGAGGCCGAGCCGGCGGTCATGGTCAGCGCCACCCCGGCCTTGGCGCGCTCGACATGATAGGCGCGGTAGCGGTCCTTGGGCATGCCGTCCTCGGGATAGGCCGGCTCGTGGCTGGTGATCATGATGCGGTTGCGCAGCACCAGGTGCTTCAGCTGATAGGGCTGCAGAAGGGGATCGTTCGACATCGGCTCTGCCTGTGCGGGGTGGGGAGTCGCCGCTCAGGATCGGGGCAATGTTCATATGTGTCAATTAAAAAATCAATCATGCACACAACGGGATCATGACAGGACATTTTTTCTTGCGGCGAATCGAATACCGGGCTACTGCAAGGGCATGAGAAATCGTGCAGCAACCGCTGAAACCGGATGGCGTGGGTCGCGTGAGGGCTGGCTGGAGGCCGGCTACCAGGCGCTGATCGACGGCGGCATCGACGCGGTGAAGATCCAGCCCCTGGCCCGGCATCTGAACCTGTCGCGCACCAGCTTCTACTGGTTCTTCGAGGATCGCGAGGCGCTGCTGACCGCGCTGATCGACGGCTGGGAGGAGCGGACGACCGATCCCCTGGTCAAGGCGGCGCAAGAATATGCCGAGAGCCGGGCGGAGGCGATGCTGAACGTGCTGGCCTGCTTTCTGTCGGGGGTCTTCGACAGCAAGCTGGAATTCGCGGTGCGCAGCTGGGCCTTGCAGGACGACACGGTGGCCGTGCGCGTCGCGGCTGCGGACGAGACGCGGCTTTCGGCGCTGCGCGAGATGCTGGTGCGCTGGGGGCATGGCGAGCAGGAGGCCGACGTGCGGGCGCGCACCATCTATCTGACGCAGATCGGCTATATCTCGATGCGGGTGCAGGAGGAGCTGGAAACCCGGCTCGCGCGCATCCCGACCTATGTCGAGATCTATACCGGGCAGAGCGCCGAGCCGCGCGAGATCGCCCGCTTCAACGCCCGGGTGAAAACCGCCGCCAAGCCGCCACCGTAACAGCGCCCCGGCAGCGATATGGAGAGGCTGCTCTCCTTCCAGCCCCCCGGATAGTGCGACGATCCGGGCAACGAGAGCTTATGTCACGACAGGGAAAAAGACCATGAGACGACCCTATTTCCTCGGCACAGCAGCCCTGCCCTTCCTGGTGCTGGCCGGCACCGCCTCGGCCGATTGCGGCAGCCTGACCATTGCCAGCATGAACTGGCAAAGCGCCGAGGTCCTGGCCAGCCTCGATCAGTTCATCCTGAACGAAGGCTATGGCTGCGACGCCGAGATCACCATTGCCGATACCGTCCCGGCCATCACCTCGCTGGTCGAAAAGGGAAAACCCGAAGTGGTTCCCGAAGGCTGGGTCGGGCTGATGCCGGAACTGTTCGAGACCGGGCTTGCCGAGGGCAAGATCGTTTCGGTCGGAAGGGCGCTGTCGGATGGCGGTGTCCAGGGCTGGTTCATCCCCAAATATATCCAGGACGAACATCCCGAGATCCGGACCGCCGCGGATGTCCTTGCCCATCCCGAACTTTTCCCCGCGCCGGAAGAGCCGGGCAAGGGCGCCATCTACACCGGGCCTGCGGGCTGGGGCGGCAATATCGTCACCACGCAGCTTGCCAAGGCCTTCGGCGCCGAGGACAAGGGGTTCGTGCTTGTCGATCCCGGTTCGGCGGCGGGCCATGACGGCGCGGTTGCGCGGGCTTACGAGCGCAGGCAGGGCTGGGTCGGCTATTACTGGGCACCCACGGCTTTGCTCGGCAAATACGAGATGGTGCAGATCGACTTCGGCGCCCCCCTGGACATGGAGGAGTGGAAACGCTGCACGTCGGTCGCCGATTGTCCCGATCCGAAACCCAATTCCTGGCCTGTGGACGAGGTTCTCACGCTGGTGGCCAGGGAGTTCTCGGAAACGACCGACCCAGCCGTCATGGACTACCTGTCGAAGCGCAGCTGGAGCAACGATACCGTCAACGCGCTGATGGCCTGGATGACCGACAATCAGGCCACCGGCGAGGCGGGCGCCCAGGAATTCCTGCGCAATAACGAAGAAACATGGACGCAATGGGTGAGCCCGGATGCGGCCGAGAAGATCAGGGCCGCGCTCTAGGCAAAAGAAAGGGCGCGGCGTCGAAGCCGCGCCCCCCTTCCCCAGCAACAGGCGGACAACATCCTCATGACCTGGCTCACCACATTTCCCCAATTGAAAAGCACCTGGCTGCGCGATCTCCAGCGGCTGATTGACGACGGTTTCCGCAGCTTCACGCGCAGCTACGGCGACCTGATCGAAGGCTTCTTCAGCCCGCTGCAGAGCCTGCTGATCTGGTTCGAACGGCTGCTTCTGGGCACGCCCTGGCCGGTGATCCTGCTGGTCGTGGCCGGCCTGGCCTGGGGCGCCAGCCGCAGCCTGCGCGTGGTGATCGGCTCGGTCGCCACCCTGGTGCTGATCGGCCTCTTCGGCATGTGGGACGACACCATGAAGACCATCTCCATGGTGCTGGCCGCCACGCTTTTGTCGATCGCCGTCGGCCTGCCGCTGGGCATCCTGATGGCGCGCTCGCAGCGGGTGCAGCGGATCATCAGCCCGATCCTCGACATCATGCAGACCATGCCCAGCTTCGTCTACCTGATCCCGGTGGTGATGCTGCTGGGCATCGGCCGGGTGCCGGGGCTGATCGCGGTGGTGATCTATGCCATCCCGCCGATGATCCGGCTGACCAACCTGGGCATCCGCCAGGTCGATCCCGAGGTGCTGGAGGCGGCCGACGCCTTCGGCTCCTCGGCCTGGCAGAAGCTGGTCAAGGCGCAGCTGCCGCTGGCGCTGCCCACCATCATGGCCGGCATCAACCAAACCATCATGATGGCGCTGGCCATGGTGGTGATCGCCTCGATGATCGGGGTGCAGGGGCTGGGCCAGCCGGTGCTGCGCGCCATCAACAACCAGTATTTCACCCTGGGCCTGTTCAACGGCTTCGCCATCGTCGGCATCGCCATCCTGTTCGACCGTATCAGCCAGGCCTGGGGCAAGCGGCTGCAGAAACACCATGAGGCCAGCCATGACTGATCCCATCGGCATCGAGATCAAGAACCTCTACAAGATCTTCGGCGCGGACCCCCAGGCCCATGTCGCGGCGGTGCGCGCCGGCATGACCAAGGCCGAGCTGCAGGCCCGCCACGGCCATGTGCTGGGGCTCAGCGACATCAACATCTCCATCGCGCCGGGCAGCATCCAGGTGATCATGGGCCTGTCGGGTTCCGGCAAGTCGACGCTGATCCGCCACATCAACCGGCTGATCGAGCCCACCGCCGGCGAGATCGTGATCGAGGGCCGCAACGTCGTCGGGATGTCCCGCGACGAGCTGCGCGCCTTCCGCCGCCACAAGACCGCGATGGTGTTCCAGAAATTCGGCCTGCTGC
The DNA here is from genome assembly GCF_048270675.1 of Paracoccus sp. TD-10. Taxonomy (NCBI): domain Bacteria; kingdom Pseudomonadati; phylum Pseudomonadota; class Alphaproteobacteria; order Rhodobacterales; family Paracoccaceae; genus Paracoccus; species Paracoccus sp. TD-10. Next base: position 4,262 of record NZ_CP182420.1, on the reverse strand, counting down.
CGCATCGCACGGTGCTGGACAATGCCGCCTACGGGCTGGAGGTGCAGGGCATGGCGGAGGCCGAGCGCTATCGCACCGCCATGCGCTGGATCGAGCGGGTGGGCCTTGCCGGCTTCGAGAAGAGCTACCCGAGCCAGCTTTCGGGCGGCATGCAGCAGCGCGTGGGCCTGGCCCGCGCCCTGGCCAATGACGCGCCGATCCTCTTGATGGACGAGGCCTATTCGGCGCTGGACCCGCTGATCCGCTATGACATGCAGACGGTGCTGCTGGATTTGCAGCAGGAGGTGAAGAAGACCATCGTCTTCATCACCCACGACCTCGACGAGGCCTTGCGCATCGGCGACCGCATCGCGCTTTTGCGCGACGGCTCGGTGATCCAGCAGGGCACGGCGCAGGACATCGTGCTGCGCCCGGCCGACGATTACGTGGCCAATTTCGTCCAGCATGTCGACCGCGGCAAGGTGCTGAAGGTCGGCGCGGTGATGCTGGCCCAGCACGGTTTCGACGCCCTGCCCGAGGCCGCCATCGCCCCCGAGGCCAGCATCGCCGAGGCCCTCCAGCACATGGCCGCAAGCCGCCTGCAGGCCCTGCGCGTCCAGACCGCCGACGGAAGCACCATCGGCATCATACCCTTCCAGGAAGCCATCAACGCATATACCGGAAGTGCGGGGGCAGGCGCATGAGGATCGGTATCATCGGCGCCACCGGCTGGCTGGGCTCGGCGCTTGGCGCGGGGCTTTTGTCGCGCGGCATCGTCCAGCCGGGCGATCTGGCGCTCTTGAACCGCAGCGGGCCACGCCCCGATTATCACGGCCATGCCGATGTGGTCTGGGCGCGGGACGTGGCGGATCTCGTGGCGCAGAGCGACGTGATCGTGGTCTCGGTGCGGCCCGAGGACTGGCCGGAGCTGGCGCTGCGGGCCGAGGGGCGGCTGATCCTGTCCCTCATGGCCGGGGTGAATGCCCGCGAACTGGCCCGCTGCGGCGGCCGGATCGTGCGGGTCATGCCGAATGCCGCCGCCGAGATCGGCGCCTCCTATTCGCCCTTCTGGTCCGCCGAAGGGGTGACGGATGCCGACCGTGACACCGTGCGGCACCTGCTCTCGGCCATCGGCACCACAGACGAGTTGTCGAGCGAGGCCGAAATCGACCTGATGACCGCCCTGCCCGGCTCGGGCGCCGCCTATCCGGCGCTGATGGCGGTGGCGATGGCCGGGTTCATGCGGGCGCAGGGCGTCGCGGACGCCATCGCCTGGCGCGCGGCCGAGGCGGCGGTGGTCGGCGGCGCGCGGCTGCTGGAGAGGCGGATCACCGAGGCCCCTGCCCTGGTCGCCGCCTATCGCGACTATCGCGGCACCACCGCCGCCGGCCTCGAGGCCGCCGAGGCGGCAGGCTTCAGCCGCGCCGTCGTCGCGGCGCTGGAGGCGGCCACCGAGAAGGCGCGGCGCATGGCGGAGGGTCCGGCGTGACCCGCCCTGCCCTTACCAGCCTCGACCAGACCGAATACGACGTGATCGTCATCGGCGCCGGCGCGGTCGGCTGCGCCAGCGCCCGGCAACTGGCGGGGCGCGGCTTTCGCACTCTGCTGGTCGACCGCGGCGATATCGGCGCCGGCACCTCGTCGCGCTCCAGCCGCATGCTCTATTCCGGGCTCGGCTATCTCGCCGCGCGCTATCCGCTGTGGCAGATGCCCTTTCGGCCCGCCGACATGATCCGGCGGCTGCTCTACACCCGCGACGTGATGCGCTGCCGGGCCGAACTGGTGCGCGACATGCCCGGCCACCTGACCAAGCACCGCTTCCACTATCCGTTCCGCCAGGGCGATCGCTATCCGCCCTGGCTGGTCGATCTGGGCTTTCGGCTGGTCGAGGCGCTGGACGGCTGGCAGGTGCCCTTGTCCTATCGCCGCCTCCCGCCTGCGAAAGCCGCCGGCGAAAGCGCCATGGCCGCGGCCCTGGGTGGCCCGCTGCGCGGCGTGGGCGTGTTCGAGGAATACATGTATGCTTGGCCCGAGCGCATCTGCGTCGATACCGCGCTGGATGCCGAGCGGCGCGGCGCCACTCTCCGCACCTATGCCGAGGTGACGGCCATCGCGCGCGAGGGCGAGGCTTGGCTGGTCACGCTGGACGAGCGCGCCCCCGACATGCAGGGCCGGGCGCAGATCCGCGCCCGCATGGTGGTGAACGCCGCCGGTCCCTGGATCGACCGGGTGCCGGGCGGCGGCTCGGGCAAGCGGCGGGTGATCGGCGTCAAGGGCGTCAATGTCATGCTGCGCCTGCCCGAGGCATTCCGCGGCCAGGGCCTGGAAGCCTTTTCCCGCAAGGGCGAGCCCTATTACGTCTTTCCCTGGCGCGATTTTCACTTCATCGGCCCGACCGAGACCGAGGTCACCGCCGATCCCGACGACATCCGCGTCGAGGACGCCGAGATCGACTATATCCTGTCCGAGGCCAACCACCTGTTCCCCGACCTGCAACTGACGCGCGCGGATGTGCTGCATTGCTGGTGCGGGGTGCGGCCGACCTCGACCCGCGACGGCCGGGTGACCAGCCTGCCGGTCGAGGTGGCCGAGGATCCCGCGATGCCCGGCCTGCTGGCGGTCACCGGCTCGACCATCATGCTGCATCGCCATGCAGCGCGGAAGGTGGCGCGCAGCGTCGAAAGACGCCTGGGAAGGCGGGGACCGGAGCCCGCCGGCGTCATTCCGGCGCCCGAAACCAAGGACCAAGGCATCGGCCAGATGGCGGCCCGCGAACATGTCGTGCGCCTTGCCGACCTGATCCGCCGCCGCCTGCCGGACGGGCTGGAGCCCGACCTGGGCCGGGGCCGGGCCGAGGCGCTGTCGCGCATCGCCGCCGCCAGCCTCGGCTGGTCCGAGGCCCGCCGGCAGGACGAGTTGCGCCATTTCGAGGAAGATACGGCACGGGTCTATCGCCAGCTCTGACGCGATTCAGCCCTCGGCCAGCCAATCCGCGAACAGCCGGGCTTTCGCCGAGGCGCGGGGGTGGATCGTCAGGTAGAAGCCGGCCGGAGAAGGGATGCTTTCCGGCACCAGCTGGACCAGCCGGCCCTGTTCCAGCAGGTTTCCGAGCAGCCCGCCCCAGCCCAGCACCGCGCCGACATCGTCCTCGGCCGCCTGCAGGGCGATCATGTGGTTGTTCACATGCAGGCTGCGCCCCCTTGGCACGGAAAGGCCCAGGGCGGCGAACCATTCCGTCCAGCCGGTCCAGTCGTTCTCCTCGCTGCGCATGTGGATCAGCGGGGCAGACATCAGGTCGGCGGCGCTGCGAATGCCGTGTTCTTGGCGAAAGCGCTCGGTTCCCAGGGCAAGGATCCGGTCATGGAACAGTGGCCGCCATTCCTCGCCGGTGTCCTGGGGAATGGCATAGCGGATGCTCAGGTCGTGCCGGCCGCCCGAGCCCGGCACGTCGCTGATGATCTGCGAAACGGTGATGCCCGGATGATCCTTCCAGAACGCGCCGATCTTGGGGGTCAGCCACAGCGCGCTGACCGCGGTCGTTGCGCGGATGGTGACATCGACCGCCTCGGGGCTTGCGCGCAACTGCGTGACGCAATCCGAGATGGTCTCGAAGCCGCGCTGCAGGGCGACCAGCAGGAAGGCGCCCTTCTCGGTCAGTTCCACCCCGCGATGCCGGCGGATGAACAGCGCGCAGCCCAGATCCTGCTCCAGCGCCTTGATCTGGTGGCTGATCGCGGCGGGGGTGACGTTAGTCTCCCTTGCGGCTTCCTTGAAGCTCATCTTGCGGGCCGCGGCCTCGAAACACATCAGGGCGGTGATCGAGGCAAGGTCGTAGGGTCTGCGCAACCAACTCGCTCCCGGTGGCTTTCAGGTTAGATCAGCTAAGCCAAGGTGAATTTTTATGCCGTTGTCAAGATGCCGCATGCAGCCGATTGTCGCAGGCAGGATTCACCCTCATCCCATGGAAGCCGACATGTCCGCCACCAACACGAATCTGCATGACCTGCTTGCCCGCCGTGTGCCCGGACACGCGCTGGAACAGCCCTTCTATACCTCGCCCGAGATCTATCAGCAGGATCTGGAGCACATCTTCTACCGCGAATGGCTCTATGCCATCCCGGCCTGCCAGCTGGTCAAGCCCGGCAGCTACGCGACCCTGCGGGTCGGCGCCTACAACATCGTCATCGTCAAGGGCCGCGACGGGGAAATCCGCGCCTTCCACAACTCCTGCCGGCATCGCGGCTCGATCGTCTGCAAGGCGCGCGAGGGCCAGGTGGCCAAGC